>CAVYUC010000012.1:0-547529 GCA_963771595.1 uncultured Prolixibacteraceae bacterium | reverse complement strand
TCTGTGAGATATTGTTGCAGTTTATCTCTTTGCGGATGACGGATTACAAACAAATGCCAAACATGCGGATTTTTAGAGCTCAAAGTTTCGGATTTAAAGTAACTTTTTGTTTACCGGCAGAATAACTTCATTTTGGTTGATATTTTCACAGTAGATTTGTGCTATCTTTTGTCGATACTGATTGTCTGAATCGAGGCGTTTAAGCTTAACATTAAGAATGGCAGCCTGTATTTCATCTAAACGGGATCAAGTCCTTTAAATGTATTTATGTACTTTTTATTAGAACCATAATTCGCCAATGCCCGGATTACTGATGCTAATTCATCATTGTTTGTAGTAACTGCGCCACCATCCCCCAAACATCCCAGGTTTTTACCTGGATAAAAACTGTGACCGGAAGCGTGGACCAATAGATCCTGTTCGTTTTCCTTTGTAGTATGCTCCAACTGATTGGGCATTATCTTCAATGAGTTTTAGATTGTATTTATCAACTAATCGTTGTATTTCCGGATGCATAGCATTTTGTCCGTAAAGGTGAACCAACATAATTCCTTTAGTCCGTCTGGTAATTTTATCTTCAATTTTGAATGGATCAATATTGAAGGTCGATATATCCGGTTCAACCAGGACAGGTTTTAAATCATTGTCTGAAATCGCCACATTGAAGCAATAAACGTATTAGCCGGAACAATTATCTCATCACCAGGAGTTATTTCACCCATCATAATGTACGCTTTTAATATTAAGCGTAATGCATCCAACCCATTGGCTACTCCGATACAATATTTTGTTCCTATGTATTCACTGTAACCTTTTTCAAAATCTTTTACTTCTTGGCCTTGTATATACCATCCTGAATCAAGTACTCGTTTCACGGACTTTGAAAGTTCAGGTTCAAAGCTATTGTTGATGGATTTTAAATTCAGGAATTTGATCATAAATTAAATTGATTTTCATCATATTTAAACATTGCCTCTATCTCATTTTCATAACATGTTAAATAGACCAAGTCTTGCAATAAAATGAACTTGTAGATTTATTATATTTGGACAAATATTTATACTGGTTTTTACCACATTTCGCCTTAATATAAGATGGAATATTGTACACATTATTAATCCAAATAACAATATTAGTATTTATTTTGAATATTTAGATATAACTTCAATCTTTGTTTTAAAGGGAGAGACGGTTGATGTCAATATTATTAGCAGCAGGAATTTCATGACCTGCAAGTATAAATCAATGTCCCATTGTTTCTATTTAAGTTCCAACTCTCAATCCAGAAAACATTTCATTTTGGTATTTGAACCTAAATCTTAAGGAAGAATTGCATTCATGATTTTCTTTGAACCGTAACAAGCCTTCATTAGGTATTCCTGATTCTGTTGTGATGCCAAGGTCGATATATTTAAATCCCAATGATTTATAATAAGTCCACAAGTTGTAGGATAAAAAATCCATCGATTTTAACTTTCTTCCAAATAAATTGTCACCCCAATAAACACCATAAGCAATATTTTTTTGAAATTGGTAAAAAATAGCGGCAGCTACCATTTTACCTTTTGAATCACTAACAGAAAAAAATCAATTGGCCAAAGTTTATTTGTGTTAATAAGTTCATCAAAAGTCATATGGATTTCTCGTCCACGTGTAATCCGATTTTCACAAATGAGTTTAAATGCAGCTTCTTTTTCATTCACATTTCTAATTATATTGAATGTCAGATTGTAACTAATGGATTTGTTAAAATTGATACGACACATTTTACATGAAATTTTTCCAGTAAATTCCTCTAAATTAACCCAACTAACTATATCAGGCAATAATAAATCGTAATCCAAGCACAACGATGAGTTTACGACTTTAGCATTAAAAGATTTTTGATAAATAAGTGGAGGCAGTGTTATAAATACGCATTTTAAATTTTTTACATAAATATATTCTTTGAGCCCATTTAAGAAATGGACAATTTCAGAAATGAAAATACGTTCACTTTTATAATGGAATCCGCCAAATGGTGCAGAAAGAGGGGCAAAGATATTCTCATCTTTGATGTCCGCCACTAATCCGATGGATGGCTTTTTACTGTCGGCTACTTGTCTCAGTCTCATCAGTTTTCCAGCTATTCAACTCTATAAATTGTTCAGAAATAAAAGGATGCGGGTCAAATCTAAAATACTCTTTGTATTTTTTTGAAGCAACTTCAAATAACATGGTAGTTCTTATCTAAGGTTAAATTTGTCAGTTTTTATTTACTCCATAGTAGAATGAAAATATTCTTGTTCCGAATATTTCCCATTGATTTTTTATAGGTTAAATAACAAGTAGTGCACTTTAGTTTTGTGTCAAGCTTTATTGCCACATTTGCAAATATTTTCCCCGTAAACTGCTGGATTACCAAACCATAAGGTATAATCAGGAATATTCTTTAAGAACGCACTTCCAACTCCAATAACTGCAAATTTACCAATCTTGATCCGGTTCATAATTGTCACATTGGCGCCGATAGAATAAATTATTTTTTAAGTTCTCAACTAAGAAGCTGTCTAAAAACAATTCAACTTTATTCTTATCGTAAATAAATGATATATCAAATTTCATTTAATAAGATATTTATAAATATCAAAAACAACACCTCTGCCGCCGAATCCTTCTTTTTGAAATATGAGATTTTCGTTTAAATAGTTTCCCATTTGTTCAGTGGATTACCCAAAATCGAAGATTGGAATATTACAATAAATGCTATTAATAAGTTTGTCGAATAACAAATCGAGTGCGCCTGTTTTTTTGCCGTTAATGCTTGCCGAAATGTATTGAACATGAATAACATTTTTCATTACAAAAAGCACGGTTCCTGCAATTATTTCGTGTGAAGCTTTGGCTACATATAATTTGATTTGATTCGGAAATTTTGAATGTAAATACTGAATTTCCGGAAGCGAATGGACTGGGAATGTTCCATGAGTCGTAATTAAATTTTCTTCCAGCAATTTCCAAAACACATTAAATTCATTACTTTCTTTAATTTCAATTCCTTCCTTAACAGCTTTTCGTATCCCGCTTTTTCTGGATTCAACAAATGGTAACTTATCTTTGTGAAAAATTGTTGATGAAAGATTACATCCAATTTTTTGAGCGCCTAACCTAAAAAGCGCATAGATCCTCCTGTGCGGGTTTTTTCTGATATATATGCGGTAAGGCTTTATAAATAACCTCCTTAATTCCATAAGAAGCCAATTTTTCATTTAAAGTACTGAAGAAATCGATAACATCCATCGCTGTTATTTTATCTGCAGTAGTCAATCCCCCATAAGTTAATCCCTGATGGGAATAAAACACAGAATTTTGAATATTCCCTGGAATTAATCCTTGCAGCTTGCCTTTTCTGTACACCAAGAAGGAACAATCTGTATCGTTCAGAATGGTAATCCATATAATCGCGATAAAAGAGAAATGTATCTATCCGGGACCGCGTTAACAAATTATCCCATTCTTTTTTATATTTAGGGAAATATCTTTTTATCTCAATCATGCATTTTTGAATTTAATAAAATCATTTTTTATTCTGATGTAATCATTTTCATCATATTTAAGAGACACCATACCAGACATATGGAACCAGAAGAAAAATTCAACAACTGGCGCAGGATACCTGGCACAATATGTAATCCAATATAAGGTCGATCAAGATGAACCACCTTTTTATTTTTCCCATCATCCAACAATATGTCTAATGCACCACTGACAGCAACTAAAAACTGTTGCAATTTTTTGTGTGCATGTCCACCACGTGCTTCACCTCCAGGAATATCATACAAATAATAAACCCGTTTAATTTCGAAGGAACTGTAATGTTATTTTCGAGTGCAGTAATATTCCCAGCCCGGTTATGAATTTTAGGCAGTTGAACAATACTGCAATTGTATATCGTGTTTTTTATTTCTTTAACCATGTTAAATAATCTTTATATTCTCTTATGTAATCATCTTCGTGATATAATGTAGAAGTAAGTACCAAAGCTAACGAGTTTGTTGAAAAGTTATTCATTTCTCTCCATAAACCACTGGGAATATAAAGTCCATAATAGGATCGATTGAGGGAAAATGTCTCTTTCAAAGTGCAGTCGCTTACCTCTACATCGAAACTGCCAGATAGAGCCACAATCAATTCCTGCTGTTCTTTAAAGGCATGCCCCCCCCGAACCTGACCACCAGGTACATCATAAATCCAATATGTTCTTTCTATTTTGAAAGGTATATGTTGTTCTGCTTCGATAAAAGAAAGATTTCCACGCGGATCTTGAATTTTGGGAAGATTAACAAAATTAACATTAGATAATGTTACACTCATAATTTAAATTTTCAGGTAATTCGTTGGTAAAGCAACCATAATAAGAGAATAGGAATCAATTCTTAAAGAAAATCATAAATTCAGTAATATTTCAGAGCTAACAGGATATATTTTATTAAAAAATCCTTTCATCTTTTCCACTACAAATTAGATTCATCTAATTTACTTACAATAAATTTCTGATAATTTATTTTATATAATCCCCAGGAAGGAAATCTTCCCAGAGTCCCCTCGTCAGTATATGTTGGTCGGAATTTAAAACTGTTGTTTTCTTTCCATAGTATACTACTTTTGGAAAGTTTTTGTTTATTACATAAAATTCAACTCCATAATAAAAACAAAACCTCATAGCCTCGTTAAGCTGTCCAACCTAGTGACTCAACATAATTATTTGGTGTTGTTTACCTGAAGTGTATTTAACGATTGACGTACAGAAGCCATAGACCCCAATCACAATGAAAAACATAAACACTACTCCCCCATCGTTACAAATACCGTAATCTGTAACTTCTAATGTATTTGGATTCACCCAATTTGTGAAACTATTTTGATCCTGCAAAGTCAGGTTAAGATTTCCAGAAATATTGACATGCATATGATATCATATTTATGAGTTTATTATTTGGTTCTATAGAGTATGGATTATTACCTCTTCCACCAGGATTTCTTATTTTTAATACCACCACTTCTTTTTCAGGAGAAATGATATTGTAAATTTCCCCCCAGGAAGGTAACCCTCCCAGATTTCTATCGTCGATGTAAATATCGGCCAGAATTTTACGGCTTTCGTTTTCGTCCCAGACTTCTTCAGGATAATTTTTATTCACCGCATAAAACTCAATACCATGTGAGCTACAGAATTTAACAGCCTCTTCCAATTTTTGTCCTGCGCGGTGGCTCCATAGAATTAAACGGTGACCATCTGCCTGAAGGGCTTTTAATGTTTGAAATGCAAATGGACGTGTTCGTCCAATGGCAGGATAGCAATGTTCCACTATGGTGCCATCAAAATCGATAGCTATGATTAGAGAGGGTTTAAAAGAATTCCCAGGTTGCATATCCAGTTTATTTTGCCGCTTGCATTTATTTATATTTCAAAACAATTTTTTACTTTTTATTATAATACCCATATCCCATTTGTTCACTTACCAGTTTGTTGTCATTTAAAATAAGATATACATTATTAATGTTTTTGTTTTTAAGTTCACTTAATACTAACCTGAGCAATTTCTTTTTGGTTACATTATACCGGGTAACTATCAAATTTATACTGGCATATTTTATAACTGCAAGGGCATCTGAAACCTGGGCCAATGGCGGAGTGTCAATGATTATGTATTCGTAATTCTTTTTAAGAAAATCAAAAAGGTTTGTCATTATCTCCTTTTCCATCAAATCCAGTGGATTGGGAGGAACCGGCCCTGAATTGATAAAGTCGAGATTTTTAAGATGATGTTTTTTGAATTATTTCATTCAGTGCTGCTTCTTCGTTTAAAAACATACTTAAACCTATTGAGTTGTCAGTGCCCTTAACAACTGTGTGTGCGTTGCGAAGATCGAAATTTACCAAAATGGTTTTTTTCCCCATTTGGGCATAGGACGCTGCAATATTAAGCGCATTAAAAGATTTGCCTTCACCCGATACACAGGAAGTCACGAATATTGTTTTATGCGAACTGCCGTTCATTGCAAAGTTAATGTTGGTTCGCAATGTGCGAAATGTTTCGGCTGTTTTGTCATTTGGCAAGGCAATAAAAACGTTTTTTTCTTTTCGGTTACTGTAATGAAATACTTTCCCAAGAACGGTTGCATTGGTAATGTTTTCAATATCTTCCTGTGTTGTGATAGTTGTTTTAAGATCCATTTTAAGTAACAAAATGCTAAAAGGAATAGTAAAACCCAAAAACAATGCAATTATGTAATTTAATATTTTATTGGGAGAAACAGGCGAAAGCCCAACCATATGCGCAGGTTCAATTATTATATTGTCGGGTAAATTGGAGGCTTTGGTAATTTTAGCCTCGGCTTGTTTTTCAAGCAAATAGTTGTAGATGGAGTT
This sequence comes from uncultured Prolixibacteraceae bacterium, assembly GCA_963771595.1. Classification (GTDB taxonomy): domain Bacteria; phylum Bacteroidota; class Bacteroidia; order Bacteroidales; family Prolixibacteraceae; genus CAVYUC01. The sequence continues at coordinate 541,117 of CAVYUC010000012.1, read as the reverse complement.
GTTCAGATTATAATTTCGTTGAATTCCGCCCATTTGCATTTGTGTTTTGGGCAATTTGCTTATCTCACTTTCTATTTGTGCAATCCGGTTTTGCATTTCGTTAATTGAAATCTCATTGCTGCGGGCAGCAGCGGCAATATTCTCAGAAACGGTATTTTTAAGATTTTTTATCTGAATATCAAGGCGGTTTACAATGGGATTACGCTCCTGATTATTTTTTATCAGATTGGCCTTTTGCGATTGTGCAGCAGAAAGTTCCTGAATCAAATTGTTGAGCAGCGGATCCTGAACTCCCATAGCTGATGGCGGAACAATCTGTGTTTCATCTGAATCAGTACTGTTGTATTCTTTAATGTAATCGTAATAACGCTTCTGGGTCATCAGTTCAGCCAATTGATTTTGTAAATCCAGTCGCTGCTGTGCCAACCGGTTGACTGTTCATCCACATTCATCAACTTGTTTTGAGACATAAACTGCTGAAGGTTGTTTTCTGTATGATTTAAGGATGCAGATACCTCATCCAGTTGCTCATCAATATATTCGAGTGTCATATTGGCAAGATGATTTTTTTTCTCCAGATTGGATGCAGAATAGACCTGGATTAATTCGTTGATTACATCTTCACCGAGCTGAACAGAAGTGGTTTCCATACTAATTTCGATAACAGTTGCCAATTTGTCCGGAATGTTAAATTCCAGGCTTTCCTCTAGTTGATTCACTAATTGCTTAATTGTAGATAATCTGAAGGCAAAAATTCTATTGTCTTTTACAAATAAGCTATCTTTATTGTTGATTGTAATCAGAAATTTAAAATCATTCGTCTCAATAATCTGACCTACATTTCCTTTGAGATTTAACTCCACATCTTTTCTTTCACCCATCTCCTGCTCTGTAGAGTAATTATAAACCATTCCATCTTGTTTCTGAACCGTTAATGTATAACTTCCATCAGAATTCAAAACGAATATCAAAAACAGGTCCGACCAACTGCGGATGTTCTTTAAAAATAAATACTTTGAATGGCGATTCCTTATAGGCATTGTAATACTGGTAATCTTTATATTCATAATAGGATACTTCCAAATCAAGATTTCTTACTGTTTGTTCAATATTTGGAAACGATTTAATAATCTCCAATTCATTTTGAATATTTTGATTTCTGAAAAGTAATTCGCTGTTTATAAACCTGGCTTCTCCATGTATCTGTTATTTCCTGAATTATCTTTTAATAATAACGTAGGAAGATACTTTATAAGTTGGTATTGTATAACGGTTATAAACATAAGCAATTCCCAATGCCAGAATAATACATGGAATGATAATCCAGATATTTCGAAAAATTAATTTGATTATTTTTAGAATATTAAAATTGTTTTGTTTCGGGAAAGTCTGTTGATTCATAATGAATTATTAAATGATTGATTTGATATTAAACTTTATTGACCAAATACGGTATAAAAAAGAACGGCTGTTGATAATGATGATAATAGAATTTGAAAAGGAAACTGGCGCATACCCCAGAATTTCTTGCGCATGGGTTTCACATATACCATATCGTTTGGGCGGATGTAATAGTATTCTGATGCCATAAATTCGGAGGATGTCAAATCAATGTTGATACGTAAATTTTTTCCGTTTTCATTGCGGGCCAGTATTACATCGTTGCGGTCGCCATATTCCGTAATATCTCCTGCCAGGCCAAGTAGCATCAAATATGGTAAGTTTCTCCTGTGAATAGGAATAGTGGCCGGGTGTCTGAACTTCTCCCAACACCGAAACAAAGCGGTTTACCAATTTTACTGTTACTGTTGGGTTGCTTAAAATATGCTCTAAAGAATCTTGTAAAATGGCACTAACCTCAGGAACTGATTTGTTTTCCACCTGAATATTTCCAAGAACCGGAAGTTGTATATAACCCTGCTTTATCAACCGTATATGACATTAGAGATGCTCCATAAGGCTGAATGTAACTCATGCTTCCACTCTCCTGGATACCAAGTTGTTGAAAAACATTTGTGGAAGGATCGTCCAGACTTTTAATCTGTATGAATAACTCGTCTTTAGGTTTCAATTTGTAATCCGGTACTTTGGCATCGTAAAAAGTTTTTATATCACCTTGTTGCTCGGATGTGTCACGGAGGTATTCCACATTCCGCTGTGAAACACAGGAAGAAAAAAGCATTGTAACACATGTAGTTATTACTAGAAAAGTTCCAATTCGGTTAAAGCCTTTTTTATTTTTGCTCATTTTCAAGGTTTGTTGATTCATTTTTGTAAAAACTAATTGTAAATCTAATTAAAATATAATTAATGAAATCCTGGTGACGATGTAAGTCCAGGCTTTCATTGGGCTTGGTGCTAAAAGTCGTGGGTTCCCTTCGTCGCAAACTCCTCGGGAAATCGTACCAGGAATGTTGTTTTGTGCAGAGATTTCCATGCTCATAATAATATTAGGTGCACGATTCCGCGAGCCGAGGTACGAGGCGTGGCGGTCTTATCGTCCCTGCACCTTACAATGTTTCGTAAAGGTCCCTCCATCCCGGGTTCTTCTCTTCAATAAGCTTTATCTTCCGCGCCCGGCTCCCTGCCTTAATTTGTCTCTCTCTTGCATTGGCATCGATTTACCCTGTGAAATAACGCTTTGCGTTAAAATCTTCGATTTTATTTCACAGGGCAGGGATATTCCTACTCCTAAGTTTATTTGGTGCAGGATTCCACGAGGGAGGAACGACCGAAGTGGTCTCATGACTGAACTTCCATACTTGTTTTGGTTTTCGAAGGTATGGAGTACAATACATGTTGGGTGCTCAAGGCATAAGGCTGCCACGCCTGCGGCTCGCAGACTCGTGCTTCTTATAATGTTCTGTATAAGTCTTTCCATACCGGATTTTTTTCTTCAATGAGTTTTATCTTTCTGGCTCTGTTTCCAGCCTTTAATTGTCGTTCCCTTTCTCTTGCATCGATAATGCTGCTGAACTCCTGATACCAGACAAGCTTGTCGGCATTGTATCTTGCGGTGAAAGCATTGGGATATTTTTTAGTCCTGTGACTTTCGATGCGACTTTTCAAGTTACTGGTGACGCCGGTGTATAAAACGTTATTGTTTTTGTTAGTGACGATGTAAGTCCAGGCTTTCATTATGGGCTTGGTGCCAAAAGTCGTGGGTTCCCTTCGTCGCAAACTCCTCGGGAAATCGTACCAGGAATGTTGTTTTGTGCAGAGATTTCCATGCTCATAATAATATTAGGTGCACGATTCCGCGAGCCGAGGTACGAGGTGTGGCGGTCTTATCGTCCCTGCACCTTACAATGTTTCGTAAAGGTCCCTCCATCCCGGGTTCTTCTCTTCAATAAGCTTTATCTTCCGCGCCCGGCTCCCTGCCTTAATTTGTCTCTCTCTTGCATTGGCATCGATTTACCCTGTGAAATAATGCTTTGCATTAAAATCTTCGATTTTATTTCACAGGGCAGGGATATTCCTACTCCTAAGTTTATTTGGTGCAGGATTCCACGAGGGAGGAACGACCGAAGTGGTCTCATGACTGAACTTCCATACTTGTTTTGGTTTTCGAAGGTATGGAGTACAATACATGTTGGGTGCTCAAGGCATAAGGCTGCCACGCCTGCGGCTCGCAGACTCGTGCTTCTTATAATGTTCTGTATAAGTCTTTCCATACCGGATTTTTTTCTTCAATGAGTTTTATCTTTCTGGCTCTGTTTCCAGCCTTTAATTGTCGTTCCCTTTCTCTTGCATCGATAATGCTACTGAACTCCTGATACCAGACAAGCTTGTCGGCATTGTATCGGGCGGTGAAAGCATTGGGATATTTTTTCGTTTTGTGGCTTTCGATGCGACTTTTCAAGTTACTGGTGACGCCAGTGTATAAAACGTTATTGTTTTTGTTAGTGACGATGTAGACCCAGGCTTTCATTATTAACTCTGTGCTAAAAGTCATGGGTTCCCTTCGTCGCAAACTCCTCGGGAAATCGTACCAGGAATGTTGTTTTGTGCAGAGATTTCCATGCTCATAATAATACTTAGGTGCACGATTCCGCGAGCCGAGGTACGAGGTGTGGCGGTCTTATCGTCCCCGCACCTTACAATGTTTCGTAAAGGTCCCTCCATCCCGGGTTCTTCTCTTCAATAAGCTTTATCTTCCGCGCCCGGCTCCCTGCCTTAATTTGTCTCTCTCTTGCATTGGCATCGATTTACCCTGTGAAATAATGCTTTGCATTAAAATCTTCGATTTTATTTCACAGGGCAGGGATATTCCTACTCCTAAGTTTATTTGGTGCAGGATTCCACGAGGGAGGAACGACCGAAGTGGTCTCATGACTGAACTTCCATACTTGTTTTGGTTTTCGAAGGTATGGAGTACAATACATGTTGGGTGCTCAAGGCATAAGGCTGCCACGCCTGCGGCTCGCAGACTCGTGCTTCTTATAATGTTCTGTATAAGTCTTTCCATACCGGATTTTTTTCTTCAATGAGTTTTATCTTTCTGGCTCTGTTTCCAGCCTTTAATTGTCGTTCCCTTTCTCTTGCATCGATAATGCTATCGAACTCCTGATACCAGACAAGCTTGTCGGCATTGTATCGGGCGGTGAAAGCATTGGGATACTTTTTAGTTTTGTGGCTTTCGATGCGGCTTTTCAAGTTACTGGTGACGCCGGTGTATAAAACGTTATTGTTTTTGTTAGTGACGATGTAGACCCAGGCTTTCATTATTAACTCAGTGCTAAAAGTCATGGGTTCCCTTCGTCGCAAACTCCTCGGGAAATCGTACCAGGAATGTTGTTTTGTGCAGAGATTTCCATGCTCATAATAATACTTAGGTGCACGATTCCGCGAGCCGAGGTACGAGGTGTGGCGGTCTTATCGTCCCCGCACCTTACAATGTTTCGTAAAGGTCCCTCCATCCCGGGTTCTTCTCTTCAATAAGCTTTATCTTCCGCGCCCGGCTCCCTGCCTTAATTTGTCTCTCTCTTGCATTGGCATCGATTTACCCTGTGAAATAATGCTTTGCATTAAAATCTCCGATTTTATTTCACAGGGCAGGGATATTCCTACTCCTAAGTTTATTTGGTGCAGGATTCCACGAGGGAGGAACGACCGAAGTGGTCTCATGACTGAACTTCCATACTTGTTTTGGTTTTCGAAGGTATGGAGTACAATACATGTTGGGTGCTCAAGGCATAAGGCTGCCACGCCTGCGGCTCGCAGACTCGTGCTTCTTATAATGTTCTGTATAAGTCTTTCCATACCGGATTTTTTTCTTCAATGAGTTTTATCTTTCTGGCTCTGTTTCCAGCCTTTAATTGTCGTTCCCTTTCTCTTGCATCGATAATGCTATCGAACTCCTGATACCAGACAAGCTTGTCAGCATTGTATCGGGCGGTGAAAGCATTGGGATACTTTTTAGTTTTGTGGCTTTCGATGCGGCTTTTCAAGTTACTGGTGACGCCGGTGTATAAAACGTTATTGTTTTTGTTAGTGACGATGTAGACCCAGGCTTTCATTATTAACTCAGTGCTAAAAGTCATGGGTTCCCTTCGTCGCAAACTCCTCGGGAAATCGTACCAGGAATGTTGTTTTGTGCAGAGATTTCCATGCTCATAATAATACTTAGGTGCAAGATTCCGCGAGCCGAGGTACGAGGTGTGGCGGTCTTATCGTCCCTGCACCTTACAATGTTTCGTAAAGGTCCCTCCATCCCGGGTTCTTCTCTTCAATAAGCTTTATCTTCCGCGCCCGGCTCCCTGCCTTAATTTGTCTCTCTCTTGCATTGGCATCGATTTACCCTGTGAAATAATGCTTTGCATTAAAATCTCCGATTTTATTTCACTGGGTGAACTATCGAACTCCTGATACCAGACAAGTTTGTCAGCATTGTATCGGGCGGTGAAAGCATTGGGATACTTTTTAGTTTTGTGGCTTTCGATGCGGCTTTTCAAGTTACTGGTGACGCCGGTGTATAAAACGTTATTGTTTTTGTTAGTGACGATGTAGACCCAGGCTTTCATTATTAACTCAGTGCTAAAAGTCATGGGTTCCCTTCGTCGCAAACTCCTCGGGAAATCGTACCAGGAATGTTGTTTTGTGCAGAGATTTCCATGCTCATAATAATACTTAGGTGCAAGATTCCGCGAGCCGAGGTACGAGGCGTGGCGGTCTCATCGCGAGTTCCGGGTTGCAAGCCTGTCCGGCTGAACAGCCGGGTTCAAAGTTTCGTAGCATGAAGCTTATTTAGTTTGCCAACTGCCAGCTCTCCAGTTTAACCCCAACCCCTAAAGGGGAGTTTGATTGTGCTTACAGGTGTTTTTCTTCCAATTGTATATTTATTTTTTCATGATTTATGCAAGATTCCGGGTTGCAGGTTCCATGATTCAAAATATTATGCAAGATATGTGTGGCGGGTTCACCCCTCTTTACCTTTCTGTCCGGCCTCCCTAAGTTACTAAACCCTCGACCGGGTAGGCGCGGGACATTCGGGCGGGCTCTCCTGAACCCCCTTCGGCAACATCCGGCACACTTTCCTTACACTGCTGCTGTATTCCCCCTATTAGGGGAAATTATAAGGAACGTTTTATTGTTTGGCAGGGGGCGTGAGGGCTTTATTTGCCAACTGCTTTTGCCTGTTGCAGTTTTTTATCTTGTTCCATGTTCCAGGTTCCAGGCTCGAGGCTCGAAGCTTGTAACTCATTCATCTTTCTTCCATATCAGCAATGTTGGTTTATCGCTCAGGAAGTGGGTCATTTGTTCTGATGTAAGGATGAGGTAGATAATTTTACGGCCTACCATCTTTTCGGCTTTTACCACAAGGTTTTCAATATATTCCCGGTCGAGGTCCTCTCCTATCAGCGCCAGTTCGATGGCATCGGAATCGCGGCCGGAAGCAAAGTCTCCTGTTAAATATGCCGATTCAAGATTCCCAATCTGGCTTGTAACGCGTTCCACCAGCTGATCGATTCCTATGGTTTTGCGCAGGATGCTGTTGATATCGGTATACAGCGGATGTGTTATATTGGCTTTGTAGTACTTCCGGTTTTTAATATTTTCCGATGTAAGCAGTCCCGCCTCAATAAGCCGGTTAAGTTCAAGACGAATGGAGTTGCTCGACTCACCAAATTCCTTCTCCAACCCGCGAAGGTGACTTGTTGTTTGTGCATTTAAAAACAGTTTTAATAACAGTTTTACACGGGTTTTCGATGTAATTAATGATTCCAGCATGTGGTATAATATAAAGTTTTTATGGTTAAATATCCGTCGCAGGTTTACATGCAGGAGCTGTTTTTAAAGCGCAATTGGTTGTTTAGTTCTGACGGAGTAATTATCTGTATAATTAAATGGTATTCAAATTTATAATGGGAATTAAAGTAGTAATGTTTTGATTTTTGAGGCAGAAAATCTATGCATTTTTCACTGCTCCGCCTCCTCGGTTACACGTTTAGTGTTCAAGTTTAGTTTATATTATTGAATCAAAAAGTTACTCAATAATGGTCACCAAATTAAAAAATAATTTTTAATAACAAATAACCTTAATGCTATAAACCTGTTGATTTTCCTATTTATTTTTAAAATGGGACAACTTTCCCGGAATAAACAAGTAGGGGGATTTAGAATAATCTAAAAACAAGCAATTTTCGGGTCACATTAAAAAGTTGTGGAGAAATAAAATTGATTACCAGATGAGAAAATTGAAACTTCCGCATCTTTACAATATCCTGCCGGAGGCCTTCATCTTTGCCTTGAAGCAAAGACGAAGCAGAAAGTTCAAGGCTGTTTTTAACCTGCACCTTCCAACTTCATAAAACATAAGTTCGCACGGGCGATTTCACTCCTTTATTATCAAAGTTTTTGGCAACTCGTGTAACTCGCAAGCTCGTTTCCTCGATTCCTCGGAACTTCCCGCTCTCACTACTATTTTATTTCGGTTCCGGGCTGGGTTAAAAAAGGCCACTCCCGAAGGAACCGTCCGTAGGATCAAAGCGTGGCCTCGGGCGGTGAGCCGGAAAACAAATGATGTAGGCGTTAAAAAATTACTGCTGTTTGAGGAGGCACGACAGCTTGTCCCGCTCCATATCGGGAAGTTCAGTAATTTTAGCCGGAATCGTGTAGTTTTTCCGTGCGAAGCGGACGCAGCCTTGACCTTTTTGTTTACTTTTTGGGTCAAGCCAAAAAGTAAAAATCCGCCTGATAAGGCAAAACAACATACAGAATTTCAACATCAAAAACAGTTTTCGCTCCACAAGAATATCAACTGATCCCAATTTTCCCTTCCTATTTATAAACCAGGTAAAAATCTCAGAAAACAAAAAATCCTTTCTGTTACGAAAGGATTTTATAAGCAACTTCCGGATTTCCGGAAATTGCATCTCCATGTTTAAATCAAAACTACTTATTTTTTTCCGGCGTTTATTACGCACTTCCTGAATTCTTCTCCGGGCTTAAAGGAAGGTATGTTATGTGCAGGAATAATTATCTGTGTATTTTTAGTGATATTTCGTGCAGTTTTTTCGGCCCGGTGCTTAACGGCAAACGTGCCAAATCCCCTCAAATAAACATTATCACCTTCAATAAGTGAGGTTTGAATGGTTTTAATTAATGCTTCCAGTGTTTGTGTAACAGTTGATTTTTCAATAGCTGTCTGGCTTGAAATTTGGTTTACAAGTTCTAATTTCGTCATGGTTGTTTATTTTAGCTGGTGTTTAAACTATTTGTAATCAGGCCCAAATATATATTATAAATTCTAATTTTTTATAGAATTGATTTATTTTTTTATTACAGATTACAAGGATGAACTCAGATTTTTAAATAATTGTTCATCTGCGATAACCCTGGTAACCTGCGGTTTATTTAACAGCCACGAATGACATGAATCTACACGGATTTTTGAACTTGTAAAAACAATGCATCTCTTTATCTGTGCTAATTTGAGTAATCTGTGGTTGGTTTATTTTTTATCACAGATTACATTGATTGACACAGATTTTTTCATCTGCGGTAATCCAAATAACCTGCGGTTTATTTTTAAACCACGGACAAAACGGATGAACACGGATATTTTAATCTTTAAAAACAACAGATTCATTTATCTGTGCTAATCTGAGTAATCTGTGGTTAGATTATTTTTTCCCTTCTGTCTGTGGTAACCGAAGCAAACTTAAACGCGCAAATAATCTGTTTTGCTGATGTGGTAAACAAAATGTTAGTTTAAATCAGCATTCCGAACCTTTAATTTCAGCAATTGGAACATTCTGGAATTTTCTAAAAGGTCTAATTTTGAGTTGTAAAATTTATGCAAACATTCAATGCAGGATTCAGATATCAACAAAGCCTTTAACAAACTTGTAAAATCGTGTCCCCATGGTAAACCTAATCCGCAATGTCCGTTTGAGATTTACCGGAGTATGAATGAGGAACTGTTTGCTGTTGCCGAAACCTGTTCGGACGACAATAAGGAAATTATGCTGAACTACCATAAAATTTGCCACCGTATCCGTTCGGAAAACTATGCCGGAGAGTTAGTTTCTGTTTGTAAAACGCAGGTTTAGTGTAACTCAGGAAGCCGGTTGAGAAAAAACTGCAATCACTCACTCCATTGTAAGCATTATATACATGACAATATTCTGTTCAGTCAATATTATATATTTCCAATATTTTTGAATTTGGAAATTTTGCATCTATATTTGAAAACTTCTTAAACTGATGACGACTGATAAACAAATATGGGATGACTTCCGAAAGGGTAACAGCTATGCATTGTCCCATATCTACTATCACCATGTTCAATTGCTGTTTCGCTACGGTAAAAAATTTAGTCAAAATGATGAATTAATAAAAGACAGCATACAAGACCTTTTTTTTGATTTAATACGCACCCGCTCCCGACTTGGAGAAACTGACAACATTCAGTTTTATTTAATACGTTCGTTTCGGCGAAAACTTGTTCGAAATATAAAAGCTCAGAAATTTGAAGAAATGGATAGTACCGGGATTTTACCGGAAGCTTTTATTATATATTCAGCGGAACAGGAATTTATTGAAAAAGAGGAACTGACCGCGCGGGAAAAGATGGTACAAAAAGGGTTGAGTGAATTGAGTCCCAAACAGCGCGAAATTTTGTTTTATAAATTTACCTGTGAATTCGATTACGAACAGATTTGTGAAATTATGCAACTGAAATATGATTCGGCCCGCAAACAGGTATTCAGAGCAGTAAAAGCTTTGAAGAAGGTTCTGCTGAAGAGTGGAACTTTTATATTGTTTGCAGGAATCTTTTCAAAAAGCTCTCCTCTGTTAAAATAATTCCCCTGAAGTGTCTACAAAATCTTCATTGGTCTCTTATACTATATAAAGACGGTGTTTTGTATAACCGGTTCATAGATTTCGTTTAGTTAAGAATAGCGCTCAGTTGCAGGGCGCTTTTCTTTTAAAGGAAAATCAACTTATGCAAAAATCATGGAAACTGTCGCTCAATTACTGAAAGAAAATCAGGCATTTTCAATTCGAATTTTAATCTTCGATAGCAAAAAAAAATTTCTATGGAAATGATGTCCACAAAAATCCGACGCCTGTCTTTTTATAGATATACAACTGTAAGTAACTAAATGAAATCAATTTTTTTAACATATAGTCCCGAAGAACTGCTTGAAGAAAAATCTTTTATCGCCTGGGTACTCCGGGGAAAAAATGGCAAGGAATGGGTTAAATTCATTGACGATAATCCGGATTTTAGAGATACGGCAAATAAAGCACGTAAAATAATTCTGTTACTCCATGATACAAATGATATCCTGGACAAAGAATCGGTATTGGAAATATGGCAAAATATTGATCGGTTTGAACAAATTCAGCAGCAAAAGAGAAGAATTCCTGTATTCTGGAAAATTTTAACCCGGGCAGCTGCCGTACTGTTAATAATTTCAACGGGTACACTGGGTTACCTTTATCTGAATGAAAAGGATGAAAGCTATCAGTTCGAAACGGTTAAGGCAGATGGAAACAGCAAACAAGCCCGATTAATGCTGAGTCACGGTCAGGAGGTAATTCTTAAAAAAGATAATTCAAGCATTGATTTATCCAGGAGCAATCAGTTGGTAATAAACAACGACAGCGTTATTGATATTTCCTCCAATGAACAGGATGGAATTGAAATGAATGAAGTAATTATCCCTTACGGGAAAAGTTCGGAACTCTTATTGTCCGATGGCACCAAAGTGTGGCTAAATGCAGGCACACGACTTGCATTCCCATCAAAATTCAGCAAAAAAACACGTGAAGTTTACCTTGATGGTGAAGCCTGTTTTAAGGTGACAAAAAATGAAAATCAGCCATTCATAGTAAATACAGGTGAACTGGATTTGAAAGTACTTGGAACCTTGTTTAATGTTTCAGCATATACATCCGATGCCGATATTGTAACAGTACTTCTGGAAGGAAGTGTGGCAGTAAGGAAACAAAAATTATTGGGCCTTGGAACAACCGAAGTTATACTAAAACCCAATCAAAGGGCAAATTACAACAAGCAGAATACTGAAATCAACATTTACGATGAACCAAATACAACAATGTATATTGCCTGGACCGAAGGATGGCTGCAGTTTTCCAAAGAAAGTTTACAATCAGTTTTCACCCAGCTCGAAAGGTATTACGATGTTGAAATCACCCTACCTGCAAGCTTTCCATCTTCAGGATTGATTACAGGTAAACTTGATTTAAAAGATTCTTTGGAAGAAGTATTAATTGCATTGGCCGATGTAGCCCAAATAGATTACCGGATTGTAAACAACAAAATATTTATCGATAAAAAAATGAAAGAGATACAACGCAAATAAAAAACGAAAGCCGACAGGCGGCCAGGCCTGGCGACTTTCAATAAATTAAATAAAGTATTTAATCTAAACAATTCAAAATTATGAAAAAAAAGCGAACAATGCTGCGCTTTCCGGGAGGAAGCATGGTGAAAATTCTACTAAAGATGAAACTTTTGATTATTTTGATGCTTGCTGTTGTTGCTGTTTCAACAGCTAACAATACCTACTCGCAGGCAATAAAATTTGACCTGAAACTAAATGATGTAACTGTAAAACAGGTTTTTCAGGAAATCGAGGAAAACAGTGAGTTTATCCTGCTGTACAACGAAAAAGCGTTGAATATAAACCGCAGGGTAAACGTGAAGGTCAAAAATGAACCTGTTGAGTCAATTCTCGACCAGGTGTTTGAGGGCACCCGAAATGTCTATCGGATTTACGACAGACAAATTGTAATCCTGGAAGATGAAAATGCCAATACTCCGGCTACTCTGAAAACAAATGCTGTGGAAGCAGCAAATTCACAACAGCAGAAACAGGTTATTACCGGAATGGTTACCGACAGAAATAGTCAGCCGCTGCCCGGAGTTTCAGTGGTTGTGAAAGGGACTACTATCGGCACTGTAACCGGTACTGACGGAACATTCTCATTGACCGTTCCGGATGATGTTCAATCGCTTCAATTCTCTTTTGTGGGAATGAAAACCAAAGATGTTCCGCTGGAAGGACAAACATCGGTTAATGTTGCAATGGAAGAAGATGTAGTTGGAATGGACGAGGTAATTGTTGTTGGTTACGGTACACAAAAGAAAAGTGATATTACAGGTACTGTTGCTTCCGTACCGAACGATAGATTGGAAATGGTTCCCAACCTCGATGTTGCCCAGGCTATTCAGGGGGCAATTCCGGGAATTATGATTCAAACTACATCGGCCGGCGCTGCACCGAATGAAAACATAATGATACGTGGCCGTAACTCAATACGAGCAAGCAACAATCCTCTGATTGTTGTTGACGGTATTCCTTATGGCGGCAACCTCAGCGATGTTAATATAAACGACGTAAAATCGATAGAGGTTTTAAAAGATGCTTCGGCAGCGGCTATTTATGGTTCACGCGGCGCAAATGGCGTTATACTGGTTACAACAAAAACCGGAAGTGCAAAACAATCAACCATAAGTTATGACGGCTATTATTCCGTTCAGGATTTTGTGAAACTGCCGGACGTAATGAACGGTGAGGAATTCTATAATTTTAAACAACAAAGATGGCCGGACGCAATGACACTTTCGGAAGAAGCTATTTATGAAGCAGGTCCGGATGCATGGGTTGACTGGCTCGATTTGGGTTTACGAAAAGGTCACAGTCAGCAACATAACCTTTCCGCATCAGGAACCTGCGGAAATACAAATTATTATATTGCCGGTGGAGTGCTCGATGTACAGGGGCTGTTGGAAAACGACGACTATTTGCGACTGACAAGCCGGATTAATGTGGATACAAAATTCGGCAAATGGCTTACGCTCGGTACCCGAACACAATTTAGTTACGATGATAAAAGCGGAAGTTCACCAAGTATTGACGGTTTGTTTTGGATGAATCCATTGACAAAAAACCTGGATGAAAATGGAAATTATCTGATCTATCCCTGGAGTGAAGATACTTTTTTTGAACATCCGATGGCGCCGACACTTTATAAGAACAAGGATGAATCTTACCAGATTTTAACGAATAATTATGCCATTGTCGATGTGCCTTTTATTCCCGGTTTAAGTTACAGGCTAAATACCGGTATCAGGTTTAGGTTTAATGATGATGGTACCTACAGGGGCCGGAATACCAAATCGGGTTATGAAGCCAATGGCCGCGCAGAAACACAGCGCGCCCGCCACAACAATTCGGTGATAGAAAATATACTTTCCTATCAAAGAGAGTTTGAAAAACACAGTTTGTTTTTAACCGGTGTTTACAGTTATGAAAATGACAAATACAGCTCCAACGGATTAAGTGCACGGGGTTTTCCGCACGATTTTCTTACCTGGTATTCTGCTGCCCAGGCAGAACTTTCCGTTCCCGAATATCTGTTTAACGAAACCACTTTAATATCACAGATGCTACGTATGAATTACGTTTATAACAGTCGTTATCTTTTAACGGTAACCGGCAGGAGAGATGGTTTTTCTGGTTTTGGGGCAAGTACTAAATGGGGATTGTTCCCATCGGTGGCTTTGGGCTGGAACATTGCCAATGAAGATTTTTTCCCCGCATCTGATCTTTTTAATGAATTAAAGTTGAGGGCTTCCTGGGGATTGAACGGCAACCAGGCTGTGGGAGCTTATGAATCAATTTCGAGATTGAGCGAAGAAAATATGGTATATGCCAAAACGACCTACGCTGGTTATGTTCCCAGTGTATTGGGACAAGACGAACTTGGATGGGAATCGTCACGAACAATAAACGTTGGATTGGATGTGGGTTTGTTAAACAATCGGTTTACAGGAACAATCAATGTTTATAAAACCAATACAACTGATTTATTACTGAACAGAACAATTTCGGCCGTACACGGTATTACCTCAATCACCCAAAATATTGGAGAAACCCAAAATACTGGCTTTGAAGTTTCATTAACTTCCAGAAATATAGTTTCAGGCGACTTTAAATGGTTCACTTCAGGTAATTTGTCGTATATGAAAAATGAAATAGTTTCACTTTACGGAACACTGGATGACGAAGGAAAAGAAATTGATGATGTTGCCAATGCGTGGTTTATCGGAGAACCAATCCGCGTGAACTACGATTGGGCCTGGGATGGCGTTTGGCAACTCGATGAAGCGGAAGAAGCTGCAAAATACGGTTCCCAACCTGGTTTTGTAAAATTGCGGGATGTAAAAACTGACGGCCAGTTGACGGGTGAGGATCGTGTGATCATTGGTCAGCAGGATCCGAAGTTTTTATGGGGAATGACCAACTCGTTCTCATATAAAAATTTCAGCCTCAATATTTTCATGCATGGCGTTCACGGCGTTACGCGACATAATTCGCTGATGACCGATGAAGACACCTATTCCCAAGCTCGGAGAAGAACCATCAATAAAAATTACTGGACACCGGAAAATCCGACAAACGACTGGGTGGCCAATGTTGTTGATGCTGAACGGATGTCGGGGATTATAGGAAATTTTTATGAAAATGCGAGTTTTGTTCGTATCAAAGACATATCATTATCCTACGATTTTTCACAAGGTACTTTGGAGAAACTTCGCTTAAACAGGTTAAGACTTTACATAACCGGCCGCAACCTGTTTACTTTTACCGAATGGTCTGGCCTGGATCCGGAGTTAAGCTCTCAAGTAGCAACACCTCTGCAAAAAGAGTTTGTTTTTGGTATAAATTTAAGTTTGTAGAATAAATTTAAAATGAAAATTATGAAATTAAATATTACAGTTGCAGCCAGTTTTTTATTTGTATTGATTTTGTTTGGCTGCTCGGAAGATATGTTGGATGAAAAACCCCCGCACCTGATAACGACCGAAACATTGTATACTTCTTTAGATGGCTTTGAAACCGGGTTAAACGGTTTGTATGCGCTCGTTAGAGAAGAACGGACTGGTTTGAGAAACAACAGCAGTTGGAGCAAAAATGAAACGTTTATGTCCGGTACTGATGTTTTGCTCACGAATTCTGAAAATTCAGGCGGCGGATTCGGACGGATTGCTTTGCGCTGGGGCGACGAATTAACCCCGAATACCTCGTTTATCGACGGCATGTTTACATGGTTATACGAAATAGTAAATTCTGCTAATACTATTATTAATCAAGCTGAAAGCAAAACAGACATAGATTGGACTGGCGGAAATGGCACGGCGGAAGAAAATAAAAACAGGGTCATTGCCGAGGCAAGGGCTATCCGCGCGTGGGCTTACCGGCATCTTTCTTTTGGATGGGGAGATGTTCCTTTAAACCTGAGCGAAGCTCTTGGTTCAACCATCAAAACCGATTGGGAAAGAACTCCTGTGGCCGAAGTGCGAAAGCAAATCATGTCGGATTTTTTATTTGCTGAAAAATATGTTCCGGTTGAACCTGATCTTCCCGGAAAAATTACAAAAGGTGCAATTCAACATTATCTGGCCGAAATGTACCTGGTATTAGATAAACCCGATAGCGCCCTGTACTGGGCAAATCAGGTGATAAATACTCCGGAATACAAGTTAGTTACAGAACGATATGGCGTTCAGGCCGATCAACCCGGCGTTCCTTTTACTGACATGTTTTTGGAAGGAAACCAAAACCGCTACCAGGGAAATACGGAAGCATTGTGGGTACACCAGTTTGCACGGGAAACTGTTGGTGGCGGCGTAGTTCATACGGTGGTATCACACGCCAGCCGGTATGCAAATATCAACGTCGATGGTGTAAGGCCGTTTACCAATACTGTTGATAGAGGCGGCAGGGGTTCTACACGAATGTCGTTGTCGCAATATGCACTTGAGCTTTACAAATGGCCTGAATCCGGCCCCGTTACAAAATCTGATATCTTAAATTTTAAGGATGACCGGCTTTCTCCGTTTGCCATCAGATGGTTTTACATTTTAAAAGACGCAGAAGGAAATGCTCCCTATGATGCCGATCGTTTACCCCCGGGATACGAATATGGCGATACAATCTGGACAAGTTGGGACGAACCGATTACATTCGATACCCGGACCCGGGTAACCTGGCCGTGGTCGAAGAAAGTGGCTGCAGGCGTTGATCCAAATAATCCGGATGGAGGAAGTACGTATGGCGATCAGGTGTATTTGCGGCTTGCCGAAACTTATCTTCTTAAGGCAGAAGCTCAGTTCAAGTTGGGAAATCCGGAAGGGGCAGCCGAAACAATAAATATTATCAGAAGGCGATCGCATACCAGCGAAATAACTGCCAGCGATGTTTCCCTCGATTTTATTCTGGACGAACGGGCGCGCGAACTCGTGGTTGAAGAACACCGGCGGTGGACGTTGTTGAGAACCAACAAATGGATGGAGAGAACAAAGTTGTACAATACAAACGGTGGCGATTTAATTACTGAACGTGATAAATTATTTCCGATACCACAATCTGTAATTGACGCAAATCTTACAGCGCCCATGCCTCAAAACCCGGGGTATAATTAAATCCGGATGGTATATCAACATCAACTGTCCTAAAATATGTTGTGACTAATAAAAAGTACGGATCAAATAAAACTGGTCCGTATTTTTTTGTTACATTTTGGTTCAGAATTTTCGAAACTGAATAATGAGATTGAAATGATAAAAATATTGTTGCTGCCATTCCTTGTTTCATTGATGAGTATGGCATTGAACGGGATAGGACAAATAAATGATAACATACCCATTTCGAAAGTAGAGCCGCGAATTATTACTGATACTGTTAAATGGGACACAGATGATCCTGCAATTTGGATAAATCCCAAAAACCGGAAAAAGAGCTTGGTAATAGGAACGGATAAAAATACAGACGGCGCTCTTTACGCATTCAATTTAAAGGGTGATATAGTTAAACGTGCCGGAGGTTTGCGACGGCCAAACAATGTGGACATTGCTTATGATTTTAAAATGAATGGACATTTTATTGATATCGCAGTAGTTACAGAAAGAGAGGCACAGCGGCTTCGAATATATAGTTTACCTGATCTTCAGGTTTTAGACGCAGGTGATTTAACCGTATTCGACGGCGATAAAACCCGCGCTCCGATGGGAATTGCTTTGTATAAACGGCCGACAGATAGCGCTATTTTTGCTTTTGTAAGCGGAAAATCAGGCCCAACCCAAGGATATATTAACCAATATCGAATTGGATGCGACAGCAATGGAAAATTAGAGCTGATTCCTGTGCGTTCTTTCGGCCGGTATTCAGGAAAAAAAGAAATCGAGTCCATAGCTGTTGACCAGGAATTAGGTTACGTTTATTATTCCGACGAAACAGTCGGAGTAAGAAAATATCATGCCGATCCGGATGCCGTTGAAGCAGATAAAGAACTGGCGCTATTTGGTACGCAGGGATTCACAGACGATCATGAAGGGATTTCAATTTATAAAACAACAGACACTACCGGGTATATTCTGGTTTCGGATCAACAGGCAAATCAATTCCGGATTTTTACCAGAGAAGGAACCGCGGCCAATCCGCATGAACATGTTTTGGTAAAAATTATAAAAGTACCAGCAGAACAAAGTGATGGCAACGAAACAACAAACATTTCTCTGCCGGATTTTCCTGCCGGAATGTTTGTTGTTATGTCGCAGGGAAAAACTTTTCACTATTATTCGTGGGAAGATATTGCCGGTAATGATCTCAAAAAATGCAACTATAAAAATAGAATCGATGCCCAATAAAATCAGTTTCAGAACATATCATCTTATCGCCGGAAGCGGCCGGTTGTGCTTTTTGATTATTTTTTACCTGTTGTTTTCTCCACGTATATTACTTTCACAAAATGTAGCTGAAAAATTTAGCCAACCGGTAATTAAAGTGGATACCCCTAATCCAACTGCCGATAAGCCACAATCAAAACTATGGTACATGGACAATTGCTGGTGGGCGATTCTTCCGCGCAGTTCCGGGCCTTCCTTATGGCAGCGAACCGAGAACGGTTGGAAGGAATTTCCCGGGATTAACAAAGCGCTTCAGGGGGTACCCGGTCGGGTTGATATTTGGGCAGAAAAGAATAGCATTACTGCGGTTGGTGTGGATGAAACTAAACTTGTAGTATTTCATCTCGAATCGCGAATATCAAAGTATAATGGCCTGCGGTGGAAAACACAAATAAAGACAACTTTGTATCCTCCCTCCGGAAACGAAAGGTTTGAAACTGCTACTATTGCACGGGATAAAAAGGGTGTATTTTGGGTAGCTGCAACTGCAGGTAAAAAAGTCTGTGTATGGAATTCAGTTGCGAAAAATAAAAAATGGAACGGACCTTTTATTTTAGCGGAAGGAATAGATAATGATGATATATGCACGATTGCATCATTACCCGATGGAGTTGGAGTTATTTGGTCGAACCAGGTACTGGATGCTGTATTGTTTCGTGTTCATAAAAACAATAAGCCTGATTCAGTTTGGGAGATAACAGAAATTGTTGCAGCCGGCAACAAAACAGCCGATGATCATTTGAATACTGCAATTACTCCTGATGGAACTTTATGGGTAGCTACAAAAAACAGCCTCGATAGTATTGGTGAACCGCAATTTATACTAAGGGTACGGAATTCCAAAAATGGATGGAGCAATTATCCCTATTTGTTGCTGGATACAATTGAACATCCAAGCCGCCCGATCATTATTTCCACAGACGAAAATCCACCGGTAATTTTAAGCGGACATACCATTTATAATACAAAAAATTCATTTCTTGGAAATATTGAATTTGGAATAATCGATACAACAACATCATCAGTTTTAATAAAATCCGCAACTGTGATTTCTCCAGATACCCTTGACTGGAAAAAGGATAACCGCATAAACGATGTCACATCCTCAAAAAAACCATTTCCCAAAAACGCCCCATGGATTGTCCTGGCATCCGACGAAGAAGGCAATATTTATGAAGCGGATTTGTCGTTGTATTTGAAACACTTTGAAAATCAGGAGGAGAAAAGTTACAAACGATGAAATATTGCCTGAAATGTCACATTCATATGATCCAAAGAAGCAGCCATTTAAAATGGACTACAGGAAAAAAAACGTTAAGCAGGAACGTACTGTCTCCTGTAAGCATGTATTGGAATTACCCCAAAAAGTGGAGCATCTGAAGGGTTTTCAATGCTACACCGGCATTACCATCTCTATACCATCAATATACCATCACTATGTATAATTGAATTTAATCCGTCCCTGGTATATCGAATGTATAGCGAAAGTATAGGGAAGGTACAGCCTCTGCAAGAAAAATTTGTGATACTCGTTTGAATAAATGAAGATTGATGTCTAAACTATTTTTACTCCACCGGAAAATTAAATTGATTCATTTTTTATCCGGTGATTCTTATTGCATATTTTTCTTTAATACGGAGAGAAATGGCAACACTGTTAGGTAGATTTATATTACTTATGTCAGCCGGTCAACATCTGCGGTGTGAATCTTTTGATGAAAATAAATAAACCACTGTAAAATATAATTTTACAATGGTTTTACATCATCAAATGTACCCCGGACGGGATTCGAACCCATGACCTACTGCTTAGAAGGCAGTTGCTCTATCCAACTGAGCTACCGGGGCAGCCTTTTTTTATTTGCGGTGCAAATATATAAATTTTACCACGGTTTAAAAGCCACTTTATAAAAAATCCCGGCATTTAACCGGGATAGTATTTTAGAGCAGGTGAATTCCGTTTACCTTGCATTTTTGTATCATTTCGTCGGGCCAGATACTGGATTGAATTTCGCCGATATGGGCTTTGCGCAAAAAGTACATGCACAGCCTCGACTGGCCGATTCCACCGCCAATACTCAGCGGCAGCTCACCGTTAAGCAGCATTTTATGCCACATCAGTTCTTTACGTTCCTCCAGCCCTCTTTGCTTCAGTTGCTCCATCATGGCATTTTTATCGACCCGGATTCCCATGGATGAAATTTCGAATGCCCTGTCCAGAATATTGTTCCACAGAATGATATCGCCGTTCAATCCTCTACGCCCGTTTTCCGTTGGTGTTGTCCAGTCGTCGTAATCGGGTGCACGGCCATCGTGGATGCCGCCTCCCGGAATTTCGCCGCCAATGCCGATGACAAAAATAGCCCCGTGTTCTTTGGCTGCTTTTGTTTCGCGCTCAAATGGCGTGAGGTCGGGATATTTTTCTGCCAGCTCTTCCGAATGAATAAAAGTGATTTCCTCCGGCAACTGTGGTTCTATTTCCGGATAATTGTCATTAATGAGGAATTCTGTTCGGACAAGTGCTGAATATATTTTCCGTACAACTTTCTTCAAAAACTGAAGGTTTCGTTCATCTTCCGAAATTACACGTTCCCAGTCCCACTGGTCAACATATAGTGAGTGAATGTTGGTCAGTTCTTCATCGGGGCGGATGGCATTCATATCGGTATAAATTCCGTAGCCTTTTTCGATGCCCAAATCTGCAAGCGCCAGTCTTTTCCACTTTGCCAGCGACTGCACAATTTCAGCCACCTGCTCGTTCATCTCCTTAATCGGAAACGAAACCGGACGTTCAATTCCATTCAAATCATCGTTAACCCCGGTTCCCTGTTTTACAAACAAGGGCGCAGTGACACGGCGTAACCTCAGTTCGGAAGCCAGGTTCGACTGGAAAAAATCTTTCAGCAATTTAATAGCCTGCTCGGTCTGGTTAACATCCAGTACCGACTTGTAACTTTTCGGAATAAATAATTTCATCTTAATTTATTGTATTTAATGTATTCAATTTAAGGCAGCTGCAAAAAGTCATCCGATGAATTCTGTTGTAAAATGCTGTATGAAATTCATCGGACGACTTCCATGTCCTTTAAAGGCAAAAATAAGATTCTGCTTTCGATTTGAAAGAAATTATTGCATAATACTTTCATAATACTTATAAAAAGAACAAAAAAAAAGACTCCTTATTTGTTTTTAACCCTTAAACAGGTTGCAGCGCAACACTATTTTCTGTTATAATTCAATGCGATTTTTACTTTTGTATCTGATATCATAATTCCGGAAAATTTGTGATTGCAATCCGCAAAAATATACCGAAGCTCTACCTGATAAAAATCTCGAAATGGTTTAACCTGGTGATGCCTGTGGTTGTGCTGTTTTACCAGTCGAACGGAATGGGCATGCACGAAATTTTTGTGCTGAAGGCCATTTATTCGCTGGCCATTGTGGCCATGGAACTTCCTTCGGGCTGGATGGCCGATGTGTGGGGACGAAAAAAGACATTGATTCTGGGCAGTATTCTGGGCAGTGCAGGATTTTTAATGTACAGCTTTTCGTATGGCTTTTGGGCATTTGCAGTAGCCGAAATTGTTCTCGGTATTGGCCATTCCTTTGTTTCAGGCGCCGATTCGGCCCTGCTTTTTGATACATTAAAAGCACAGGATAAAACAAGCGAATACGTGAAACAGGAAGGCCGCATAACATCGGCAGGTAATTTTGCCGAAGCAATTGCAGGCATTGCAGGTGGTTTTCTGGCAGCCATCAGCTTACGCATGCCTTTTTATTTTCAGTTTGCCGTTGCTGCAATTGCCATTCCCGCCGCTTTTACTTTGATAGAACCCAAATTTCATTCAACAGAACATATCCATTCCGTTAAAAATCTGATACGAAATATCGGTAAAACCTTTTTATCGGACCAAAACCTGAGAATCGCGATTTTGTTATCGGCCGTTACCGGAACAGCAACGTTGACATTTGCCTGGTTTGTGCAGCCTTTTTTCAAAGCCATCGGGCTGCCGGTTGAATGGTTTGGAATATTGTGGACCTGCCTGAACCTGACTGTTGGGATTTCATCAGTTTTTGCATACCGGGTTGAAATCTGGCTGAATAAAAAATGGTCGGTTTTGCTGATTGTTTTGATGTTATCGGCCGGTTATTTTTTATCCGGATTTTCAATTTCCTGGGGAGGAATTGGTTTTCTGTTTCTCTTTTACCTGGTGCGCGGCATTGCTACTCCCATCCTAAAAAATTATATCAACCTCTATACGGCCAGCGAAGTGCGCGCTACCATGCTGTCGGTGCGGAATTTTGTTATCCGGATAAGTTTTGCCGGAATTGGACCATTACTAGGCTGGATAACTGATAATATTAACCTGAAAAGTGCATTCTGTTCTTGCCGGTGGAATTTATTTGGTGGCTTCCTTAATCATTGTTTTTCCGTGGATAAAATCCAGGGAAAATAATTTGGGGCATTCAGAATAATCCGCTTTTTCTTTATTTCCGGGAATAAAATCCACCTTACAATGTCAGTTGAAGTCCGTCGTATGCCAGAAAAACATTTTCGGGCAGCCGGGTTTCAATGTCAGCATGTTTGCCAAAAGCATGGCTCAGGTGCGTCAGGTAAGCTTTTTCGGGCTGAACTTCCTGAATAACTGATAAGGCTTCATCAAGATTAAAATGCGAAACGTGCTTCTCCTCGCGCAGGGCATTAATAATTAAAATCCGGGAGCCTTTTACTTTTTCAAGCTCTTCAGGCGGAATGAAATTAGTATCGGTAATATAGGTTAAATCTCCCACCCTGTAACCATAAACCGGCAGTTTGTGGTGGTAGCAGCGGATGGGTGTAAATGTTAAACCATCGATTTTAAAAGGCCGTTCTTTTACCTGGTGGAGCTTCATTTCGGGGATTCCCGGGTATTTGCGATCTGTAAAAACATAACTGAAAATGCGTTTTATGGCATTTTGCACGCGCTCTTCGGCATAAATATCAAGTGCATGTTTTTGAATCCAGTTGTATGAGCGAATGTCGTCGAGGCCAAAAACATGATCGACATGTTCGTGGGTAATCAGCACCGCCCGCAGTGTATTTACCTTTTCGCGCAGCATTTGCTGTCTGAAATCGGGGCCGGCATCAATAACAAAATTCTGATTCTTTATCTGCAGCAGCAATGACGATCGCAACCTTTTGTCGCGCGGGTCTGCCGATCGACAAACTTCGCAACCGCAGGCAATTACCGGCACGCCCTGCGAAGTTCCGGTTCCAAGTAATGTTGCTTTTATCGTATAATTTTTCCGGTCTGTCATAGCGCAAATTTAACAAAAGCTGTTGTGTTCCGACGAATATCCCTATTTTTGCATAAACTTTTTCAGATGGCGAAACTCTTTCTTGTACCTAATATTTTAGCGGATGGCGACTGGCAAAATGTTCTGCCGGCGCAAATTTTTCAATATCTCTCAGTCATACAAAATATTTTATTGTTGAAAATGTACGAACTGCCCGCCGGTTTCTGAAACTGGTAAACAAAGAAATCGATATCGACAGCCTCACCTTTTTTGAACTCAATAAATACACCCAAAAAAGTGATGTTCCGGGATTTTTAAAACCTGTTGAAACGGGATTGGATGTTGCGGTAATTTCGGAAGCTGGTTGCCCCGGCATTGCAGATCCGGGGGCGGATGTGGTTAAAATTGCACATCAAAAGAACATAAAAGTGGTTCCGCTGGTGGGGCCTTCTTCTGTTGTACTGGCACTTATGGCTTCGGGGTTTAACGGACAGAACTTTGCATTTAAAGGTTACCTGCCGGTGAAACCCAACGAGCGCACCCGCGAACTGGCAAAGCTGGAAAAAAGGGTGCAAACACAAAAGCAAACGCAGATTTTTATTGAAACGCCTTACCGGAACAACCCGCTAATTGCCGATATCCTGAAAACCTGCTCCCCTTCTACCCTGCTGTGCATTGCCGCCAATATTACCGGCGAAAATGAATTTATTGCGACCAAATCCATTCAGCAGTGGAAGAAGGAAGTACCCGATTTGCACAAAATTCCTGTGATTTTTTTACTGGGAATGTAATTGATAATTCAAACAATCCCGGCCGTTGTCAGTAATGAAAACTCATGTTCGAAATTTGGGGTGAAAACCCCCTGCCCGATTTGTTTTTTAATCTGATTTTTGGTCCAGAACTGCACTTCGTCCACCTCGTCGGAGCGAACCTGAATAGTGCTGTAATCGAAGGTGGTAAACATATAAACCAGTTCTTTTTCCACATCCGATTCCCACTGATAAACTTTCTGCAGTTTTGCGTTGAAACTGTTCAGTCCGATTTCCTCAAACGCTTCTTTACGAAGGGCTTTTTCCAGTGTTTCGCCTACGCTGATGTGGCCGCCAACTGCTGTGTCCCATTTGCCGGGTTGTATAAGTTTCGACTGCGGCCGTTTTTGTAAAAGAATGGCTTTGTGCGGGTTGATTACGTGCATGTGAACCACGGGGTGCAACAATTTGCTGCCGTTGTGTACCTGGCTGCGCGGCGCCTGTCCGGAAATTTTCCCTTCTTCATTTACCAGCGGCACCCACTCCTCGGCGGCAAGTTTTTTCCGGTTTTTCCTTTGATTTAGCCATTCGAATAAAAAATAAAAGCCAAATAAAACATAAAACAACCCGCCGCTGATAAATGCCCAGGCTTCCTTACTCATGTAAAAAGTAGCATAAAAAACCAAAAGTGTGTGCGCAGTAAACAGGTAAAAAAGAAATTTAAGGCTCCTTCGCATGTGTGCCACCTGTGCTTCGTTAAACGTTACCCCTTTCAGGTAGCGCCGCCCCATCAGCCCGATAATATTTACCTGCGAAAAAGCGGAAACACCCAGCACCGCAACAAGAATCAGCTCTATCAGTCCGGGTTTCAGTTTAAAAAAGATATCATTGTTCAGCAGAATGGAAACAGCGCCCAAAACTACCAGCAGCAATGTGTCGAAAAGGATAAATTTATCGAACCGTTTTTCCCTGAAACCTACCAAGGCCATTTCGGCAATTCCTACACCAATGGCAACAAACAGCCCGGTTTTAGTCCCCCATATTTCATCGGCAGCGATGAAAACAAAAAGCGGAATAAAACCGGGCAGTAATTTTTTCAGGAGTTCGGTCTTGTTCATTCAAATTCCGAAAAAAAAATTAAAAACGGATTACTGGGTTTGGGCGGGATAAACCTTATAAACCTTCACTTCCATCAAAAGGGTTGTAAATCCGGGAACCCCACCACCAATGAGACCATTCTGGCCAAATGCCAGCTGCGAAGGCAAAATCAGCAATGCTTTTGAATCCTTTTTCATATAAGTAAGTGCTTCATTCAGGCCTTTGAGATTGCGCACTGATGTTGGAGAAGCACTTAACTGTGATGCCGGCTGAACGTCAATTTGAAGGGGCTCATAAGAACCACTCCCATCGATGTAAACAGAGTCAAGTGTCCAGATATCATAAAAAATCTGCACCCTGTCGCCCACATTGATGGAATCGCCAACACCTTCCTGTTGTTCAATGAAAAATAAACCCGACCGTTTGGGTTCCAGTTCCGGATAATTATTGATGATATAGGTATCCAGCTTTTCCAACTCCCGCTGCCGGAGTTTTCCCAAATTGTCCTCCTTGCAGGAAAAAAAGGCGGCAGCCAGCAATAGTGTAACAAATCCGTTAAAAAATTTTAGTTTCATTAATTTGATTTTAATTTCAAACTTCCGAAGAAGGTTTTATTTCGAACATTTTAACCACAAAAATCAGGGACTGGTTGGGACCGATAATTCCGGAGCCCAGCGGTCCGTAACCTAATTCAGAAGGCACAATGAACTGAATTTTTCCACCTTCGTTTATCTGTTTTATTCCGTCTTCCCAACCCGGAATGGCGTTTACAGCGCCTATTTCAAATTCCCATTTGCCGTCGGACCAGTGAATTTCAGACGAATCGAACAGATAACCATCCATCAAATAACCGGAATAACCAATTACTACGGTGTCACCCTGCTTCGGATATGCACCTTCACCTTCATCAATTACAACATAATAAACTCCCATTGCGGTGGTGTCCACATTGTAATCTTTAGCTTCCAGGCTATCGATATAAGCACTGAGAATACTCATTTCTTCCGCTTTGGTTTGTTTCCGTTCGGGCTCCGGGCTATCCAAATCAACACACGATGAAATCAGCACTGCAACAAACACTGCCAATCCCAAATTCATTAAAAATTTCATTTTCATACTTCTTCTTTAAATTATTGTTTCCAATAACTGATGCTTATACTCCTGTAAAAGTTGCTTGAACTTTTCAACTGTTTCATTTAAATTTTGTTTTGACTCGCCGCCCGCAGCATTTAAATGCCCGCCGCCTTCGAAGTGTTGGCGCGAAAATTTATTTGCAGGAAAATTTCCTTTCGAGCGGAATGAGGCTTTAACAAAACCTTCTTTTTCAATAAATAACGCAGAAAATACAATATTATTGATGGAGAGCGGATAGTTTACAAATCCTTCGGTATCGCCGGTTTTATATTCGAATTCGTCGAGTTCTTTTTTGGTGATGGAAATAACCGCTGAACGTAATTCAGGAAAAACTTCCATTTTTTTATCGAGGCAATGTCCGAGTAACCGCATTCGGTTGGCCGAAAAGTTATGGTACACATTCGACTGAATTTTTTCGGGTTCGATTCCTAAAGCCACCAGTTCGGCAATGACGCGGAAAGTGTTGGGATTGGAAATATTGTGGCTGAACGAGCCGGTGTCGGTCATTATGCCGGTGTACAATGCTTCTGCCGATTTTTTGCTGATGTGTTTTTTCAACCCGATTTCGCTGATAACTACGTACAGTAATTCGGCGGTGGAACTGTATTCCGGCTCCGAAATCAGGATCTCGGGAAAATCGGAAGGATGCGGGTGATGATCGATTAAAACCGTGGGCCGGTCAAAACTCAGAATATGTTTTTCCACTTTCCCCGCCCGTTTTGCATCATTAAAATCGAGGCAAAACAACAGCGTAGCTTCTTCAAGGGCTTGTTTGGCCTTCTTTTTTTCTTTGGTGTAGATTATGATTTCAATCTTCGAAGAAAACCATTTAATGAATTCAGGATAATTGTTGGGGGAAATAATTGATATATTATGTCCGCAATTCTGAAGCACTTCGGCCAGGCCAATCGCTGAACCAATTGCATCGCCATCCGGATTTTCATGTGTAACCAAAACAATCCGCTCTTCCTTGTTTGAAAGAAGTTGTTTTAGTTTTGTAAGAACCTCATTTCCAGTATTTTTCAAATCAGTAATTTTTTAGAACTGACAAAGATAAGAATTCTGGTACGCGTGCAAAGGCTATTTTGGCCAATTTTTTATAATATTGCGATTCATTACAAATTTTTAAAACTGATAAAATGGCAGGAAAACTCACCTTCACCATGATTAAGCCAATGGCTTTTAAAAACAATCATACCGGTGCAATATTAAAAATGATAAATGAGGCAGGTTTCGTAATAAAAGCGATGAAACTTACCCGGTTAACGCCCGCACAAGCCGGTGCATTTTACGAAATTCACAAAGAACGGCCATTTTATGGGTCGCTGGTTGAGTTTATGAGCTCGGGGCCCATTATTGCAGCCATTCTTGAAAAGGAGAATGCAGTGGAAGATTACCGCACTTTAATTGGCGCCACCAACCCCGAAAATGCGGCTGAAGGAACCATCCGGAAATTGTATGCCACCAGCCTGCAGCAAAATGCAGTTCATGGCTCGGACAGCGACGAAAATGCAATTATTGAATCTGACTTTTTCTTTTCGAAAACGGAACGGTTCTGATTGGTTTGGAAACAGCCAAAAATGCCGGCGAATTTATTTGAAGACAACTTTTCTGATTAATTCTTCGCCGGCATTTTCATTGAGTTTATTTCGTATCTCTTCGCGCATCATTAAAAGCTCATTTTTTACCACCGGCGAACTTAATTCAACATATAAAACCCCGTTAGACAAGTACACATTCCGGGTATAACGGGCAATGGTTTTTCCCAGAACATTTTCCCAGGATTGAACAATACTTACTTCCTTTAATTTACGGTCCATCCTCATTTCGCGCACGTATTCCCGCAGCGCCTCTCCCAATGTTTGTATGTTGTTTCGTTTCATCTGTACAAATTATTACAGTTGCTGAGTAAGTAGTCGGATAAAATTAATCTCACTATCCAATTTTTTCACCCGATGCCCGTCTGACCAACGGGCAGGGAACTTACATCTGATATATTTATTAATGTTTTTCTCGTCTTTGTATGATGTTTGTTTCATTCGGAAATGTTCCAGTAATTTAATTCTGTTCCGGTTATAAAAAAGCAATAAAATGAATATTTAATCATTTTTATATACAATTAATTATAATCCGCTGTAGCCCGGAATAATTGCAATTTTTATTATTTTTTGTCCTCCAGCCGGACAGGCTCTTACTTTTTTTCTTGACAAAAAAAGTAAACAAAAAAATCAAGAAAATTTCATGCTTCCACCCAGCATCCAACGCCGGCCCGCACCAAATTTTCGCCTAACGCACTTTTGTCTGTACTGATTTCAATCCTGATTTGGCGTTAATTTACAATGGATTTCCTGCTCATTTTACCTGTTCCACAGTTCCTGACTGAACGCTGAAGATACGAAAATCGGCATTCATTTTTTTAATTATTACGTCAAGATGTTCGCGGTTGGTGTCGGTAATAAATATCTGTCCGAACTTTTCGCCCGAAACTACCTTTACAATCTGTTCCACCCGCAGGCTGTCGAGTTTGTCGAAAATATCGTCGAGCAGCAGCATCGGTTTCATGCCCGATATTTCTTTGATAAAATCGAACTGAGCCAGTTTCAGCGCTGCCAGGTAGGTTTTTTTCTGGCCCTGCGATCCCAGCTTTTTTATTGGATAGCCGTCGATGGTAAAAACCAGTTCATCTTTATGAATGCCGCTTGAGGTGTATTGAACAGCCCGATCCTTTGGCTGCGATTCCTTTAAAAGCTTTTCAAAGGAGTTTTCGTGTAAATCGGATTGATGAGTCAGTCCCACCACTTCGTTTCCCTGCGATACAAATGAATAATAATACTGGAAAACAGGAATCAGTTTTTCCACAAATTTCAACCGTTCTTCATGAATTCTGTTTCCCGGTTCAAGCAGCTGCTCATCCCAGATGGCAAGCAGTTCAGCATCGAAAAAACGTTCGGAGGCAAACTGTTTCAGTAAAATATTGCGCTGCAAAAGGGCACGGTTGTATTTTAACAAATCTTCGAGGTACCCCTGGTTGTATTGCGAAATTACACCATCCATAAATTTTCGGCGTTCGTCGCTGCCTCCCAAAATCAGGCTAACATCCGAAGGTGTAATCATTACCAATGGCAGCAACCCGATATGATCCACGAGTTTTTTATAAACTTTCGAATTTCGTTTCACCTGCTTTTTTTGCCCTTTCTGGTAGCCGCAATTAATTATTTCTTTGGAACCGAGCCGCTTGTAATTGCCGTTCAGCATAAAATAATTTTCATCGTGATTAATATTCAGCTGGTCGACCGGATTTGAAAAGCTTTTGCAAAACGAAAGATAATAAATGGCATCGAGCAGGTTGGTTTTTCCGGCGCCGTTATTCCCGATAAAACAATTTAACCGGTGCGAAAAATCCACCTTTACATCCTTCAGGTTTTTAAAATTAACGATTGAAATTTCTTCAATATACATTACAAATTTCTGCGAGTTTGCTGCAAAACTAATTAAAAAACACGGGGAGATGAACTCCAGCAATCAATTTCATTTTAATAACACGGAGATGTTGATTATTATTCAATATTTATCGGTTATAATCCACACAGTTTTGAAAAAAAAGCTATTTTTGCGGCACAATTTGAAAATGAAGATATGGCAAAGAAAAAAGCTCAGCAAGAAGATAATTTGCAGGAACTTGAAAGCGCTTTAACGAAAACGGAACGTTTTATTGAAAGCAACCGGAAGATCATAACGTATGTAATTGGTGCAATTATACTGGTTGTAGTTATTTATCTGGGGTTTACCAAATTTTATCTTCAACCCCGGGAAGAAGAGGCGCAATCGCAAATGTTTATGGCCGAAAATTATTTTGAAAAAGATTCTTTTAACCTGGCAATCAACGGCGATGGCAACTACCTCGGATTCCTTGATATTATTGATGATTATGGAATGACCGAGTCGGCAAACCTTGCAAATTACTATACCGGAATATCTTACCTTCACCTCGGACAGTATGAAGAAGCACTGGATTATTTAAATAGTTTTGAAACAGATGATTTATTGCTTGAGCCCATTACTGCAGGAGCAAAAGGCGATGCCTACCTGGAACTTGGAGATAAAGAAGAGGCACTGAAGCAATATAAAAAGGCGTATACGTTAGATCAGAATGAATTAACCACGCCAATTTACATGATGAAAGCGGCCAATCTGCTGGAATCGATGGACAGGTTGCAGGATGCACTGGCAGTTTATCAGAAAATAAAAGATGAATATCCGGAATCAGCGGAAGGACGAAATGTTGAACGCTACATAGCACGGGTAAAAATAAAACTGGGATAACTCAGATTATAAACCAAACCCCTCCCTTGCGAGGGGTTTTTTATTGATAAAATATGGCAACAAAAGATCTTTCTCATTACGATGTACATTCTATTCCTTCGGCAGAAAAAATGCGGTTTGGCGTTGTTGTGGCTGAGTGGAATTTCGAAATAACAACTGCCCTTGCCGATGGAGCTTTAAGCACTTTAAAAAGACATGGGGCAACAGAAGAGAACATTCTGCTGAAGTATGTCCCCGGGACATTTGAATTGCCGCTTGGCGGACAGTATTTTGCAGAAATGGAAAATGTGGATGCTGTGATTCTTCTGGGTTGTGTCATTCAGGGCGAAACCCGCCACTTCGATTACATTTGTGAAGGTGTTACCAAAGGTACAGTTGAATTAAACCTAAAGTACAACAAGCCTTTTATTTTTGGCGTTTTAACCACCGATAACGAACAACAGGCGAAAGACCGGGCAGGTGGAAAACTCGGCAACAAAGGCGATGAAGCGGCAGTTACTGCAATAAAAATGGTTCACCTGAAAAATTCATTCTTATAAAAAAAAGGGTTTACAATAATTTGCAAACCCCCTAACTAATCTAACTATTAAACAATCTACATCCCTCCGGATCCTCCGCCTTGTCTTCTTCTTTCTCTTCGTTCCTGCTGATATTTTTGGTATTTTACCCACTGATCATCTGTCAGGATAGCCTTCATTTTTTTATCCTGTCCTTCGCGTATTTTAGTCATGTCTTCGCGCATGGCTTCCCAGCCACCACCCTGGTTTTTTTCGCGCAAAGCTCTCATTTCCTTACCTGTTTCAAGGTTCAGGTCGTAAACTTTTTTCTCCTGGTCCTGATTTAAATCAAGCGCTTCCTTAAGCTGCGCTGTCTGGCGTTTCGCCATTTCTTCCGGATCAAAATTTCTTTGTCCACCGGGTTGAGCCATAATTGCTGTTGTTCCCAGTATTAGTGCGGCCAACAATAATCCAATTCTTTTCATAATTAAAATTTTAAATGTTTTTACTTCAAAGCCACTAAAACAGACATTCGACAATAAAAAACATAAAACGTTTAACGGGATATTTGAAAAAGAAGAATTTAATTCAGGCCAACGTTCATATTCATTCCAGGAATATCAACAGTGTTCCAATAACCTGAAGCTTAATTTTTTTTGAATGTGTAGTAAATTCCTATTTGAAAATTTCGCTCCCACTGCACAGATGCCGGTAAAAACGAAATCATAAAAAGTATGAAACCCAGCAGTTCTTAAATGAGTCCAATTTTAGAAAAACAGGTATTTTGTACTTCAGTTTATTCACTAAAAAAATGCCGGCATAAAACCGGCATTCTCATTATTATCTTTTCACATTATTTTTTTGGTAACTGCACTCCCCGCTGTTTGGCCATGTCTTCGAGCCGCTTCTGAAATTTCGATTTTTTA
This sequence comes from uncultured Prolixibacteraceae bacterium, assembly GCA_963771595.1. GTDB lineage: Bacteria > Bacteroidota > Bacteroidia > Bacteroidales > Prolixibacteraceae > CAVYUC01. Next base: position 508,884 of record CAVYUC010000012.1, on the reverse strand, counting down.
ACGGTCTTCTTCTTATTCACCTGCAGTTGTGCCCTTATTTTATCTTCATCAATAAATGAACGGATTAAATAGGTTTGACCGATGGTAATAACATTGGCCAGAAAATAGTAATAACTCAAACCTGCAGAGTAATTATTCAGAATAAAAAGGAACATAATTGGCATCAGGTACATCATGGTTTGCATTCCCGGCATGCCCTGACTGGCAGTTGCCTGCTGGTTCATTTTGGTCGAAATAATGGTGGTAATGGTCATTAAAAGAACAAACAAACTCACATGGTCGCCATAAAACGGGATGCTAAAAGGAAGATTCAGAATAGAATCGTAGGTGGATAAATCGTGTGCCCACAAAAAACTTTCCTGCCGCAGCTCAATCGACGTTGGAAAGAAAAAGAACATGGCTATTAATATCGGGAATTGCAACAACATGGGCAAACATCCTCCCATTGGATTTACGCCCGCTTTTTTGTACAATGCCATGGTTGCCTGCTGCTTTTCCATGGGCTTGTCTTTCCCGAATTTACTGTTCAATTCATCAATCTCAGGTTTCAATGCGCGCATTTTTGCCTGCGATGTATACGATTTGTAGGTAAACGGAAACAACAGTGTTTTTATGAAAACTGTGAGCAACAGAATGATTATTCCAAAATTACTGATATATCTGCGGAGGAAGTTGAATACCGGAATAATCAGGTATTTATTCACCGGCCTTACAATGGCATATCCGAGATAAACCATGCGCTCCAGGTTTAAATCGCTGTATTGTTTCAAGGTTTGATAATGATTGGGGCCAAAATAAAACTGCATTCCAACCTGCTCATTGGCCGTTCCGCCATAGGGAACAGCAATCTCGGCATAAAACCGGGAAAGATGTTTTGGGTCATCCTCCAGTTTTGTTGAACGCACAAAAGCATTCGGAAAAGATTCGTCGGCAATAATGGTTGAATTGAAAAACAACTGTTTAAAGCCAATCCATTTTATGCGGGTTGACAGGCTTTCTTCATCCGATTTATTTTGTGAAAGATTATCCACATCATCTTCGAAAAATTTATAGGTAATGTTGGTGTAGCGGTCTTCACCAAACTTTGAAGGCCTTTCCTGGCGCGGCACATCAATGGCCCAGTTAAAATTCAGATACGACTGGTTGGTTGCGATATAATTATTCATTCCCCGCATATTGATATCAAAATCAACCAGATATGAATTATACGGAAGGGTGTAAACATATTCGAGATATTGTCCCTGCGCCAGTTCCAGGCGGAAATTAATGGATTCTGTGCCACCCGGATTTTCTTCGTTGAATTTAATTTTGCCCTCATTCGCCCGTTTAACCGGCGGACCGTTAACTACAATATCTTTTTGCTGTGTTGAAGTCTGGAAATAAAGCTGTTCGGTTTGAATAGTGCGGTTTTGGGAAAAGAAATTGAGGCCAAATTCAGTATTGTTGCCATCAAAAAGAATGAGTGGCAGGGAATCATGTGTTTTGTAATCTTTTAATTCTACCGAATAAATTCTTCCGCCTTTGTTGGTAAAAGTTATTTTAACGATATTGTTTTCCAGCGTATAAAATTGTTCTTCACCAATTGCTGCTTTTCCGAACGCGCCAAACTGATTAGCTTTTTGCTGAACATTGTTTGCTTCCGCGGCAGAATCCGGCGCTGCTGCATTCCCTTCGTTCTGCAAATTTTGTTGCCGTTCCTGTTCCAGTTGCGCTGATTTTACAGCCTCAACCTGTGCAGTGGAATCGCGTCTGTGTTTTGCTGCTTCAATCTCTTCCTGCGATGGCCGGTTGATAACTGAAAATACGACCAGTATCGCGAAAATCATCACGATTCCAATTATTGAATTTCTATCCATTTTTTCGTTCTTCTTCTAAAGTGCTTTTTATAAAATCGACAAACAGCGGATGGGGATTTAAAACGGTGCTGCGATATTCGGGATGAAACTGCACACCCACAAACCATTTATGCTTCGGAATTTCGATGATTTCAACCAGGTCGGTTTCAGGGTTTACCCCTACCGGAATCATTCCTGCTTCCACATACTGTTCGCGAAAAGTATCGTTAAATTCGTAGCGGTGCCGGTGCCTTTCGTAAACTGTTAATTTATTGTAGGCCTTGCAGGCATTCGAATCTTTTTCGACAATCCGGCATTCGTATGCTCCCAGACGCATTGTTCCGCCGTAATCCGTAATCCCTTTCTGGTGTTCCATTAAATCGATAACCGGATAGGGCGTTTTTGGATTCATCTCCGTTGAATCTGCATCCTGAAGCTTTAAAACATTTCGTGCAAATTCAATTACCGCCACCTGCATTCCCAAACAAATTCCAAGATACGATGTATTGGTTTCGCGGGCATATTTGACGGCAAGCCCCTTCCCTTCCATACCGCGGTGACCAAAACCGGGCGCTACAATTATTCCGTTGAGCCCGGAAAGTTTCTGCGTATAATTATCAGGTTTCAGCGATTCGGAATGAATCCATTGAATATTTACATTGCACAGATTTTCGGAACCGGCATGAATTAAGGCTTCGGCAATGGATTTATAAGCATCGTGTAATTCAACATATTTACCGATAAGACCAATATTTACCTCAAATTCAGGATTTTTCAGCCGCATTAAAAAGTTATTCCACGACGATAAATCATTAATCTCATTTATCTGCAATCCCAGCTTTTTCATGGCGATAATGTCCAGCTTTTCTTCCAGCATTTTCAGCGGAACCTCATAAATGGTGGATACATTAATTGACTGAATTACAGCGTCAATATCAACGTTGCAAAATAAAGCAACCTTTTCCCTGATGGTTTTATCGATGTCGTGTTCGGTGCGTAATACAAGAATATCGGGTTGAATCCCGGCCTCAAGCAACTGTTTTACCGAATGCTGCGTGGGTTTGGTTTTTAACTCGCCGGTAGCAGCCAGATATGGCACAAGAGTAAGATGAATAACAAGAGCATGCGAACCCAATTCCCTTTTTAACTGACGCACGGATTCTATGTACGGTAAAGATTCAATGTCGCCAACAGTGCCGCCGATTTCGGTTATTACAATATCGTATTTCCCTTTTGAGCCCAGCACTTTTATTTTTCGTTTGATTTCGTCGGTAATGTGAGGAATTATCTGCACCGTTTTTCCAAGATAATCGCCGCGGCGTTCCTTGCTGATTACCGACTGGTAAATCCTGCCGGTGGTTACATTGTTGGCCTGCGATGTTGCCGTATTCAGAAACCGTTCGTAATGACCAAGATCGAGGTCTGTTTCGGCGCCGTCTTCGGTAACGAAACATTCACCGTGTTCATAAGGGTTCAGTGTGCCCGGATCTACATTAATATAAGGATCCAGTTTTTGGATAGTTACATTATAACCGCGCGATTGAAGCAGTTTGGCCAGCGAAGCTGCCAAAATACCTTTTCCAAGCGATGAAGTAACTCCACCGGTAACGAATATGTATCTTGTTTCAGACAATTCTCTATTTTTTTAGATTTTTAAAAGGCACAAAATTAATCATTAAAAGTTATTTGAAAACTAAACCACATTTAAATTGAATATTGATTGAGATAATATAATCCTTTTTACCTTCATAAAAAATTCTGCTTAACAATAATCAACCGATTATCCTTCATCCATTCATCTACAGGTTTCCTGTTCATTTAAATTATCAAAACAATGCAAAGAAATACAGCTTACAACCAACAAAACAAATGTAAAATTTATATTATACAAATGTACATACTGCTTATTATGAGGATGTTTCAACAATTCGCTTAATCAATTTTAATCTGTTTTAACAGTAACGTATAATTTTGACTTGCTTCTTATTTTGGTTTTTGTTCCGCTTCCTTCATAAAATTGTATGTCACTTTTCTTTCCTTGGGAAGTTGTGTTTTTATACGCACTCCCCTGTTTTTAGCTTTTTCGTAATTAATTTTTGCTGATCGGCAGCACTGCCTCTTCGTCACAGCCAAATCCAACTGATTTCTCCACCAAATAATTCAAAAAATAAAAAAGCCATTTGCCAAACGACAAACAGCTCTTATCCAATTAATTAATAACAAAATATTATTTAAATTCTTTTTTCAGCTGTGCTACCCACTTCTTAACCCTCTCGCCGGTTAACCGTGCCTGGTTTTCCTGATCAAGGGGCAAACCAACAAATTCGTTTCCGCGCTCGGCTTTCGACGATTCGTAATTGTACCCGTCCAGTGAAGTATGCCCAACAACTTTTCCGCCACAATCCTCGATTATTTCCACCAGAATTCCAATGGCATCGCAAAAGTTTTCGGGATACCCTTTTTGATCGCCCAAACCATAAACCGCAAATGTTTTTTTTGCCAAATCCATTTCTTCCAAATCAGGAACAAATTCATCCCAATAATTCGGAAGTTCGCCATCGAACCAGGTTGGAGCGCTTAAAATAAAATTATCATATTTTTCGAAAACTTCTTTTGAAAGCTCCTCGGCATTAACAACTTCAATATTTGATTCTCCAAATTCCCCAATTATTTTTTCGGCAACTTTTTTTGATTTTTGTGTATTAAAACTGTATATGATTGCTGTTTTACTCATGTTCTGCAATTTTTAATAAACGATTAATTCTTTTGCGGCATTGTATATTTTTTCGGCGTTGGGAAGAATAGCCTGTTCCAGAATTTTATTGAATCCAACCGGCGTAAATGTTGAACCAACACGTTTAACCGGAGCATCAAGAAATTCGAACAGTTTATCGGCTATCAATGCAGTGATTTCGCCACCAAAACCGCCATGTACTTTATCTTCGTGCACTACCAAAACTTTGTTTGTTTTTTTAACCGACTGTGCAATGGTCTCTTCATCCAGCGGAATTAAAGATCGTAAATCGATAACTTCCACATTCACTCCTTCTTCCTCCAGTTTTGCCGCAGCTTTTAAACTTAAATGAGTGGTATTGCCGTAAGTAATAATAGTAAGGTCAGTACCTTCTCTGCGGATGCGGGCCTTGCCAAACGGCACTTCAAAATCGTCGGGAACAACAGTTGCGGCTTTTGGATCCTGGTATAAAGCCTTGGGTTCCATAAACATGGTTAAGCCCCGCGAGCGGATGGCAGTGCGCAACAAACCTGCTGCATCGTCGGCAAACGACGGGTAAACAATCCGTACTCCCGGAATTGCCACCAACGACCCTTCGATATTCTGCGAATGATACATTCCTCCGCCTATATATCCACCGGACGCGAGCCTGATGACTACGTTTGGTGAAAATTTTCCGTTGGAGCGCCAGTAATCGTGGCTGGTATCAACATACTGTTCCATAGCCGGCCAAAAATAGTCTGCAAATTCGGCGCCTTCCACAACAACCCGGATTTTATCGTTATACCGTGACATTCCGTTTGCGGTTCCCATTATAAAATCCTCGGCAATTGGTGCATTAAACACTCTTTTTTTGCCAAATTCCTGTTGCATTCCTTTGGATACGTTGAAAATTCCACCTTTATCTTTATTGGCCATATCCTGTCCCCAGATAAAAGTATCCGGGTTTAACCTGAACTCTGCTTTCAAAGTTTCATTCAATGCGGTTATCAGTTTTTTCTTTGTTCCCTCCTGACTGTGAATTCCTTCAGGATATTTTTCTGCAGGATAAGGCTCGGGCAGAACAAAATCGTAAATGGAATCCGGTGAAGGATCGGGCGCTTGCAATGCCGCCTTGTGTGCATCCTTTATAATTTGTTTTGTTTCTTCTTCAATAGCCAGAATTTCTTCTTCCGAAAAACGTTTGTACCGGATCAATAACCGTCTGAATTTTGCCAGCGGATCGTACTGTTCAACATAATTTCTTTCGGTTTCACTGCGATACAACAAATGATCATCCGAATTGGAATGAGAAAGCATCCGGATACAATTAGCCTGCAAAACAACCGGCATAGATTCTTCGATCGCAATTCGTTTTGCTTCGGCCATGGCGTTCATCGAATCAAAAACATCTTTACCGTTGCAGTGCATTATCCGCAGGTTTTTGAATCCGGTAAAATTATTGGCCACTTTTCGTTGTGCGGTTTGATCTTTTTTCGGAACAGAAATTCCATATCCATTATCCTGAACAACAAAAACTACAGGTAATTTTTCTTTGTCGGCGCCGTTAAATGCTTCATAAACATAACCTTCACTAACCGATGATTCTCCCTGTCCGCTGATTGCCACTGCCTTTTCGCCATAATATTTAATAGCTCTGGCAACACCCACTGCGTGCAAGGTATGATTTCCGGTTGATGAGGAAACCGTGTGAATGTTCCATTCCGGTTTTGCCAGGTGGTTCGACATGTGCCTTCCGCCGCTGGATGGATCCGTTGCTTTTGAAATTCCGTTAAGAATTATCTCTTCAGCGGTCATTCCGGCCGAAAGTGCAGATAACATGTCGCGGTAATACAAAAACAGATGGTCTTTCTTTTTTTCAAAATGCTGTCCTACTGCCAGTTGAATTCCATCGTGCCCGGCATAAGGTGCATGATACGACCAACCAATGGCTTGTTTTAAATAATTGGGCGCTTTATTGTCAATGGCCCTTCCAATGGTCATCAATCTATACCATTTTTCAAGTGTTTCTTTTGGAGTTTTTTTAATGGAATAAATTTTTGGTATCTCTATTTCTTTCATATTAAACTTTAAATTGAACGGTTTAAATCAAATTGTTCCAGGTTATCAGCAATTTTTCGGAGAAATGCACCTCCAAGCGCTCCATCAACAATACGATGATCGTAGGAAAGCGATAAAAACATTTTGTGCCTGATAACAATGGCATCTCCGGTTGGTGTTTCCATTACTGCCGGTTTTTTCTCGATACTTCCGGTAGCCAGAATTGCCACCTGCGGCTGGTTGATAATTGGAGTTCCGATTAAATTCCGGAACGAACCAAAATTGGTTATGGTAAATGTACCGCCCTGAATTTCGTCGGCTGCCAGTTTATTATTGCGTGCTGCAACCGCCAGCCGATTCATTTCTTTTGTTAAGCCAACTATGTTTTTCTGTTCCGAATTTTTAATGACCGGGACAATCAGGTTTCCATCGGGCCGGGCAACTGCCACACCGATATTGATATTTTTTCTCAGAATAATTTTATCGCCGTCAACGGAAGCATTTACCATCGGAAACTCAGCTAACGCTGCAGCTGTAGCCTCTATAAAAAATGGCATGAACGTTATTTTTTCGCCGTATTTATCTTGAAAAGCATCTTTGTTTTTGTTCCGCCAGAAAACCAATTCTGTAACATCGGCCTCCACAACAGAAGTAACATGTGGCGAAACCTGCTTCGACATTACCATGTGGTCGGCAATTAATTTGCGCACCCTGCCCATCTCAACAATTTGATCTTCTGCTCCCATAGATACTGGTGCCGGTGCCGACGATTTTTTGGTTTCAAAAAACGGAGCTCCCGATGCTGTTGTTTCTTCTGTTTTACGCGATTCGGTTTTGCTTTTAGTTGCTCTGTTTTCGATATAATCCAGAATATCCTTTTTCTGAACCCGTCCGTTGGCTCCCGATCCTTCTATTGTTTCCAATTCTTCGACTGAAATGTTTTCCTCTTTGGCAATTGTTCTTACCAAAGGCGAATAAAAACGATTCGATAATTTTCTGCTGCCGACAGCTGTTTTTTCTTCCGGTTCTTCAATTTCCACATTTGCTTTTTCCGCCTGAAGTTCCTCTTTTTCCGTTTCCGGAACTACTTCTGCATCTTCTTCCGCTCCCATATTTAATATAGCTACAACTTCGCCAACCGGAACCAGACTGTCAACCGGGAACAATATTTTTGTCACTTTTCCATCAACCGGAGAAGGAATTTCAGAATCAACTTTATCTGTTGCCACCTCAAACAACATATCATCTTCTTCAATGGTATCGCCTTCTTCGACAAACCATTTGGTGATTGTGCCTTCCTGTATACTTTCCCCCAGTTTAGGCATTACAATTTCAAATTTCGACATCGTTTTTTATGATTTATTATTCGGTTAATTGCTATTTACGCCTTATTAAACATTGCTTAAATTGAAATGTTCACATTGCAATTTTTGTTTTAAATAGTCATTTATCTTTTCATTTAATACCTGCTTTAAAAGCTTATTTACTTCAACAACAAATACCGGGAAAAAAAGGCTATAAAAAGAACAAAAAAATGAAGGGTGTATATTGTAAAAAACAGATTCCTGCAATGAAGTTTACATTTGTAATGCACCAATCAATTCACTGGCCGACTGCAATTTATGTCGTTCAAGATATTCGTTTACTCCTTCAATTATTTTTAAAGGGATAAACGGATCTTTAAAAATTGCGGTTCCAACCTGCACCGAAGTTGCACCGGCAAGCATGAATTCAATGGCATCGGCAGTGTTCATAATTCCGCCCATTCCAACAATTGGAATTTTTACCGCATGATAAACCTGCCAAACCATCCGCAGCGCAATCGGTTTTATTGCCGGCCCCGACAAACCCCCGGTTATTGTCGATAATAAAGGTATACGTTTTTCTGAGTCGACTGCCATTCCCAAAAAAGTATTAACCAGCGAAACACTGTCAGCACCCTGTCCTTCCACTGCTTTTGCAATTTCAGTTATGTCAGTAACATTTGGCGACAGTTTTACAATGAGCGTTTTTTTGTACGCTTTTCTAACTTCGCGTGTTACTGCCTCGGCACTTGGACAACTTACACCGAAAGCCATTCCGCCTTCCTTTACATTTGGACACGAAATGTTTAATTCTATTGCCGGTATTTTCTCCAGTTCGTTTACTTTCTCTGTTACTTCAATATACTCTTCAACTGTTGATCCATTGACGTTAACAATGAGCGGGGTATCATAATCCTTAATGCGCGGGTAAGTATGTTGTATAAAGTAATCGATTCCTTTATTTTGTAAACCAACCGCATTTAACATTCCGGAAGGAGTTTCAGCCATCCTGGGATAATTATTTCCATCGCGGTTTCGCGGAGTTGTTCCTTTCAGAAAAATGCCGCCTACCTGCGAAACATCGTAAAAATCGTTCATTTCCTCCGCAAATCCGCAAGTTCCGGATGCCAGCATAACCGGGTTTTTCAATGTAAGATTATGTAACTTTATACTTAAATCTGCCATTTTAAATCTTTAATATTGAATACAGGACCTTCTGTACAAACACATAAATTACCTTTCACAGTAGGTTCAATACAGCACAAACATACACCAAAACCACAGGCCATCAGATTTTCAAGCGACACTTCGCAAAAAACATCAGCAGCCTTTGCATCTTTTGCAACCGCTTTCATCATTTGTTCAGGGCCACAGGCATAAATGCGGTTATACGACTGCAGATTTTTATATACCGAATGATGAATAACAAATCCTTTTTCGCCCAGTGAACCGTCTTCTGTTGTAAAATAAAAATTTCCATACTTACGATATTCAACAATATCAATATGATCTTCTTTCGTGCGTGCTCCAAGCAGAATGTCTACATTTTCAACCGGTAATCCGGCCTCTTTTGCCAGAAAAAGCATTGGTGCAACTCCACTTCCTCCACCAATCAGTAAAATTTTGTCGTTTTGTTCGGGAAAGGTAAAATTTTTTCCGAGCGGATAAATCAGACTTAACATTTCTCCGGATTTCAGTTCTGTCAGTTTTTTAGAACCCCGCCCCAGTATTTTTACAATTAACGATAACGAATTTGAGTTGTAATCTACTTCAAATATTGAAAAAGGCCGGCGTAAAAAAACTTCGCTGGTATTTTTGACTTCAATATTAACGAACTGCCCGGGTTTTACAGTTGGTAATGTATTGTCAGTTTTTAAACGGAGTAAATAATTGGTTGTGTTTAACCGGATATTTTCAACTACTATAAAATCTTCAACCGACTTCTTATACATTATAAAATATATTTGCGGCAAAGATATAGAAATAACCCATTCTTGAAAAAACGTAGTATGTTCAAATAAATCCAAATAAAAAAACCGTTAAAAAATTAACGGTCTTTTATCTTCTGTTTAATTCTGGTAACTAACTTAACTAAAATCTACTTGGGTTTGCAAATCTAAACTATATTAATTTTTACCATCCTGTCAGTATAATAATGTACAGTACAAATGTAAACCTTAAATTTACATTTGCAAACTTTTAAGGCAAAATAATTTTATATTGTAGAACATTTTTTGTTGACATAAGTAACAAAATTACAAATTGAGAATCTATTCGGGTTTATACAAAACGAATGTACCATCAGAATGCAACAGTAACACTTTGTCCAAAGCCTTTGAATGCGGAGATTGTTGCTTTACTTCAGGCTGATTATTAAGGTGATGGCTTTTTGTTGTTTTTGGAGGTGCAGTTTCAGTTATTTCCGGTGCAGCTTGCACTGCGGTTGAATTATCCGGATTTATTTCAGGCCTGGAAGTTTCGCTGTTTACCATATTTCCTTCGCCGGTTAACAACCAGCGTGCATTTAAATCAGGAAATACCAGCAAAAATTTTTCTATGAATGCCGCTCCAGGTTTGTTTCTTCCATTCAGTATATGAGATATATTGGAACGCTGTACGTCCAGCTCAGATGCCAAATCTCCGGCTGATATACCTTTGTAATCGATGAATTGTTTTATCCTGTCTTTCATAGTGAAAATGCAAAATAGAAATATACAAATGTAATTTTCTTCTTTAACAATTCCAACATATTCCAAAATATATTTTTGAATAAAATCCGGTCAAAAACAATTACTTGTTACCAGCAATCCTGAAAACCTTTTATAAAGCCCGAAATAAGCCAAAATGCAGAACTTCAAATGACTTTAATTAGCACATTGTATATAACTGATTGAAAATAATTTAATTTGTAATAATCAGATGATTTATTTGATTTTGCCCAATTTGCATCAATAACTTACAAAACACTTTATATAATTATAAGTAAATAATTGATTTTATGAACTTTAATTTTATATATTAAATATAGCATCAAATCCCGCAGGCAACTCAGAATACTTTGCATCAATCAATTAAACGCAGAACTCATCGAGACCTGTTAATGAATAAATATACATTTAAGACAAAGGAAGTGTTGGTGTTTATTCTATAATGTTTACATGACTATACAACATTTATGATTTTCGAAAAGTACATTTGTAACAAATATGATTTCGGGCTTTACTTTTATTTACATTTCCCCCATGACTGGCGTTTAAGTATGTTCACATAAGTATTTATTAATAGTTTACGATATGTAATATGATATTTTAATTTTACATTTCTGCATTTGTTCCCCTCTTCTGCTCGTATTAAAATGTTAACATGAACTTTTGCATGTTTTCATTTTTTAATAAATTTTTGAAAAATTAAAATTGGAACATTTACTTTTGTTTGGATACGATAATATAATGAAGCCGGATTATTTCCGCACTCATTTTAACTTTATCCCTTTTTCGTTGTATTTTTAACAGGTAAATGCACATAATTTTTTAAATATTTAATTCTCAGCGGCCAAAAACATGTGAATTTCGCAGTTAATGAACTGAAGTATTGAATATTACAATGATTTTTAGATGTGTAGTTTACCAAACAGATTAATTCAAAATCAAATTAAAAACTAATGAGATCATTTGCACTACTCTATATTTCGTTGTTTTTGCTGTTTTATTTTTTAATCACCTTTGGTGCATATAAAAATTTAATACAACTCACATCGGAAAGGTTCCGAAAAATGTCGAAATGGATTTTTTGGTCGTATAATTTTATCCTACTTCTAAGTTTCGTGTTTTTGTACATTTATCCAATGCAACCTCGTACGGCCACGGATTATACTGTTTATTTCTATTTTAACCTGATCCTTTTCATCGACTTTTTTTCAAAAATTCCCTTAACTCTCGCTTTATTAATTCATTATGTGGTTGAACGTAGGAGAAAACGAAAATCCGTTTTATATTCCGGATTGATTATTTCGGTTGCTCTCATATTAATTATGGTTTCCGGTACTTTTTTGGGGCAAAACAAACTGAGGATAAACGAAATTATGATTGAATTCCCGAATTTACCGGAGAGTTTTGACAACTACAAAATTGCGCAAATATCCGATATTCATTTAGGAAGTTTTTTAAAAACAAATCAGTTGCTGGAAAATGCACAAATGAATATGGAAAAGTTTCAGCCTGATTTGGTTTTATTTACGGGAGATATGGTCAATAATTTTTCGCGGGAAACCAACGGCTGGGAAGTTCCATTTCAAAAAATGACCAGCAATGTTTTAAGTTTTTCGGTATTGGGAAACCATGATTATGGTGACTATACCCGATGGAAAACGCCGCAGGAAAAGACACAAAATTTACAGGAAATTATTGATGCAGAAGAAAGATTCGGGTTTGATCTTTTACGTAATGAAAACGTTGTACTTAAAAATGGTACAGATTCAGTTTTTTTGATTGGTGTTGAAAACTGGGGACATCCGCCATTTCCGCAGTATGCCGATTTGGAAAAGGCCACGATAGGAATTCCAAAAAATGCTTTCATTATTCTGATGTCGCACGATCCGGCGCACTGGGAATCGAAAATTAAAGATAAAGAACCGATAGAATTGACATTATCGGGGCATACCCATGGATTTCAGTGGGGAATAAAAACCGCCGGTATTCCGTTCAGCATAGCATACCTGACCCGTAAAAACTGGGGAGGAATTTACCAGTCGGGAAAAAATGTGCTTTACACCAATGTTGGATTGGGAACAATTGGTATTCCTTGGAGAATTGATATGCCTGCTGAACTTACGCTTATTACATTAAAAAGAAGTAAGGTTGAGTGAAAAAAGAAAATCGAAATAAAAATCATCTATTTTGGGCAGGTACGAAGTTCGGAATCCAATATTTACCGGGGCATAAAAACGAAGGACATTTGCATCTGCGGTTAACTCAAAACCCAGTGAAGAAATTGAACTGGTAAAAGTGCCAACCGGCTCATTATTTTGATAGGTGTTCCCCTGCAATTGAGCAAAATCTGCAAACAAATCCATATTTAGCCGCTTTAAATACCACAATCCTTTTACATTCCAATCAGGATAAACAAGCGGCATTTTATAATCTGTTGCAACACTGTACATTCGGGTGGTTCTGATGCTTCCCCATCCTCGCGGATACCGAATTGCATCACTAAATCCATAATTTTTATTCATGTTTTTATCCTGCACTCCGCCATATATTTTTATTCCATGATTTTTTAATATTCCGGGTAAAAACAAATTCGACTGAACCGTTGCCATATTTCCAAAACTTGTTGTACCAAAGGGTGAATGCCGGTAGCCAATATCGACAACCACTCCAAAATCGGGATATACATCGCGCTGACTTTGCTTAAGTAACTGATAAAAATACAACCTGTATTTTAACGACTGAAAGTTGCCTTCGTAAAATCCATGTGGTGTCGATTCTTTATGTTTGTACAAGGTAAAATCATAACTGATTTCGGGCTGGAGCAACCGGTTGAAGCGGCCTTTCGAGAGTTTCAGCGGAACATTAACATCGATGCCGGCATTTGTTTCTCCCCATAAAAACCGTTCGTTGGTGGTATCCTGCTTTATAATTTCGCCATATTCATTTTTTGTCTGATTTATTAATCTGTATTCGGAGGCGCGGTTTCCGGTGCTAATTTCAAAATTAAAAACCGGATACCAGCCTTTGTATTTGTAAGCAGCATAAAATTGTCCGGCTCTTTCTGTCACATTCCATTTATATCCCAGTATTGTTTCCGAAGTTCCCAATTTATTTTGCGACATCAGACTAACTCCCGGTAAAATTTCGTAAGAAGCAACATCAATAAATGCCGGCGCCCAACTGTGAAAATTAAATAAATGTGCCGGCTTGCTATAGCCTTTTGATTGGTAATCTCTCGTTTCCAAATCAGTAAAATCGGGTTGGCCCGGCTCCTGCTCGGTTAATTTTGCCGCCAGCGGATAATTTCCTTTCTCAACATTTTCAACAGGAATTTCATGCTCCGGATCTGCAGTTATTGCAATCAAACGAAAACCTTCAGCCGTATAATCACTTAAAACTATTTTATTTCGATTTGGCGAAACTGCAGGCGATTCAACTCCGAAACGCGGCTCGTACACCTGAACAACAGATTTATCTTCGAGATTTAATCTGAACAAGCCATTTTTACTGGTGTAGCTGCTTATGAAATACAGGTTGTTTCCTACCGCTTTTAAATGTTTCAGGTCGCCGTAATTTTCATCTAAAAGAAGTTCAAAATTTCCCGTGCCCAAATTGAGTTTGTCCAGCTGTTTGCCCTTTTCAGTAAGTACAACTAACGCTAATTCATTGGCATTTATCCATTCCGGCGAAAAGAAATAATTATCATTTCTAGTTTGAAAACGGTTCAGCAAATCACCAGTTTTACAATCATATATTGAAATGTAATAATGGTTTGAAAAATCGGCTTCCACAACGGCAACCTTTGTTTTATCGTGCGAAACGGCAGGACTAAAACCTTTAAATTCAGTGTCAATTTCGGTTAACAAACCTGTTTCTGAATTCCATATTCTGATCAACGATTTGCCGCTGTGTGTCCATCGCGGATCGGGTATTTGTTCGGACCAAACAATTAAACTGTCCCTGTAACTTACCGATTCATTAAAAATTATTCCCGGCTGATACAATACTTTTTCTTTACCGGATTTATCAATTTTTACAAAAGAAGGAATTTGATCGAACGATGTTTTGTACGAAAACAAGGTTGAATCGTTTAACCAGTGGTTGAACTGATAGCTGGTGTAAATATCCGCAGGGGGTGAAATTACATCGAACGGCAATGAATGATAATTCCGGTCTTGCTGCAACCAAACCTGCTGAAGGCTGTCGAAAATAAAATGATACAATGAAGCCTTTCGATAACCGGTTTTACTTTTTAACACACTGTTCATTGGAGAGAATGAAACCGGTTTTTTGCCAATATTAACCAGCACCGAATCCCACAATCCGCTGCCAAATATTGCTCTTGAGCCTCCAACCAGGTAGTATCCCAATTTATAACGATTGGGTACAAAATCGCGGTAAGAGCCAAAATAAGCTTTGTCGTACGAAAAAACACCTTTTTCAACTACCTGTGCCTGGTGTTCCATTAAAAATGAAGGATATCTTCCGCGCCCAAATTTGCTTAAAGCAGTCTCGGTTACCACTGCATCGCCTTCAATAAACCACCATGGAAGGTGAACCCCAAAAACCAAAGCGGTACCCTGCTGCCCCAGAATGAGTTTAATCAGTTCAGGTAAATTTTCGTTGATTTTATCAATTTGTACCAGATGCCGGAATTCGTGCAGCGCGAGTTGTTCCAGCCAGTTTTGCGGATAAATTGACTGGTGCGGAGTGGTATAAAACTCCACTCGCTTTGGCGCCCAGGCCACCAGTCCATTTGACTGAACAGTTTGTGTGTGCAGAATAACTGATATTTTTTGTGGTTCATGATGAAGTGTATTTCCGCCATACTGATAAACTTCTTCCAGTACTGCGGCAAGTTCATTGGCCTGGGATTCATAATAATCGGGATATATTAACTGGAAATTTTCCGTATTTATTTGCCGCCATTTTATGGAAGCCGGATCTTCGCCCGTTTGAAAATATTGTGCTCCTGCTCCGCCTGTTATCGCCAAAAAAAGAAGAAAAAGAAAAAGTTGTTTCACCTGCATGTAATAAAGTTAATATTCAGTAATAGATATATATATTATGAATCTGTAGAAATTGCTCCAAAACAATTAAAACGATTTATCCTCTATATCATTAAAATATAACAAAGATAAAGAGATAATAGAAAAAGCCCGGAAAAAATTCCAGGCTTCAACTTTACTGATTTCGTTATAAAACTTATACTTCGTTTACTCCTAAAATCGGGATTGGATTATTTATTTCATCCTGGTTTAAAACCGATTGGTAGAGTGTTGCAAATGCTGAATGTATCCACATAAATGAAAAAAGAATTCCCACAATAAATACAATTAAACCGGCAATGGCAATAAAAAAGGAAATAATGGCCATCCAGAACACTTTCCATCCATGACCGCGCGTCATTTGCCAGCTTTTTTCCACAGCCTGCATGGGTTCCAAATCTTTATCCATCACCAGAAACGGCACAAATGCGAGCCGGCAGGCTACAATTATTCCCGGAATCACAAACAGCACAAGCCCAATTACAATCAATGCCCATACAATTAAATTAGCCAGTATTATATTGAGATAACTTTTCCGGAAACCTTCAAATAAAAATTTAATATCGGCATATTCATCGCGAATGGCATGCAGAAAAACAAACCTTTCGCCATAATTAATAACCGGCAAAAATAAAAATCCATAGGCCAGCCCGAACAATACCAGCGGCAAAAACCAAATAAAATTATATCCAAAATCCCCGTCGGCTTTCCAGTTGGCGGTAAAAGGACCATTTAAAATGCCCGCAATAATTACTGTAACCAGCAGCGGCAAAAAACTTCTATCAAATATTTTTCGCCAGGCGAAACTAAAACTTCCTCCAATTGAAGGAACCAAACTGTAATACTTATCGTTTTCCATTTTTTTAATTTTTAATGTTTTCTGTTTCTGTTTCATTGTCGAATCAAATGTACACTGCTCATTAAAAATATCCTTCCTACTTTGGTTGGAAATTAAATATTCACTACTTTGGTCGCTGTCGGTAAACGGTTTCAGTTAAATTATTGCAATGCACTACTAAAGTTGGATTTCGAAAAAATGCTTTATCAAAACCTTACTTTTCTTATAACTTTTATAATAACCGCCGGAATTGCAATCATAGGATTTTTAGGAACTTACAACTTGTTTCAACAGAGTAAAAAACCTGTTTTACAAATTTTACTGTATCAGCAAATATTTCTTTTTTCTTTTTTTATGTACGGAATCTGGGGAAATATTGCCATCAGGGAAGTTATTTCTGATTTGAACCTGGATGCAGAAACAAATCATAAACTTGCATTATTTATTCCGGTTTTGGGAATGCCTTTTTTAATTGTGAGCTGGTTTATGCTTTTGAAATTTGCGTTCAATATAAATGGCTACAAACTTTCGAAGAATGTGGTTTTAGCTTACTTTGTTTCTTTTATAGCCGCTTTGATTATTTTTTCATTTTTAGTCCAAAACGGAACTATCCATGTTCCGGCAGAAACTGATCTTTTTATTGTCCGCATTCTTGCAGCCATAAATCTTGCAATACATTTGGTGTTGATTTTTCCCTATCTGAAACCACATAAATCCGCATCGGAACTGGAAAAAAGAAGTAATTTCAGAGCCATCTTTTTTATTTATTTATCAGGAGTAATGTTCTATTCGGTATTTTTGTACTTCTTTAATTTCTACGGATTTGTTTCCATCTGCTTTTCCATTCTTCTGCTTTTTGGAGTGAGTATAATTATTCCGGCAGGTTTAAAATTAAAACCAATTGAAAAAGCGGATGAAAGCACGGCCAGGAATATAAATTTTGAAAAGTTCTGCGAAACCTATGAAATTTCGAAACGGGAAGCTGAAATAATTCTGGAAATCTGCTCGGGCAAAACCAACAAATCCATATCGGACAAACTGTTTATTACATTGCAGACCGTTAAAGATCACAACCACCGGATTTTTACCAAAACACAGGTGAAAAGCCGGGTGCAGCTTACCAACCTCGTGCGCGAAAAAACAGGAATGACATCATTTCCCGGCCAGAATAAAAAGGAATAAACGGCTATTTTTCAAAAAACAAATCTTCTTTAATTCGTTCAATCCGGTCGAGCGCGTAATTTAAGTTCCGGCCCGATTCACCGGCTTCTTTCAAATAAATCCGGTAATAATTCAGCGCCAGTGTTTTATTGGCATTATATTCTTCATAAGTTGTAGCAATCTCAAAAAGTATTTCATGATTTGTCGGGTCCAGTTCGTGAGCTTTGCGAAGTGCAGCAACCGACTTTTCAAATTTTCGCTGTTGTCCGTAAATTTGCCCCAAATGGTGGTACATTTCAGGAAGATAAGACGGTGTGGCCGCTTCTATTGCTGCATCCATATACGCTTCTGCAACTTCATAATGAATCAGTTTTTTGTGGCTTAAACTGAGGTAAAAAAGTGCAAAAGGATCATTGGCAACCAGGTTTGCACATTTTTCCAAAATAGAAATGGCCTTATTTTCATCTTTAACAAAATAGAGAGTGATGCCATAGTTCAGAAGTTCCTTATAAGCAGAGTCGCCGCCTGCGACGAAATATTTCTCGTAAAGCTTTCGTGCCTCTTCGTAATTTTTTAGCGTATAATAATATCCTGCCTTCTGCAAATAAAATTCAGCATCGCCCGGAAAATTTTGAAGACCAAGTTGAATAACTGCCAAGGCATTGTCCTGCTCTTCCTGCATTAAATACAGTTTGATGAGGTTAAAATAGGATGAATAATCGCGTGGGTTGAGATGGATAACTTTGTGGTATAAATGAACAGCCAGTTTACGATTATTTGTTTGAAAGGCGGAAAATGCAAATTGCTTGTTCCAGAAAACATTTGTTGAATCGGTTTTATAAATGTCTGAAAAGATTTCGTACGCCTTTTTGTAATTTTTCAGGTTGATGTAATTGCGGCCCAACTTTCCGGAAAGCTGAAGATTTTGTGGGTGCAACGTAAGCGCTTGTTCATAAAAAGAATTTGCATCCGTGTAATTTCCCAAAACAGACAGCGCTTCTGCCATTTCGCCCAGAATTTCAGGATTTTGCGGTTCAATTTCCAGCGCTGCCGAAAATGCATTAACCGCATCCTGGTAGTTCTGCAAACTGTTGTAGATCAACCCTTTTTTCAGATATAATTCTGCAGCCGGTTCCTTTTCCAGCTTTTTTTCAATTTGCTGCAGCGCCTGCTGGTAATGTTTGTTCAGAATTAACAAATCAATTTTATCCTGCGAAAAAGAAACAACACTGATTCCGGCTAATAACAGAAAAAGTAAATATTTAATTGTTTTCATGGCTTTTTACTTTAAACGTTATTCATGAAAATCATATTTGTTGTGCAGGGAATTCCGCCAGTAATTTATGGGTTGGACTTTTGCATTTCGGGTGCCAGTTCAAATTTTATAGGAACTGTGTAGCTGACATTAACTGCCTTGCCCCGCTGCGTTCCCGGCGTCCATTTGGGCAGCGAATTTATCACTCGCAGCGCTTCCTGGTCGAGCACAGGCGCCACACCACGTGCAATGGCCGCATTTGCTACCGAACCGTTTTTTGTAACCACAAACGTTACATATACTTTACCCTGAATTCCTTTATTTATAGCTTCTTCGGGATATTCAACAGAACCGGTAATAAATTTTCGCAAAGCTTCCTCACCTCCGGGAAATTCAGGCATATTTTCCACAATAAAAAAAACCTCTTCATTTTCTGCCAAAGTTTCTCCCTTTTTTTCCTCTTCTTCTTTGGTGAGAATAACATTCCCCAGGCTGTCGAAAGAAACAGCGTAGCCCGTATTTCCTATAAAAAGCTGTTTTATTTTATCCATGTTTTCAACGGCTCCTTCAATTTTCAGTTTTTCATCCTGAAGCGTCATTTTCACCGTTTTGTCCTCGTTATTCATGTCCGGTTTAAACGATTCTTCCTGCTCGCATGCAAAAACCATTACCAATGCGATTGCTGCCATTATTCCGAGCACTATTTTACTGTTGGCAATATTTGATGATTTAATTTTCGACATCATTTTAATTCGGTTTTTTATGAGCGAATAATTAAAGTTGTTTGCTATAAGCACCTGTTCTCCAACATACTGTGTCAGCAACAACTTTTTGTAATATCCTCTTTTTATACCCGATTTCAGCACCGCCTGGTCAGCCAGATATTCGTGATTTTCGGTAATTGCCCTTCGTAACATCCACATAAAAGGATTGAACCATTGAAACACCAGAAGCAATTCAAGAATTACAACATCAAAAGAATGTCCCTGTTTTACATGCTCCAGCTCGTGGGCCATCAGTTTGTGGTAATATTCTTCTTTTTGAAGCGACTGACCAACAAATACATAATTCATAAATGAAAAAGGACTGCAATCTTTATCCAGTACCACCAGTTTAAATCCGTTCATTTTCTGCACGGAATGCTTTACAATTAAGAGAATTATTTTTACAACCCGAAGGAGAAAACGAAACAGGAAAAAAGCCACTCCCGCCAAATAACCCAGAATAACTACATTGGCCGAAAGAATAGCTTTTTCAATACTTCCTGATAAATCCTTCCCATAAACTGTCACTGCTTCAATCAGGTTTCGGTAAGGAGTAACCGTTATTTCCGAAAGCATCACCGGATCGGAATTGTAAATTTGAAACCGCAAAAACGGAAGGACAATCGAAAACAGCACGGAACTCAACAGGAAAATCCTGTTCAACCTGAAGAAAGTCTCTTTTCGCAGAAACAAAAGATAAATTACTGCAAAAACGGAAAGACTGATTCCTGATTCCAATATGAAATTTACAATGCTATTCATTTTCTTCCGGATTTTCGTTTTCAAGGTCGCGTTTTACATCCTCAATCATTTCGTCCAGGTCGGCCAGGCTCATGTTGTCTTCTTTGGCAAAAAAGGAAACCATCTCCTGAAATGAACCGCTGAAATAATTGCGCATAAAGTTTTTCATGAACTTTTTAGTGTACTCTTTCCTCGATATCAACGGGAAATATTCGTGCGTTTTTCCGTAGGCATTATGTCCTACAAATCCTTTTTTTTCCAAAATCCGAATGATGGTTGAAACAGTGTTATAAGCAGGTTTTGGTTCGGGCATTACTTCAATTAAATCTTTTACAAATGCTTTTTCCTGCTGCCAGAGAAGCTGCATTACCTGTTCTTCGCCCTTTGTTAATTCCTTCATTTTCGGTTTTTTTTTGATTTTCTGACAATAACCTGCTCAACAAAAATCATACCTAAGGCATTAGTTTTACAACTAAATATTTAGGTTATTTTTCATTTTCCAGGGCAAAATTGATGGGTAAAGTATATTGTACATTAACAGCTTTTCCTTTTTGTTTACCGGGTGTCCAGTCGGGAAGTTCGTTAATTACCCGCAACGCTTCCTGGTCAAGCGAAGCATTTTTTCCCTTTGCTATTTCTGCATCCATTACTTTTCCTTCTTTCGAAATAGTAAATGTAACAAACACTTTTCCGGATATTCCATTTTTTTTGGCTTCTTCGGGATACTTCACGTGTTCGACAATGTAATTTTTCAGCGCCTCTTCGCCGCCCGGAAATTCAGGCAATTCCTCCACGACAAAATACAAAGGTTCGCCGGTGCTTGTGGTTTTGTTTTCTTCCTGTCCGTTGGATTTAACCGAATAAAGAACTGCTAAAATGACCAACACTATTATCAAGCTTATCTTTTTCATTTTTATTTTTTTTTGATTTAATTCTACTTCTTTTATTATTGCAATTGAAATTTAATTACCGCATTGTAATAAACTTTTACAGGACGGCCACGTTGTTTTCCGGGCTTAAAATCGGGCAAACTGTTAATCACGCGCAAGGCTTCCTTATCGAGCGAAACATCCACTCCACGCATAATTTCGGCATTGCTGACCGCACCCTGTTCGTCGATAATAAATTTGACAAACACTTTTCCCTGAATCCCATTTTCCTGTGCAATTACCGGATATTTTACAGTATTGTGGATGTACCTTAGCAATGCCTGATCTCCGCCCGGAAATTCCGCTGGTTCCTCAACTACAAAAAATATTTCTTCCGGAACATCCTCTTCCACATCGGGTGTAAAAACTGGATTTACATTGATTGTTGTTGTTTCATCCGCACCGGAATCCTCAATCCGGATTTCCTCGTCGATAATTGCATCGTCGGTTACAATATTCAGCACCTCAATTACTTTTGGCGGAGGCGGCGGAGGCGGCGGTTCAACTTTTGGTTCTCTGGTAATCGGAATAATTACATCTTCCACATCAGCAGACTGAAGCATGCCAAGCGATTCTGTTTCTTTTGGCATCGTTTTCCATTCAAAGGCAACCAATGTTGCTCCAAGAGCAACAACCAATCCTATTAAAAAGAAGGTGTTTTTCCTGATTTCAAGGTTGGCTCTTCGTGTTTTTTTCTGTTCCATTTTTTTCAGTTTTTAATTTCACAAGTGCTACAACAAATATATAACTAACATTTTAGTTTTCAAACTAAATTATTAGTTATTTTGTGAAAATAATTGTATGAAATTAATATACAGGATGTTACATAACTACTATTTTAGTTATACATGGAAATATTCGTTTCCTTAATTAGCAGAACATCTAAAAATGAATATGAATTTCATGAAGGACAGAATCAAATTTAACCCGAATAATTCATGAATTATTCCTGTCTCCGAGTAACTAAAATCCTGATCCTACTGAAGATTACTTGAAAATATTTTTCAATCCCTCTCCTACTTTGTCGATGGTTTTTTGCAGATCTTCTTTCGTGGATTTTTTTACTTCATCGGTTATTTTTTTACGCGCTTCCGACAAATCAACATTCACTGCCGGCTCGTTTACCGGTCCTTTTATCGCAACTGCAGCAGGAATTACCTGTATGTTTTGTTGTCCCGGCAAAATACTCAGGATGTTCTGAATATCTTTTCCAAAAGCATCGCGCTGCACCTGAAAATCCATCCGCATATCGAGCAGGTTTTGCGTATTCAACGATCCGGAAATTGCGGTTTCCTGTCCTGCAATTCTTGTTGTAAAGGGTTTTAACAGCAGGTTTCCATTGTTGATTGTAAAATTAGCCTTAAAATCATCCACCGAAACATTTTTCAATTTCTCCTCGTTTAGCAAACCACCAATTTGTAAAAGAACCGGGGAGTTGACTATTTGCAGGTTTTTGGTCATTAAAGTTCCGGAACCATTCACCGTTGGCATTTTTAATTTAAGCATTTCATCAAATTGACCGGTTAATTTCATGTTTGAACTGAAACGGCCTTTGCTGTCGTCAATTACCGGAATCATTTTTTGAATTCCGGTGATCGTTTTTGCTGCCATTGGAATATCAAAATCAGAAACAACCAGATTAAAATCAAACAGTGGCTGGTTCTGCGGATTGTTCTGGTACGAACCGGTTAAATTCAGCTGACCATCAAGCAGGTGCATTCCCAAATCATTCAATACCAGTTTTCCGTTTTGCGCGGTAATTAATCCCTGGATGTTTGAAATGGGCACATTATCCAAAACCGCATCGTTTATTGAAGAACGAAAAGTGAAATTAACATCCGACGGAATATCAAAAGCCAGTGCTTCCGTTTCATTATCAGTGCTTTGCTGCCGGGGCTGTGTTTCCTCCGGCGTTTCATATTCAACCTGCTGCAACCTGAACAATTCATTCAGATTTACTCTGGAAGAATTCAACTGTAAATTTCCACGCAGTTCGCCATCTTTCAGAAAATAATTTAAATAGTTCGAGACTTTGCCGGTCAGGTTAAAATCGCTCTGACCTAACCGCATTTTAAATTGCTCGAGGTTTATATTTTCCGGAGAAAACTGCATCCGGCCGTTTGAAACATATAAAACCTGCGTTAGTTTTGGCGACTGAAATGAATAATCGCTAAGCACGACTGCGCCATCGGATTTTATGTTTTCGTACTGCTCGTTTTCAATGGCCGAATAATTTCCTTTTACAAAAAGGTTGGCATCCACAATTCCGGTCATATTTACACTGTCAAGTGGCAAAGCATCTTTTAAATGCTGAAAATTTATTTTACCGACAAAAGCTCCGTCAAAACGTGGATCGGTTACCAGGTTTGACAGCGTGAGCGTTAAATCCACCGGATTATTTCTAATTTCGGCATGTGCCTCTTTTATCTTAATCACCGTTAAATCCCAATCGCCCTGTGGCTTTGAAATTGCAACCGCAGCTTTTATATTTTTGATTTCTTCGGGAAGATCAGCATAATGTAAATTTCCGTTCCGAATATCCAAATCCAGTTTCAGCGCCGGATAAGATTCCTCATAATAAAACCCCTTGAAAGTGCCCGCCAAAGTTGCAGAACCCTCTGTTTTCATATCTTCAAGATAATGTTCGTAATCGGGTGGAACGAGCGCGAGGAAATTCTCAAATCCCGATTCTGTTGTTTTTATTCCCAAATCGAAATACATGGTATCGCCGGGAGCCTGAATGGAACCGGTCACATTCATTGGTAAACGGTTGATCAGCAATTCATTTTCAAGAATGGAAATATCCATTGTTTCATAATTGATATTAAAAAGCGTTTTTGTTTCGAGCGAAACTTTTGAAATATAATTGGACCCGTCGTAATTCAGCGAAAACTGGCCAATTTTTCCATCGGCGAGTAATTTTGCTGAAGTGCCATACATTTCACCTTGCAAATCGAAATTAATATTATCGAGCTGAAGCAAAGTTTTGGCTTCCCGATCATCATAAATCAGCACAGCATTTTCAATAATAATCTCATCAAGCTGCAAATCAAACGATTCTGTCGGGCTGGTGGCCGGAGGGTTTGCAGGCTCTTTTATTAAACTCCAGTTGTTGTTTCCTGCTTCGTTCACCATCAGCTTTAATTTTGGCTGGTTAAGCTCAATTTCATCAATGCTTTTTTCAGAACTTCCAATTAATGAAAAAAGTCCCATTTTTAAACCTACTGAAGAAACATCGAGTAAGGTATCGTTCTGAAATTCACCTTTTCCGGTAATTGTTGCATCGGTAATTACAATGGTAACTTTAGGGAAATTGCGAAAAAACGACAAGCGGATATCGTCGAATTCAACCTGTGCATTTACATTTTTGTTAATTGTTGTTTTTGTTTTTTCAAGCAGTGTGTCTTTAAATAATATGGGCACCAAAAAAAGTGCAGCCAAAAAAACTGCAAGAATAATTCCTATAATAATGATTGTCTTTTTCATCTAAAAAATTATTAAAATTACTGATTAGCAAATTACTGCCGTTACTAATAAAAACCAATCCGGTAATAAAGAGTTTTTAAAAACTTCTAAATTAAAGAAAACCAGCAGTATATAAATGATAAATGTTGTTAAAAATTATGTTTATGAAAAAGTTCCGGATTTCATAAAAGTTACATTAATGTCCGGCGCAACAGTTGCAAAGCAGTTTGTGAAGAACGGATGATATTTCGATCGCGATTATCGCCAAATTCATATTTTTCGGCTGTTACTTCATTTAATCCGGCCACTGCAATCCACACTGTACCAACAGGTTTTTCAGGTGTTCCGCCATCTGGGCCGGCAATTCCGGTGGTGGCAACTGCAAAATCGGAGTTCAGTGCTTTTTTAACTCCGGCGGCCATTTCTTTTGCCACTGTTTCGCTCACTGCACCAAATACGGCCAGCGAATCTTCCCTGACTTTTAAAAGATTTATTTTGGTTTCGTTGGAATAGGCCGTAATTCCGCCTCGAAAATAAGCAGAACTGCCCGGAACAGAAGTTATTAAATGCGAAATATATCCGCCGGTGCAACTCTCGGCAACGGCAAGTGTTTTTCCCGATTTCACCAGCATCCGTCCAATTACTTCTGCCAGTGTTTCATTGTCGTATCCAAAAATATGGTCGGGTATAATTTTCTTCAGCAGTTCCACTTCCTTTTCCACCTGCATTTTCAGATGATTTATATCTGTTCCCATTGCTGAAAGCCGCAGCCGCACCGACATAGGATTGGGCAGGTACGCCAGTTTAATGTTTGCCGGCAGCGCCGTTTCCCACTGCTCTATTTTTTCGGCAAGCATCGATTCGGGCAGCCCTTGTGTCTGAACCGTTTTATGATAAATGGCTTTCGATTTCCCGGTTTTTCGCAAACGGGGCAGAATTTCACTTTCCACCAGGTGCTTCATTTCGAAAGGTACGCCGGGTAATGCAACCACAATTGTATCATTTTTTTCGAACCACAAACCAGGTGCTGTTCCCGATTTGTTGGTCAAAACCGTACAGTTTTCAGGAACCAAAGCCTGATCGCGGTTGAGCTTGTTTAAATCGATATTTCGTCTCGAAAACCGTTCTTTAATATGCTCCAGTGTTGGCTCATGCAAAACCAGTTTCGTATTAAAATATTCGCAAAGCACTTTTTTGGTGATATCATCTTTGGTCGGTCCCAATCCACCGGTCAGCAAAACCAAATCCACATTTTTTTCCGCATTTTCAATGGCTTTTTTAATCTGCGCACCGTCGTCGTGAACAGAAGTGATCTGGTAGATTTCAATTCCATTCAAATTAAATTGTTCTGCAATCCATGCCGAATTTGTATCAACAATTTGCCCAATCAAAATTTCATCGCCGATGGTTATAATTTCAGCCTTCATATCTGTTCAAATGATTTTAAGTGTGCCAACCGTTTTAACAAAGGAGGATGCGAATAGTTGAAAAAAACATAAGCCGGATGCGGGGTTAAATTGCTCAGGTTTTTAACCGACAGCTTTTTTAAAGCCGATTCCAATGGTTTTGGAGCATAATTAATAGCGGCAAACGCATCGGCCTGGTATTCATTTTTACGCGATAACATATTCATGAACATTCCCAGAATCAGCGAAATCGGAGAATATAAAATTCCAAATGCCACCAACCCGATGTGAAAATTAGGTTCCTCCACACCCAGTGCGCGGCTGAGACTTAGACTATTGATAAACAGCGAAAAAACATATAAAACAATACCAGCCTGTATTAGCGAAAGAAAAATACCAAGTAAAACATGTTTCTTTTTGTAATGCCCGATTTCGTGCGCCAAAACCGCCACTATTTCTTCGGTTTCCATTTCTTTCATCAGAGTATCGTACAACACAATTCTTTTTTTTGCACCAAATCCGGTAAAATAAGCGTTTGCTTTTGTCGAACGTTTTGACCCGTTAATCACATAAATATTGTTGATTGTGAATCCTACTTTTTCCGCAAAATTTTTAATTGCAGTCCGCAGTTCACCCTCTTCGAGCCGGGTTTGTTTGTTAAAAAGCGGAACAATAACATTGGAATAAAAAAGTGAAATAAACACACTGAAAATGGCCACAACCACCCACGCATAAATCCAGAACATTTCCTGCGTTTTCTGGTAAATAAAAATAATGAGCGCCAGCAAACCGCCACCAATAAAAGCGCTCAGCAACCACCCTTTAATTTTGTCGAAAATAAAAGTTCTGGGTTTAGTTTTGTTGAAACCATATTTTTCTTCAATAACAAAAGTATGATACACTGAAAACGGAATGGTCAGAATATCGGAAGCAAACATAATTATTCCGAAAAAAATTAAAGCCGCCAATATTGGACTCGAAGTTAAACTCCAGGCAATCTGGTTAACAAAAGCAAATCCATAAAACAGGATCATAAAAAGAACCAGAATAAAGCTAAATCCTCCGGAAATCAATCCAAAACGATGATTTTCACGCTGATAAGCTTGTTGTTCTTTATATTTTTGCTGATCGTAAATTCCCCGGACTTCATCTGGCAGCTTGTCTTTCATCTGCCTGGTGTTCAGGTAATCGAGAAAACTTTCAAAAATAAAATCAAGAATTACAATGGCAATTATAATCCAAAAAATAATTTCATGCATTTTAAAACGGCTGCTGGTAAAAAAAACAAATATAAACAACATTGCTCACCGAATCCAAATAATACCGGTAGTTTAGGCGTTTTAAATCCTTTTTCAAAAATTCATTTTTCTGCTACTGTTCTTTTTCGTAAAATTGCATAGTATTCACTTATCTAATCCAATCAATTAAAAATGATACCAATATGAAAACTAATTTAATTTTACTGCTTGTACTGTTGTTTTTTGGCTGCTCCATTGATGCGCAAAACAACAAACCAGAATTTGATAACCCCATGAAAATCCTGGTTTTCACCAAAACAAACGGTTACAGGCATGCTTCAATTTCGCAGGGGCTGAAAATGTTGTACGACCAAAGTCCGAAACAAAACTGGACTATTACAGCCACTGAAGATGCTTCACTTTTCACCGATGATTTTCTGGCGCCTTTCGATGTGGTGGTATTTTTAAACCCAACCGGCGATGCCCTTGAAGACCAGGGCCAGGATGCATTTGAAAGTTACATTAAAAAAGGAAAAGGTTTTGTAGCAATTCATGCGGCTGCCGATTTTGAATACGACTGGCCTTTTTACGGAAAACTTGTAGGCGGTTGGTTCAAAATTCATCCGCCGGCACAGGAAGCAACAGTGGTTTTCGAAAATTTCGATCATCCGGCAATGAAACCCTTTAAAGGAATGAAATCATACACCACATTCGATGAGTGGTACACATTCAAGAAAAATCCGCGGCCAAATGTGAATGTTCTGGCACATCTTGATGAAAGCACCATTAAAAAATACGATAACGAAGAGTGGAAAATGGACGATCATCCCATCATCTGGTGGCACGAAATGGACGGTACCCGCGCATTTTACACTGGTTTTGGTCATCCTGACGAAGCTTTTCAGGATGAAAAAATAATAGAACATATTAAAAATGCCATCAACTGGGCCGGAAGAAGAATTGATTAACATACAATAGGATAAAAATACAGGGGCAGCCGGTTAAGCTGCCCTTTTATCTTTTTAATAATGAAGTACATATACCTGTTTTTTCTTGCTTTGCTTTTTTCCTGTTCCTCCAGGAATGAAAAACCTGCTGAAATAAACATTATTCCGCAACCCAATAAAATTGTACAGGAAAAGGGAATGCTGAAAATTGATGAAAAAGCAGATTTATCAGTTAATAATGAAAAGCTGCTGCCTTTTGCAAACCTCTTTATTGAGCAGCTAAAACAGACACATGAAATACAAATTTCGGAAGATAAAAATGCGCTCATTTCGCTTCAGCTACTTGAACCTCTTCAAAAATGGGAATCGTATATTTTACAGATTTCAAAACGAAAAATAGAAATATCGGCACATTCAGTCAACGGAATTTTTAATGGATTGCAGTCGTTGCGGCAATTAATTCTTTTTGCTGACAGAAACGAAAATGGAATTTATTTGCCTGTTGTAACTATAAATGATGAACCACGTTTTGGCTGGCGCGGATTAATGCTCGACGAGTCACGCCATTTTTTCGGAGCAGAAAAGGTAAAGGAAATTCTTGATTTAATGGCGCTTCATAAATTAAACGTGTTTCACTGGCACCTGACCGACGTTCCCGGCTGGCGGATTGAAATTAAAAAATACCCAAAACTGACAGAAACAGGAGGCCGGGGAAACTACACCAATCCAAATGCACCAGTCCGGTTTTATACGCAGGATGAAATTAGGGAAATAGTGAATTATGCATCGGCGCGCTGCATCGAAATTATACCCGAAGTTGATATGCCCGGACATGCAGCAGCAGCCAACCGCGCCTATCCTGAATATTCGGGTGGCGGCTCCGAAAAATATCCCGAATTCACATTCAACCCGGGAAAAGAAGAAACCTATACTTACCTCACAAATATTTTACGCGAAACGGCCAATTTATTTCCTTCGGATTATATTCATTTAGGCGGCGATGAAGTGCATTTTGGAAATGAAAACTGGAAAAATGACCCGGATGTTCAGCATTTGATGAAACAGCAAAATCTGCCGGATTTAAAGTCCGTTGAAACATATTTTGTGCGACGAATGGCAGATTCTATCCGGTCGCTCGGAAAAAAAGTTGCAGGCTGGGACGAAATTGTGGATCATGGTTTAAATCCTGAAACATCGCTGGTTATGTGGTGGCGCCACAACATGCCCGAAAAACTGGCAGAAGCGCTGGAGAAAAATTACAACATTGTTCTCTGCCCGCGCATTCCGCTTTATTTCGATTTTGTGCAGTATAATTCCCATGAATGGGGCCGGAAATGGGGCGGCGCTTTTGCTTCGCTCGATTTGGTTTATCATTTTCCGCCGGATACTTTGCCGGGTTTCAATAAATATTACGACCAAATCAGCGGATTGCAGGCGAATGTCTGGACCGAGCGCATCCAGAATAACAAACGCCTCGATTTTATGCTGAATCCTCGGCTTTCGGCACTGGCAGAAGCTGCCTGGACTACTCCGGAAAATAAAAATTTTGCAGATTTTGAAGAGCGGTTGAAAAAAATGGTCCGGTATTTTGATTCAGAAAATATTTACTATTTCAATCCTTTTCAGCAGGAATTAAATCCGGAGCCGGCAGGACCGCTGCAAACGAAAAATTAATGTGTTCAGGTAAAAATAATTCTTGATTTAAAATATGGAAAATCAGAAACAAAAAAAGAACTTCCAAATTAAACTCGGAATTTTTTTAATGGTGTTCTCCGGCGTTTTCTTTGCCGCTACTTTTATAATTCCGCTGCTTGAATTCTCCGTTAAAACAAAAGTCATCTTATCTACCACCAGCCTGGTGCTTATGGAAGTGGTATTCTGGGCCGGCGGATTATTAGTTGGAAAAGAACTGTTTACCAAATATAAAAACCAACTGAACCCCAAAAACTGGTTTAAAAAGAAGGAATAAAACCTTTCACGTTGAGCGAATTAAAACCTGTCACAGTGAGTGTAGTCGAACTGTGAATCAAAAGGAACCTCACCTTAATCTGAATTGATGCAATAAAATTATTTACCTGCCATTTTTTTGAAAATACAAAAGATTAAAACATCTTTATCTCGAAATTATTTGAAACAAAATGAAAAGTTCAGTTTTAATCCCAACATATTTATTTGCTTTGGTTGCGCTGATTTCAGGATGTCAGATTAAATCAAAAAGCAAAACCACCACAGATTACCAGGAAAAGGACAGCACTTTGGATTGCTGTGTTTCGTCTGTACCTGCACGGTTTGGGGCTGCGAATTTGAAAACAAAACCTGTTTCTGAAATTGATATTGATTCGCTAAAAAGAAGCAATCCGCTTTTAAACGAAATGATTTACATTCCCGATGGGGTTTTCCGGATGGGTGCACGCGATGCAAACTTTGCGAGGGAGGATGAATACCCGGTACATCCAGTAAAAGTGAATAGTTTTTTAATCGATCCGCACCCGGTAACCAACGCGCAGTTTCAAAAATTTGTTGATGAAACCGGCTATATTACCACTGCTGAAAAAGATGTAAACTGGCAGGAATTGAAAAAACAACTGCCTCCGGGAACTCCCAAACCAGATGAAAGTTTATTAAAAGCTTCATCGCTGGTTTTTACACCGCCCAGTCACCGCGTAAACCTAAATGACGTATCGAACTGGTGGAGCTGGACCCGCGGCGCCAACTGGAAACATCCGTATGGACCAGACAGTTCTGTTGACGGGCTCGAAAATTATCCGGTTGTTCATGTGAGCTGGCAAGATGCGGCGGCTTACGCAAAATGGGCCGGCAAGCGGCTTCCGACGGAAGCAGAATGGGAATATGCAGCACGTGGCGGACATGATGATTATGTTTATGCCTGGGGTTTTGAAAAAGTAAACGAAGGCCAGCCAAAAGCAAACAGCTGGGATGGCGAATTTCCGGTTTATAATTCGCGCGCCGACGGGTACGAATTACTGGCTCCCGTAAAACAATATGAGCCAAACGGTTTTGGAGTTTATGATATGGCCGGAAACGTGTGGGAATGGTGCAACGATTTATACCACCACGATTATTACAAAACTTTCGACACCGGTAAAATTGCAGAAAATCCATCAGGTCCTGAAACAAGTTATGACCCGATGGAACCAAATGTTAGAAAAAGAGTAATTCGCGGAGGTTCTTTTTTATGCAGCGATTCCTACTGTTCGGGATACCGGGCGGCGGCACGTATGAAATGCACCGAAGACACCGGCATGTCGCACCTCGGTTTTCGTTGTGTGTTTTCCGTAAAATAAATCCGTTAAAGAATTTTAAACCCGACAGTCAGCATGAATGTCTGGTTTTTTCCGTCCAAATCAAGTCCGGGATGATAGTACAAATTGTTCGAACCATGCTCCATTCGGGCATCCAGGAAAAAACTTAAAAAATCGACACCGGCGCCATACTGAAATCCAAAATAATTATTTTCGTAGTAATCAGGATTTATCAAATCATCGCCTTTAATACGGTTCGAAGTCATTATACTAAACACAGGACCGGCCATAATGCGCAGATTTGCAGCACCTCCCTGCAACAATTTCACGCCAAGTAAAACCGGAACGTCAATACAGTTATAATTAAATTGTGTGGCTGTTTCCAAAACGCTCGATTTTATTTCGCCACCTTTCGAACTAAAATAAGCTTCCGGCTGAACATAGATTTTGCCCCATCCTAAACGGCTAAAAGCACCAAAGTGCATTTTAACAATCGATTCTGAATTGTATTCACTTTTGTTTAAGGTAACTTTTGAATTATTAATGCCGGCTTTTATTCCTATATCGAAGGTAGGCTGGGCAACAACTGCAGATGTAATAAAAAGGACCAGGATACTAAAAAATGCTTTTTTCATGACTTTGCTTTTTTTAAAAACGTTAAAAATTAACTTTTAAGTATACCTTGTTTCATATTGTGTGTTTCTCGATTTCTTAATTTATAAAACAAGGATGCCAAAATATTGTTTTTTTTATCTCAGGAATAAATTCATATTTATGTCGAAAACAGTAACACGTCTTCAAAGCCAAAAAGTTACTTTTACTGTTACTTTAAATCATGATTTGATAAGAACTATCGGTCAGTTGCAACACAATAATTACTATATTGGCAAATAAAATAATCGACGTATGTTTTTCCGAAAGTATTTGGTGATAATTACTTCTGTGACTCTGCTGTTAATTGGCTGCACTTCACAAAAATACATTTATGATTCCACCAGTCGCGAACGGCAAAATGAACTAAAAAAACTTCGTTCAGGAAATGTTTTTACCGATATTGGTTTGTCTATTGCTTCATTATTTGTACTGGCGGTTGCCGATGTAAACCTGGGTTTATATCCTGATGGCCATGAGTTTAAAAAGCTTAAAATTATCAATCCATCAAAAGATACCATTTACATTAACATGCTTACCGATGTATTCTGGGATGAGGAAAACTACTGCGACTTTTACGATATCCGCATTCCGCCAAAAGAAAAGTACAAATTGCTTGTTCCTGTCGATGCTGTGTACAACGTTTATTTCAGCAATACTCCGCAAACAGACGATGATGAACTACTGGAAATAAACACAAATAACTTTAAAAGAATATCATTATACCCGGGATTGACAAAGCCGGAAGAAAAAAATAATCCAATTCAATAAAAAATGAAAGGTTATGATTTTAACGTCATATTAAACTTTAGTACAAATTATTAACTATAATTCTATCGCAATGAAAAGAAGAGCATTTTTACGAAATTCAGTGCTTGCAGCCGGAACCACGGTTGTTGCAGGTAAAGTTGGGGCAAATTCAATACCCGACACAGAAAAAAATTTTTACGAACTGAAAGTATTTCAGCTTACCGGCGGAGGCAGCCGCAACCAACTAAAAGAATATTACACCGAAGCGGTTATTCCTTTTCTGAATGCGCGCGGTGCAAAAGTTGGAGCTTTTAATGAATACAGTATGGAAGAACCTCCAAAAGTATATATTTTGCACGCACATAAAAGTCCGGAAGATTATATAAATGCGGTGATGGAAATGCGCTCAGACAGTAAATTTCTTGAAGCTTCAAAAAGCTACAGCCAGTTGCCAGCCGATAAGCCTGTTTTTGAGCGGTACGAAACTTTTCTGATGACTGCTTTCGACGCAATTCCGCAACTTAAAATTCCCGATAAAAACCGCGGATTGTTCGAATTGCGCACTTATGAAAGTTACAATGAAGATGCCGGAATACGCAAAGTGAAAATGTTTAATGATGAAGAGCTTCCGCTTTTTGAAAAAGTTGGTTTGCACCCTGTGTTTTTTGGCCAGTTGCTGGCCGGAGGTTACATGCCGGCGTTAACGTACATGTTGTGGTTTAAAGACATGGAAGAGCGGGAAGCCAACTGGCAGAAATTTGGCTCGAGCAACGAATGGAATACCATGAAAGACAAGGAAATTTATGCCAATACAGTAAGTAAAGTCAGAAAAAAATTTCTAACACCAATGGATTTCAGTCAAATCTGAAAACAGAAGTTTGATTTAATACAATTTATACATTCTAAATAATGATAAAAAAACAGATCGTTTTTTTAACGGGTATTTTATTTGCTTTTGGTCAACTACTTTCTGCTCAGAATAGTATTTCGTTTAACAAATACCATTCAGTAACAGAAGTTCAGCAAATGCTGAAAACAATGCAGCAAAAAAATCCCGCCGTAACAAAACTGCACACCATTGCCAAAAGTCCGGGTGGCGAGCCGGTAACGATACTTGAAATTGGCAGCAATCAGGATGATGCCCCGGCATTGTTTATCGGCGCCAATTTCGAAGGGAATGTTCCGCTGGCAACCGAAGGCGCTTTAAAATTTGCACAATTGCTTCTCGATACATCGCAATATACGGCCGACAAAAAATGGTATATCCTGGCTTTGCCAAATCCCGACGCATCAAAAGGTTTTTTCAGCGGTGTAAAATATGGCCGCACGGTGAATGCATTCGATATAAACAATGATGTGGATGAACGCTCCGGTGAAGATGCTTTCGACGATTTAAACAACGATGGATGGATTACCCAAATGCGCGTAAAAGATTTGGAGGGAAAATACATTGTTTCGAAAGCCGATTCCAGAATAATGGTTTTGGCCGACACAAAAAAAGGCGAACGCGGCCAGTATCAGATTTATTCCGAAGGAATTGATAATGATGGCGATGGCGAATACAACGAAGATGGTGAAGGTGGAATTAACATTGGAATTTCATTTCCCCACCTTTTTCCGAAAAACAAAAAAGAAGCAGGCCTGTGGCCGGGACAAAGTCCTGAAGTTTATGGCATTATGCGCTTTATTTATGACCGGCCCGAAATTGCGATGGTTTACACATTGGGCACATCAAATTTTTGTTTGGTGCCACCTGCAGCAACCAGGAAAGGCGATGCAGATCTTAAGCAGATAAAATTATCAGGCCGGTATGCACGGTATTTTGAAGTGGAGCCAAATCAGTCTTTTTCTATGGATGAATTAATAGAAATGGTTAAAGAAAAAGTTCCGGAAGAAACAGAAGTAACTTCTGCAATGGTTGCCGGAATGCTGGATTTGGGCGCCGCAGTCAATCCGCAGGAAGACGATATGAAATTTTATAATGAATTTTCGGAGAAGTATAAAGAATACCTGAAAAGCAACAATTTCAGCATCGAAAATCTGGATCCTGAACCGGCAAAAGATGGTTCGTTTGAACTCTGGGCCTATTATCACCTGGGACTTCCTTCGTTTAGCATGAACTTGTTTTCTGTGCCAAAAGTTAAAACAGAAAAAGAGGAGAAGGAAAAGGCAGAGGCTGATGCAAAGGAGAAGGATAAGGAAAAGAAAACTGAAAATAAAGAGGAGTTGATTGATAAGGAAAAAGCACTTCTGGCCTGGTCTGAAAAAGAATGGAACGGAAAAGGTTTTGTTGAATGGCAAAAATTTCAGCATCCTGATTTGGGAGAAGTTGAAATTGGCGGTTTTGTTCCTTATCTGGAAAATACGCCTAAACCTGAACGGATTGATTCTTTGCTGAACATTCAGTTGCCATGGCTTTTACAGCTTTCATCAAAAATGCCGCAAATTGAAGTTGCTGATAATAAACTGACCGATTTGGGCGCCGGTGTTTACAAGCTGGAATTATTCATCGAAAACAAGGGGTACCTTCCCTATCCGATTGGCATGGGACAAAGAAACAGCCAACCTGCCCCGGTAGTAATTTTACTCAATGGCGAGATGGAATTACTGGAGGGAATTTCGCGCACACCACTTGGAATTATTGGCGGCAACCAGGTAAAAAAAATGACCTGGATTTTGAAAGCGAAAAAAGGGACAACATTGACGGCTAAGATTGAATCGGCGATGTTCCGGGATGCGGAAAAACAAATAAAAATTGGAGGATAAAATGAAACAGACACTTATACTGTTCCTGCTGATTTTTTCAGGAGCAAATACATTTTCGGCCGTAAAAGGCAAAATTGAAGTTCCGCTCCGCTTCGACCGGTACTACAATTACGACGAGGTAAACCAGGCATTAAAAGTGCTGCACGAAGCATATCCGAAACTTACCAAACTGGATGTGGTTGGCAAAAGCGAAGAAGGCCGCGAAATTTACGCACTTACCATTAACAATGCCGAAACCGGCGATGAATTGAGCAAACCCGGTGTTTATGTGGACGGAAACATTCACGGCAACGAAATTCAGGCCGGCGAAGTGTGTTTGTACTACGCCAACATGCTGCTTACCAAATACGGCGAAAACGAAAAAATAACTGAGGTAGTCGATAAAAATACGCACTACATCCTTCCGGTGGTGAATGTGGACGGACGGTATCATTTTTTCGAAGATGCAAACACTCCAAGTTCCAGCCGGAGCATCCGTGTTCCGAAAGACGATGATGGCGATGGTTTGTTTGATGAAGATCCGCCGGATGATTTGGATGGCGACGGCAGCATCACACAAATGAGGATAAAGGATGAATTTGGAAATTATAAGGCAGATCCTGAAGACAACCGGCTGTTAATTCGCGTAAAACCCGGTGAAAAAGGTGAATATACATTGTTGGGTTACGAAGGAATTGACAATGACGGCGATGGAAAATTAAATGAGGATGCCGAAGGATACCTCGATCCGAATCGTAACTGGGGCTACAACTGGATGCCGCCGTATGTGCAAAGCGGCGCTGGCAATTTTCCGCATTCCGGAGTGGGTTTAAAGGCAATTAATGAATATATTTCTGCCCGGCCCAATATTATTATCGGTTTTTCCTTTCATAATAACGGCGGAATGTGGCTGCGTGTGCCTTCCGAAAAGTCAATTCATATTGCACCTTCTGATATTGCTGCTTATGACGTAATTGGAAAGGAAGCCGTTAAAATTACACCCGGATATGTTTATCAGCCATCTTATGATTTATACCCGACTTACGGCGATTTCGATTCGGAATTGTTTTTTCTGCAGGGTGCCTTTTCATTTGTGGGAGAATTATTTCAGCGCGAACAGGAAACCTATAAGGAGAAAACTGAAAAACCGCAACCTGCCGGGGAAAATGCATACGAGAAAAGAAACCGTGAACAGCTAAAATTTAACGACAATGTTGTTCAGGGAGAACTTTATAAAAAATGGGAGAAATACAATCATCCGGTATATGGTGAAATTGAAATTGGCGGTTGGATAAAAATGAGTTCACGACTTCCGCATCCTTTTATGTTACCCGAACTGGTGCATCGGAATGCATCGGTTGTGCTGCTGGCTGCCCGGCAAACACCTGACATTGAAATGAAAGTTTTCGATGTTAAAAAGCTGGATAATAACCTTTACCGGGTGCGCGTCCGGTTAAAAAACAACAACGGGTTACCATCAATGACTGCCAATGCTGTAAGCAGTAAACTATATCCGCTGGATATCTTAAAAGTTTCGGGCGGAAAAGTTGTTGCTGGTGGAAAAATTAACGATATTCGCCTTGATAAAATAAGTTACAAGGATAAAAAACCGGAAATCCAGTTTCTGTCAGTTCAAGGATACGATAAAGTGGAATACGAGTTTTTAATTGAAGGAAAAGGTAAAATAACTTTTAATTACGAATCCAGAAAAGCTAAAAATCTGAACACGTCTGTTGAACTATAATTGCTGTTTAATTATTTTTATGAAGGAGCGCTGAAAAGAGCTCCTTTTTTCGTTTGCTAAATTCCAAATCCAATGTGAATGCCGAATGAGAAATGAGTATGTTCCTTATCGATTCCAAAACCTACCATCGGTCCCAAATGAATTTTCGAAACGTCATATTCAAGCACACTTTCCAGATGAACAGTAGGTTTAACTTCATTTTTCCGGTCCACTTTTTCAATCACAATTCCGGGTCCCAGGTTAAACGATAAAAATTCAACCGGCCTGTAATTTAAAAGCAGGTTAAATCCGTTGTGCCATTTTCCACTTTTAACTCCCTCGAAACCAACTCCAACTCCCCATCGTCCTTCAGCGCTGATACTTTTCAAAAAATGAAGGTGAAGCCCCGGCTTTAAACCATCTTCACCCAAAAATTTAGTCTCGCTAATTCCAAATCCTATATGATAATCGTGGCTTTCGTTGTGAACATGTTGCGCATAAACCGGAAAACCCAATATACTGAAAATGAAAAAAAATGCAGAAAAACAAAACTCTTTCATATTGCGAAAACCTAAATTATATAAAGTTAAGAAAAACATATTTTTTCCGGATTGGTTTTTTAAATTATTCCGTTAAGGATAAATTACTAAGTTTTTCATCGTATTTTTAACATTCCGGCAATACTTAAATATTTAAAATGAAAGCACTTGTACTTGATGCATACAACCAACTCAACTACCGCGATTTTCCTGATCCTGATATTGAAGAAAATGAAGTGTTAATCCGGGTGAAAGCATGCGGAATCTGTGGCAGCGATGTACATGGAATGGATGGAAGTACCGGCCGGCGCATTCCGCCAATCATCATGGGACACGAAGCTTCGGGCGAAATTGTAAAAACCGGGAAACGAGTGCAGCACTGGAAAACCGGCGACCGGGTTACATTCGATTCTACCATTTACCCGCTGAACGATTGGTACACGATAAAAGGCCGATACAATTTAAGCGATAACCGGCAGGTACTGGGTGTGTCGCCTGGCGAATACCGCCGCCATGGCGCTTTTGCCGAATTAGTTGCCGTGCCGGAACATATTCTTTACCACATTCCTGAAAATGTTTCGTTTGAAGAAGCCGCAATGGTGGAACCTGTTGCAGTGGCAGCACATGCTGTGCGGCTTTCCGGAATTCAACCGGGCGACAGCGCCGTTGTTGTGGGAACAGGAATGATTGGTGTATTTGTTCTGCAGATGTTAAGAATTGCCGGTGCAAATCCATTAATCGCACTGGATTTGGACAGCAAAAAACGAAAACTGGCAGAAGAATCAGGCGCTGACTTCACGTTTAATCCGGCGGAAAAAGAGACAAATTCAAAAATTATGGAACTGACAAAAGGACGAGGTGCCGCTTTTGCTTTCGAAGCAGTGGGGATTTCGGAATCCCTGAAAACCTGCATCAACAGTTTGCGCAAGGGAGGAACCGCTGTTCTGATTGGAAATTTGTCGCCCGATGTTCAGTTTCCATTGCAAAAAGTGGTTACACAGGAAATTAAGATCCAGGGAAGTTGCGCCATAAACGGTGAATACGAAATGGTGCTCGATCTGCTGGCTTCGAAAAAAATAAAAACAGACAAACTGCTTTCCGCAGTCGCGCCGCTTTCTGAAGGCCCCGAATGGTTTAACCGGCTCTACAACAAGGAACCCGGTTTAAATAAAGTAATTCTGGCACCCAAATAAAACAGGAAAAAAATCAATACAACATGGCCAAAAAAAAATTTAATATCGCTATTCTTGGATGTGGAAAAGTAGCGCATTTACACGCAAAAGCCATTCAGAATTTAACACATGCGAAACTTGCGGGAGTCTGGAGCCGGAGCAGCGAATCAGCTTTTGATTTCGCCAAAAAATACAAAACCAAATCGTATGTTGATATTGGATTGCTGATGGAAAATGAGTCCGTTGATTTGGCCATCGTATGTACGCCCCACCCTTTTCACCGGGAGCCTGCTGTTCAGGCAGCGAAGGCCGGAGCAAATTTATTGGTGGAAAAACCACTCGCTTCAACTTTGGAAGACAGTGATGCAATAATTTCTGCCTGTAAAGAGGCCGGCGTTAAACTGGGAGTTATCAGTCAGCGCCGGTGGTATGAGCCGGTAAAACGGGTAAAAGAAGCCATTGAAAAAGGTAAAATCGGAAAGCCGGTTTTCGGAACGGTAAACATGCTGGGCTGGCGCGATAAAAACTATTACGATGCGGATGAATGGCGCGGAACATGGGAAATGGAAGGCGGTGGCGTTTTGGTGAACCAGGCGCCGCACCAGCTCGACATCCTGCTTTGGTACATGGGCGAAATCGACGAAGTTTTTGGCCTTTGGAAAAACCTGAACCACACGTATATTGAGGTGGAAGATACCGCAGTTGCTATCGTAAAATTCAAAAATGGCGGAATCGGAAATATCATTGTCAGTAATTCGCAAAAACCCGGGATTTACGGAAAGGTACAGGTACATGGCGAAAACGGCGCATCAGTGGGTGTGCAAACCGATGGCGGCGCCATGTTTGTAGCCGGAATGTCAACAGTTTTGGAACCTCCGGTAAATGATATCTGGACTGTGCCCGGCGAAGAAAAACTGCTGGAAAAATGGGTAATGGAAGATACCCGAAAATTCAATTCCGTCGATCCAACCATTTATTACATGGAGCGCCAGATTGAAGACTTTCTGGATGCATTGAAATACCACCGCGACCCGCTTGTTACCGGAGAAGACGGCAGAAAAACTGTTGAACTTTTCACCGCCATTTACCGCTCCACCCGCGATAATCGTCCGGTAAAATTCCCGCTGCAACCTGAAAACGGAAATGATATGGACGGCAGATTATGAGTAAATTGAAACATTCTACCGTTCCCAAAAATCATGAATCTGCCCGGGTAGTTTAGTCTAAGCCAACTTATTCCGGTTTTATTTAATTCCGTTACTTTTGCACAAAATAAATTTCGTTTTATGGATTCAAAAATATTGGTGAACCACGTAGGATATTTATGCAATGCCTCAAAAAAAGTTATTGTTGAAACTAATGTTGCTGTTACCCGTTTTGAGGTTCAGGATATGAGCCGGGTAGCTGCCGAAAGTTTTGACGATGACGAAAACTGGGAAGCCATTTTTGAAAGAGAACTGGTAAAACTATCAACCGGTGATAAAACTTCTTTTATTGGCGATTTTTCAAATATTACGGCGCCGGGCATTTATTCTGTTGTTGTTCCCGAACTCAAAAAACGAAGTTTTCAGTTTATCATTTCCGATGGTGTTTTTCATCATCTTCCGTGGCTTTTTGTTGATTTCCTGAATCAATGGAACAGCTCAAAAGAAACTGCATTGAAGGTGAAATCCACCGCAGATGATGGAATACGCTCCGACAATCAACAATATCATCCGGTAAAATCGGGCTGGTACGATGCCGGCGATTTACGGAAATGGATGACACACACCAATTTGCCGGCCGTTGGCTTTTACGATTTGGCCGAAAAAGCAAATTTTAGCCGGAATTACTTTCACCAGGAACAGCTTTTTGATAATGATTTACTGACGGTTTCAGATGAAGCCATCAACCTGATTCTGGAGATGCAGGACCCGGAAACAGGCAAAATTTTTGAATGTTTGGGTGCCGGAGGTTTTAGCCGCGCCGACGAAAATATGTCGTGGTGGTACGAAAATCATTCGGGCTGTCTGGCCGATAATTCGGACAACCGGTTTACCGACAACTCCACCGGCTCAGGCGATGAACGCATAATTCGCACCGATTATAACGCGCTGATTCAGTACACTTCCGTGTATATTTTACTGCGCGCTTTTAAATTTTATAAAACAAAATTCCCTGAAAAGGCAGCTAAGATTTTCGAAGCGGTAAAAAGAATAATGAATTACGCCGAAATCCAAAGTCCGCATGACCCATTCGAAAAAAGAACAGCCCTAAAATCATGGAAATTGTTGGCAACAATTGAATTGTTCAAGGTCGGTTTATACAATGAAAAATTTGTTTTTGCTGCCGCAGAAAGCCTGCTGAAAAATTACAATACGGCAATTTCCTTTTGGTGTCAGGATGAAAATCTGGACGATCCATACCGCGGAATATTGCATTCGGCACAACCAGTTATTTCACTGGTAAGTTTTTTACAGCTTAATGTTTTTGGTGAATTACATCAGAAAATTGAAACGCTGTTAAAAAACTGTTGGGAAAACTACATTCTTCCACTGAGCCGGATTTCCCCGTTCGGCTTCATGCCTTACGGAACGTGGTTTAAACCTGCAACCGAAAAAGATGTTTACACCCCGTGGAAAAATGGATTGGTTTTCAGGAAATTTATGCCGGCACATTCAAAACAAAAAATAAACCATGGATTAAACGGGCATTACATGAGCTGGGCACATGCACTGGCAATGGCGGGAAACTACTTCAGCAACAAGGAAATGAAAGAAGTTGCCTGGAACCAGATTTACCGGGCGTTGGGTTTTAACAATTTTAATGTTTCATTTATTTCGGGAGTTGGTTATAATAATCCGATGCCGCACAGCCGCTTTCTGGGAACTACAATTGGTGGTTTTATGGCTGGATTTATTGGTAATATTGATGATTCGCCTCATGTTGATTTAGCCGGCAAAGCTCAGTGGAATACTACCGAATACTGGAACACACCTGTTGCCAATTTTTGTATGGCGCTTGCCGAATTACTCCCTGAAAAAATTATTCCTGAAACAAAACTCGGTAAAAACAGGAACTAACATTCTGTTTTACAGGTGTTAAAAATTGACTAAAGAGAAATTCAGGCGGAACAATTCAGCTTTAAAAATTATTATTTTAAGTCCAGGTATTTTAAAAATTCAGCTCGAACAGCCACATCTTTAAACTTCCCTGAATATTCGGCAGTTACCGTGCTGCTTTTTTCATCATGGATTCCGCGGGAAGAGACGCACATATGTTTGGCATCGATAACTACGGCCACATCTTCGGTGTTCAAAACCTTTTTTAACTCGTTTGCAATTTGCACCGTCAGCCGCTCCTGAACCTGCGGCCGCCGCGAAAAATAATCCACAATACGGTTTATTTTCGACAATCCGATTACATGATCATGGGCAAAATATGCAACATGTGCTTTCCCAAATACCGGCAATAAATGATGCTCGCAGGTTGAATTTACGTTGATATCCTTTTCAACCAGCATTTCGCGGTAGTTGAATTTATTTTCAAAAATTGAAACTTCGGGTTTATTGTCAGGATTCAGGCCATAAAAAATTTCTTTTACAAACATTTTGGCTACGCGAGCCGGCGTTCCTTTCAAGCTGTCGTCTGTTAAATCCAGTCCTATTATTTCTAAAATATCGCGGAATTTTCCTTCAACTACATCCATTTTAATTTCATCGGGTAAATCAAACGCATCTTCCCGCAAAGGCGTTTCAAACGAAGTTGCAATGTGGTTATCGCCAATTACATCATGCCCGTTTGTTCCTTCGTGCAAATGTCGTCCATTGCCGTTCATTCCATTATTGCCATTAAGTTTGCTAAATATTAAGTCGGTTTTCATAATTCATTTACTTTTTACTTGTATCTTTTTCAAACATTATCAAGGAGTGAAACAGACCAAAAAGTATTTTGTTTATTTAAAGTGATTAAAATATTAAACAAAACACATCAACAAAATGATTATCAGCATTTAAACTTTATATTTAAGTATAAATATTTTTCATCATTGAAAAAACTGTCAAAAATTTCATCTTTTAGATCGGGAAAAAAGGTAAATTTGAAACAGGCTCAATTATAAAGGCTGACTAAACAATAAATACAAGCTCAACCATGAAAAAATTTATACTTCTCGTGCTGTTTGTTTCGGTTTTTCATTCCACTTTTGCTCAATTTCAGGAAGACCCGGAATTTTTAAACCTGAA
Organism: uncultured Prolixibacteraceae bacterium; assembly: GCA_963771595.1. Taxonomy (GTDB): domain Bacteria; phylum Bacteroidota; class Bacteroidia; order Bacteroidales; family Prolixibacteraceae; genus CAVYUC01. Next base: position 465,405 of record CAVYUC010000012.1, on the reverse strand, counting down.
TAAACCCGAACAACTGGAACGTTTTAAAGAGTTGGGATTTGGAATGTTCATTCACTTTAGTTTCGACAGCCAGCTGGGAGTTGTAATCAGCCATTCAATGGCCGGAGCGTCCGAAGATTATCTCAACCGCTACATAAACGAGCTACCAAAAACTTTCAATCCAAAAGATTATAACCCGGCGGAAATTGCTACTCTTGCAAAACTGGCCGGAATGAAATACATCGTTTTCACCACAAAACACCACTCCGGATTTTGTATGTGGGATACACAAACTACCGATTTTAATATTATGAATACCCCATATCACAAAGATTTACTTCAAGAATATGCTGAAGCTACACGCAATGCCGGTCTTGCCGTTGGTTTTTATTATTCGCCTGAAGATTTCAATTTTCTTTTTAAAAACGGGCTACAGGTGCGCCGCCGTTTTACCGATCCAATTCCCGAAAATATTATGAATGATTATCTTAAACTGGTGGAGTTGCAATGCACGGAATTAATGACAAATTATGGCGATATCGATATCATTTTTTTTGATGGTGGCGAAGGCCCGCTGCAGGAAAAATGCAAAAAAGTGGTTTGGGAACTGCAGCCGGATATTGTTGTTACACGCGGCGCAATTAAAACACCCGAACAAACCGTACTGGGAATTACTTCGGACGAGCCTTGGGAAGCCTGCATTACCATGGGAACACAATGGGCTTACAAACCAACAAACGAAACATATAAATCCGGTACACGGTTGATTGAAATTTTGATTGAAACACGCGCCAAAGGTGGAAATTTACTTTTGAATGTGGGACCAAAACCCAATGGCCAACTGCCTAAAGCACAAGAAGCCAATCTCCGGGAAATGGCAGCATGGAATTTTATTAACGGCGAGGCAATTGAAAAAGTGATCCCGTGGATTCTTCCCAACGAAGAGAACATCTGGTTTACGTGGAATCCGGCAGAAAAAACGCTTTACGCTTTCCTGACCAAAATTCCGGATTGGGAACGGGGAACAAGAAAAGAGTTCATCATTAAATCGGTGCAGATAAATGATAATTCGACGGTAAGTGTTTTAGGTCACGCCGGCGAATTGGTGGAATACCAGCCGGAATCTGATGCCGCCACATACTTCGAACAAAAGGATGACGGAGTTCACGTTTCGTGCGTTCGCGCCCAGCGGATTTACAACAACCACAAATGGCCAAATCCGGTAGTGCTGAAAATTACAAATGCTGAATCTGCACTTCAGCCTCCGGCAGTAGTTACCCTGGATGCAGAAATAACCGGTGAAAAATCACCGAAACTGGTTTTAAAAGGTGAACTTTTAAACACAGGTGATGCCAGTGAGTTAAAAGCCGGATTTGAATTTCGGGAATATGCTGGTTTTGTAGAAGAATTATATTCCGATGAATGGCAGGAAACGCCAACAAAAACAATACTTTCCACCGGAATTTTCAGCACGGAATTAAATCCAGGAAAGCCGGGAAAAACTTATCAGTATCGTGCTTTTGTCGATCATCCGAAACTAAGGGTTTACGGCGACATTCAGCGGGTAAATTTTTAAACCCCACAGCGTGAAATATTTACCTTCGGCTTTTCTCAAATCCTCAAAAACGAAAGAAAATTCAATTAATGTAATTTTATTTTTGCTGAGTGTTATTTTAAAAACCATAATACTTTCCTTTTAATCTTTTTCGTAGGAATTAAATTTCATACTTCCGGCGAGGCTGAATAATGTACAGCTATTTTCTGCCCATTCCGGAATTGAAACTGCAGCTTAATTATAAATGTGAAGTTTACAATCCGCTGTTTTCATTGGGGCACATCATGATACATGGTTAAGAATTCATGCCGGACTGCAATCAAAATTTTGGAATTTTTCCGGACCCATCTTTAAAATCATTCTATATTAACACATGTTATACTTTCGAATAATGTAATTATCTATATATTTAGCGTCCTTAAAGGAAAAATACGAAATAATGGTGCAACTTTTAATGATTCTTTTTGTTAATTTTTGTGACATTCCAGTGCAAATTCAATAGAATAAAATATACAGAATATGTTTGATTTAGAACTGATTGAGAAAATTTATTCAGAATTACCGGAGCGGGTAAAAAAAGCGAAAAAAAAGCTGAACCGCCCCATGACTTATGCGGAAAAAATTCTTTATTCCCATTTGTTTGAACCAGAGCAACTTGAAGTTTTTGAACGGGGAAATGCTTATGTTGATTTTGCCCCTGACAGAGTGGCAATGCAGGATGCAACTGCGCAAATGGCGTTGCTTCAGTTTATGAATTCAGGGAAGAAAACAGCCGCAGTTCCGTCAACAGTGCATTGCGACCATTTGATTCAGGCACAGACAGAGGGCAAACATGATTTGGGAATCGCCAAAAATCTGAATAAAGAAGTATATGATTTTCTGGAATCCGTTTCCAACAAATACGGAATTGGTTTCTGGAAACCCGGAGCGGGAATAATTCACCAGGTAGTTTTGGAAAACTATTCATTTCCGGGAGGAATGATGATAGGAACCGATTCGCATACCCCCAACGCCGGAGGTTTGGGAATGGTTGCCATTGGAGTTGGCGGTGCCGATGCAGTGGATGTTATGGCTGGAATGCCATGGGAATTAAAGATGCCAAAACTCATTGGCGTTAAACTTACAGGAAAACTAAGTGGATGGGCCGCACCAAAAGATATTATTCTGAAAGTTGCCGGAATACTCACCGTTAAAGGCGGAACAGGAGCAATTATTGAATATTTCGGAGAAGGCGCCGAATCGATATCGGCAACCGGAAAAGGAACCATTTGTAATATGGGCGCCGAGGTTGGTGCCACAACAAGTTTGTTTGCTTTCGATGAAAGCATGAAACGCTACCTGAAAGCCACCGGCCGCTCAGAAGTTGCTGAAATGGCAGGCAAAATTAAAGAAGTGCTTTGTGCCGATCCGGAGGTGATTGAAAATCCCGATTTGTATTACGACCAGTTGATTGAAATTAATCTTTCGGAACTGGAGCCACATATAAACGGGCCATTTACTCCCGACCTGGCAACTCCGGTCTCAAAAATGAAGGAAAGAGCGAAGGAAAATAACTGGCCGGTGAATATTTCGGTGGGATTAATCGGAAGCTGCACCAATTCTTCCTACGAAGATATTTCCCGTGCATCATCGGTTGCTTTGCAGGCTGTGGATAAAGGACTGAAAACAAAATCAGAATTTACCATAACACCAGGTTCCGAACAAGTTCGTTTCACCATTGAACGTGACGGTTTTATTGATGTTTTCGAGAAAATGGGAGGCAAAGTTTTTGCCAATGCCTGCGGACCGTGCATTGGCCAGTGGGCCCGCGAGGGAGCCGACAAAAAAGAAAAAAATACCATTGTACATTCGTTTAACCGCAACTTTTCGAAACGTGCCGACGGAAATCCAAATACACATGCTTTTGTTACTTCGCCCGAACTGGTTACAGCGCTGGCCATCGCTGGTCGTCTCGATTTTAACCCGTTAACTGATTCACTTAAAAGTGATAATGGTGAAGAGTTTAAACTGACACCTCCTTCGGGATATGAATTGCCCATTAAAGGTTTTGATGTGAATGATCCGGGTTATCAGGCGCCTGCCGAAGATGGTTCAACAGTTGAAGTGGTTGTTTCACCCGAATCGAAACGGCTGCAGTTGTTATCGCCATTTGAACCCTGGAATGGCAAAAATATTACCGGCGCCAGACTGCTGATAAAAGCACTTGGAAAATGCACCACCGATCATATTTCGATGGCTGGTCCATGGTTACGTTACCGCGGTCACCTCGATAATATTTCCAATAACATGCTGATTGGTGCCGTAAATGCATTCAACAGTGAAACAAATTCAGTGAAGAACCAGGTAACCAAAGCGGATGACGAAGTGCCGAAAGTTCAGCGGGAATATAAAAAATTGGGAATTCCGACAGTTGTTGTCGGCGACCACAATTATGGCGAAGGGTCATCGCGCGAACATGCCGCCATGGAACCACGGCACCTTGGAGTTAAGGCAGTTATCGTAAAATCGTTTGCCCGAATTCATGAAACCAACCTTAAAAAACAGGGAATGCTGGCGCTGACTTTTGATAATGAAAATGATTATGATTTAATTCAGGAAGACGATACGTTTAATTTTATTGATTTGACTGAATTTTCAAAAGGAAGGCCTTTAACTCTTGAAGTTGTTCATTCCGACGGTTCAAAAGATAAAATAAAACTGAACCACACGTACAATGAACAACAGATAGAATGGTTTAAAGCAGGCTCGGCACTCAACCTGATAAGAAAGCGCAACAAGTAATTTCAACTGTAATTTATTGCGATTTGTTCCAAGGGATTCATTCGTACAAAATTAATGTGCATTAATTAAAAGATGCAGCGGGTAAAATATTGGTTACCGGTTCATCATAAAACATAAACAAATAAAAAATAGTTAACATGCAGAAGATCAAAGTACAAAACCCGGTTGTAGAGCTCGATGGCGACGAAATGACGCGGGTAATCTGGGATTTTATTAAACAAAAATTAATCTTGCCATATCTCGATATCGATTTAAAATATTACGATTTGGGAATGGAAAACCGCGATGCTACCGATGATCAGGTAACCATTGATTCGGCAATTGCAATTAAAAAATACGGAGTTGGCGTAAAATGCGCCACCATCACACCCGATGAAGTCAGGGTGAAAGAATTCGGATTAAAACACATGTGGAAATCGCCAAACGGAACTATCCGGAACATCCTTGGAGGAACCGTTTTCCGCGAACCCATTCTTATCAAAAATATTCCACGTCTGGTTCCCGGATGGAAGAAACCGATCTGCATCGGCCGTCATGCTTTTGGTGACCAATACCGCGCCACCGATTTTGTTACAAAAGGAAAAGGAAAACTTACCATCATTTTTACTCCCGAAGATGGCCGTGAACCGTCATCATTCAATGTTTACGATTTTGAAGGCGACGGAGTGGCAATGGCCATGTACAATACCGACGAATCAATTCGTGGTTTTGCCCGTGCATGTATGAACCAAGCGATTTTGAAAGAATGGCCGTTGTACATGTCAACAAAAAATACCATTCTGAAGAAATATGACGGACGGTTTAAGGATATTTTTGAAGAAATTTACGAGAATGAATACAAAGAAAAGTTTGCGGAACTTGGCATTACTTACGAACACCGTTTGATAGACGACATGGTTGCAGCTGCCATGAAATGGGAAGGCGGATATGTGTGGGCGTGCAAAAATTACGATGGCGATGTACAAAGTGACACGGTGGCTCAAGGATTTGGGTCACTTGGATTAATGACATCGACACTAATAACAGCCGATGGAAAAACGATGGAAGCAGAAGCTGCACATGGTACTGTAACACGCCATTTCAGACAACATCAACAGGGAAATCCGACTTCCACCAATCCAATAGCATCTATTTTTGCCTGGACAAGAGGGTTGGAATTCCGCGGCCGTCTTGATGATAACCAGGAACTGATAAATTTTGCCAATACCCTTGAACAAGTGTGTATTGAAACCGTTGAATCGGGTAAAATGACAAAGGATTTAGCTTTGATTATTCATGGTAAAGATTTAAAGGAAGAACATTATCTCACCACTGAAGGATTTCTGGAAGCTTTGAATGATAATCTCAGAATAAAATTAAATTAGCAGATTTTTAAGTCAAACCAAAGAATTTCATTATTTTAGGCTTAACAGAAAAATCGATGACAGATAAAACGAAAATATTAAACGGGCAGCTGGTAGTTTCCGATCATCCTGTAGTACCATTCATAGAAGGTGATGGGATTGGAAAGGATATTACGCTGCCTTCGCAAAAAGTTATCGATGCCGCTGTAAATAAAGCTTTTGGCGGATCAAAAAAAATCGAATGGCAGGAAGTTCTGGCCGGAGAAAAAGCCTTTCGCAAAACCGGAAACTACCTTCCTGAAGAAACAATAGATGCTTTTAAGGAACATTTAATCGGTATAAAAGGGCCGTTGCAAACACCGGTGGGCGAAGGAATCCGTTCGCTGAATGTGGCGCTGCGTCAAACACTCGATTTGTTTGTTTGCCTGCGCCCGGTGCGCTGGTTTAAAGGCGTCCCCTCGCCCATTCGTTATCCGTCGCTGGTTGATATGCACATTTTTCGCGAAAATACTGAAGATATTTATGCGGGAATTGAATATATGGCCGGCGAAGTAAATGCCAATAAACTAAAGGATTTTTTAATCGGGGAAATGGGTGTGGATAAAATCCGTTTTCCTGAATCTTCATCGTTTGGAATTAAACCTGTTTCAAAAGAAGGCTCTGAACGATTAATAAGAGCTGCCATAAAATATGCCGTTCAGCGGAATTTACCTTCTGTAACCCTTGTTCATAAAGGCAATATTATGAAGTACACAGAAGGTGCTTTTAAAATCTGGGGATATAATCTTGCAGAAGCTGAATTCGGCAGTCAAACATTCACCTGGCGGCAATATGAAAACCTGAAAAACACGAAAGGGCAACTGGATGCTGATAAAGCACTTGATGAAGCAAAAAAAACCGGAAAAGTAATTATCAAAGATGTAATTACTGATGCATTCCTGCAGGACTCACTCCTGCGGCCATACGATCATTCGGTAATTGCAACAATGAACCTCAATGGGGATTACATTTCCGACCAGTTGGCAGCCATGGTTGGCGGAATTGGTATTGCACCGGGAGCTAATATTAATTACCTGAACGGATATGCCATATTTGAGGCCACACACGGAACAGCGCCAGATATTGCCGGAACAGGAAAAGCAAATCCCGGTTCATTGATACTTTCTGCGGCCATGTTGCTTGAATATATTGGCTGGAATCAAGCTGCTGAACATGTTTACGATGCCCTGGAACATGTATTTGCAAAGAGAAAAGTTACATCCGATTTATATGCACAAATGGAAGGTGCAACTCTTCTTTCGACAGCTGAGTTTGCTGACGAAATTATTAAGAACATGCATTAATTACCTTTAAAAATCAAAAATATAAATTATAAAGAAATGGAATACATTAAGTACAGGTTTTTTCAAAAAGCGAGCAAATGCTCTAAAGAATATCAGAAAATTAAAAATGAGCATTCCGACAAGGTAATTGGTCAGATAACAATTGGTCAGGTGCTTACAGGCATGAAGGGAATTCCGCTGCTGGTTACCGACACTTCAAAACTCGATCCGGAAGAAGGTATCCGTTTTAAAGGATATTCAATTCCTGAGTTGCAGGAAAAACTCCCGCGGATAAATCCAGGGGGAGAACCTCTTCCTGAAGGATTGTTCTACCTGATGTTAATCGGCGAAATTCCTTCAGAGGAGGATGTTACCAATATTTCAAAAGACTGGGCCACCCGTGCGCATGTGCCGCAGCATGTTTTTGATGTAATTGATGCGATGCCGAAAAATTCGAAGCCGATGACGCAGTTCAGTGCTGCGATTATTTCAATGGCCACAGAATCAATCTTCCAGAAAGCATACCGCGCCGGAGTGAACAAGAAATTTTACTGGGATGCAACATACGAAGACGTGATGAACCTTATTGCACGTTTACCACACATAGCAGCTTATATTTACCGGAAAAATTTCCACAACGATAATCATATCGAACCCAATCCGCGGCTGGACTGGGCAGGAAATCTCGCTCATATGATGGGTTTCGATTCAGAAGATATCCGCCGGTTGTTCCGTTTGTATATGGTAATTCATGCTGATCATGAAGGTGGAAATGTATCTGCACATACTGCGCATTTGGTTAGTTCTGCTTTAAGCAATCCTTACTATGCCTATGGTGCGGCAATGACAGGTCTTGCCGGTCCGTTGCACGGTTTTGCTAACCAGGATGTAATTCACTGGATGTTTGAAATGCTGGAATATCTGGATACGGAAACTCCAACGGATAAACAGGTCGCTGATTATATCAAATTAACGCTGGAAGAAGGCCGTGTAATTCCGGGATACGGACATGCTGTACTGCGTAAAACAGATCCACGCTTTACTGCACAGCAGGAATTTGCCAATAAATACATCAAGGACGATCCAATGGTTAACCTGGCCAATCAGTTGTACCGCATCGTTCCGCCTATACTTTCAGAAATTGGTAAAATTAAAAACCCATGGCCAAATGTTGATGCATACAGTGGTTCACTTTTGTATCATTACGGAATCAAGGAATATACCTTCTATACCGTTATGTTTGGAGTATCACGGGCACTGGGGGTATTAGCCTCACTTATCAATGACCGTATTTACGGAATGCCAATTGAGCGTCCAACTTCGCATCCGCTAAGCTGGTTTCACGAACAGGCATACGGAAAAGATAATATTGAAGGTTGTTAATTATGACTATAAAAAAAGAGGCTGTCTTTCCGGACAGCCTCTTTTTTTATAATCTCATTTTTAAAAGTAATATTTTACTCTTTCGGAAAGAATCAAACTCAAATTATTGTGATAATTCTTGTCCGTTCCCTTGTGCCTTCAATATATTTAATCTGAATTTTTACATTCCCTGAAAAAAATATGATTTTAAGATCAGATGGCTGCTCTTCATTTATTAGTTCAAAAGTCTGTTTGTGGCTGCTAAAATTATAAACCGGAACATCCCAATTAATTTTATCAGCCTGAAATGCCCATCCGGCAGTTCCGTTAAGCTCACCTTCAATTACCGATAACTCGATTTTAAGGGGAATTCCGGGAAACGTTTTAGCAGACATTGAGTAGTTGGTTTCCATTCCGCTGTTAAAGATTGAATTATTCTCATTAAGAATGTTAAGCCCTTTCGGGGTTTGCTCCGGATAATCGATTAAATTAACGGGGACATAAGGTGAAGTGTGAATAAATTGTTGCAGGTATTTCCCAAAATCCGGAACTTGAACTGACATTCCAAAACCATTGTATTTGTCACTTACATTTTGTATTACCCTGGCTGTATCAATAATTCGTGCATGACTAATCAAATCTGTTTGTAATTCATTATCGTCAAGAGTTCCGTCCACTTTTAAATCATTGGCAATATAAGTAAGCAGTTCAGATACATCAGCCACATTCCGGTATCCCTGGACAATTGCAGACAATGCAAGAAGACATGCATTTTCAACGCCGGGTTTTGTTATATCCAGCAGGTCGGAGGCAACTGTATCTGTAGCATCATCCTGAAAATAAAATATATTGAATACTTCCTGTTTAGCCTTTGTTTTTGCTTCACTGAATACATATCCATTTTCCAAAAGGAATTCTACCCGCGGTTTTTCCAAATGGGTAAGCACATTTACATTTAAGGTAGTTTTATCCGTAACATCTGCAATTGCGTTTAAAGTAAGCCTTGCATTTGAATTTGTACCTTTGATTTCATCAAAATAAAATCCATCAGCCTTTACTTCAACTATGGGATTGAACAGCTGAATTCCCTTAAATTCAAAAAATCCGTCATCTGAATTAATTTGAGTAATAAAGGTTTTACCCGTTTGAGATAAATCTTCATTCAGCTCTGACATTGAAACTGTCGTTCCAACATTAAATGGTCCTTTTTGAACAACACCGGAAATATCTGTCCGAATAAGTTCTTCCCCTGATTCTTCAGGAACATCATCTTTTTGACAGGAGTAGCAAAAAAGACATGCTGCCACCAATAACATTTTGCCGTAAAGGTTAATCTTTTTCATAGATTGGTTTTTTAATTACCTTACCAAAGGTAATACATTTTCAATAATTTACTTTTAGGATAAACCTGTTATATCACATTATTCAAAAAGCAAAATTTATATCTGGCTGAATGTCTGCTAATGGTAAACAGCAGTTATGATTATTGAGAATTACCAAAAACTATATTATTTCCTGTTTGTTAACCTCAGTAAATACAGCAGAAACATGCAGTTAAACAAAGCAATAAAAGAACGTTGGAGTCCGCGGTCATTTTCTGACAAACCTGTTACACAAGAAATGCTTGAATTGCTCTTTGAAGCGGCACGATGGGCACCATCTTCACGAAACGCACAACCCTGGAATTATTTTTATGTCCGGCGGGAAAACAGAAATAAATTTCAGGATGTGGTAAATATTTTAACCGGAATAAATCCGGATTGGGCGAAAAATGCACAGGTACTTATGATTTCGGTGATGAAAAAAAACCTTGACTATAAAAATCGTCCCAATGGCAAAGCACTGCACGATATTGGAGCTGCCAATGTTTCCATGGCCATTCAGGCTTCTGAGATGGGCATGCAAATCCATCAAATGGGAGGTTTCGACAAAGAAAAAGCTACAGATTACCTGAAACTTGATTCGAATGAATATGAACCGGTAACATGCATGGCTGTTGGTTTCCCGGGGACAATTGAACAACTTCCCGAAAGTTTACAGGAACGCGAAAAACAACCTCGCACAAGAAAAAAGCAGGAGGATTTTGTTTTTTCCCTTTAATAATTTCAATTGTGAAAAGTTAAACCTTTATTCCCTGATAATAGAAAATATTTCTGTTTTTAAACATGTGCCGATAGCTGATTTTCAAATGCTTAAGTAATTATATTTTTTTTTCTTCAAATAAATAATCTATTAAAAAAACATTTACATTTGGGTCATGTTTTTAACTGTATTAATTATAAAAGGAAATAACCGGTTTTATCGTTTAAGTTGAAAAAAGTGAGCATTCTGAATAAAATTGTTTCTGTTTTTAACAGGGAAATTTCCTTGCCCCGATATTGTTACACACTCAATTATTTCGAATTAATCTGTACCCATGAAAGTTACCATTAGAAAATCATCGACAGGAGACCTTGATTTTCTGGAAAAACTGGAAAATGATTGTTTCCCAAAATTTCAGCAAAGCACCCGGAGAGCCATTCGTTACAGCATTTCCAGCCCTTTTCAGCATGTGATTATTGCTGAAGTTACTGATCATAAGGAGACGAAAAAAGTGGGATCGGCTACGCTCTTTTTGTACCCAAAAACCCTGCGGCTATTTTCTATTGCTGTCTCACCTCAATTCCAGGGCAATGGCATTGGAAAATACCTCCTCGAACAAATTGTTAATATCGGCCGCGCCGGCAAATTTGAACGTGTTTCACTGGAGGCCAGCAAATCTGATTCCCGGCTTATTCAGTACTATAAAAATGCCGGATTTAAAATTACAGAGGAGTTGCCGGAATATTATTCAAAAAAAGAAGATGGCCTTCGCATGATTTTACACCTTGACGAAAGCAGCGATAAACAATCCATTTCAAATATTATCATTGTTAGAAATCCAAAAAGCTGGAACCTGGAAATTGAAGGAGTAAAAGTAGTTTCATCGCGCAGTTATATGACTGATCCTGAGTTTCAATCGTTGAAAAATGTCAGGATTTTCAACCTCAGCAATTCGTACCAGTACCAAAAAATGGGATATTATGTATCGCTGCTGGCGGCTGCACGCGATCACCGGGTTATCCCCAACGTTACCACTCTGCGCGATTTTTCGAGCCTCTCGTTGATTCGATCACTTTCGGGATATATTGAAGACAATATCCAGAAAAGCCTGAAACAGGTAGATGGAAATAAGGTGAGCCTTTTTATTTATTTTGGGAAATCGGTCGATCCTAAATTCAGCCTGCTGGCACAAAAACTTTATCACCTTTTTGAAGCGCCACTGCTGCAAATCGATTTCACAAAAACGGAAAAGTGGCTGGTGCAAAAAGTGATCCCGCTAAGTTTGAAAAAAGTGAATCCTGATCATATGGAAAAGATACAGGAATTTGCACGCGATTATTTCTCGAAAAAACGGTTTAGCCGGCCACGTTTTAAAAACTATAAATATGATTTGGCCATCCTGGTAAACCCGAAGGAAAAAAATCCTCCATCGGATTCGGACGCTTTGCAGAATTTTAAAAAGGCTGCAGAAAAAGCAGGATTTTATATTGAATTTATTACGAAAGACGATTTTAACCAGCTTTCGGAATTCGATGCTCTTTTCATCCGCGAAACCACAAGCGTAAACGATCATACTTACCAGTTTTCACGCACTGCTTATGCCGAAGGTCTTGTGGTTATTGACGATCCGTGGTCGATTATGCGTTGCTCCAACAAAATTTTTCAGAATGAGCGGTTAAGGCAAAACAAAATAAAAACACCTGCAACACGCGTTCTTTCAAAATCGAATTACTGGAAATCGAATCCTATAAATCTTACTTTTCCTCTGGTATTAAAACAACCCGACAGTGCTTTTTCGCTGGGCGTTGAAAAAGTGAATGATATGGATGAGCTGAATGCTTCACTGAAAAAACTATTCCGTTTATCGGATTTGGTCATTGCACAGGAATTCATGCCTTCGGAATACGACTGGAGAATTGGTGTTTTGGATCAGGCCCCGCTTTATGCCTGCAAATATTATATGGCTAAAGATCACTGGCAGATTTATAACTGGAGCACCGAAAACAAAGAAAACTGGGGCGAATCGGAAACCATGCCTGTTGAAAATGTTCCGGAAATTGTAATCAAAACAGCCTTAAAAGCCGCTTCATTAATTGGCGACGGACTTTATGGCGTTGATTTGAAAATGATTAACGGCGAGGTGTATGTCATCGAAATCAATGATAATCCGAATATTGATGAAGGAATTGAAGATGCCTTTTTGAAAGATGAATTATACAACCGCATCATGCGTTCCATATTTAACCGCATCGAAATCAACCGTAATATTGCACCTTATATTACCGTCTGATATTTCGTTGAAAAAATATAGTGTAACCATTATGCTTGCGGCCTTATTGTCCGTATTCAACGAAAGTGCATTCCAACGGTTTTGGGTGAAAAATTCAAGCATCTATTCGGGAAGTTTAAAGGTTTCAGTTCTGTTGTATTCCTTTCCTGCCGATTTCAAAATCATTTCCCAGTCTTCCAATTGCCTGGTCCGTTTTAACCCGGATTCTTCATCCACAGGAAAAAAAGCTGTATCGCCATGAATGATGGCAATTGGATAGGCTTGCCCTGAGTTGTTGCTATGCTTTAAAACATCAGCCGCTTTCTCAAATGTTTCACAATATTCTTCCTGAATTACGCTGTGCTTTAAAACTATGGCGATATATGGTTTTTCTTTATTCATCCTTTTCATTTCGTTAAAATTTAAAGACCGGCTTACATGGTCAAACAATTATGAAAGCAATAATCCCTTTAATTAACAAATTACGCAGTTCATCTTTTTAATAATGTGATATATTCTTCGGTTTCTTATCTTCCCTAACTTCACTGTTTATCTGGATAAAAATATTTTGGGGTAAAATCCACCATTTATCTGTTGTAACTTTAGCCTGCAACAAATCAGATTTTATAACTGCAAAATGGATTTTACAATCGAACTTCAAACCGATAAAATCAGGCTTAGACCTGTAAAACCTGAAGATTATTCTTCGTTACTCACTTTAACAAATGATGCTTCCATGTGGACGTGGTTTACCAGTGATTTATCCGTTTCCGGTAATTTGAAAGAGTGGATTTCGGAAGCGGTAGAACAAACCAGCGCCAGGCAACGGCTTGCTTTCACAATTATTGATCCCGAACAAAACCTGCTGATAGGTTCCACCAGCTTTGGGAATATCTCGGAGCGGGATAAACGGATTGAAATAGGATGGACATGGATTGGGAAATCATTTTGGGGAAAAAGGTTCAATGACCGGGCAAAATTCCTGATGCTGCAATACTGTTTTGAAGAGCTGGACTTTGAACGGGTGGAAGTGAAGACGGATGTACTAAACATTGCTGCACGAAAAGCGCTGTTGCGAATGGGATTTATGGAGGAAGGGTTATTAAGAAGCCACACATTAATGACACATAACCGGAGGCGAGACACCATTTATTACAGTGTATTGAAACCGGAATGGGAATCCATAAAAGCCAATTTCACCAAACTGTCGTTGTAACCGGGGAAATGAAAATTACAACGATATCATAGCAGTAAAACATCCTTTTTCAGAAAGATTTGGAACAAAAGTTTTAAATTCGTTGGAAAACTGTTAAATTCGTCATGAATAATAACAAGCAAAAATCAACAATATGAAAGAAAAAAGTATAGAATTGTTAAATGCTGCAGTTGCCGATGAACTGGCCGCCGTTCACCAATACATGTATTTTCATTTTCACTGCGACGATCAGGGATACGACCTGCTTGCAAATCTTTTCAGAAAAACGGCTATCGAAGAAATGATGCATGTTGAAAGGCTGGCAGAACGGATTCTGTTCCTGAAAGGCGAAGTAAAAATGGAAGTCGCAGAAGAAGTAAAATACATCCACGATGTAAAGGAAATGCTTGCATTGGCGGCTAAAATGGAAGAATCAAGTGCAGAAGATTACAACAAATGGGCAAATATTTGTTCTGAAAATGCAGATTCAGTTTCTAAAAAACTGTTTGAAGCTTTGGTGGAAGAGGAAGAAAGACATTTCGACCAGTACGATGACGAAATTGAAAACCTGAAAAAATTTGGAGACAATTACCTTGCACTCCAGTCCATTGAACGGAGCAAAAATGTTGGCGGAGGCGGAGTTACCGCGTAACAGTACAAATGGTCCTAAAAAAGACAAGGCAATTTTGCATAAGGCAGGATTGCCTTTTTTCTTACTGATAACCAAGATATAACAATAGTTCCGAATAATTTTACAAGATGAATTTCTGATTGAAAAAATACCTACTTTTGAGCAGGAAAAATTTATCTGAATTCCAATATGGACAGGAACACTCATATTAAAAATTTATACATTGCCATTTTGCAGGTAAAGAAAAACTGCTTATGTTTCTGTATATCTATTCAGAACTCTGATTTTTTTGCTCTATCCCCTACCCAATCGGTTTAATACTCATTTTTAATTCGAAAACAATGGATGCATTCGACGCTTACCTGAATGAAGTGGTGAGCAAAACACAACATACTTTTTCCGGTTTCTCCGGGATAAAATGGCTGAATCCTTACAATTCGCAGAAATTGCTCAACCGGCGTAAGATGCTGATTGATAAAATTGAAAACAATTGCTTTAAGGACACCAAACCCTTTTACAAACAACTTTCAAACGGATGCAAAATTTGTGGTGCCGGAGCCTGGAGTTGCCTGTTTATTACCGGAAAATGCAATGCCGCTTGTTTTTACTGTCCCACATCGCAGCAAAAAGATGAACTTCCGGCTACTCAAAGTTTTAGTTTTGAAACCCCTGAAATGTATGCCGAATACATTAACTTTTTCAAATTTAAGGGGGTCAGTTTCAGTGGCGGCGAACCTTTGCTGTTCTTCGATCGCACGCTTGAATACCTGAAAGAGATAAGGAAAAGTTGTTCGCCGGATATTTATACCTGGATGTACACCAATGGAATTCTGGCCGATCAAAAGAAATTTGAACAACTGGCAGCAGCCGGATTAAATGAAATCCGTTTCGACATTGGCGCTACCGGTTATAAAACCGGTAAAATAAAACTTGCCCAGGGCATCATTCCAAATATAACCATTGAGATTCCGGCTGTGCCCGAAGAAAAGGAACGGCTTAAAAAACTGCTGCCCGAAATTATAAATGCCGGAGTTACCAATCTGAACCTGCACCAGTTGCGCCTGACGAAGTACAATGCCCCTAAACTTTTAAAACGAAAATACACCTTTATTCCAGCCGAACAACCGGTAGTATTGGAATCAGAACTTGCAGCGCTTGAAATCCTGGATTATCGCACAGGAGCAAAAACCGGATATCGGGATTAATTATTGTTCGTTCTGGTTTAAAAACCGTTTTCAAAAAGCCGGATTTCAAAAACAGGTGGCCTCAGTTCTTTCAGCTCCCGGCGAATTCATTACAGAAAAAGGATATATCCGGGAATTGGTAAAGGATGGCATTCATTATAAAACATTGCGGATTTCAGAAAATAAACCTGCAGAAAACAATTGTAAAGCATTAAAACTGGCCGGCAAAACATTTTTTATCTCCCGGGAAAATGGTTTTAAATCCTGTTCCACGGATCTAAATAAAACCCATGAAATGAATTCCATCAGGGAAAAAGAACCTCAGCATATTCCCACAGATTCCGAATTATTCAAAATATGGCAAATGGAATATATTGAACGCGGACTGCGGGAGTATTAATTTCGAATTAATTAATCGTTAGGTTTTCAATAAAATCGGCATGAGATTTTCCATTGTTGGAACTTTTTTTCCAGGGTTTCCACACTTTGCTCACTAGGTCGATATCGCCGTCGCCATCCACATCGCCGGTAATAATATCATGCCCTCCAATACCGATGTCAAACAAAACCTGTTCTTCCCAGCCATTTCCTGTATTGGTGTACACAAACCAACGGGGCGAATGCAGCAATGTATCTGCTTTCATCATATCCTCCTGATCAACGGTAAAGATATCCAGGTAACCGTCCTGGTTGAAATCAGCAACACGAAGCGCATGTAACGAGCACCTGCGACCTTCGGCTGTTTGTGGTAAGAGATTCATTTTCCATTCCGTTCCGTCTCCATTCACATTTTCAATAATACCAATTTTGGCATCAATATCATCGCAGGAGCTAAAAACAATATCATTGTCGCCATCGCTGTCAATATCAACAATTACACTTCTTGTAGATTTTCCCCAGGGCAATTTTCCCTGAAAAAGCTCGGAATACTCCAGCGGATGTTTTATCCACTCTGCTCCATCTTTTGTGTTTTCGAACCACGAAACAGCCATAAAAATATCTTTGTCGCCATCACCATCCAAATCGCCTATTCCGTCGGGTGAAAAACCACCATGAACAGTTGGTCTGTAGCTGGTGTGAGCGCTATCAACTACAGTTTTCTGCCAGGCTTCTCCCGGAACGGGATTTACATTGTACCAAAAAAAACCAACCGTTTCGCCGGCAATAAGTACATCAGTTTTTCCGTCATCATTGATATCAGTTGCAGCAATGTCATGGATTTCCCCCATATCCGAATCGTACGTATACATGGTAAAATGATTATCGCCTTCATTTAAATACCACACGCCGGCACTAACTACATCCATTTTTCCATCGCCATTTACATCCAGAGGCACAGCTCCAAGGCTTGTAAAAGGAACATCTCCGATTTTCTGCGTATCCCATGAACTGCCATTATTTACCAGCAAATAAAGACCGTTGGGTTTTGAGCCTACTGTCATATCCAGATCTCCGTCGTTGTCATAATCGGCAAGCGTCTGAACTCCTGTCACTTCAATGGTTGGCAAATCATTATTTATATAATGATGTTTGAATGAAAACTGAGACTGGGTATTTTTTTGACCACAGGAAAACTGCAAAGCAACAGAACATACCAGCACAATTTTAAAAAGAATACCTGAATTTTTCATTTTTATAAAGTTTTTGGTTATACCGGAAGCCTGTTTCCGGTTTCAAAAATTGAATTATTTTCTTTATTGCCTGCTTTCATTAATTCGCTGGCACGGCTGAATTCATTGCCAATTACCGATACATTTTCTGAATTTTCAACATAAAGAATAGTTCCGGTTCCGTCGGGAGCCACGCAGCTGTGAATAAATCCGTTCTTTACATTTTTTAAAGAAATTGCCGGTGATGCTGAGTGCAAAGACTGCCGTCCCTTAAAACCACCAATTTCCACATCATTTACCGACCAGCAACGCAGTGCACTGCCAAATCTATCTTCCTCGGTTTCCGGCCACACCAGTTGAATATTCCGTAGTTTCAAATCATTAACATAGCGGCAAAAAATATCATATGGGGCGACAAAATGGCCAAAGGCAGTAAACGGATCCGGTGGACTTTCGTGCAATTCAGTTATTCGTCCGCCGGTAACATGAACTTTAATATTTTCCAGTGTCAGTCCTTCGATATATCTTTCCTTTGCTCCGGTAATAAAAATGCCGCCGCCGGCTTTGATGGTCATATTCGAAACAATTACATTCTTAATCATTCCCCAGGGGGTTTCTTCTGTACGGCGGCCTGACCAGATGTAAATTCCCTGCCCGTCCTGTTGTTTTGGATGGGTACAGTCCACTGTTATATTATTTACAACCATTCCGTCTATGAGGCCGCCATCGCGCATCAGCAGGCCAAATCCACCGCCCGAATCATGAACAACGCAATTTGAAAAGGTAATATTTCTAAATTCACCGTGAGTTTCGGTTCCAATTTTTAAAGCAGTTTGAGAAGTTTGCAATACGCAGTTTGTCACTACAATATCACGGCAGATTTTTGTTTCTGATTTTTCGGTTACCTTTAAAACAATACAATCATCTCCGCACTCGAGGTAACAGTCCGCAATCCTCACTTTTGAACATCCATCGGGATTAATTCCGTCGGTGTTTGGCCCGTCCTCTTCATAAATTCCGTTCAGCATTGTAATTCCCAGAATTGCAACTCCTTTGCAATCGATGGGATGAATAGTCCAGCAGGGACTTTTTTCAATTGTAATGCTTTGCAAAAGCAGGTTTTGGCAGCGGATAAAAGAGAACATGCGATCGGGTCGCCACGAGCGCACCCGTAATTTCATTTCGCCATCGGGGGCTTTGTACTTTTCGAAAAATGAAGGACCGTTTCCATTGATTTTTCCGGTACCGGTAATACTGATGTTTTTGGCATCTTCTGCATAAACCAGACAGCCGTTTTTATAATCTTCCTGCTTTGTACTCCCGTGAATTGCGGCTCCTGGGGAGAGATAAATATTTACGTTGTCTTTGATTTGAAAAGTTCCGGTAACAAAATCGCCCGATGGAAAAAACACCGTACCCCCACCGGTAGCACTGCATTTATCAATAAGATTTTGAAAGGCTAAAGTATTTACTGTGATGCCGTCGCCACTGATCCCAAAATCCAGAACATTGAAAACGGATAAATTATTTTCGGGTGCACATCCTGAAGCAGCTTTAATTTTACCGGCAGGTAAAACCGAAAATGCGGCAACCGCTGCTGCAGCACTGCCCAGAAATTTTCTCCGGCTTTTATTATTTTTCCCGCTCGCTTCCATTTGTTTTTACCTTTTACTGATTTTCAATTCATTCAGTTTCATTGTTTTTTATGCGTCCTGCATTTTTAATGTTGATTTGCTCGATGCCCATTTTCAAAGCCGGTGAATTGGGTTTCAACTTAAACCCTGACTCTGCAAAACCTTCAAAAAGCGGATCCGCTACCCTGCTGTTCATGTCGAAACCATTTTCGCGCAATTGTACCAGCTGGTTCATTCCATTTTCAGGAGCATCGGCATTGTAATACAAGTTAAAATCGACGTCTACATCACTGTATTTGGTTAATTTTCCCAGTGGATAATAGATCGTCATGGTAAAAAAAGGTTCCGAATCACCTTCCGGTTCAAAGCAGATATTTTTTTCCACCACAGTTCCCTCAATTACAGGCCCCACCGGTGAAATATTAATAAATGACTGTTTCGGATACTTTCTGCCATTACTCCATGCCGATGGTTCCCAGTCAATTATATAATTATTTTGTACCACACACGGATGTTTCACCTTAATACCTTCGTTGGTAAATTTGTAAATTACGTTATTGATAATGGTAACATCTTTTGCCTGATCATCAGCCCTGATAATTCCATGCAAACACACTGAAGTATTGTGATGAAGGTAATTATTTCGCACCACATTGCCCAATCCTGTCCCTGAAAGGTAGATTCCGTTGCCGTCATCAATCCGAAGTGCATTGTGGTGCAGTTCGTTAAATTCAACAATATTTTCACTTGCAAACAGGTATTTCATCATTTCGTCCCAGCGGTTTGCATAGGGTTCAAAACGATCCCAATTGGCACTGTCCACATCAAAATTCTCTATTTCATTGTAATTGAATGTGCCTGTATTTTCACGCAAGCCTTTCATCCGGGTATTGAAAAACTGAGGGCGCGGCCCGCTGATAACAATTCCGGAATAAGGCATTTCGTATACCAGGTTGTGTGAAATCTGATTTCCTCCGCTCTGCCAGATAAAAATTGCAGGGGAATGCCAGTAGATTTGGCCGCAATTATGAATTTCATTATTCTCAATTATATTGTTCCGGTTCACATTTTTTTTCCCCGGACCGTAACCGGCAAAAAGAATACTTGTGCCGCCCAGTTGTGAAAATTCACTGTTTTGAATTTTGTTCTTCCGGCAGTAAAAATCAAACCGGACTCCTCCGCCACCACTGTTTTCAAACCTGCAATCATCGACGACACAATTTTCGGCATCAACAAAGCGCAGTAATGCGTCCGATTTGTCATACATCGCCCAGTCGTGCTGCAGCCCGGTGTCATCACGATTCCATGTATCACGGTCGCCACCGGTGAAAGTTATTCCCTTAAACTGAATATTTTTCATCACGGCGCTGTTTTTTTCATCACCTTCAACCCGGATAATTTCCTGTAGCAGCGGATAATAAACATTCTGCGGCTCATTTTCCGGTGGCCAGTAATAGATGCGGCCTTCCTGCGAATTAATTACCCATTCGCCCGGTTCATCCAGGTAATCAATGGCATTTTGTATCCACAGGTTGGGCAAATATTTATACCACGAACCACTTAATTTCGTCATCCGGTAGGTTGCCGGAATTGTTGTTGTTGCAATTCCTGTTTCAAAATTCAGGGAATCAAGCGGTAAAATATTCATTACCCATGCCTGGTGCGGACGAACAATAACCTCAATATCCCCGATGTTTTCCCAGTTTCTAAAAGCTGAATCGGGAAAAGCAAAAGTACTTAATTGCTTTGCCGATAATGGTGTTTCTTCATTGGCGTTCGGATCATTTTCTTCATTTGTATACAGATCACCAGAAACCGCATTTATTAGCGGGCCATTGCCGGTGTACAGAAACCGGGCATTTTTATTTTTAAATGTTGAAGGAATCCCGGTTACCCAAATTTTTCCCTGTGCGATTTCAGGCAAACCGGATATATTTTCCTGCAGCTTTGACCAACCTTCCAGTTTTTTTCCTGAAGTAAAAACCACTTTTTCATTGTTCAATGCTGAAATAACAATGGTGTTGTTTCCTTCTGCAAATTCTTCGTCATTCAGAACAACCGTTTCATCGAAATTGTAAACACCTTCACTGAAATAAATATGAATTTCACGTTTTTCAGTCCCACCGGCAATTTCGTCAGCTACTGCTTCTTTGGCTTTTTGCAAGGTTAAAAAAGGACTTGCTTCAGTTCCTGTATTTTCATCGTCTCCGGCAGGAGAAACATAAAATTCGGTTTGAATTTGTCCGCATGAATATAGTACAGTTAAAAGTGCGGCCAGTACTATATTTTGAAGATTTAATTTTTCCGGGTTTGCCATAATTCTAATTTTCGGATTCACCGGAAAGTTCATGAATTTTTATGTTTCTGAACCAAACATCGTCTGAGTGATTCTGCAAAACGATATGACCGGCACGTTTTTTCTGGAAATCGGGAAAATCGCGAAACTTGCTTTTTTGATAAGCAGAATCCATGGCAGCCGAATCAAAATCATATTCCACCACTTTTTTTCCGTTTAGCCAATGTTCGCCATGATTTCCGTTAACAACAATACGGCTGCTGTTAAACACCCCGACAGGCTTAAGCTGAGTGTTTTGAGAAGGAAACAAATCATAAAGGGAACCGGTATACTGCGATGCGTGAAGATTTTCATATGCCACATCATCGTCGTCAAGTAACTGATATTCAAACCCGACGGCAGTATATCCCACTCCGAAATGATTTGACATCTCTTCGGAAACGTTATACTTAATGCCACTGTTACCGGTTTTGTTGATCTTCCATTCGAAATATAATTCAAAATTTTCGAATTTTTGTTTACTCATTAAGTCACCTGTCGGGGGTTTTTCTTTTGTGGAAATCGAATCAATTTCCGCTTTGCTTATGTTTTTAATACATCCATCTTCAATAATCCAGTTGGAAGGAATTGTATCCATTCCAAGTCCTCTCCAGCCATTAAAAGTTTCTCCGTCAAACAACAGTTTCCAACCCTCCTTTTTTTCAACTTTCGTTAAAGAATTTAATTCATCCGAGGGCACTTGTTTTTTATTCTTTTCAGAATTGCAACCCGCAAACATCATGATGATTAATAGCGCTGCTGAAAACTTGTTTTTCATTGTATTTTCCTTATTATCAAATTAAATTACAAAAAAAAACATGAAATTTCAATCGGAAATTCAATTAAATCAAATCGATTAAAATTTCATGTACTTTTTAAAATCATCAAATTAACTACAAATTCTGATTCAAATCTTCTTCACTTTGAGAAGGTCTCCAGTAAAAATCTTCGTATGGCGGGTTTATTGGAGCCACATTCCGGTCTCCGGGAAGAATTGGCATTTCAAGTGCCATTCTGAAACTATTCTCTTTCCCCTCACCTGCCATTTCTTTAATAAACTCATTGTAGATTTCTTCCAGAGTAAGTGTTCCGTTAAAATTACCGATTCCGGCCCTGTTTCTCACAGCATTCAAATCGTTCAAAGCACCATTTTCATCGTTCAATTTCAATTTCACAGCAGCTCTCATCAGGTAAAGTTCGCCCAAACGAATAAGTGGGATATTGCTCCACTGTCCGGCTTTGTCACCTGTGGTGCCCCGGTAATATTTGTCAATCCATACGTTTGGAACATCAATTCCGGCTTTCACCTCATAAATTGTATCATAACCCAATGTGGTACCTGTCTGCGCCAGGATTGAATCTCTTAAACCCGGAACGTAAGGTTCGAATCGATAATAAAGTTCATTGTAACGTTTATCGGCCTGCGCCTCTGCTGTTTCGTTCAGGTTTTCATCCATCCAGCCCATTTTTTTCAGCATGGTGTGCGACAGGGCTAGTTCGTGCCAGCCGATTCGGCTCCAGTAAATTCCGCGGCCTCCATTACGGGCGTTGTAGTGGGCTTTCGTGAAAAGGGAGAAATCTTTTGGTCCGATTCCGTTTCCAACAGAATAACAGGCCAGATACCAGATTTCTTCTTTTCCATTGTCTCCGGGTTCGGAATAGGAAAAAGCATTGAATGGATTAACCGACAAATCATAGCGGCCTCCATTTTGGTCAATTACATAATTTAACTCTGAAAGGGTTTTTTCATAATCGCCCATTTGAAAATAAACCCGGGCAAGAAGAGCTGCTGCTGCAAATTTATTTATGTGCGACGCATCGTATGAAGGATAAAAACCACTGGTTGCTTCCGGAAGCAATTCTTTTGCAGCTTGTAAATCGCTTACAATCTGATCATAAACTTCCTGAACTGTTGCAATATATGGTTGATTTGACTCCTCTAATTTCCGGCTTAATTCGGTATGAAGAACAATTTTACGTGCATCGTTGCTGCCTCCCGGAGTATAATCGGGTGCATGGCGTTTTACCAGCGAAAAATAATCATGAGCCCTTAAAGCCATAAGCTCGCCTTTCATAATGTTGAGGTAAGCTTTTTCGGCAGGCGACGCGGTAGGAAACGGATAATCTTCCTGGTTAATAAAAGAAAGTGCCGAATTTATATTTGCAATTGCCGAATAATTGTTATTCCAGTTATCGGTTGCAGCCCGCATGTAGCCGTCGGTTTCACGCTGGTAAACCTCAAGTGTAGGATAATCAGCTGAATACTGTTCTATTTTACGGGCAGCGTCGGAGCTTCCATAGCTTGTAAACCTGTCGAAACCAATAGGTGAATTCCATTCTCCACCCAACGAAAATTTATAGGCGCTGGCCACTGCAAATTCAAATTCCGAAGGTTTTGTCCAGGGTGATTCCGGCGGATAGTCAATGCTAAAAAATTCATCCTCATTACATGCCGAAAATCCTAAAATCATGCCCAGAATATAAACGGGCAGTAATATTAATTTGTACTTATATCTTGATTTCATCTTATTATTATTTTAAAATTAAAACTGAACATTTACACCTATTGAATAAGTTTTTATTGACGGAACATCAAGGTTTTGAGGCACATATCCCTGAGTAAGGTTTACACCCTGAGAACCACCACTGCTTGTGCCTGTAATATCCGGATCGTACCCTTTATAACCTGTCACCGTAAAAAGATTAGTCCCCTGCAAATAAATTCGTGCCGATTCAATATTTAATTTTTCGGAAATCCGGCCAGGCAAAGTATATCCTAACTGCAGGTTTTTAAGGCGCATGTAATCTCCTTTATAAAGAAATTTTGTAGTAAGTGGCTGATAATAAGTTGCAGTTTCGCCTTCTATCAGGTTCCAGTCATTATCATACGAATCGAAAACAAATTCATAGCGTAACTCGGGCCATTGTGCATTGCGGTTTTCCGGTGTCCAACTATTTACTACAGCGTCTCTCCTGATGTTGCGAAGTATTGGATATGACTGCGCCATTTCAGCATAATCAAGAATATAATTGCCTCCCTGGAAATAAATCAGGAAATTAAGGTCGAAGTTTTTATACGTGACGGTATTTTCCAATCCTCCAAAGAAAGAGGGCAATCCGGATTTTCCTTCCTGAATAAACCGGTTATTGGAAATATTTGCCGGATTTGCCGGAATTTTCCTTGGTTCGCCATTTACCATCACAATCATCGTTTTCCCGGTTTCCTTGTAAACGTCCTGATCAATTTCGTAAACCATTTCCACGCCATTGTCCGGATTAACACCGGCATATTCAGTCAAATAAAACATTCCCAGTTCAGAACCTGTACGAGTAATATTCCGTCCAACCACAATTCCTTTTCCTTCGTTATCCAAATCAGGAGACAATTTGGTTATTTCGTTTTTATTGGTAGTAATGTTAAAACTTGTTTCCCACCTGAAATTATCGGTTTGAACATTTACAGAATTCAGATTAAATTCAAGCCCCTGGTTTGTCATATCACCAATGTTCGACCAAAGTCTGGAATAGCCTGCAGAATTTGGAATTGGCACAGCAAGCAACAAACGGGAAATATCCTGTTTATAATACCCAATTGTTCCGGATAACCGGTTGTCGAACATCATGAAATCAGCGCCCAAATCGAGTGCATTGGTAACTTCCCATGTAACATCGGAACCAACCACTGACAAACGTGTACCTCCAGAAACGTTATCACCGTAGCGATTTGCAAGTGTCATTGAATATGAGTCGACATTAACAAGCGGGATATTCTGGTTTCCGGTCTTTCCGTAACTTCCGCGAAGCTTCAGAAAATCAACGAATGAAACATTCCAGAATGATTCTGAAGTTGGCACCCACCCCAGACCAACTGCAGGGAATAATTCCCAGCGGTTTTCCTTACTGAAACGTGAAGAACCATCGCGGCGCATGCTCAAACTTACCAAATAGCGGCTGTCGTAATTATAGGAAGCACGTCCGAAATAACCAATCAGGTTGTGTTCATTGTTTGGCCGGGCACCTACAAAAAAGTCAGTGATGTTGTTCGGAATTCCAACCTGCTGGTACTGCCCAATTATCTCTTCGCCAGCCACTTCACTTGTAAAACCTGTAATTCGTTGTGTTTCAACACCAGTGCTAATATTGAGACTATGCTTGTCGAAATTTCGATTAAAAAGTGCATAAACATTTGAAACCAAATCTTTTGTAAAGTAGGCGTTATCATTCGCCACAGAAACTCCGCGGGTATTTAATGCCTGGTGCATGTATCCAATATAATGGCTGTAAGTAATATCACTTGATGCAGTTCCCCTTAATTTTAAACCTTTCACTCCCGGAATGGCATATTCCAGTGCAATGCCCATTAAGGCACGGTAACGATCCTGCTGACTGCGCCGGTAAAGCGGGTCGGAAAGCATGGCAAGGTTTGGAGTTGTAGGATTCCAGTATGAACCATCTTCGTTATAAACAGGAAGCCAGGGCAAACCACCCTCAACCATTCCGGCAAAACCTCCCGTGGTTGTGGATTCCGTTCCGCGACCAAGTGCAACCGGATTATTAGGGGCCAGATTATTTGTGGTATAAGATAAATTAACTTTAGTTTCAACATTAAAGTTTTTGGTCACGTTGAAATTC
The DNA here is from genome assembly GCA_963771595.1 of uncultured Prolixibacteraceae bacterium. Taxonomy (GTDB): domain Bacteria; phylum Bacteroidota; class Bacteroidia; order Bacteroidales; family Prolixibacteraceae; genus CAVYUC01. The sequence goes on along the minus strand of CAVYUC010000012.1, from coordinate 439,491 downwards.
AGATTCATCAAACCGCTTAATCTTTCAAAATCATTTGCTTTAACAACTCCTGTTTCATTGCGGTAATTCAGAGAAACGTAAAAATTCATGTTTTCCTTTTGTGCCGAAGAAGAAGCGTTTATATCGGTTGCATTCCCCATTCGCATCACTTCGTCGTACCAGTTGGTATTTGTGGCAAGCGCCTGGCTTCTTGACAATCCTGTAACATCGGGATATAAAAGATAATTGGTTTGAATCACATCTTTATTGGGATCGAAAGGCTCGTAATCGCCGGTATTCGCTCTTGCCCTGTCCATCATGTCGAAAAATTCAGCCGTATTCAGGTAACCAATATCTTCCGGTTTCCGGGTTAAATCGGTTACTCCTGTAACTACTGAAATATTCGTCCGGGTTTCCGAAGTTGTACCTCTTTTTGTGGTAACTATTATTACTCCATTTGAACCCCGTGAACCGTAAATTGCAGTGGCAGCAGCATCTTTCAATACTTCTACCGACTGAATATCAGCAGGATTTAAAGTTTCAAAATCGCCGGATGACATTATCAATCCATCGATAACCCAAAGGGGATCGGTACTTGAAGAAATTGAATTGATCCCCCGAATACGAATACGCGAAGAAGCCCCGGCTTGTCCGCCACTATTTGAAACCTGTAATCCGGTAGTTTGTCCCTGCAGGTTTTGCAGAAAGTTTGTTGCAGGTATTTTATTGATGGTTTCTCCTGAAATAGTGCTGATAGCACCTGTTAAATCGCGTTTCTTTTCGGTACCGTAACCTACAACCACTACCTCTTCCATTCCAACAATATCTTCGTTCATGGTAACTGTAAAAACAGTTTTTCCGGCAATTGGCAGTTCCTGAGTTTTCATTCCCACAAAAGAAAACTGCAATGTTTCTGCATCTGCCGGAATTGACAAATTAAATTCACCGTCTTCGTTTGTAACGGTGCCGGTTGAAGTACCTGTCACGATGACTGAAACACCGGGCAGCCCCAAACCATCTTTATCAGAAACAACTCCTGTAATATTTTTTCGTCCGGGTTGTTGTTGTTGCTGTCGGATCTGTTCCGGTACTTTTCGGATAAGGATTTGTCTGTCGAAAACATCATATTGAACATTTTCTCCTTCTAAAACCTCATCTAATATTTCCTGAATAGTGGCATCCTGCAGGTTGACGTCTACTTTTTTATTTACATCCACATCTTCAGTTTTATAAAGAAAAACATATTCGCTGTTTTCTTCAATAAACTTCATCACATCGCGTACGGAGCGATTCTCCAGCTTCACGTCAAGTTTTGTTGCCTGCGAATAACTTTCTGCATGGGCCGTCAAAACTATTCCTAAAATGAGAACAATTGTAATACGCATAATTCGCATTGCTTTTTTTACAATTCCCGGATTACGGGAATTCATTAACCACTTTTTTTTCATAAATTTGTTTTGTTAAATATTAATAAATACTTTAAGAAGGTATTAATTAATCCAACCGGGAAATGTGCCACCATTTTCCGGTTTTCTATTTTATAACATACTGGCGTTCTCCTATTTTTTCAAATTGAAAACCTGTTAATCTGGAAAGATATTCAAACACCACGGTAATATCTTTTGTTACATCCAGTTTCCCGGTAATTTCCACAGAACCATTCATCGGATCTTCAAATTGAATTTTTACGCTGTAATACCGTTCAAGTTTCTTAATAACACGACTGATATCGGTATTTGAAAAACTGAGTAATCCCTGCGTCCATAAAATATATTCCTCCACTTCCACTTCATAGACTTTGGTTTCTTTGTTTTGCTTTTGGAAGTATCCCATTTGTCCGGGTTCCAAAACTATGTTTCTTTGGGCTCTTCCCGAATTTAATGAACTAATCTCGACACTTCCTTCAGCCAAAACAGTTTGTATTGAAAGATCTTCAGGATAAGCTGAAACATTAAAATGAGTTCCTAAAACATTTATTTCAATATCACTTGTTTTTACAACAAAAGGTTGCTTCTCATTTTTCTGCACCTCAAAATAGGCTTCTCCTACCAGATAAACTTCCCGGGTTTTATATGTAAATTCCGACGGATATATTAACCGGCTGCCGGCATTTAGCCACACCTGCGAACCATCAGACAAGGTAATAACCGAATGATTTCCGTAAGGAATTACCAGCGTATTCATTTCAGGAACCTTCGGTTGCTTTTTTTTATTCAGCATTTTTTGCTTATCGATTACAATTTCATCTTCGCCCGAATAATCCAGCTCTGACTTTCCCTGATTCAAATTAATCTTTTGTGAACCGTCAATAATCAGAACCGGGTTTTGTGCATTCAATGGCAGGGAATTATCAGCAAATATTAGAGTATTCTGATGATCGAGGAACAGATAAACTGCGATACTGCCGATTGTAAAAAACAGAAGTGCTACAGCGGCATATTTTATAAACCGCGTTATTTTAAATGATCGCTTTTTTTTTCTGTCAGCTTCTTCCAGTTTTCGATAAATTGATTGAGCCAGTCTTTTTTTATCACGGTCGTTTAACTGATCATCCCTGTATTTCATTTGCTTTTGAAACAGTCTTTTAAATTCAAGGATTTTTTCTGCATTTTCCGGATTATGAATTAAATATTCTCCCCAGTAGGATTCAATATCTTCTGTTGGAAAATAAATCCATTTAAAAAAAAGCGGATTTTCTATCAATTTTTCAAAAACATCCATTAATAAAAATTTAATTCGATAATAAGAGAAGGAAATTATAAAAAGGGGACATAAAAAAATGAAAAACTTTTAAAATTTATTTTCCGTTTGATGTTTCAGCAAACTTTTTCTGGAAATAAAGCAGCAATCGCTGCACCTGTTTTTTAACTGTATCAGGTTTTACATTGAGCAATTTACCAATTTCATTGTAGGTTAATCCACTGTTGAATTTCAGAAACAGTATTTCGCGTTTCTTTTTATCCAGATTTTTCATTTCCTGCTGCAACAGTTGAAACTGTTTGTCGTGATTCAGTTCATCTTCATCTGTTTCTTCAACGGGGAAGGTTAAATGAAAGCTTAATTTCTCGCTGCTGCTGAACTTTTTATTTTCTTTGAATTTTTTTATTAATATATTTTTCAGGGTTTTAAAAAGATAATATTCCAGATATTCGGGTTGCCGTAAACTTTTTCCGTATGTGTATATATCAACAAATAAATCCTGAATAGCATCTTCCAGTAAATGTCTATCTGATGTTATTTTCGAGCCGTACGCATATAACGCATTAATAAATTCATTGTATATTGTTTCGAAAGCCTGTCTGTCGCCGGCCTTAAATTTCTCCCAAACAGTCTGCCAGTATTCTTTATTAAAATTCTGTTTCACACCAACAATTGTTTATAAAACCTGTAACCTCTTCATTGAAATAACATATTAAATGCTCCAAGCCAGTTACTCATGAAAACCATTTCAGTAATACCAAAAGATTTACAATTCAGGAAAAAAAATCATTCCGGAAAAAATTTCAAAATGAATAGTTTTACCTGAAAAATCCAATGTTCATTATTCAATTAATAAAAACACCTGATTCCGGTTTTGTTCATTCTTTTACATGGTTTTAACGGCTTTGCAACAACAAAAAAAGTGTTTTTCCCACCTGTATTTTCCAGGTATATTTTATATGAAATTGTTTATGTGCTAAACTTTCCAACTGCAAAATGGGTTTTATAATTAGTATTCATCAATGTTAAAGCTTATTAATCAGGCTAAAATATTATTATAAATTATGGAAGAGAAAAAGGAAAAAGTAGCACGATTTGGTATTGCTTCAAAAGGTTTTGTATACACATTAATTGGAGCGCTCACATTTATGGCAGCCATTGGACGTGGCGGGTCAAAATCCGACAGCAGTGATGCTCTGAAGTACTTATCAGGCAGTACCTTTGGTTCAATTTTACTTGCTATTACTGCAATTCGGATTGGTATCGTATGTTTTCTGGCGTTTTTACCAGGCATTTAAAGACCCGGAAGATAAAGGTACGGATGCCAAAGGTATTGCCAGACGAATAGGCTACTTTTCAAGTGGTGTTTTATATGGACTGCTTGCTTTTTCTGCTATCCAGATTCTTATCGGGTCAGGAGGAGGATCGGGCAGCGGTTCAGGCGGCAGCCAGGAATCTTTGGTTGCCAAAGCTTTAAGCCATTCATTCGGACAGATTCTGGTTGCCATAATAGCCACTGTTTTTCTTGGAAAGGCATTGTACCAGATGTTCAGGGCCTATTCCGGAAAATTTAAAGAAAAAATTAAAGAACAGGGACTTCCGCAAAAAGCACAAAAAGCAGTACTTACTTTCGGCAAAGTAGGTTACACAGCACGCGGAATCGTTGTGGGTGTAATTGCATTCCTGACATACAAAGCTGCATTCTTTTCCAGTTCTGAAAAAGCCGGTGGTACAAAAGATGCTTTTAGTTTTCTTCAGAATAATTTTGGTACAATTATATTATCGCTGGTAGCTATCGGATTAGCCATGTATGGAATTTTTCTGATTGTGAAAGCCCGTTACCGCGATATGACAATGGTTGGATAATTATTAAACGGGATCTTTTTTTTGAAATTAGTCGGAATTGATTAATTCTTGTCTTTAAATATTGCCCTGAAAACCAATACAAAACCGCCAACGGCTGCTAACAAAAACAGAATAATAGCAAGTCCGGGATAACCCAAAATGTTGAATGAACTTTTTACCTGCATAAGCAATGCCGCCCCAATAATCAACGCTGCCAGCACCAAACCAATGGTTAAACGGTTGGCTGCTTCCTTTAAACCGGAAATAAAAAATTTCTCATCAACCATTTTAGCCCGTATTGTAAATCGGTTGTTCGCCAGAGATTCCATAATTTTATTAGCGCTGCCGGGAAGATTTTCGATAAGATTTTTAGAGTCGAGCAATGCTTCATAAAAGTTTCCGGGAGAAAAGCTTTTCCTCATACGTTCCTGCATTAGCAGGGCAGCATTGCGCCGCAACGAAGCATTCGGATCGAAATTGGCATCCAGAGTTCGGCCTGCTTTATCCAGGTTCAGCAGGGTTTTTCCCAGCATCACAATTTCGTCGGGCAGGCGAATTCCATTAACCGCAGAAATTTTGGTCATCTCCAGCACCAACCTTCCTACTTCAATATATTTCAATGTGTTATCATGAGTTTTGGTAACAATTTCATTCACTTGCCGAATAAAAACATCTTCGTTGGCCAGCTGTTCCTTCTTTCCAATTTTAAGGGCATATTCAGCGGCTTTTTCACCATCTCCTTCGCTGATTGCGATAAGCATACGAATTAGTTTGGCTTTCAATTTTTCCGAAACGTGGGCAACCATTCCAAGGTCGAGCAAAGCCAGTTTTCCTGTGTCGGTGATGTAAATATTACCCGGATGCGGGTCGGCATGATAAAACCCGTCGATTAAAATCTGCTTTAAATATGCTTTAAACAGCTGTTCCGCCAGAACTTTTCCATCAATATCAATTTGCCCGAGCGGCGTTAATTTATTTACGTTTTTACCTTTTACATAATCCATGGTAAGCACGCGCGAACTCACATAATCCTTCACCGGCAGGGGAACCACAATTTTATCGAATTCCTGCAGGTTTTTCTCCAAATGAATGAGATTCTGTGCTTCCTGCCAGTAATCCAACTCCTGCAACATTGCTTTTCGAAATTCTTTCAGTGTTGCCTGGAGCATGAGTTGTTTGCCCAAATCGGTATTTTTTTCAAGAAATTCGGCAATTTCTTCAAATGCATCCAAATCATTGAAAATCTGCTCGCGAATATGCGGGCGCTGAATTTTTACGGCAACTGGTTTTCCTCCCCGTAAATTGGCAAAATGTACCTGCCCGATTGATGCCGATGCCATTGGCACCGTTTCAAAATAATCAAAAGCTTTTGAAATTCTGATTCCCAGTTCTGACGTAATAATTTCTTCAACTTCACCTTCCGGTATCGGTTTAACTTTATCCTGAAGCCGCGAAAGAGCTTTTAAATACTGTGGTGGCAAAAAATCGGGACGGGTTGAAAGAAACTGACCAAGTTTGACATAAGTTGGCCCAAGTTTTTCCAAATCTTCAGACAAATTTTCTGCTTTCGATTCAGACACATTTTCGCGGGAAATATCAGGCCCTGCCAAATTCATTTGTTTAACAATATCAGACCTGCCGTATTTTATAAGAAGCAAGGCCAGATCTTTATACCGCTTTAAGTGTTCAGCTTTTTTTATAAAACCCATAGTAATATTTATGAATAGTAAAACAGCCAATTCGCCCAAAAGTTTGAATTTTCACCTTGCAATTTGCTCAATTTTGCACCTGTCGATTATTTCAGGTCTGCAACATTCAGGTGAATTGTAAAAAGCTTTTCTTCACAAAAATATTAAAAGAAACAGATTTAAATTAGCTGATTATCAGTTGGGATTCAGTATTATTTTCGAAACAAGTACATCATTTCCGCATTGTACTTTGCAAAAATAAATTCCGGGTTCCAGTTTTCTGCCGTCATTGGTTTTGCCATTCCAGACGATGTAATTATCCGGTGTTTTTTCCACATAAACCAGCTTTCCTTCCAACGAATAAACTGCAACTGAAACAGGTTCATCTTTCTCTGTTTGCAACTCAATACGTGTTTGACTGGTAAATGGATTTGGATAAACCTTCAGGATTTTTTGGGATGTACTGGTTTTTACAAATGCCGATTCAGTTGTGATTCCGTTTACTTTTCCCGGAGTTCCGAATAAAGCAGGCGAAGCTTTCCAAAAGTCTGCCAGCTGGTTATCGTTGGCATAATTTCGGAGTTCAAGTGTTGCACCGGCGCCATTTGGTTCTTCAGGCCAGGGCAATTCCGTGCCAAAATCAACCACATCTACAAGTTGCCCGCGCTTATCGAACAATCGGATTTGGTCTCCTGAACTGCTTAACCCGAAGTTAAATTCGCCCATATAGTTCTGAACATCAGGATGTGCCAGCGCAAAATCTTCACTGTTCCGGCACAAAACAAGGTAACCGCCACTTTCCAGAATGGTATTCTGCGGAATGATAAATTCGTGCAAATCGTCGTCATCTTTAAACATCCAGCCCGAAATATCCAGATCGTTTCGACCCCAGTTGAAAAGTTCAACCCAGTCTCCGGCATCATTTTCAACCGGAGAATTATAATTTATTTCGTTAAAAACAACTGAATTGCCGTCGTCGCCAGAGTCTTCCAAAAGCAGGCGGATAGTGGAAATCTCATTGATATTGAGTTCAATAGTCTCTTCGTAATAAATTTTGTCGTTTACCACCCAACTGTTGAATTTATATCCTGCGTAAGGATTGGCTGTTAGTTTTATCGGAACGCCCTCAAAATAAGTCCCTTTCCATGAAGCACCAGCTACGTTGATTGAATTCAGTTTTATAAATCCACCAGTGGAAGGCAATACAGAAACAGTGATTTCATGATCTTCAGGAATGGAAAATTGCTGTCTGATATGTTTCCTCACATTTTCACCACGGTAAGTGGCGAAAGTTCTCATATTCACAATATTCTGCTGCCAAAATGAAACATCGGGTGCGCTCCAGCGTGCATTCTGTCGCGGAATTTCAGGTTCAATTGCCGACGCCATGCTATCAATTAATGCAATTACATGTGCAGGTTTGAAAGTGGTATTCAATATATCAGCATAGCGATTTATAAACCTGTTCCTGAATTTTTCATTTTCGAGTAATTTGCGAAAAATTAAAGTTGACCAGGGCGGATTGGGCCAGTCGGGGCCATTGGTAGCCAGTGCAAACTGCAACGTATTGTCGAGATACGCTTTATCATTATAAATACCAAAGCCAAAATCAGTATCGAACATAATCCAGCGCCATTTGCCATCCGTAGTTTGCGGCCGCCAGTATTTTATATTGTTGCCGGGCCAGTCGCGGTTATCAAAATAAATTTGCGACAACTGGTAATCGATATAATTTTCAATATCAATCTGCTTTTCCACCTGAGCATAACTGGCATCGGGCTTCAGACTGTTTTCGTTCAAAAAACCAATGAGTTCCCAGTATTTATCGCTTTTACCTTCAATTGCCGAACCATTCCACTCCAGCAAATCAATACTATCGGCGCTAAATCCATGGTTACTTTCCAGGAATTCCTCGTTCACTTTTTCACGGATATTAATCAGCCCCCAGTATTTTCCGTTGAGGTATAAAGCAGACGCACGCGAAGCCTGTAAATCAATATTCAAATTACTTACAAGCGTTGTCATCATTGCATCCCGCATTTTTGAAAAGCTGTAATCGTTGCCGCTGTTACGCAGGACAATGGATTTGAAATTATCAATGGGTTTCGAATAGAAAAGCTGGTAGTTTTTAAGTTGTGCATCGCCGTATTCTTTCCTGAAAAAAATGGCTAATGACTTCTGATTGTTGGCGCGGCTCCAGCCACCAAATATTTTTATCCCGCAGTTCAGCGAAAAAGCTCGTTGTCCCGAAGGTTCAATCATTTCGATGCTCGCCTGTTTTTCCCAATCCTGCCAAAAGTTGGCGCCCATGTACGGAACTTCGTCTTCATAATTGTCGCCCAAAACATAAATTCCTGTTTCATTATCCCACAAATCTGATGAATCGGCAGCCACCGAAATAACCGGCAGCGTGGACTGTTCGCCAAACAAATAGGTACGTGTGGCTATTTTTCCCGGAACTGAACCTTCCTTAAAAACAGCCGCTTTTACCACTGTATTTTTATTTATTAAAATGGGAGCTTTGTAAACCGGACTGTTAGCTGAAGGTTTTGAACTGTTTAAAGTGTAATGAATCTCCCCTGCCCCTTCTGCACATGATAAAACCAGCTCTCGCGAACCGGAAAGAAACATTTCGGAAATTGAAAATTCAACTTCATCCTGTATTACTTCCGAAATGGATCCGGAATGATTTTGTTCTCCCGGCGTTGGTTCTTCGAAGAAAACCCATCTCTGAATCTGTTCTGCATCACGCCCAAATGAATATCCAACCGGAATTTCACCAAAAGAAACCGAATCAACCAAACCTGTTGTTTTATGCGTTAGAAAAACTGTTTCACCCGAAGAGGAAAGCTTGAAATTAGCATGAGACAATGGAGAACTTAATTTAACATATTTTGAAGGTGATTTCAATCCGGTTTCAGTTATTGTATAGCCGGCGGTTAAAAACGGAATTGCGGTTAAATCAGAAGAAGACTCGCCTGTATTATGCACCTGCACCGCAAGAACATTTTCACCTTCAGTAAGCAAATGGAGGTATTGTGAAATATCGAAACCTTCCGGATCGTTTCCGGAGTAAATGTTTGCTTCATGTGAACCGGCGGTGCGGTTAAAAGAAACAGCCGAACCAACAGCGCCCATACCTGCCCGGGCTATTTCTGTTCCGTTTAAAAAAGCTACAAATCCATCATCATAATCCATGTGCAGCCATAAACTTTTAAGTGCCTCCTTATCTTGCACCGAAAACCGAAAACGTAAAAACACAGAAAGTGTATTTTTGGCAATAACCGTATTATCGTCATCGTCGCCATATCCAATTCCTGTGGCTCCCCTGTCCCAGCTTTCCGCATTAAATCCGGCAGTTTTCCATGATGCTGAAATTTCACTTTTGGGAATAAGATAACTGCACGTGTCGCCAAGGCTGATTAATGAATAGTAATACAATGGCATGGAGCGACGATTTTTATCGGAAGCAAAAATCAGCATTGGAGCGCCGGGTTGCAAAATTCCGGCAGGCAGCTGCCACTTTAGTGGTTCATTTCTATCATCACTTAAAAAAAAATTGTCAAGCTGAAGGGATTGCTGGTCGTAATTGAAAATTTCAATCCAATCGGGTGTATCCTGATCTTCATCAAAAACAGTTCCGCTGTTCGAAGACATTAATTCATTGATTTTCAAATCCTGGGCTGCAATAAAAAAGGGAATAAAAAACAGTAAAAGGAATAAGGTTAGTCGGTTTAATCGTGTCATATTATCTTTTTTGAACGGCATGCAAAATAAGAAAATAAACAGAATACGAATAGTGAAAGTGCTGGAAACCCGCCTGTTTTTAATGATTCTGAATAAAGACCGTGGACGTTTAGCTGTCCAGTATTTTCTTCAAAAGGTTTAAAATGAACAAAAATACGACGGCGCCAATTACTGAAGTAATTAATGTTCCCAGAATTCCGTGGCGGATGTAAATTCCCATTTCGTTTAACAGCCAGTTTCCGATATAGGCACCGATAATTCCAACCACAATATTTACAAGGCATCCGTAACCTTTGCCGCGGATAAGAATCCCAGCGATTGCCCCGGCCGCCAATCCTATCAATAAAACGTACAACATTTATTTTACTATTAAAAAAAACAAAAGAGGCTGTCGCAGGTTCTGTATCTGAACTTTACAACAGCCTCTTTTTAACTGCATCGTTTAACGTACCACAGCACCTTCTTTCGGAATTTGTTTTGATTTGTTTTTATTTTTCACCAAAACAGAAAGTAAAATGAAGGCAAAAATCAGGATTATTGGCAACACAGCCATATTACGCAATGTAATTTGCGGCCCTGCAGTTTCAATTGATTTTCCCATAATCGGCAGTACCATTGAAGTAGCAACAAAACCTGCTCCGCCCAGGATTGACATGCCAAGTGCGCCGGTTTTTGGAGTAAATTCCGATGCAGCGCCAATCATAGTTGGCCAAAAATAGCAAACGCCAATGGCAAATACAGCTGCCGAAGCTACGGTCATTATTGCCCCGTTAGAAATGCTAAGCAAAAACAACCCTGCGGTTGAAATAATTGCGGAGCCCAACAAAACACCGGTTGTATTTAAACGGTGAATTAATGATCCGGCAAAATAACGGCCAACCGCCATGATTCCGGTAACAACGGCAAGAATAATCATTGGTCCGATTCCATTTTTGGCAAGAAGAGCATTAATCCATTGAGTTGTTCCCAGTTCGGTAGAAGCTGTGAGCAACATGCAGAAGAATATAAAAGGAAAAAGTAAGGTTATTTTGTTAACCAATCTGCCTTCCACAACAATTGCAAGTGCAATCGCACCAACAATTACAAATGGCAATGCGCTGTCGAAACTAACGCCAAACGACGGAACCGTGGCCACTAAAATCATCAGGATAACGGCCAGGGTAATGGTAACCGGAGCTCCAATGTTCCGCAACATTTCTTTGTACGATACTCCGCTTGTTACACGTTCGGTTTCAGGAATTTTCTGTCCGAAAAACAAAAACCCGTATATGGCAAGCGGAATAAACAATAAACTCACCAGAACCTGCCAGGGTAAATTCAATTGATCCATAATCAGGGCTGCCAGCAAACTTCCAATTACAATTCCACCGGGAAACCAAACATGAAAACGGTTCAGCATTTTCGATTTTTTATTGGGAAAAAGAGTGGTTACAAGCGGGTTACAAGCTGCTTCAACACTTCCGTTACCCAAACCAATAAATACATTTGCAATGAACAACGAAGTGTAATCTTTTGCCAGCAACAGTAAAATAATTCCAATCAGGTGCATACTGAACGCCATCCAAACCACGGTTTTCGTTTTTACAATATCAATGAAATAACCGCCGGCAAACATGGCCACGGCAAAACCCCAGAAAGCCGGTCCGAATGCCCTTCCTACCTGCTCGGCTGTTAATCCGTAATCATCAGTAAAAACACTTTCAATTCTTGCCCTGATTGCAAAGGTAATTGCAGTAACCAGCAACGCTAAACAACTGGCTATAAACAGTCTTTTTTGATTTACTTGTTCCATAATTTGTTTTAATTTTTACAGGTTTATTTATACGATTTGATAATTTTTCTATTTACCGGTTTCAGCTAAATAATTAATTGTCTGCAAAAGAAGCTTTCTGTAATCTTCCGATTCGAACGATCGGCGATCATGGCCAGGCTGAAGATAAACAATTTTTGAAGAATTGAAACTATTCTCCCACCCGATTGTTTGGCTGCTTTTGGGATGATGCGTTTGAAAAAGCGGAGTTACTTTTTCGGAAACCCGCGTATTTCCATAAACTTCGTCAAACAGTTTCAACATGCGAAAACCTTTGGTTACAGGATGATTTTTTACAGGTTCCATATAAATCCAAACATCGTGCTCGTAAGTCGATTGCTCGTTTTCGGGTACTGCCGGATTTTTTTCAATGTATTTCCCGCCAATAATCTGTTCAAACAAATCCCAGTTCTGATAGGAAACCAGCGAATGATGCAGAAACAAAAATGATTTTCCTGCTTTCGTCAGTTTTACATAGGCTTGTTTTTGCGGTTCCGAAATATCATTCCACATATCATAAAAAACGAGCACATCAAATTTGGCCGCTTTTCCGGAAGCGACAGCATTATTGGCTTCCGGCTGCGAAAAATGCTCATACTCAATCCCCGGCAAAGCATCGAAAAGTTGAAAAAACTGAATGGTGTCGAACGCATGGCCGCCGGTAATCAGCATAATTTTTACCGGCTGCGCTTTTAATCCTGTCAGGAGGAAAAAAATTCCGGCAATGATAAGTACTTTTTTCATTTCTTTTGGTTTTAGAATTGGTCAGTTTTAAAGCAATAAAAATAGCAATTTCATTAATTTTTAGAACATTTAACTTCTTTTAATTGCCTGTTTCCGTTCAACTGCTTCTTTTGAATAATAAAAAAGTGAATTTTAGCGTTTAAAGCAACCCTGTGGTTTTTCTGGTATCTTTATAAAATATTTTTGCAGGCAATAATGTCAGAGACGGGAAAAAAAATAACTAAATTTTTTATATGGTTTTTTGCAGTAGCGGCAATTCTGGTAATTGCAGTTGTCGCTTTTGCATGGTTCAAAGCTCCGCAGTACATAAAAAAAAACCTCTCGGAATTTGTGGCCGAAAAATCCAATGGCTTATACCATGCAACCGTTCGCGATGCACACCTGAAAATCATTCCGCTTTCAGTTAATTTCACCGATTTCATTTTGTATCCCGACGAAAATATTTCGGAAGAAATGGTAAAATCGGGTTCCGGAAAAGCCGTTTATTCTTTTCAATCACCTGAAATTCAATTCAAAAATATCAGCTTGTTTGCCTTGGTTGCGCAGAAAAAATTTCAATGCAAACAAATAAAAATAGACAGTCCGGCACTGCAGATTTCGGGTGACGAATTTCTGCAAACCGATTCAGTGCAAAATGTAGAAAATATGTTGCGTGCACTGCGTCCATTATTTCAAACGCATATTAAAGAAATATCAATTGAAAGTATTCATTTAACCAATGCAAAATACGCGCTGTATCACACTTTGAACGATTCGATGCAGATTTCGAAAGCAGAACAGATTTCTGTGGAAATAAAGGAATTCAAAACCGATTCGTCGATGGTTTTCGGAAACAACACCATTTTTGAAACGGCCGACATTCTGGTCCGCCTGAATAATTTCCACAACGATTTAGGCGACAGCCTGCACAATGTAAATATCGAAAAACTTGAATATTCGCTGAAAACAGAGGTAATCCGCGCCACCGGTTTTCATCTTACGGCAAAGCAAAAAGCACCGGGACGGAACATTTACGATATACAAGTGCCTCAATTTTACATGAAAAGTAAAAGCATGTCGCGGTTTGCTTTAAATGATTCCGTTAAAATTCAGTACCTGGAATTTGATCAGCCCCGGATAAAATTTTATCAGAAAGAAAATCCCGAAAAACTTCAGATTGAGGATTTAACGAATTTTGATTTGTACAAACTCATTCAAAACCAGTTCACTAAAATTGAAGTGGATAGTTTTTATCTGGTTGATGCAAAACTCGAAATTTACCGGCAACCCGATTTCACCCGGTTTCAACAGCAATTCAATTCCATTGAAGTAACATTGAAAGGTTTTGTCCTTGATTCTGTATCGGCGCAAAATCAGGAAAAAATATTGTATGCCGATGATTTGGAGATGCTCATCCGGGATTATCATTTGCGGCTTGCCGATAATGAACACGATTTTAGGGCTGGTTCATTGTTTGTTTCCACTTTCTCTGATTCACTGAGCGCCAGAAGGATACAAGTGTTTCCTGTAGATCCGCTCGGAATTAGTTCGCGTGCAGTGGTAAAAATTGATTGCGACGGGCTGCAGATTGAACATGTAAATTTGAAGGAACTTTACCACACCCGCATTTTACCCACTTCGAAAATAGAAATTACCAATCCGAATGTACAGATAAGTTACCACACCGAACGTAAAAAATCCACCAAACAACGCGAAACCGGTTTGTTGTTCGACCTGGTTTCTGCCTATCTTGAAGGCGTTTATTCGAATCTTGTTTTTATTGATAACGGTGTTTTAAATATCGAAAACCTGTACAAAAACAAGAGACAGGGTTATTTTGAAACAAAATTTGATTTTAGCCTGACCGATTTTTCACTGGACTCGGCGAGCATCGAACGCACCGATAAATTTTTCTACGCATCTAATTTCGATTTGCGCTTTTCAAATTACGAAATGAAACTCGTGGATAACCTGCACAAACTCGATGTTGACAGCATTTATATTTCCAGCATCAACCAAAAAGTACAAATTGAAAACCTATTGTTACAACCTGTAGTTAAAGAAGTTACGGATGAATTAATGCAGAAATACAACCGGTCGGAACTATACAATATTTTTGTGCCACGCATTGAATTAACCGGTATTAATCTTCGCAATGCCTTCTTTCATAATAAATTAAGCATTTCAAATTTTCGAATTTCGAAACCTGAAATTTATTTCGAAAATTTTAGCGCATTGCGGGCATCCAGGGAGAAAAAAGAATTCACTGAATTTTACCAGTTGATTTTTAACTACATGAATGATTTCGACATAAAAAATATAACGATTCCGGATGGCGAAATCAGTTGGGTAAACCACACCAAGAAAGGGAAAACGATATCATTCGACAACGAGTTTTCGGCCACGCTCGAAAATTTCAGGCTGAATGAAAATGAACTGGATAAAAAACGGCTGCTCTTTTCCGACAATTTCGATATTTCGGTTAAAGATCAATTTTTTATGCTGTCGGACAGCGTTCATATTTTGCGTGCCGGCGAAATAAATCTTTCAACAAAAGAATCAAGTATTCACATAAAAGATGCACTGCTTTACCCGGTAATTTCGTCGGATAATTACAACGAATTACCCACCACTTACCAGGTTTCTATTCCTGAATTAAAATTCAGCAATTTTAATTTTCTGAAAGCTTTTTATTCGAAAGAGCTGAATCTTGAAAAACTGGATATCAACAATGCAAAATTTCAGATTTACAACAAAACAGGCGCGTTAAAATCGCTTGATTTGAAGAAGTATAATTTTCCGCTCCCCTCTTTTATCCAGTCGCTGCAACTCAACGAACTCCGGATTAACAACGGCGAAGTTACCACTTACGAAATGGAGGGAATGAATCAAAAAGCCCGGAGCAGTTTCAAAATCAACCTGTTAATGCCCCGGCTTTCCCTTGAAAACAACGAGCAAAATCGTGCCGAAATTTCTTCCGGAAATATGGTGCTGGCAGTTTCAGATTTTAAATCGTCAGTTGGCCAAAGCCACAATGTTGCAATTGACCGCATCGATTTTAACCGCCTCAGGAAAACGGTTTCAATTCATCAGTTAAAAGTTGCCCCGTTTATTGCCGGAGCCCGGGAAAACCGGTTTACTATTTTTGCCCCACACCTGGAATTTACTGATTTCGACATTAATAAAGCGCTGGAAGAAAACAACTTTTCTTTTGACCAAATAAAAATTCAGGAACCTGAAATCAAGATCGAAATAAATGATTCCATTCGTGGCGACAAATTCGACTTTGTACAAAACCTTGATTTATATCCTTTTGCCGAATCTTTTGTTGATAAAATTCAAGTTAATAACCTCGACCTGAATAATGCCGATATTAATTTCAACTGGTTTGAAAAAGAGCTGATTGACAAGAAAATAAACTTTAATTTTAAGGATATTGTGATCAGTGAAAATCAACCGCCTTCCAACTTGTTGAATTCAAAAGAATTTGAGATTTCGACCACTAACCTGCAAAAAACCGATAAAAATAAACATTATGAATTTACGGTCGATTCACTGATTTACAATTCGGCAAAACACAATGTGCTTTTCAAAAACATCAGAGTTATTCCATTGATTAGCATGCCGGAAATGATTCGTGAAAAAGGATTTCAAACGGATTATTTAAATGCCGGGATCGATTTTGTTGAGTTAAAGAAAATTGACGAAAAACGGTGGTTGAAAGAAAATATTCTCGATGCAGGAGTTCTGCAAATTGGCCCTGCCAATATCGAAATTTTCAGGAACAAAAGATATCCGTTCGACCACAGTCAGCGCCCATCCTGGCCGCAGGATTTGATAAAAAAAATAGGCCAGCCTTTTGTTTTCGATTCCATTCGAATGTCGCCTTCATTTCTCAAATACAGCGAGTTGCTCAATATTTCGGATGAACCCGGTATTATTGAATTTAACAAACTGCAATTTTCGGCCGGTAAAATTTCAAACATTGCCAAAATTACCAGCCGTTACAAACATTTCAGAATTAATGCCTCAGCGCTTTTACTCAATCAGGCAGCTTTAAATGCTACCATTAATTTTGATTTAACTGATGATAATTATTCACACACGGTTTCCGGATCTCTTGGAAATATGCCCCTCCCGGTGCTGAACCAAATCATAGAAAAATCAGCTCCTGTTTCGGTTGAAAGCGGATATCTGACTCGTTTTGATTTTGATATGAGTCTGGACAAAACAAAAGCAACCGGAGAATTGTTTTTTGGGTACGATGACTTTAAAATTTCAATTTTGGATTATGAAAAGGATGAAGTCAGAAAATCGAGATTGGCGACATTTTGGGCGAATAAAATGGTTCTGAATTCTAAAAATCCGAAAGGAGATTTATTTTTACCTGAAACAATTTATTATGAAAGAGACCCTCAACGTTCAATCATAAACTATTGGTGGAAAGCAATTTATTCGGGCGCAAAAAAAACGCTTGGATTGGGTACGGATGAAGAGTGAAAAATGCATGAAATATTAACTTCTGCTTTTAATCCGTTTTAAATTTGACAACCGCAAATAAATCAGCAATTTGCTCGTTCTGATTCTTTGCGAAATCCGCAATAACACGGGCTGACAGAAATTAAAATGAAACGATTAAAACCATGATCATGAAAATGAAAACACTATCCAAAGCGCTGGCATTTATATTTTTAATCTCATTTCTTTCTTCCTGCGACTTGTTCAACAACGATGATGATACGCAGCCACAGGATGAATATTTGGTGAGTTACGAATTTGTAAAATCATATTTGCCGGGTTTTATTGAAAATCTTCTAAACCAATTTTCAGATGATTATCCCGATATTTCATCCGTAAAAGAAAAAATAAAGTATGGAGTAATGGTATATAAAGTTACGTACAACACCACCTTCCAAGGCGAAAACAAACAAGCATCGGGTTTGGTATGCATACCGGTTGGCGAGGGGCCGTTTCCGGTAATGAGCTATCAGAACGGAACCAATACACTCCACAGTGAAGCGCCTTCGGTTAAGCCTGAACGTGATTTATACCTTTTACTCGAATTTGTAACATCAACAGGTTTTATTGTTGCTATTCCCGATTATCTTGGATTTGGTGTGTCGGATGATATGTTTCACCCTTACCTTCACAAGGAATCGACGGTGCAAACTGTGCTGGATTTGCTCCGTGCCATAAAAGAACTCAACCAAAATTACCTGGATGTTGCAATGAACGACAGGTTGTACCTTACTGGTTATTCACAAGGTGGCTGGGCTACTATGCAGGTTGAAAAAGCAATAGAGCTCGAACATTCGGATGAATTTAACCTGCAGGCCGCTGCAAGTGGCGCAGGCCCTTACGATTTGGTTCAGATGAATGAATACATAACCAGCCAGACCAATTATCCAATGCCTTATTTTATTGGTTACATGTATAATGGTTATACAAAAATGAACCTGATTACAACACCCATTGGAGAAGTTTTCCAGGATCCTTATGCAACAAGAATTCCGACGCTTTACGACGGTACCAAAACTGGTGATGAAATTAATGCCGAACTTACAACAACCATTGCTGACCTGTTTACTGCTGATTACCTGGCCAATTATACTACCGACAGCAAATATGAATCGGTGATGAGTACGTTGGAAGAAAACAGTGTGGATGCATGGAATACGTCCATTCCAACACTTATAATTCATGGTACCGACGATGATTTTGTGCCGATAGAAATTTCATCGTCAATATACCAGGATTTTTTACAAAAAGGTGTAAGTAAAGAAACAGTAAAAATGCTGCCACTCCCGGGCGAGGATCATTCTGATGGAATTATTCCTGCCGGACTTGCATCTGTAAATTGGTTTTTACAACTGGAAGAGCGAAATTAATATTACTCTTTCCGGTTGAAATAGAAATACCGAAGACGACAAATTTTTCCTGTACTTTCCGGGTTCTTTTCATCGGTTAAACGAATTTGCAATATGTGTTTTTTGTTTTTCAATCCGGCGCTGAGGGTATAATACCACGGCAAATGCAGATTGCTGCTCCAGCCGGTGAAAAGATCCTGTTTTTTCCATAAGGAATTATCAATGCTGTATTCAATAATTCCGGCATCGGGACCGGCGGCAACGGCAATTCCAACTGCATTTCCCCTGAATTTAAACTTGATAATTTCGCCGGGATAACTGCCCACCAGCATAGGTACATTAACAAAATTTGCACGGGTACCTTTATCGTCTGCAGGTTGCCAGTTTTCAACCATCTTCCATCCTTTTACCGGCTTGGGTGGATTTGGTTCAACCAATACACCATTTGAATAGGAACAAGGATCCAGCGGTTGCGGAATTTTCATGGCAGTAATTTCCTTCCCCTTAAAATCATCGTTCCACTCCTTTTCAAGAAAAGTTTTTATCGATTGAAAATAAATCTGCTGTCCGAACGGCGACGGATGCAGATTTCGGAAATCATTTTCCCAGTCAAATTCTCCGGCATCAATGCGCCCGGTAACTTCCCTGGCCAGATTAATTGTTGGTATGTTATAATGTTCTGCAACAGCTTCATCCAGCTTAATTACTTCAGGTATATTTCCCGCCCTGTACTCTTCCATCTTATCCGGATCCACAAACTCCATTATAACAATATCAGTTTTGGGATTTGCAATTAATGCATGACGAACAATTCCTTCCATACCGCGGGTAATTTCTTTCGGTTTGCGCTTGTTAACAACATCATTCACTGCAGCTTCTTCAAAAAGTAGATCAACAGGCCCTTTTTTCAGCACGTCCCTTTTAAACCTGAAAGCCGCAGGTGTTGAGCCCATTGATGAAATTCCGGCATTGATAAAATCAAAAGTTGTTTCCGGAAATTTTTGCTGCAGATAAGAACATACCGAATCGCGCCA
This sequence comes from uncultured Prolixibacteraceae bacterium, assembly GCA_963771595.1. Classification (GTDB taxonomy): domain Bacteria; phylum Bacteroidota; class Bacteroidia; order Bacteroidales; family Prolixibacteraceae; genus CAVYUC01. The sequence goes on along the minus strand of CAVYUC010000012.1, from coordinate 420,098 downwards.
ACCATGATTATAAGTTATGGAGCCACCTAAAAATACAACCCTCCCTTTTTTCTCCTTCTGAAATTGGAGAAAAGAATTTTTCAAACTCCGGCGGTGCATGTGATATTCGCCCGACTCCAGCTTTTGAGCCCCCAAAAAGCCAATAAAAACAACAGAAAAAACAATAACCAATACCACTTTCTTCATTACCAAGATTTTAAACCTTAAACTTTAAAATTAAATTCTGAACTCTAATCTTTAAACTCCCGACTCCTCCACCCACTCAATTTTTGCATCGATAGCTCCGCGCCCCGGCGACGGGTAATCCAAAGCAATTTTACCCACATAAAAAAAGCCAAGCGCCTTCTGCCCGGGTTCTATTTCGAGCAACTCATTCAGCTCTTTTAAAAACGGCGGTGTATTCCAAAAAGCACCCAATCCATTTTCGGTAGCTGTCAGCCACATATTTTGCACTGCCATGGAAACTGCCGCAATTTCCTCCCATTCCGGCAATCGTTCGGCTTTATCTCTTTGCAAAATCACCAAAATAACAACCGGCACTCTTTCAATATTGGTTTTCAGATTCTCAATTTTTTGAATGTTGATTTCTGCACCCGATTTGATACTTTTTTCCAGTGTTGTAAAAACAGCAGCGGCCAGTTTTTGCTTCGCATTGCCGGTATAAATTTTAAATCGCCAGGGTTCGGTTTTTTTATGATTAGGCGCCCAGTTTGCATTTTCAAGAAGCTGCATAATGCTGCTTTTGTCAATTTCGTCTTTAGCCAAAAATCGGGGCGGCGTGGCCCTTCGGTTTTTAATTATTTCGCTGATATTCATGTTGTATATATTAAATTAATTTTTGTGAACGTCCGGTCCAGTTGCAGAGTTTGTACAAAATACGCGCACCCACATTGGCATCCCATTCGTTGTTGCCCACTTCGCATAAATCAAACCCAATGATTTTCCGGCCGCTTTCCACCAGTTTTTTCAGAAGAAAATTCACTTCGTAAAAATCCAATCCTCCCGGGACCGGAGTTCCGGTATTTGGACAAAGTTTCGGATCCAGCCCGTCAATGTCAAAACTTACATACACATTTTCGGGCAACTGATTTATTATTGAACCGCACTGTTCATTCCATGTCATACCGCTGAACCGGTTTTCCTTTAGCTGCTGATCGAAAAACACTGAAATACGCTCTTTTTCAGAATGAACCATTTCCATCTCTTCATCGCAAAAATCACGGATTCCGACCTGCACCAGCTTTGAAACGGATTTCAGTTTCAGCGCATTATTAAAAACAGAAGCATGCGAATGGGTAAAACCTTCGTAACTGTTGCGCAAATCCATGTGGGCATCAATCTGAAGAATTCCAAAATCGCTGTGCAACTCACTCAAGGCCTGTAAATAACCCAACGGAACACTGTGTTCGCCACCAATAATCCCGACAATTTTGCCTTCCTTCATGAGTTTTTTACTTTTCCCAAAAACCCACTGGTTAACCGTTTCACTTTCCCCGTTAATTTCATCAAGGTTATTTTTCATTTCCGGATTTTCTGAAACTGTTCCGCCTTTTTCCAGAAAATCGATATATGCAGCTGATTTTACGCGAAAGTTAATTCTGTTATTCATTAAAAATTCATCAGACTGTTGCATAAAAATGCCCAGTTTCCATGCGTCACTTATATCCGGATCGTATAAATCAAGCTGAACAGATGCATCAAGAATGGCTTGCGGGGCATTGGCAGTGCCCTCTTCGTATGATACGGTAACATCCCACGGAACAGGCACCAGTATAATTTTTGCGGTTTCTTCAGAAAACGGTAATCCAATAAAATTACCATTTTTCAAACCCACTCCACTGGGATTAAAATCGTGTTTTTCAAAGTCACTATTCATTCTTTAAAATTATTGTTAACGAACTGTTTTTATGACAGATAAGTAAAATAAATTCATGATTAAACTTCAATATCCAATGAACTTCCGTAAATAATTATTCATTTTCTTTTGTGATTGCCGGAACATGCTCGTTTCGTTAAAAAATGCTTATTTTGCTTTACGATGTGAACAAATAATTTGAATTACGAATTTACCATCATATATTATAAAAGAGAATAGTTTTAAATGTTTATTGTAAAATAAAAAATATGAGTAAAGTTTTGATAATTGGCGCTGGCGGTGTTGGCCGGGTAGTTGCAAGTAAATGTGCTGATAATACTGATGTTTTTTCGGAAATTTTGCTGGCCAGCCGGACATTGGAAAAATGTGAAACAATTGCCAGGGAAGTTGGAAAAGGCCGCATAAAAACCGCACAGGTAAATGCAGACAATGTGCCGGAAGTAGTGAAGCTGATAAAAAATTTCAATCCCGAACTGGTTATAAATGTTGCACTTCCATATCAGGATTTGCCAATTATGGATGCCTGTCTTGAAACAGGAGTACATTATCTTGACACGGCTAATTACGAACCAAAAGATGAAGCAAAATTTGAATACAGCTGGCAGTGGGCATATCAGGACCGGTTTAAGGAAAAAGGAATAATGGCGGTTCTCGGCTGTGGTTTCGATCCGGGTGTGACCAGCATTTACACAGCTTATGCTGCCAAACATCATTTCGATGAAATTCATTACCTGGATATTGTTGACTGCAACGCCGGCGATCATGGAAAAGCATTTGCAACCAATTTCAACCCCGAAATAAATATCCGTGAAATTACCCAAAAAGGAAAATACTGGGAAAACGGAAAATGGGTGGAAACGGAGCCACATGAAATAAAAAAGGCGCTTAATTATCCGAACATCGGGCCAAAAAATTCCTATGTCATTTTTCATGAAGAGCTGGAGTCGCTGGTAAAAAATTTCCCGACACTGAAAAGGGCGCGCTTCTGGATGACTTTCGGCGACGAATATCTTACACACCTGCGGGTTATTCAAAACATTGGCATGTCGCGCATCGATCCCGTAAAATACAAGGGCATTGATGTAATACCACTTGAATTTCTGAAAGCAGTGCTACCGGACCCGGGCGATTTAGGAAAAAATTACACCGGCGAAACATCCATTGGCTGTCGCATAAAAGGGATAAAAGATGGAAAAGAAAGGACCTACTATATCTGGAATAATGCAAGTCACCAGGTTGCTTACGAAGAAACCGGAACACAGGGTGTATCATACACAACCGGCGTACCTGCCATGCTGGGGGCAAAAATGGTGCTTACCGGCAAATGGAGTGGCACCGGGGTTTTTAATGTCGAAGAATTCAATCCTGATCCGTTTATGGAAGAAATCGGCAAACACGGCTTACCCTGGAATGAAGTTTTTGATATTGACCTGGAAGTGTGATTTTAAACAACTGATTTTATAAACTTCATAAAAATTTTTTGATTTGGATTATTCGAAAGTACCTTCCCCCGCATATATTTTGGAAGAAAAGTTACTTCGCGGAAACCTTGAATTGCTCAACCGGATTCAAAAAGAAGCCGGCGTTGAAATTATTCTGGCTTTCAAAGGTTTTGCCATGTGGAGTGTTTTTCCAATGGTGCGTGAATATTTAAGCGGAGCCACTGCCAGTTCATTAAACGAAGCGCGCCTGTGTTTCGAGGAGATGAAAACCAGGGCACATGTTTATTCGCCGGTTTATATCGAAAGTGAATTTGATGAGCTGATGAAATACAGCAGCCATATTGTTTTTAATTCCTTCAGCCAGTTTAATAAATATTATCCCGGAACAAAAAAAACAGATCATCCAATTTCCTGCGGAATAAGAGTAAATCCTGAATATTCGGATGTGGAAACAGATTTGTATAATCCCAGCGCTGCAGGTTCGCGGCTCGGGGTTGGCAGCAACGAATTTCCGGATGAACTGCCGGAAGGAATTGAAGGAATTCATTTTCATGCTTTATGCGAATCCGATTCCCAAAGTCTGGAGAAAGTTCTTAAAAATTTGGAAACCAGGTATGCAAAATTCCTGCATCAGGTAAAATGGGTGAATATGGGCGGCGGCCATTTAATAACCCGTAATGGCTACGATCATCAGCATTTAATTCAGCTTTTAAAGGCTTTTAAAGAAAAATACAATGTTAAGGTCATACTGGAGCCCGGAAGTGCCATTGCCTGGGAAACGGGTGTACTGACATCGAAAGTGGAAGATATTGTGGAGCATAATAATATAAAAACTGCAATTCTCAATGTATCGTTTACCGCCCACATGCCCGACACGCTTGAAATGCCCTACCGGCCTAAAATAACAGGCGCTTCAGAACCAACCGGAAACAGTGTTCATCTGTACCGGCTGGGTGGAGTGAGTTGTCTGGCCGGCGATTTTATGGAAGTGTATGATTTTGGCCGGGAGCTTCACGTTGGCGACACTGTTATTTTTCATGATATGATTCATTACACAATGGTGAAAACCACTATGTTTAACGGTGTTAATCACCCGGCAATTGCTATTCAAACAGAACAGGATGAATTAAAGGTTATCCGCGAATTTTCATACGAAGATTTTAAAAGAAGGCTTTCGTAAGATGAACAAGTTTTCAACATTTGTTGATAACTTTAGTTAATGAATGGTTAATTTAAAACAGTTGTTTATTTTGGATTGAACAACTTTAAAGTACTACATTTGAATCATCAGGTGAACGATAAAAGGCAGTTCCTGAAAATGTGGAAACGGTAAAAGTTTCTTAGCTGAAACCAGAACCATTTCAATCCAACCTTCGGGATGGCACATTTGAGGAGCCAAAGTTTGAACCGGATTATCTGGAAATCAGGTTCAATCAATCACCAAAGAATGCAAAACGTTCTTTACAGATTGAGTCAGCAGGCAGAAGGCACAGGAATTTCGGTTCCGGCCGCCACACTGCGCAGCATGGAAAAGGCAAAACTTTTGAGATGCTGGTGGAAACTGTTATTCCGAAAGGATGTGGCAGAAAAAACTGATGACACTTTATCCGCGAAGGTAATCCAGAATTGCCGAAACGGAATACCCGAAAATTTATGCCGTAGAAAGCTAAATCGGAAGGTAACGGGCTGCATCAATTCATTGAATTGAAAGGCCGGCCACAATAACAATAACCTGGCACTGGAGGCAACTTCGGTTACCTCAAGTGAATGGGAACCAATTGTAAAAGACTGGTTCCCATTTTTGTTTTTATGCCTGGAGTAAATAAAATACTTTCAGGTCAATTTCAGGTGTCATTTCATTTTTCAAATGGAGTAAAAATTTTTTAACTCGTTTGCCCAGGCTAAATTATTTTGCAAATTCCTCGCGATTATACAAATCATCATTTAAAGTTTTTGCACTGAAAATGCTCCGGCGTCCGCCCCTGCTTGTCAATCTAAGTTGCACAGCTGCGAAATACTAAAATATTTTACCTGAAGTTTTGTTGGATAATAAAAGTTGAAACGACTCCAAATTGCTTTTGCATTTAAGAACTGAATTCCAAAAGCACTAAAAATGAATTTATTAAATAAAATGAAGTGATTTACAAAGGGCTGTAAAAAGAAGAAGGACGGGTTCAGCAACCCATCCTTTTCTCATTAAACTAACTAACCTAACTAAACCTAAACTTATGAAAATAAACGTACCACAAAGATAAAGTCAGTTTTGGATTGGCACAACAAAATTGTGTTAAATCATGTTAAAGATGATATTTTATTAACAAGAATTTATTGAGCAATGAATGTGTAATGAATGGTTCCTTTTTGCTTTTCCGGTGCTGAAGGATCGGCGTTAAAAACAGTTCTCGAAGCTGCTGCTTTTGCATACAAATACATTTGCTCATCTTTTATGGCAGAGTTTGACCGGGGTTCTGCCAAAACTACATTACCATTGCGGTTAACCACAATATCAACAATAATTTTACCACCTCGCTGCGACAGGTAAACAGGAATGGGCAAACTCAAGTGATATCGGTTTTCCAGGTAATAAACAATATTACTTTCTCCCGTATAAATTTTATTTTTTACCGAATCGGGATCCATTCCTTCCGTTGTTTCAACCGGCATTTTAATGTCATCCAAATCCACTTTTTCCTTTGCAAGCTGTTTATTCACATCCGAAACAAGTTTTTGGGCTGCCTCAACTTCTTCCATATAATCTTTATCGAAAAAATCATTTTTTTGAGTGGCCAACTTGTTTGAAGCAAAATTCGAACGCTGATTTTGAGTTGCCTGCTGTTGATTCTCCGGCTGAGTTTCTTCCTGTTGCGGTTCTTCTTTTACCTCTTCCACTTCAGGCAAAACATCCGGAAATTCAATTATCAGTTCTTCTTCCTTAACATTGCCTTTCATATCCACCTCTGCCAGTATAAACAAGGAAACCAGAAGTATATGAAATACAAGTGTACCAATTACACCATAGATATTTTTCCTGTATATTTCACCCAGTTTACTCACTCCGCAAAAGTATAAAATTAACTTTTAATGTTTCGTTTAAACCTAATTCGTTGCCAAAGAAAATCTTCCGGCAATAAAACAAGTTCCAGTGTTTTATATTGTACTTTAACTTAATTTAACACGCTATAATCCAATCATCAATATCTAAATTGATTATTTTTCAGGAATTATTCCCGAACGGATGGGCAGAAAGAATATTTTCAATAAAATGCAGAAGAAAAACAGGGGAAGGAAACTTAGATTAGCACTGATAGTTTCTGGTTTTATTATGCTTTTTATGTGCCGGCATGCCGGTGCACAGCCAAACGAACAGGATACCTTACAGGAAGTCCCCAAGGAAAAGTATAACCAATTTTATGACAGTCTGGAATACAAAGCCAAACAACATAAAGTCACCAAATTAATTTACGACTTCCTGATTTCAGAGCCCAAACCTAAAGTCGATCAAAAAGCAGCTGCAATAGATTATTACGGCAAAATGGAGGGCAAAATTATTTCAGATATCGATATAAAATCGCTTGATGTGTTTGGTCCAACCACCACCGACACCACCAGAAAAGCAAAAAGCTGGCTCGAGCGGACGGCAAATTCCATCCACACCAAATCGAATTTAAGCACCATTGAAAAAATGCTGCTTTTTAATGTTGGCGATTTTTTGGATCCTGAATTACTGTACGAAAACGAACGCATTATCCGGTCGCTGCCCTACATTAAAGATGTTCGGTTTATATTGGAACAGGATTCTGTTTATTCAGGCCTGGTAACCGTGCATGTTGTAACAAAAGATCGTTTCTCACTGGGAGTTTCGGGCGCCATTAATGGGGGAAGTTCTGCGGCTGTCCAGGTTTATAATCAGAATATTTTTGGTATCGGACACGAAGTTTCAATTGGTTTTGTGGGACACCTTCACGAACAACCGTACACCGGCCTCGAAACTTTTTATAAAGTCAATAACATCAGAGGTAAGTTTATCGATATTTCGGCAGGGTATATAAATACCTATAAAAAAGAAGGTTTTTCCTTTATTCTCGATAAACCCTTTTTTACGCCTTCGGTAAAATGGGGTTACGGAGCATCTGCATTGCGCATGTTCCGCACCGACCGGATTTTTGAGGATGACCCCATAAAAACCGCAATCCCCCTGAATGTTTCCTATTTCAGTGCCTGGGCAGGTCGAAGTTTCCAGTTAAGTGCGATGCAATATCAGCGCATGCAAATGGTACTTTCTATGGGTTTTATCAACCGTACATATTTTCAACGGCCGATTCCGGCGCCACAGGATAACCAGTATTTTTCGAACAGCACATTTTATCTTGCCGGAATTACGTTCACCCAGCGGCGGTTTATCCAGGATCAGCTGGTATATAGTTATGGTGTAACCGAAGATATTCCCGAAGGTTTTAAAAATGAGCTGGTGTATGGTTTCGATGCCAATGAATTTGGGAATCGTCATTATTTGCATGTTTACCTTTCGAATGGTAATTTATTAAACGGCAGTGACAGTTATTTATATTTGGCGGGAGGTGTTGGCGGATATTTTCGCGGACTTGATTATGAGCAGGGTTTGATTCTGGGAAGCATGAATTACATTTCGCGCATGGTAAATGCCGGCAGAAAAAGGTTCAGGTTTTTTATGCGGACCAACTATATGATTGGCGTTAACCGGTTCAATATTGAAAACCTTACGTTGAGGCGCGATGAACACATCCGTGGTTTTTCGAGCAGGGAAGCTACCGGAAAACAACGTTTAAGCTTCGATCTGGAATATGTATTGTTTCTGCGCAGGGAATTTTACAAATTTAATATGGCCGTTTATGGTTTTGCCGATCTTGGTCTTATTGGTTCGAATAAACAGCTTATTTTCACCCAGAATTATTACAGCGGGTTAGGAATTGGTTTGCGTTTACACAATGAAAACCTTGTGTTTAAAACTTTTCAGCTGCGCCTGGCATTTTATCCGTTTCACCCAAATGATATGGGCTTGATTGGGTTTATATTAGACGAACAGCAGAAGAAAGATTTCTACAGCTTTGAACCAACCGCACCACGGCCGTTGGAGTTTGAATAGTTCTTTAATAAGCCTTTTGAAAAACAATTTCGTTTAAACCGGCCACCTTTTTATTTTCCTCGTCAAAATAAATGCGAACAGTCAATCGTCCGTCTTCAACTTTTACAATTTTTTCCGGTGTCCAGGTCAATTCTCCTGATTTCAATGCAAATGTTCCGGCAGTTAAACCTTCAAAATCAATTTTTTGCCAGGAGGATAAAATTAAATCCCCAACCTTGGCACGAACCCGATAAACGCCCGGCTGAACCTGAATTTCATAATCATAAAAGTTTTGCGGATTCCTGCATTCGGCTTCACTGTTTTCGAACAACACTTTTTTCAGCCTCACATTTCCATCATTTCCTTTTAAAACCCACTCCACTTTATCGGTTGGATTCCAATCGCCAATAATCCAGCCTTTTCCCAAATAATCTTCAAAAGCGGTTGCATTTTTCTGGTTTCCATTCAGCGAGCGGGGTCTTCCAAAATATATTCTGCCTTTCGAAAAGGTTCTGTAAAAATTGTAATTATCCGGAAAGTACAATTCATAAAGTTGAGGAAAAGCATTGATCAGATTGAAATGCCGGTTTTGATAAGAAAGCACCGAATCAGATTTAACCACGGCAAAATGCAGGTGCCCCCAAAGCTGGTCGCCCCAGATTGTTCCGATAGGTTCTCCGCGCATCAGTTTTTGCCCCTGTCGCACAATCACATTTTTATTATACAGATGTTTATACACGTAATATATTCCGGGTTGAGATTCACTTTCCAGCATTACGCAAGCCTCTTTTCCGGCTTCGTCCAAACCTTCATCTTCTATCCAGACCACCGTACTGTTTTCAATGGCAACCAACCAGTGTTTTTCAATTCCCCGCGCATCGTGCATGTCCAAATCAATTCCTTCATGTGAGCGGAAATAGCCATTTTCTATCCAATCGGCCCGGCCGAGGTATGCAAACATGTGGCTGTCTTCTTCCATACTCCACTGATAGCCATCGTTAAAGCTGACCGGAAAAACAAATTTTGCCGGATCGAGCAGTGGTTCTTTAAAGCCAGAGATACATAGCAACGCATCCTTTGTCAGCAAACCATGATTCTGATTGTCGGTTGTTAAAGCTTTCACGTTTTTATTATCGGCAACAAAAACCCGCAGACCATCCGTGATAACCGGCAATGTTCTGCGGCTCACTTTCAGCCAAAGAGTGTCGTTACCAATTTTCAGCCGGTTGTAATGGTTTTTAAGTTGAAGGAGTTTTACTTCGGTACCGTTAAAACTGATTTTTTCGCCAATATTCAGGTTAAAATAACGGCCATTTCCCCAGCAAAAATCGGCTTCAGAGTTTTGTTGTGCATTTCCCCGGTTAACGAAAAGAGAAACAAGAAATATGAAAATAATTTTTTTCAATAGGAAACTTTAAATAACGTATCGTTTAATGCAAAAGGAACATCTTCCTGATGCCCGTTAAGAATACGTTGAAATTCCTGTTTTATTTTCAGCTCTTCATCTGTCAGGTTTTCCAGCGGTAATTTTTCAAGTGAATCAGAAACTGTATTGTAGAATTCTCCGTTTTTATACAGTTTGTAGGTATCATCCAACACCCATCGGTTATGCCCGAAATTTCCCCATCTGGGGGAATAATGAATAAAAACTTCATCCTGAATTTTGGCCTCATCGCCAGTAATTAAGGGTAAAAAACTTTTGCCATCGGTTTTAAACTTTTCAGCACTAATTCCGGCTGCATCGCAGAGCGTTGGCAGGAAGTCGGCAAAAGAAACAAGCGCTTCAACTTTCTTTCCTGCTTTAATTTTTGCAGGCCAGTTAATAATCATCGGAACATGATTTCCGTTGTTTACCGATAAACCTTTTGCCCCGTGAATTTCGCCATAAGTCGTGGAAGAATAGACATGGCGGTCGGTTCCATTATCTGCTGTAAAAATAAAGATGGTATTTTTCCACACATCTTTTTCTTTCAGCTTTCGTACAATCTGACCAACTATTTTATCAGTATAAGTCATCATATCTGCAAAATAGGTAGTATCCCAATCATTTCGATGTTCCGGATTTGACCATTCAGGCGAATTGGGAGTCGGCACAAAAGGTTCGTGAACCAAAACCATCGGGTAATAAACAAAAAACGGCTGGCCGGCCTTTCGTTCAATAAAATCACAAACATAACCGGCAAATACTTCCGGTCCGTATGCATCCGGATTTCGGGGCAAATCCTGTCCGTTTTGGGAAATCAGCGGGTTTGCGTAATGCTCCCCTTCTCCCCTGCTGTGATTTAACTGCCATAAACAATATTCGTCGAATCCAAAATGATGCGGCCTGTTCACATCCTGGTTGTCCGGATTGTTTCGGTTTAAACCGTTCAATTGCCATTTGCCCGAAATACAAGTTGCATAACCCGCTTTCTGTAACAGGTTGCCAAAAGTTTGCTGATTGGGATTCAGGTAACCAAAATCTTCGTAATTCCGGTAATTGTATTTACCCGTCATAATTTTTACACGTGAAGGCGTGCAAAGCGGCTGTGAGTAACAATGTTCAAAACGGACACCTTCAGTTGCCAGACGATCAAAAATCGGGGTCTGGTATTCGGTACTGCCATTTGATCCCAAACATTCATATCCCATGTCATCGGCCATAATTAATACAATATTGGGAAGATTTTTTTCGGTTTCGCAAGATGCAGCAATTAGGTACAGAAATAAAACCTGCCAGTATTTATGTTGAACATGCATCATTTTACGGAATGTTTAATGTATCTCTTTCCAAAATATGCTGATGCAATTTATCAGAAAGATTCCGGATAAGTATTTCATTTGCACTCTTTTCCGAGATATTTACTGTCTCCTCCGGATCGGCATTTAAATCATACAACATCCGCGCTACAGCCTCTTTCGAATCGCCATTAAACCATTCTGTATAAGTATGATTTTGTGTTACAATGGTTTCGCCATTCACCCATCGGGAATATATTTCGGTTTTCCACGGTTGTGCAGGATTTTCCATTAACGGAACAAAACTTTTCCCCTGCAGATGATACGGCTGACTGATTCCGGCCAATTCACACAACGAAGGATAAACATCAACATATTCAATCAGTGCATCAGTTTTTATGTTTTTCTTTTTGCCGGGCGCACTAATAATCACCGGTGTATGCAATACTTTTTCGAAATTGCAGTGTTTACACCACAATCCGTGTTCGCCTAAATGCCAGCCATGATCGCCCCAAAGAATTACGATGGTGTTTTCAGCCAGACCAAGCCGCTCCAGTTCATTTAAAACCTCACCAATTTGTGCATCGGTGTAACTCACGCAGGCATAATAACCATGAATCAGTTTTCGCATAAATTCATCTTCGAGCGAGCCGTTATCCGGGACATCGGTATAATTTCGTAATTCACCAAAATTGTGCATGCACTGGTCGGGAGCATCTTTTGGTTTTTTCATGTAATCCGGCAGTTCAATTTTATCATAATCGTATAAATCCCAGTATTTTTTGGGAGCATTAAAAGGAAGGTGCGGTTTCAAAAAACCAACTGCCAGAAAAAACGGTTCTTCGGAATTGTTATATTCGCGCAACCGCCGGATTGCCTCCAGCGCAATCATTCCGTCGGGGTAAATATGGTCGGGTGCATCGGGCGATTCAAACGATGGGCCGCTTAAACCATTCCCATCCGGCCGGCGTGCAATTTGTTTTTTCGATTCGGGCAAAACATATGCTTGCCAGCCTTCCCAATCGCCCTGCGGAAACCACGGAGTTTCGCTCCAGCTTCCCTTGCCATCGGTTATATGGTGAAAAACTTTTCCGAGCGAGGCGGTTCTGTATCCATTATTTCTGAAATGCATGGGCAGGCTCACCACTCCCGGAACCTGCTCATCGAGCCAGGTATCGTAACTGACAAAGCGGTGCCTGTTTGGCCGGATTCCCGAAAGGATACTTGCCCTGGAAGCCCCGCAAACCGGTATATTGCAGTACGATCGGGTAAACATCAGTCCCGATTCGGCAAGTTTATCAATATTGGGCGATTTTATTTGTGAATGTCCGTAGCAACTCAACTCAGGTCGCAAATCGTCAACGGCAATAAAAAGTACATTCGGCTTTTGCTGCACCGAAGACGATTCGATAACTTTTCCACGGTTTTGTGCAAAACAGGAAAACACACTAAAAAAGAGGAAAATAACTACAATAATTTTTTTCATGATTCAGGTCAATTTTCAACAAATCTATCAATAAATGAAGAAACCGCACCATTCCTGTTGCTGAAAAAATTCAAATTTCACCCGGAAAAAAACATGCAATTCCAGTCACTGAAAAAATAAAGTGATACATCTCGTTTCAAAGGAGATGCAGGAATTGCCTCATCCAACTTCAGTTGCCTATATTGTTGTTTTAATTATAATTGTCACCTGATCTTTCCGCTGTTCAAAAAACAATGCTGATTTTGTTCTGCCGAATAAAAATCAGTTAACGTTTAAAAATTCATCTGCTTCTGAGGACGAAAGCTTATTGTAAATCAGCAAAACAACCAACTATTTTTATGCTGAAAACAAAAACCTGTTCAATCAAAAAATCATTATTTTATCAATATATAATATATTTACAGCATTTGAATAAAATATTATCTTCGTAGATTTTGAAAGGGATTATTAATGATATTCACAGATAAAACCATTTGGATTACCGGAGCTACATCGGGCATTGGCAAAGCCCTGGCTATAAAATTATCGTTCGACAATGTGCATCTTGTTTTGTCGGGAAGAAACCTGGAGGCACTGAAAAATGTAGGCGAAATCTGCGGGAAAAACGGCAGCTCCACTTCCCTGGTTCCTTTCGATTTGGGAGATGTAAATTCGGTGGAAACAGCAGCCGGAAAAGTACTTGCTGAAACACAGAAAATTGATTGCCTTTATCATTTTGGCGGAATCAGCCAGCGTTCGTTTGTGAGTGAAACTCCACTGGAAGTGGATCGGCAGATTTTTGAAGTTAATTTTTTTGGAACAGTGGCACTTACAAAAGCAGTTTTGCCGGTTATGATAAAAAATGGCGGCGGCCATATTGCCGTTACATCGAGCATTGTTGGGAAGTTCGGATTTCCGTATCGTTCGGCCTATTCTGCATCAAAACATGCACTGCACGGATTTTTTGAAAGTTTAAGAGCAGAAAACATTCAAAACAACATTAAAGTTTCAATAATTATTCCGGGAAGAATAAATACAAGCATCTCAGTAAATGCAATCGGTAAAAATGGAACGGCATACGGAAAAATGGATAAAGGGCAGCAAAAAGGAATGCCTGCAGATGAAACTGCAAAACAAATTTACCGTAAACTGAAACGCCAAAAAAAGGAAATACTGGTTGGAGGAAATGAAACAATTATGGTACATATCCGACGGTTTTTTCCTTCGTTATTTTATTTTATGTCATCGAAAGTTAAACCACTATAATAAAAAGCAGGAGAAAAATGTCGAACAAAATCAACGGGATACAGCAACTGGGAGTTGGAGTTGAAGATGTGCAGGAAGCATGGAAATGGTACCGGGAGCACTTTTCCATGGATATCAGAATGTTTGAAGACGAAGCTGTAGCTGAACTGATGCTTGCACACACGGCAGGAAAACCAAGAGCCCGGCATGCAGTTCTGGCGTTAAATATGCGCGGTGGCGGAGGTTTTGAAATATGGCAGCACAAAGGCAAAAAACCGGAACCACCAAAATTCGAAATCCGATTGGGCGATTTGGGAATTAACATCGGAAAAATTAAAACCGACAACATAAAAGCTGCATTTAGCAAATTCACCGAATCGAAATTAAATCTGCTGGGCGAAATCGAAAAAGATCCGGTAAAAAATGAGCATTTCTATCTGAAAGATATTTACGGCAATTTATGGGAAATAAAAAACGAAAAGCAGGTTTTCAGGAAAAAGGAAAAATCGGTTAGCGGAGGTGTTTTGGGCGCTGTAATTGGCGTTAAAAATATAGACGAAAGCCTGAAAGTATATCAGGACATTCTGAAATACGACCAGATTGTTTACGACGAAACCGGAGTGTTCGCAGATTTTGCCGCTTTGCCTGGTGGCAAAAATAAATTCAGAAGAATATTACTGAAACACGCCGATGCCAGAATGGGAGCTTTCAGTCCGTTTTTTGGCAGCTCGGTTATTGAACTGGTGCAGGTTTTAGATCGCGAACCGCGTAACATTTATGAAGGACGCATCTGGGGCGATCCGGGTTTTATTCACCTTTGTTTCGATGTTAATGGAATGGACTCGCTCCGTGAAAAAGTGAAAGAAAAAGGTTATCCGTTTACCGTGGACAGCGCCCGCAATCTTGATTCGTTTGACATGGGCGAAGCTGCCGGAAATTTTGCCTACATTCAGGCGCCCGAAGGAACACTGATTGAATTTGTGGAAACCCATAAAATACCGCTCCTCAAAAAACTGGGCTGGTACCTCGATATCAGAAAACGTGGCAGCCATCCCCTACCCAACTGGATGTTAAAACTGTTCCGGTTTAAACGGGTGAAGGATAAAAAATAAGTTTTTCAGGTTCAAAAAACCGGATATTTCTAAAACAGGTAACCTAATCCGATATAAATTCCGGTATCTCCATCCTGTTCATCTATTGCCACGCCATAATCAGCTTTGATGATAAAATTCTGGTTCATGGCAATGCGCAATCCTGCGCCATAGGAATAGTGCATTGATTCTGCTCCGGGCCAGTAATAATCCTGCGGGTTCTCAATTTTCGATTTGTCCACATCAATCTCTTTTGTCACCCGTCCGAAATCGAAAAAGCCGTTTAAACCCAAATAAAAGTTATTATTAATCAGTTGAAAACGGGCAAATTTCCAGCGGGCTTCCACATTTCCAAGAAAATAACCATCGCCAACCACCCGGTTCCGCCAGATTCCGCGCAAGGTACTTCCTCCTCCCAAACCTTCGGAAGTAGCGCCTTTGAGTTCCGAAGTGAGTACCTGGGTTTGGTAGTAAAATGGCGTGTGCCCAATAATGGTGGTCTGGTAATTCAACCGGTATGCCAGCGATAAATCTTTTGAAATAATGGTAAAATACTGGCGATGCGTTAAACTCACTTTTGTAAACGAACTTTGGGTTCCGAAAAATCCGGGAACACCTTCAACAACAGCTTCTGTCCAGACGCCTTTCATTGGATTGGGCCGGTTGTCGCGGGTATCGTATACCAAACCGGTTTTTATGGCCGGCACAAATCCGCCGTCCATTTCTTCTTCCGGAATAATTCCCCAGTTCACATATTTTTCAAATAAGCCGGGAACATCTTGTAAAACTTTGTCGCCTTCTTTTCCTTTATTCAGCTTGTCCAGGTTAACCGGTGCAACATCGAAATTTAAAAAATTGAGCCCGGCAAGCCAGCGCAGGTTATTTCCGGCCAGCCGCCCCTGCAAGTCCACTTTAAACCTGAACATTTTCCTGTCGTATTTATAAAACATGCGCGTGCGATAAAGCTCATTGTCAGCAGCATCGTCAATCCAAAGCGGGTGCACCCGTGCATTGTATCCGTTAAAGCCATAAAAATCGTAGGCCAAATCCGACAAATAACTCACATCAACAAATGTCCAGAGCCCTTTAATCAGCTTGTCCGAATCGTAATAAAACCGGTTGATTCCGCTTCCTTTGGTATAGCGCGACACTTCGAAATATAAATGGTGATTGTAGCGCGGATAGCGGCTTCCATCGCCGTAGTTGTATAAATCAACCAATGCGCCATACTGAAATCCAAGGTCCGAATCGAAAGTTACGGTTGGCAGCGCGCCAAAGTTCCAACCTTCTTTTGTCACTTCTTCCTGGGCAAAAACAGATGAAAATACCAGGATTAAAACGATTGAAAACAGTAGTTTTTTCATAATTTAAAGTTTAGTTTTTAGTAACAGAAGTTTTTCAACCTGAAAAAAGAATTAAAATGTTTTCCCTTTTGATGAACGAAGATAGAAAAAATAATGATCACTAAATGAAATTTTCAGGAATCAGAAATATTCAGGATTTAATAATTTTTACTGAACTTTTTATTTACTTGCAAAATAGTTTAAAAACAATTCGAAAAAATGAAAACCAACAGAAGAAAGTTTTTCCAGGTAGCAGGAGTTGCAGGAGCCGGAATTATGTCGGGCGGGTTTACTTCGTGCGGCCAAACCGGCACAGCCAGCGCCGTTACACCTATGGACGATGTAAAACTTGCAGTTGCCAAAGCGCATCCGCAAAAATTTAACATGAGTGGTTATGCAGCGCCAAAAATTGAAACAGTGCGCATCGGAATTATTGGCCTGGGCAACCGCGGACCAGGAGCCGTTGAAAGAATGTCGAATATTGAAGGTGTTGAAATTGTTGCGCTTTGCGACAAGGACATGGACCGCGTGAAAGCGGCCCAGGAAATCCTTCAGAAACATGGATTAAAAACAGCCAGGGAATATGGCGGCGACGAAAATGCATGGAAAAAACTGGCCGAAAGTAACGACATCGACCTGGTTTATATTTGCACTCCCTGGAGCTGGCACACACCAATGGCTGTTTATGCCATGGAAAACGGCAAACATGCCGCCACCGAAGTTCCGGCCGCCATTACCGTTGACCAGGCGTGGCAACTGGTGGAAACTTCGGAACGCACCAAAAAACACTGCATGATGCTGGAAAACTGCTGTTATGATTTTTTCGAGCTGCTCACGCTGAACATGGCCCGGCAAGGATATTTTGGCGAAATTGTTCATGTTGAAGGCGCTTATATTCATCATTTGCTGGAACAAAATTTCAGTAAAACATATTATTCTGACATGTGGCGGTTAAAAGAAAACCAGCACCGCAACGGGAATTTATACCCGACCCACGGACTGGGACCGGTTTGCCAGGTACTGAACATCAACCGCGGCGATAAAATGGAATACATGACTTCCATGTCCAGCGACGATTTCCAGATGGCCAAAACAGCAGCAAAACTGGCGGCTGAAGATGATTTTTACGAACCATTTGCCACCAACCATTATCGTGGGAATATGAATACTTCAGTGGTAAAAACCAAAAACGGAAAAACCATCATGATTCAGCACGATGTAACCAGCAAACATCCTTATTCGCGCATTCACCATCTCACCGGAACCGAAGCGGCTGCGCGGAAATATCCCGAGCCGCCAAGAATTTCGAGCGGACATGAAGGCTGGTTGAATGAAGAGGAAATGAAAGCAATTGAAGAAAAATATACACCTGAGATTGTCAAACTGGTGGGCGACATGGCTAAAAAAGTAGGCGGCCACGGAGGCATGGATTTCATTATGGACTGGCGCCTTATTGATTGCCTGCGCAATGGAATTCCGCTCGACCAGAATGTATATGATGCAGCTGCCTGGAGCGTAATAGCGCCGCTGAGCGAATGGTCGGTAGCGAATCGTTCCAACTCCATTGATGTGCCCGATTTTACAAATGGCTCCTGGAAAACAAATATTCCGGTGGATATAACTTTATCGGAAGGTGGAACTACCGGAGTCCGGATAACTGTTGATGCTGAAAAGCAGCTGAACGTACATTAAATATTCCTCAGAAGAGGAAATCCAAAACGAAATAAAACCTTCAGAGGCCTGTAAACCCTGAAGGTTTTATTTTTGAAGATTGATTTGCGATTGATTTCCGCAACTGCGGAAAGTATTAAAGTGTTCACGGTGGAATTTTCCGCAACCGCGGAACAGCATTACATACTTGATTTTTTATAGTAAAGATGTTATTAT
The DNA here is from genome assembly GCA_963771595.1 of uncultured Prolixibacteraceae bacterium. GTDB lineage: Bacteria > Bacteroidota > Bacteroidia > Bacteroidales > Prolixibacteraceae > CAVYUC01. The sequence goes on along the minus strand of CAVYUC010000012.1, from coordinate 401,930 downwards.
CATCTGCCGGAATTTATTTTCCCGAAACAATCTTTATCATTTCTTCATTTCGGCTTCCGTCACCATTTATCAAACCGAAACTGTCGCTTTTGTAATTCCAGTTGGCATAGCCGATACCATTTTCTTCAAATAAATCAATCATATCCTGATACCAATTCAGCCGATCTTCCTGCGGGGCATTATCCATTATACCAAACTCGCCGCAATATAACGGCAGATTCAATGCTTTTGCCTTATTTAGCGGCTCCTGCCACATTTCCTGAATTACATCTTTATTGAATACTTTCCCCACCCAGTTTTCAGCAACCGGTTTAATATTTTCGGGCAAATTATCAAATTCTTCCTGTGTAAGAATTGTTCCGGGATAATGCACCGGCCCCTCGTAATCTTTTAAAGCCGTCCAGCTTGCATGGTAATGCGTTAGCAAAAAAGGTTCGTAAAAATGAAAACTTAAAATAATGTTGCTGTCATTTTCCGGAACTTTCAGTTCATCGAAGGTACCGTAAGATTGCCAGCGGTTGGAACCAATAACAATGGTACGTTTGGGTTCCGCTTCGCGTAATTTTGAAACAGCATTTTTTACAAGATTATTCCATTGCTCCGGGTCGTCGGCAACAGCTTCGTTCATCAGTTCGTATGCCACCAGCGAATTTGGATATTGCAGCAATGTTTTCGACAAATCCAGCCAAAGGTTGTAAAATTTTTCCTGTTCTGCCGGATCAGTCCAAAGTGGTTTTTCTTCGGCATTAAAATGGTGCGAGCGCAAAATATGCAAATCCACAATCACGCGTAAATTGCTTTCCTGGCACCAGTTGATGCAATTCTCCATCAGCTGAAAAGCATCATCGTGGCGATTGCCGTTTTCATCCCACATTTGTTCCTCATCAATAGGAAGGCGAATATGGTCGAAACCCATTTCAGCAATGGCTTCCACATCGGCTTTTGTAAAAAACTGTTCGCGGTCGGTTCCCCGGGTCTGGCTTTGCGACAACCAGTGCGCAATATTGGTTCCGCGATTGACTTTGAACTTTTCCACAGACTGTGGTGATTTTGTCTGGCACGAAAAAAGTACCGCAGCAAATAAAATCAGAATTAAATTTTTCATGTAAAATTGATTTTAGGTTATAATTTATGCCGAAAATACGGAAATACTGAACATAAACAAAAAGCAACCCGCATGAGTTGCTTTTCAAAACTTACTAAATTAAACTCCTGTCTCCGATAAAAACCCGTATGAAAAAATTATGGAACTAACTGTATTAATGACATTTTTCGAGCAAGAAACCCTGAACCGGAAGTATTTTATTTTTTACTTTTTCACCTTGCCCGGGCTTTTCGGCGTTTAAAATTTGTAAAATTGCAATAGGTAAACAGAATCAAACCAAAAGTAATATGAACAGATTTAATAAACACTTCATCTTTCTTCTAATTTGCGGATATGTTTTTTTCGGTTGCAATACCACTGTAAAGAACGATACGCAGCGCCCAAATATCATTTACATTATGAGCGACGATCATGCCTACCAGGCAGTGAGCGCTTATGGTTACGGGTTGAATGAGACTCCAAACATAGACCGGCTGGCAAACGAAGGAGCGCTTTTTACAAGAGCTTGTGTAACCAATTCGCTTTGTGCTCCCAGCCGCGCGGTGCTACTTACCGGAAAGCACAGTTTTGTAAACGGAAAGGTTGACAATGTCCGACCGTTTAACTGGGATCAGGAAAATTTCCCAAAACTGTTGCAGGCAAACGGCTATCAAACAGCCATGATTGGCAAAATTCACCTGGATGGTATTCCGCAGGGTTTCGATTTTTCAATGGTTTTACCTGGACAAGGCCAGTATTATAATCCCGATTTTCTAATCAATGGAGAGAAAGTCAGAAAAGAAGGCTATTGTACGGAAATAATTACGGAAACAGCGCTCGACTGGCTGAAAAACAAGCGCGACCCAAACAAACCCTTCTGTCTGCTTTACCACCAAAAAGCGCCGCACCGCAACTGGCTGCCCGCTCCAAAATATGTAAATCTTTACGATGACAAACATTTCGATCCGCCTTCAACTTATTTTGATGATTACGATGGACGCGGAACGGCAGCAAAAGAACAGGAAATGGAGATTGCCCGCGATGCAATGTGGGGCCACGATTTTAAACTGATTGTTGATCCCAATGGCGATTCAACCAATTTTGTTCCCGATTTGCAGCGAATGAACGATGAACAGCGCGCAAACTGGATGCAGGCTTATGAAAGTGAGAATGAAGAATTTCTGGCCAACATGCCTGAGGGCAAAGAACTGGCCATCTGGAAATTTAACCGGTTTATAAAAGATTACCTGCGCTGCATAAAATCGGTTGACGACGGAGTTGGCGAATTATTGAATTACCTGGATGAAGCCGGCCTGGCAGAAAACACAATTGTTGTTTATACTTCAGATCAGGGTTTCTACCTTGGCGAACACGGCTGGTTCGATAAGCGCTTTATGTACAGGGAATCGTTCCGCACGCCGCTTTTAATCCGCTATCCCAAAGAAATTAAACCGGGAACCAAAATCGGCAACCTGGTGCAAAACCTCGATTTTGCCCCTACTTTCCTCGATTATGCCGAAGTTGACACTCCTGATGATATGCAGGGTGAATCATTTCGCGACGTGGTGAGTGGAAAATCCGATAAATTCCGCGATTTTGCCTATTACACGTATTACGAATATCCGTCAGTGCACATGGTAAAGCGCCATTACGGAGTTGCCACGGAACGTTATAAACTTATGCATTTTTATTATGATATTGATGAATGGGAATTATACGATTTGGAAAAAGACCCGAATGAAATGCAAAATGTGTACGATGATCCGACCTATGCCGATGTGCGGAAAATGATGCACACCAAACTGGAAGAAACAAGGAACTATTATGGCGACAGTGATGAAAACGATCAGAAATTCCTGAACGATTATCTGGAAGTTATGGAAAAAAGAAGGCAAGCCCGCGAAGGAAAGTAAAAATTAGTAAACACAATAAGAATTTAAATTCCATTCTTCGAAAGTTGGGTGGAATTTATATTTTTGAGTAATTAACTGAAATCCATGTACAAAATATTATCAGCCACATTTCTGCTGTTTTTGTTTATCTGCGGTTCTGGTCAGGGAAAACAAAAACATCCAAACATTATCATCATTTTAAGCGACGACCAGGGTTGGGGAGATTTACGAACTACCGGCAATACAAATATTTCCACTCCGAACATCGATAAACTGGCCCAATCGGGTGTTACTTTCGACCGGTTTTACGTTAGCCCGGTCTGCTCGCCAACCCGCGCCGAGTTACTAACCGGCAGGTACCATGTCAGAGGTGGCGTTTATTCGACTTCGGCTGGTGGTGAGCGCCTCGATTTGGATGAAACCACCATTGCCACTGCTTTCAAAAATGCCGGTTACGCAACTGCAGCGTACGGTAAATGGCACAACGGCATGCAGCCGCCATATCATCCAAATGCCCGAGGATTCAACGATTTTTACGGCTTTTGTTCCGGCCACTGGGGAAATTATTTCAGCCCAATGCTCGAACACAATGGTAAAATAGTATATGGAAACGGATATCTTGCTGATGATTTAACCACTCATGGAACAGATTTCATCGAAAAGAACAGCGACAAGCCGTTTTTCCTGTATCTGCCGCTTAATATCCCGCACAGCCCGATGCAGGTGCCCGATAAGTGGTGGAACAATTTCGAAAACAAAGAACTTACTATGCGCCACCGGGATCCGGAAAAAGAAGATGTTCAGTTTACACGGGCAGCTTTGGCCATGTGCGAAAATATCGACTGGAATGTGGGTCGCATTCTGGATAAATTAGATGAACTTGGAATTTCGGATAACACCATTGTAATTTATTTTTCGGATAACGGACCGAACAGCTGGCGCTGGAATGGCGGAATGAAAGGCCGCAAAGGTTCTGTTGACGAAGGTGGCGTGCGCTCTCCCATGTTCGTAAAATGGGAAAGCGTGATTCCGGCCGGGAAAAAAATTGAAGAAATTGCCGGCGCCATTGATTTGTTGCCTACACTGACCGATTTGGCAGGAATTGATTTTCAGCCTCAAAAGCCGCTGGATGGAGTGAGTTTAAAACCACTTTTACTGGAAGAAAATCCGCAATGGACCGACCGGTTAATTTTTAGTTACTGGAACAATAAAACCAGCGTACGAAATCAGAAATACAGGCTGGATGCTGATAACCAGCTGTTCGACATGCAAAACGACCCGGGGCAATACACTGATGTTTCGGACCGGAATCCGAATGTGGCAAATAATCTCGTTCAGGCTAAAAATAAATGGATAAATGAAGTATTGAGCGAGCTGAATAAAGATGAAAAACGAAATTTCACCGTTGGTTTTCCGGATTACAAATACACTCAGTTGCCGGCCCGCGATGGCATGGCGCATGGAAACATACAGCGCTCGAACCGCTGGCCAAACTGTTCTTTTTTTACCAACTGGACAAGCACCTCCGACAGTATTACATGGGATATTGAAGTTTTGGAAGACGGTGAATTTGAAGTAGAAGTGTACTACACCTGCCCCGCCGGTGATGTTGGTGCAACGTTGGAATTGAGTTTCGGAAATACAAGTGTAAACGGCAAAATTACGAAAGCAAATAATCCGCCACTTACAGGAATGGAAAACGACCGGGTTCCCCGCGACGAATCGTATGTTAAAAATTTCGAACCGCTGAAACTGGGAACCATTTTTATGAAAAAAGGAGCAGGAAAACTGACATTAAAAGCGACGGAAATTCCGGATTCACAAGCAATGGATTTCAGGTTGCTGATGTTAAAACGGATATAAATGAAATGCAATTTACTATCAGTTAACAGCTTAAATTAACCTCTGCTTGTGAATTAACTTAAATTTTTACGTTTGCTTTTAAACAAAATCATTTTTACATTTAGCCACCAAAAACAACCATTTAGTTTGTGTTTCGAATATTAATTATGGAAAGAAATAATCGAATTATCAATTCACATTTAATATTACATAAAAATTCAATTTCCAACAGAGGTTGTTTTATGGAAATCAAATGCCCGGACAATCCGGATTTTACCACTCCTCCTTGGTTAACCTAGCTAATTCTCAAAATGAAAAATCAAAGTAAAAAACCAAAAAAGTACTTTCATTATCAGAAAGAAATTTTAAACACGATTTCAGAACCGGCTTCTTTTATCAACCGCAATTACAAGTATGTTTTTGTAAATACGGCTTTTAATAATTTTCATGAAGTCCAAACCAACAAAATAATCGGGAAAACAGTTGTTGATTTGTGGAACCCTCAGATTTTCGAAATGAGCATTAAACCTCAAATGGATTTATGTTTGAAAGGAAATCCGGTTTATTTTCAATATGAAGGTAAAATGCCAAATGGTACGCATAAAATAATTGAAATAAATTTTTATCCGCACCGCAAAATTAATGGCAGAATTGATGGTATTATTGAAACAATTAAAGACATCACTGAAAAGAAAAAGGCCGAAATAACACTGAAAAGAAACGAAACCCGGCTGAAAGAACTGAACACAGCAAAAGACAAACTTTTCTCCATTATAGGTCACGATTTAAAAGGACCGTTAAATAATATTTTAGGATTCTCGGAACTCATTGAGAACGGACATCAAAATTATTCTGAAGAGGAAATCTTTCATTACAACCGGTTGATTTTGCAATCGGCTCAATCACTTTCGGGCCTGCTCGACAACCTGCTGACCTGGTCGCGCACCCAAAATAAAAAAATCACTGCCTCACCGCAGGATGTTATTCTTCAACTTGTTGTGCAGGAATGTCTGGATTTGTTAAAGCACAGCGCCGAGAAAAAACAAATTCAGTTTATCAATGAAATTCCACCGGAAACTGTTGTTTTTGCCGATTTGGAAATGATAACTGCCGTTTTCAGAAATCTGATTTCCAATGCCATAAAGTTTACCCAAAATGAAGGAACAATTACTGCAACATTAAAACCGGAAAAGAATAAGGTAATAATTGGAATTTGCGACACCGGAATCGGGATGTCAAAAGAAAAAATTGAAACACTGTTCCATCCGGAAGCAAATATTTCGACACTGGGAACCGCCGGTGAAAAAGGAACCGGCCTGGGATTAATTATCTGCAGGGATTTTGTCGAAAAAAACAACGGTGAAATCTGGGTCGAAAGCGATCATGGAAAAGGTTCCTGCTTCTTTTTTTCATTACCGGTGAAATCGGAAGTACCCCAAAATGCTGCTGAATTTTATTCGTAAAACCTGAATTGCTGCTTTTTAAAAACATTCTTTTGATTGAGTGGAAAAATATCTCCTGAAAACTTTTCAACGGATTGTATTTTTATAATGTTCGCCTTAAACTAATTGAGGAATTCATCCCGTTCTTTTTGTTCGAATTTGTTTTTGTTTAAATAACAATATGAATTACATTTGCTGCATATATTATTAATCAGCCAACTATGAAATTCGGATATTTCGACGATACAAACAGGGAATATATTATTACAAATCCTAAAACTCCATGGCCCTGGATTAACTACCTCGGCAACGATGATTTTTTCAGCTTGATTTCAAACACTGCCGGCGGCTACAGTTTTTATAAAGATCCACGTTTCAGAAGAATTACCCGTTTCAGGTACAACAATGTTCCGGTTGATGACAACGGCAAATACTTCTACATCAACGAGAATGGCACCGTTTGGTCGCCGGGATGGAAACCGGTTAAAGCGGAACTCGACAACTATAAATGTTGTCATGGTTTGGGATACACACGTATTTCGGGCACGAAAAACAAACTTTCTGCAGAAATAACCTATTTTGTTCCGCTAGGAGTTTCGGCTGAAATTCAACTCGTTAAGCTGAAAAATGAGTCGGGGGAAACAAAAAAATTCAAACTCTTTTCTTTTGTTGAATGGAACCTCTGGAATGCACTGGACGACATGACTAATTTTCAGCGAAATTATTCCATTGGCGAAGTGGAATTGCAGGATTCAACTATCTACCATAAAACAGAATACCGCGAGCGTCGCAACCATTATTCATTTTACACAGTCAATGAAAAAATCAGCGGTTTTGATACCGATCGCGAATCGTTCGTGGGTTTGTACAATTCCTATTCTGACCCGGATGTGGTAAAAGAAGGAACATCGAAAAATTCCGTGGCCCATGGTTGGTCTCCCATCGCTTCGCACATGCTCGAAATAGAACTCGCACCCAACCAGGAGAAACAATTGGTTTTTGTTTTGGGATATGTTGAAAATGACGACCAGGAAAAGTGGGAGTCGAAAAAGGTCATTAATAAAACAAAGGCAACCAAAATTATTAAGCAGTTTAATTCCGCTGAAAAAGTAAAAAATGAATTGCAAAAGCTTTCAGATTACTGGACCAGACTGCTTTCGAATTACCAGGTAAAAAGCCACGATAACAAGCTCGACCGAATGGTAAACATCTGGAACCAGTATCAAAATATGGTCACGTTCAACATGTCGCGTTCGGCCTCTTATTTTGAATCGGGAATTGGCCGTGGCATGGGTTTCCGCGATTCGAACCAGGATTTAATTGGTTTTGTCCATCTCATTCCTGAAAAAGCGCGTGAACGGATTCTTGATTTAGCCGCAACCCAACTGGAAGACGGCGGCGCATATCACCAGTACCAGCCACTCACCAAAAAGGGGAATGCCGACATTGGCGGAAATTTTAACGACGACCCGCTTTGGCTGATACTTTCCACAACTCTATATATTAAGGAAACCGGAGATTTTTCGATTCTGGAAGAGATGGTTCCATACAATAACGACGAAAATAAGTCGCAGCCACTTTTGGATCATTTGAACCGGTCGTTTTTGCATGTTACAAACAATTTGGGTCCGCATGGATTGCCGCTGATTGGCCGTGCCGACTGGAACGACTGCCTCAACCTGAACTGTTTTTCCACCAATCCTGACGAATCGTTTCAAACCACCGAAAACAAAGCCGGCGGTGTGGCCGAATCGGTAATGATTGCCGGAATGTTTGTGTTATACGGAAAAGATTATGCCGCTTTATTGCATCAGCTGGGTAAGTTGAATGAAGCGGAAAAAGTGCATTCAGAGGTGGAAAAAATGAATGCAGTCATTGCAAAACATGCATGGGATGGCGAGTGGTTTTTACGTGCCTACGATTTTTTCGGAAAGAAAATTGGCAGCAATGAAAACGATGAAGGCAAAATTTTTATCGAATCGAATGGTTACTGTACGATGGCAGCCATCGGCGAAGAAAAAGGCTGGCCACAACTGGCACTCGATTCAGTAAAAAAACACCTCGATTGCAAATACGGAATTGTTTTGAATAATCCGGCTTATACAGAATACGACCTCAGCAAAGGCGAAATCACCAGTTATCCGGAAGGTTACAAGGAAAACGCTGGTATTTTCTGCCATAACAATCCGTGGGTTATGATTGGTGAAACCACAGCCGGAAACGGCGACCAGGCGTTTGAATATTACAGCAAAATTTGTCCGTCGTACCTGGAAGAAATCAGCGATTTACACCGCACCGAACCTTATGTATACGCGCAGATGATTGCCGGGAAAGATGCCTGGAAACCGGGCGAAGCCAAGAACTCGTGGCTCACAGGAACTGCAGCGTGGAACTTTTTTGCTGTTTCGCAGCACATTTTGGGGATCCAGCCCGATTACGAAGGATTAATCATAAATCCATGCATTCCCAAAAGCTGGGATGGTTTCACTGTTCAACGAAAATTCAGGGGAACTACATTTACAATTGAAGTTTCCAATCCTTCTCATATTTCAAAGGGAGTAAAGGAAATTATTGTTGACGGCGAAAAAATAAAAGGGAACAAAATTCCGCTTCAGCAAAAAGAGAAGTGCAGAGTGGAGGTTGTTTTGGGCTCCGTCCAGCGGCTACACTCCGCTTGATGGATAATTTAGAAACAAGCATCATATTTCAATTCATTGCAGATAACCACTTATCCGTCGAGCCGCTTCGAGCGGCTTGACGGTTTCCGGTTCGCTAATACGGAAAAAATCATTTAAATCTCACAATTTATTTATCAATAAAAAGTTTAGTTTAAAATTGGAATATTAGTTTTGTGGCCGATGACTAAAATTAGACTTTTTATCCTGCTTTATTTTTGCATTTCCCTGAGCAACCTGGCGCTTGCCCAAAGCAATAACGCCACTTTAAAAGGAATCGTTAAAGACAATAAGGGAAATCCGCTTGACATGGTCAACATTGGATTAAAAGATTATCCAATTGGCACAAGTTCAAATCGAGAGGGTGAATTCCTGCTCCGGATTCCTGCCAATAAAAGTCTTGTCATTATTTTTTCATCGCTTGGATATGCCACAGTTATTGATACCATTCTTGCGAAACCCGAAGAAAGTGTTTTCCGAAATATTATTATGCCGGCCACCGATTTGCAACTTGCCGAAGTAGTGGTTTCTGAACAACGGCGAAGTGGCGGCAACATCACCCGCATCGATCCGAAATACATAAGTGTGCTTCCGGATGCCGCAACCGGAGCAGTTGAAGCGCTGATAAAAACTTTGCCCGGAGTTTCCACAAACAATGAATTAAGTTCTCAATACACCGTCCGCGGTGGCAATTTCGATGAAAATCTGGTGTATGTAAACGATATTGAAATTTACCGCCCATTCTTAATCCGGGCCGGACAACAGGAAGGGTTGAGTTTTATCAACAGCGATTTGGTATCGACCATTGAATTTTCTGCCGGTGGGTTTAATGCAAAATATGGCGATAAAATGTCTTCGGTGCTGGACATTAAATACCGCAAACCCAGCGATTTCAGAGGTTCGGCATCGGTTAGCCTGCTGGGTGCAACGGCTCATTTTGAAGATGTTGCCCTGAAAGGGAGGCTTTCGCATATTTCGGGAATCCGGTACAAAACAAACCGCTACCTGCTGGGCAGCCTCGACGAAAAAGGAGAGTACGATCCGCAGTTTCTCGATTTTCAAACGTACATTACTTACCAGTTTTCAGAAAAATTCAATATCTCATTTCTGGGAAATATTGCCCAAAACCAGTACGAATTTATCCCTCAAACGCGCCAAACAACCTTTGGTACCTGGGAAACCCCGCTGAATACAACCATTTACTTTGAAGGTCGTGAAGTAGATGATTTTAAAACCTACCTTGGCGCACTTTCAGCCAATTATCACCCCAATCCAAATTTGAATATAAAGTTGATTGCCTCGGCTTATCATGCAACTGAAGAGGAAACATATGATATTTTGGGACAGTATTATTTAAATGAACTGGAACGGAATATGGCGTCGAAAGAATTTGGAGACAGCATTCTGAACCTGGGCGTGGGCGCATTTCTTAATCATGCACGCAACTACCTCAATGCCACGGTTTACAGTTTTTCGCACCGGGGAGCATTCAATTCAGAAAACCATTTGGTTAACTGGGGCATCAAATTTCAGCACGAACAAATCGACAATAAAATAAATGAATGGGTTTACCGCGATTCCACGGGTTATTCCGTTCCTTATTCCGACAAGGAGGTGAGGTTGTATTACACCATGAACAGCCAAAATAATTTAAGTTCGAATCGCTTTACCGGATTTGTGCAGGATACCTACAGCGTTCCAATCAGCAGCGGCGACATGTATCTTACAGGAGGTGTGCGTTTCAATTACTGGGATTTTAACCGCGAATTTTTAATCAGTCCCAGGGCTTCGCTGAGTTATTATCCGGAGTGGGAAAATAAAATTTCGTTTAGTTTGTCGGGAGGAATATATTACCAGTCGCCGTTTTTTAAGGAATTAATTGCGCGCGACGGTTCCATTGTTGCCGATCAGAAAGCACAGCGGTCGTACCAGGTGGTTGCCGGCGCCGATTACATTTTCACTGCGTGGGATCGTCCGTTCCGGTTCACAACCGAAGCGTATTATAAATACATGGATCGTTTAATTCCCTATCAGATTGACAATGTGCGAATTCGGTACCTTGCAAACCAGCAGGCAGTTGGATATGCAACCGGACTCGATCTGAAAATCAACGGAGAATTTGTAAGCGGTGTTCAATCGTGGGCGAGTTTGTCGTTTATGAAAACCGAAGAAGATATTTTTGGCGACGACCATTGGACCATTGACAGAGACGGCAATGAAATTTGGGTAAAACAGGGTTATATCCCCCGCCCCACCGACCAGTGGATGAATTTCAGTTTGTTTTTTCAGGATTATCTGCCGGGAAATCCATCGTACAAAATGCAGCTTTCCGGTTTTTACGGAGCTCGTCTTCCCACCGGTCCGCCTAATTCGGAGCGTTACCTCGATGTTTTTAGGATGCCCTCGTACCGCCGTATTGATCTGGGGTTTTCGAAAGTGCTGATTAGCGCAGCCAACCCGGTAAACCGGAACTTTTTCCGAAATATTAACGACATGTGGCTTAGTCTCGAAATTTTTAATTTGCTGAACATCAACAATACCATTTCCTATTTTTGGGTTTCCAGCATTTATGGCGACCAGTTTGCCGTGCCCAACTACCTCACCAGCCGGAAATTAAATTTGAAACTGACGGTGAAATTTTAGCGGGAATTTTATGTATTGAGAATACTCAAAACTTTGTATCCTCAATACAAACCCTACATCAATAATTATAACAGAGCGATTTACAGCATTTATTTTTATTAAAAAATTTGACAGGTGTAAATGAAAATCAGAATTGTCATTGAAGGTGGAAAAATTAATCAAAGAATCCAGAATGTCACAGGGTTTAACCCAGCAGGATTTGGCATTGATGAGTGGAACTTCAAGAACTTAAATATCCCGAATTGAAAATGATTAATCGGATGTTGAATTAGGGACGTTACGGAAAACTATTGAAACCGGATTAGGAAAAAATCTGGAAATTATTATCAAATACATGAAAATAAAATACAGATAAAATTCAAATTTAAAATAGTTAATAAATCAACGTTGTATGAAACTCACCCTTTATCAAGTCGATGCATTTGCAGAAAAAGTTTTTACAGGAAATCCGGCGGCTGTTGTTCCGCTCGAAAGTTGGCTGCCCGACGGCGTAATGCAAAACATCGCCACCGAAAACAATCTTTCCGAAACTGCATTTTTCATTCCCGAAAGCGATGGTTATCACATCCGGTGGTTTACACCGGCTTCGGAGGTGAATTTGTGCGGCCATGCCACGCTGGCAACCGCACATGTTCTGTTTCAACATCTTAATTTTAAAGGCGGCGAAATTGTTTTTCAGTCGCGCAGTGGCATCCTGAAAGTCAAAAAACAAGGCGATTTGATTGTTCTCGATTTTCCAACTTCGCCACTAACAGAAGTTCTTTTCCCTGAAAACATTCAAAAAGCCTGTGGAAAATTTCCGGAGAAATGCATCAAAGGCCGCGAGGATTTGTTGCTGGTTTTTGTATCGGAAAATGACATAAAAAACCTGAAGCCCAATTTTGATTTTATGAAAACCCTAAATTCCCGGGGAGTAATTGCTACGGCAAAATCTGAAAAGTTCGATTTTGTTTCACGTTTTTTTGCGCCCATCGAAGGAATTAACGAAGATCCGGTTACCGGTTCGGCACACACCGTTCTTATTCCTTACTGGAAAGAAATTTTGGGTAAAAACGAAATGATTGCCAAACAGATTTCGGCACGGGGCGGAATTTTACACTGTAAATTTGCCGGTGAACGCGTCGAAATCGGAGGAAAAGCAATTACTTATTTAATGGGCGAGATTGAGATTTAGACACAGTAAAAACAAATAATTTCAACATTCAATTCTCCCACTGATTCTTTTCAATCCGAGTAATCTGTGGCAAACTTAAACAGCTGCTATATCATAAACCATCAGTGCATTTTCGTGGCGGACAAACAATTTCTTATTGGCAATTACAGGATGCGCCCAGTGCTGGTCGGTTCCCAGCGGAACTTTAAACCGGCTGACGATTTCAATCTTTTCGGGGTTGGCTGCCATAAGCGTCATTTCGCCATCACGTTCAGCGTAGGCATAAAACATTCCGTCGGCATAAATAACAGGGCCACCTCCCAAATCTTTATTTTGCACCATCATTTCGCCGGTTTTCCAGCTGAGCACCTGCCAGTCGTTTCGCAAATATGCCGAAGCATAAATACAGGAATCCAGCTTTATGATTCCACCCATAAAACTTCGCAACTTTAAATTACGCCAGACTACTTCTGCTTTTTTGCCATCATCAGAAAGTTGCAGTTGCACCATTCCGGAAGTTTCTTTAGGATCGGCAGAGGCAACAACTATTTTACCATCGGCATAAACCGGTGTATTGGCATGGATATTATTCGCCTGCGTATGCTCAATCCGCCAGTACATTTCGCCGGTTTCGGCATCAATTCCCATAATCGATTCTGCCGTTGTGGCCACTACCAGACGCTGTTTATTGTGGTCGATTAAAACAGGTGAATTGTAGGTTGCCGGCTCGCCATTTCCTTTCGAGCTCCAGATCATGTCGCCGGTAAACCGGTTCATTTTAACTACATTGTTCTCTTTTCCGCCGGGGACACAAATCAAATTATCGCCATCCAGCAGCAACGATTCGGCATAACCGAATTGTATAACTGAATCCACCCCAAAATCTTTAATGAAATCAACCGACCACACTTCGTCCCCGTTTTCGGCATTCAGGCAGTAAATGGCGCCCATTCCGCTTTCAATGTACATAAGATTATCCACCACGGTTGGCGTGGAACGTGTGCCATGAAAATTTATCGCGAAATCTTTTCCGTAATCTTTTTTCCACAATAATTTCCCCTGCAAATCGAATGTATAGAGCGTTCCAACTGATTCAACGGAATCCTTAATTCCTGTAACATAAACTTTGTTGTTTGCCACCGCCACCGAACTGTGTCCAAATCCCAAACCTTCGAACGACCAAATCAATTCCGGCCCGTTTTCCGGCCATTCTTTGAGTAAGCCGGTTTCATTGTAAATACCATCGCGGTTTGGGCCGCGCCACTGTGAAAATTCGTTCTGCTTTCTGGAACAAGCAATCAATAAAATGAGAATACATGCTGAAATAAATGCTGTTTTGGTCATATTACTTTGGTTTTGTTTGATTTTAAAGTTGTTAAATTTAGAAAATATAAGTATTACCTTCGCACAAAAAATTACAAGATGAGCGATCCGATTGGGCAGGCCATTAAAGATTTTTTTGAAAATGGAACTGCACCCGATATTTCAGTAAATACAAACTACACCGAAGATGAAACTATTCCGCCTTCGTGGTTTTTCAGGAATGAACAGCAAATGCCTGAAATTGAAAAAGCTGCGCTTGCCGCTTGCAGGGGGAAAATTCTGGATGTTGGCGCAGGTGCCGGAAGCCATACCTTAACTTTGCAGAAAAAAGGATTGAATGTGGTTGCCCTCGAAAAATCGGAACTTGCTGTCCATGTCATGCAAAAAAGAGGAGTGGAAAATATAGTTTGTTCTGACCTGTTTCAATTTGAAAATGAAATATTTGATACCGTTCTTATTTTAATGAACGGCACCGGAATTGGCGGCACACTGCAGGGTTTGAAAACTATGCTGCTTCACCTGAAAAAACTGCTCAGCAAAAACGGGCAGATTTTAATAGATTCCTCCGATATCCGCTACCTTTTCGAAGAAGAAGATGGCTCATTCTGGCTGGATTTGAACAGTGAAAAATATTACGGCGAAATGGAATACGAAGTGCACTATAAAAATCTGGAATCAACTTTCAATTGGCTTTTTACCGATTTTGAAACCTTGCGAAATGTTGCCGGAGAAGCAGGTTTTGATTGTTCATTAATCAAAACAGGTGCGCATTACGATTTCCTCGTCCGGCTCGGAATATCCGCTTAATTTTTTTCCGAAAGGCACAAAAATTTCAGAAATAAACCGCAAAAAACTCATCTTTTTACTGGTTTTTATTTTGATTTCGCCGAAAGGTAAACGTTGTTGGCAGAAAAAATAACCACGTTTGCAGATATTATTTTATCGTTTACCTCCATTTAGGTAATTTGCTGAGGATTTTGAAATTCAGTTAAACAGAAAACAAAAGCTCATGAAAGCAATTATTCTTGTAACTTCAATCTTTTACATTATCGGACTTAAATTAGGAAACAAGATTGAGTTGACCGAAAAAAGCAATCCGGCACAAAAGGTAATTACAAACAAAATAATCACAAAAGAAAACGGAAGCACTTTCAAATTTCCGGCGGCGGCAGAAGTTTCAAAACCGGATTCAATAAAAATTACAAAATCAGAGGATGAATTGCTGATAAAAAATAAAAAATAAAAATTCCGACCAATTGGTGACACGAAAATAAGAGGTTATTAATGCAAACAGGAAATCATAAATGCGGTTTCCTGTTTTTGTTTTTATTATTTTAGAAGAAATAAAATTGGACAAAATGGGTTTTGAAATTACTTCGAACGATGTGGTGGTTGAGAGCTGGAAACAACTGGTTGATGAAGTTTACCATGATGCGTGGAAACCTCAGCTGAAGCGCTTCCGCAGCGATTTTGCCTTTCGTGGATTGTCGGACTGCAGGTATCAGCTCAAAAACAGTTTTCTGCGCAATTGCGGAATTCATCCCGAACGTGAATACCACATTCTGCGTAATTTCAGAAAATATGCCCGGACAAGCGAGCCCAATCTCACCAATACCGAAATGCGGTCGCTGGTTTTGGCGCAGCATCATGGTTTGCCAACGCGCTTACTCGACTGGACTTATTCACCATTTATAGCCATGCATTTTGCCACTTCAAACATTAACAAATTTGATATCGACGGTGTAATCTGGAAAGTTGATTTTGTGCAGGTTAACCGCCAGACACCCGAGCCGCTGCATACATTGCTCCGCCAGGAACAGTGCAATGTTTTCACAGTTGAGATGCTGGAATCCGAATTTCCAACCTTGCAAAAACTGGATCAGATAACCGGCCCCGAAAATGTGCTGTTTTTTGAGCCTCCTTCACTGGATGACCGGATTGTGAACCAGTATGCACTTTTTTCAATTATGTCAAACAATACCTCAATTCTCGACAACTGGCTGGTTGAACAACCAGAAATTTTCAGACGAATTATAATACCGGCACAGTTAAAATGGGAAATCCGCGATAAACTGGATCAGGCAAATATCACTGAACGTGTGCTGTTTCCCGGACTTGATGGATTGGCAAACTGGTTGAAGCGCCATTATCATCCTACAAACGATTGATAAACCGGACACAAAAACAAATCACACCTAAAAGTATTTTATTGTCGGGGAAGTTGAACAATTAATTGAAAATCAAAGTTTAAATTGGTATATTGGTATCAAAATAAAATTGTCATGGGAAAATTGAATATAAATCGCCGCAAATTTGTCACAGCCCTTTCACTCGGAACAGCACATCTGCTTTTGTCCAATCCGCTTTATGCATCTGGTTCAAGGGTTTATTCTGCCAATCCGCTGCAAAAAATCAAGCTCGGAAATTCTGGACTGCAAACCACATTGCTTGGTGTTGGAACAGGCGTGCATGCCGGCAACCGGACTTCGTTTTTAACGCGTCAGGAAAAAAACAAAAGTCTGGATACGCTGCTGCACGCTTACGATAAGGGTTTTCGGAATTTTGACTGTGCCGACACTTACGGAACGCACGGAATGGTATCTGAAGTACTTCCGAAAATGAACAGGGACGAAATGATGATAACCTCCAAAATATGGGTCAGAAGCGGCGGTATTCCCGACGATGAACGCCCCGATGCAAACATTGTGGTCGACCGGTTCAGAAAAGAACTGAATACTGATTATATTGACCTGGTTCAAATCCACTGCATGGTCGACCCGGACTGGACCCAAACCCAAAAAAGACAAATGGATATTCTGGAAAATCTAAAAGCCAAGGGAATAATCAGGGCACACGGAGTTTCGGTGCATTCTCTGGAAGCCATGAAAGATGCACTTAAAAGTCCGTGGGTTGATGTGATACATGTTCGTATCAATCCTTACGGAATCGCCATGGATAAACCCGATCCGCAGGAAGTGGTTGAGGTAATTCACCAGTTGCATCAATCAGGAAAAGGAATTATTGGTATGAAATTGGTTGGCGACGGAAAGCTTCGCGATGACAGCGAAAAAATTGATAATTCGCTTCGGTTTGTTTTGGGTTTGGAAAGTGTGGATATGATGATTATTGGATTTGAAGACACACAGCAAATCGACAATTACATTGGCCGTGTTGAAAATGCGTTGTCGAATATAAACAAAGGATAAAATGGCAAATAATGCTGTCCTTAAAATTACCAAAACCGGATTTCCGTGGCAGACTCAGGATCCGTTTCTTTTTTGCGTTTATCACCAGGATGATTATCCGCAAGGCAATGATGAACTCGGTCCGGCAGTTTCGCTGGAGGGAAGAAATATCGGCAATGATTTTATAAAAAAAGATGGCTGGAGAATGTATCATGGTGAAAAAGTACCCGGTTTTCCGGGGCATCCGCACTGTGGTTTCGAAACCATCACCTTTGTACTGAAAGGACTGGTGGACCATGCAGATTCCAATGGTGCTGCCTGCCGTTACGGAAATGGCGATGTGCAATGGATGACCGCCGGAAAAGGATTGCAGCATTCCGAAATGTTTCCGCTACTGAAAAAAAATGAACGAAACCCGTTTGAACTTTTTCAAATCTGGCTTAACCTGCCCGCAAAAAGCAAACACGTAAGTCCTTATTACAAAATGCTTTGGCACGATAATCTGCCGAAATTTTCAGTAAAAGATGAAAATCAGTTAAAGACTGAAATTGATTTAATTGCAGGAAAAATTGGTGATACAAAAGCAGAAGCACCAGCTCCTGATTCTTGGGCTGCCGACCCGGAAAACGAAGTGGCTATCTGGCACATTACAATGGAAGCAAATGCAAAATGGGAAATACCGGCGGCTTCGGAAAATGTAAACCGTTCGCTTTTTTATTTTGAAGGAGATACAATTGTCATGAACGATAATGTTATCGAAAAAGATCATGCAGTTGAATTAAATGCCGCCGGTAAAGTTTTAATTCAGAATAAAAACAAAACCAGCCGGTTACTGCTTTTACAGGGAAAACCAATTAACGAACCGGTAGTTCAGCACGGGCCCTTTGTAATGAATAACCGCGCTGAAATCCAGGAAGTGATTGCCGATTTTCAGCGTACCGAATTTGGCGGCTGGCCCTGGCCTCACCGCGATCAGGTACACGATAAAACAAGAGGCCGGTTTGCACGGTTTAAATCCGGCGAAGAAATAATTAAATAACAAATTCTGTTAAGAAAACCCAACCCCTGCATCATCACTATGTTTTCTTATATTTCTGCATTCATACATTACTACGTTTAAGTGTTAAGGCATCTTCTCAAAAAAATTGTAGTTTCCATTTTTTTTGCTGATTTTTGACCGGATTAAAAACATAATCTGAAAACCAGTTTAATGAAACAACTTGTAAAAAAGAACCTCTTTTTTTTTATCCCTTATCTTTTGTTTCTTTCGGTTTGTATCGTATTTCTTTTACTCTATACGCGGCCGGCATTGCACATTCTTACCAATGAAGTATATTCCCCGTTTTTTGATTTGTTTTTCAAATATGCCACCAACCTTGGCGATGGAATTATGATTGCAGTTTTGGCATTGGCGCTGTTGTTTGTCAGTTACCGGTTTGCCATTGCTTTTCTTATCGGAAGTCTGGCGACCTCAGGAATTGTGCAGTTTTTCAAGCAGGTGGTGCTAAATGACATGTACCGGCCGTCAAAATATTTTGAAATGAATGAAACCTACCAGCTGCATTTAATTGAAGGTGTGAAACTGCATTCACTGCACAGTTTTCCTTCGGGACATTCGGCAACAGCTTTCAATGTTTTTTTGATGCTGGCATTAATTGTGGAAAACAAATTTCTGAAATTATTTTTCCTGGTGATGGCCATAATTGTGGCCTATTCAAGGGTTTATCTTTCGCAGCATTTCCTTATTGATATTACAGTTGGTTCGTTCATTGGAACAGTTTTTATGCTGCTGGTTTTTTGGTGGGTACAAAACTGGAACAGACACTGGCTCGATAAATCTCTGACCTATTCTTTATTTTCCCGAAAATGATAAATAAAACAAATCCACTCAAAATCCAGCTAATAATTGCAGTTGCTGCAGCGCTGCTGTTTATCCCGTTTATTGGAGGTTTGAACCTGTTCGACTGGGACGAAATTAATTTTGCCGAAGCTGCCCGCGAAATGATTGTTACAGGCGATTATTTAACGGTGAAAATAAACTTTCTGCCTTTTTGGGAAAAACCGCCGCTTTTTATCTGGATGCAGGTGTTGTCGATGAAAATCTTCGGAATCAATGAATTTGCAGCGCGCTTTCCCAATGCAGTTTGCGGAATTGTTACCCTGGTACTGTTGTTTTCGTTTGGACAAAAAATCCGCGACAATTTGTTTGGCATTCTGTGGGTATTGGCTTATGCAGGGGCTGTTTTACCTTTCTTCTATTTTAAATCCGGAATTATCGATCCATGGTTTAACCTGTTCATCTTTCTCGGCGTGTATTTTCTGATGTTGTATGCATTTCCCGAAAACAAAAACAAGCTCCAAAACATCATTCTTTCTGCCGCTTTTACAGGATTGGCGGTTCTTACAAAAGGGCCCGTTGGCTTTTTGCTGGTGGCTTTAACCGGCGGTGTTTTTTTGTTAATTATCCGCTTCCGCATAAAAGTAAAACTTCGTGAAGTACTTATTTTTTTCCTTGTTTTTGGGTTGGTCGGCGGTTCGTGGTTTATCATCCAGATTTTAAACGGGAACTATGATACAGTTGTTGAATTTATTGTTTACCAGGTGCGCTTGTTTCAGACGAAAGATGCCGGTCATGGCGGCTTTTTCGGATATCATTTTGTTGTTTTGCTGTTTGGCGTTTTCCCCACTTCGGTGCTGGCGCTGAAATCATTCAGAAAAGAAAAAAGTGATGAAACATTTTACCCGTTTATGAAAAAATGGATGGTTATCCTGTTTTGGGTGGTGCTCATTCTTTTTACCATTGTAAAAACGAAAATTGTGCACTATTCTTCCCTCGCCTATTTTCCGTTAAGTTTTTTGGCAGCGGGTTTTATTTACAATGCACACCAAAACAGAACCCGCTGGAGCAAATGGATTTCCGTGGTAATCATCAGCATTTCAGCAATTTGGGCACTACCGGTAATTCTGCTGCAATTTGTCGAAAAATATAAAAACGAAATCATCGACAGCAATCTAATCCATGATCAGTTTACGGTTGCAAATTTACAGGCCGAAGCAAACTGGTCTGGTTTTGAATTTTTGCCTGGATTACTTTTCGTGCTTGCTGTCATTTTTATTCTTGTTTTTACCGAACGAAAACGTGCACTGAAACGAGCGGTTTATCTTTGGAGTACCACTTTGCTTTTCACCCTTTCCGTTGTATTGTTCATTGTTCCAAAAATCGAAAAGTATTCGCAAAACGCATTAATTGAATTTTTTAAATCGAAGGCCGGACAGGATGTTTATTTGAAAAACATGTATTTTAAATCGTACGCCACCTATTTTTATGGTGAAACACAACCGCCCGAAAATCAGAATTTTTACGATGAAAACTGGCTGTTAACCGGCGACATTGACAAAGATGTTTATTTCGTCACCAAAATACACCGGGCTCCAATGCTCGAAAAGTATGACGAACTGGAAAAAACCGGCGAAAAAAATGGTTTCGTATTTTATGTACGGCGGGCAAAAAACTCCAGGTAAAACCTGCTATTGCGTGTACTTCCGGTAATAACTGGCTTTGTCTTCTTCATCGAAACGGGCATAAATATTGGCCATGTACGATGCATATTTTTTTCCCGGATCCAATTCCCAAAGCTTGTTAAAATAAGTCAGTGCTTTTTGAAAATTGGCAGTTACCACATCCAGTTGTTTTAATAATCGTTTGTATTGCCCGGTAGTATTGTTTTGTTCATATTTTTTCATTTCACGCTCGTACAAATTTTCGCCAAGCCAGTAATATTTGTAGGCATTCCATTCCAGGGCATTTACATTTTCAGGATTTAATTCCAGAATTTCAAGGCTCACGGAATCAGCCACTGCCGTATTCTCCAGTTTTTTATTGATTAAAAAGTAATTTTCCAGTAGTTTTTCATTCCGCACAGAATCCTTATCTATTTGCGGCCACACATTCAGCGCTTTTTCGGGCATATTTATGTCAGAATAAATCATAAATAAACGCTTGTTAACCGTAGTATTGTTCTTGCTGAAGTTGTTGAAATAATACTCCAGTGACTCCAGTTCCCTGGAAAGATTGTTCTGTTTGCGGTAAATATCCGCCAGTGTCAGATACATTTCTTCGCCGGCGTAATCGTTATATCTTGCCTGCGTAAACCATTCTTCGGCTTGCGCTGCCATTCCGGCTTTGTACGCAGTTTTTGCTGCATGTGCGTATGTATCGCCGGCAACATCGGCATTGGCCTGCACCTGCTGTTCAAAATAAGTTTTCCAGGCAGTTACTGCTTCTTCGTAATTCCCCTGTGTTTCCGCCTGTTCTGCATTCGTTTTATAATCAACCAGCACCTTTGGCGCACTGCATCCTCCAATAATTAAAAGCAAAAAAACTGTAAACTTAAAAACCTTATTTTTCATTGTTATCCTTTTATAAAGCCAACAAAACTACAACTATTAATGTTTTAAATCCTAACAACAGCAAAAGCAAAAGCATATAATAAATTTGAAATTATTCCAGAGGTTCATTATATTTAAATTTCATGAAAAATATTATACCGAAAACTTCAATCTGCAACATTCATAATTTGAGTTATTATGGATGAAATAAACACCATTTTTATTTTTGGATTACAAATTAACGAACCGGTGGTAACCATTACTGATTTGCTGGTTTCCGTTTTGTGTTTCATTTTTTCCCTGAAAATCCACAAATCAGGAAAAAAAGAAAAAGTATTTACCTACTTCAAAATTTATTTTCTGATAATGGGAATTGCCACCGCACTTGGCGGAATAATCGGGCATGCATTTTTGTATGCATTTAGTTTCTACTGGAAGCTCCCGGGCTGGATAACCAGTATGATTTCAATAATGTTTATAGAACGGGCTGCGATCGAACATACCCGGATTTGGCTCAAAGAATCGCTAATCAAAGTTCTTCTTGTAATTAACATTATTGAATTTCTTACATTTTTAACCCTTACCATTTTAACGCTCAATTTCTTTTTTGTGGAGTTTCATTCTGGATACGGATTGATGTTCGTCCTGTTGTCGCTCGAAGGTTTTCTTTTTCTGAAAACCCGGAATACATCCGGAAAATATATACTTTCTGGAATTGGATTTGCTGCGTTGGCTGCTATCTTTTTCATGAATAAAATTTCGCCGCACCAGTGGTTTAACTACATTGCAGCCAGCCACATTTGGATGGCGGCTGCAGCAACCTTGTTTTACATGGGCGCCAAAAGAATCGATATGTCAGTCAATAAAAATCAGTAACTTTACAGGAAAAACCGAAAATGAATCTGACTTCTTCCCGTTTAATATTGCAGGAAATCACACAGGCAGACGCAGATGATATTCACCGGCTGCATTCTGTTCCCGAAGTGGATGAATTTAATACCCTTGGAATCCCGAAAGATTTGGAAGAAACCAGGAAAATCATTCAAACTGATATTGATGATCAAAATAAAACACCACGCTCACGGTTTTGCTGGAAAATTATTCTGAAAAACAAAAATGAATCTATTGGACTTGCCGGAATGTCAGTTTCCAATAACCGCTTTAAAATGGGCGAATTTTACTATAAGTTTTTTCCTGAATTCTGGGGAAATGGCTTTGCCACCGAAACCGCCAAAAGAATTATCCGTTTTGGTTTCGAAAAATTAAAACTTCATCGAATTGAAGCTGGTGTGGCAACTAAAAATGTTGCGTCAATCCGGGTGCTGGAAAAAGCAGGAATGACCAACGAAGGAATCCGAAGGAAAATCTTACCCATCCGTGGCGAATGGAAAGACAATTATCACTTTTCGGTTCTTGAAGATGAATTTGCTGCAATAAAATAATGGGATCATCTCCGTAGGTTTAGTTTCATCATTCTCCCCATCTGGCAAAAAGCCTTCTCTGCCCCTCCTTCTTTACCGTACCTTTTTCTGCGTTCCGGCTTTCCCTCCAAAATATTCCAAAATTTTAGTGGCTGTAATTAATGTAAATTATACATCTTTGTGAGGAACTTAAACCTGATTTAAACCATGAGATATCTGATTACCATCAGCTGGTTGTTTTTAATCGTTAATGCCTTTTCACAATCTCTTCCCAAACGGGAGTATTCTGTGCAGAAAATCGAAGAATCCAATATTGAAATTGATGGTAATTTAAATGAACCGGTTTGGAAATCGGCAAATTGGGGAAATCAGTTCATTCAGATTATTCCTTATGAAGGCCGTCAACCTCATTTTCAAACTGAATTTGCCATTCTGTCCGATAAAAAAAATATTTATATAGCGATAAGAGCTTTCGATAAAAATCCCGACAGTGTTTCTGTAAGAATGACCCGCAGGGATGAAGCCGAAGGAGATGTAGTTGGTATTACCCTGGATACTTATCACGACAAACGCACAGGATTTGGGTTCAGCGTGTCGGCAGCCGGAATTAAAACTGATTTTGTAATGAGTGACGACGGCGAATTCAGAGACAATACATGGGATCCGATTTGGTGGGTTAAAACAAAAGTTACTGCCGAAGGTTGGAATGCCGAAATGTGCATTCCGCTGACTCAACTGCGGTTTAAGGAAGGTGGCGATGAACAGGTTTGGGGAATGCAGATTAACCGCTATATCTTCAGGTTCGATGAATCGTCTGCCTGGCAACCCATGAAGAGGGAACAACCTGGATACATTTCCAATTTCGGTACTCTGACCGGCTTAAAAAATATTACACCTAAAAACACGCTCGATTTTACGCCATATGTTGTTGCCCGGCTCGAACGTTTTGAGAAGGAACCGGAAAACCCATTTCGTGCATCAGGTAGAAAAAGCACTTTTGATGCCGGCCTTGATGCAAAAATAGGCCTTACCAATTACCTGACCATGGATTTAACCATCAATCCCGATTTTGGACAGGTGGAAGCAGATCCTTCACGGGTAAATCTTTCGGCTTATGAAACCTTTTACGAAGAGAAACGACCGTTTTTTGTGGAAGGGAAAAATATTCTGAAATACCAACTCCAGATGGGCGATAGTGAATGGACAACCGAAGGTCTGTTTTACTCCCGAAGAATTGGCCGGCAACCACAACTTTCTCCTCATATAAATACAGGAGAGTATGCAGAAGTTCCTGAATTCACCCGAATACTGGGGGCTGCTAAAATAACCGGAAAATCGAAAAACGGCTGGTCTGTGGGAATTCTGGAAAGCATGACCGGAAAAGAGTTTGCAAAAATACGGGATAACGGAAACGCACGGCAACAACCGGTGGAACCGTTAACCAATTACTTTGTCAGCAGAGTTCAGAAAGATTTTAACGAGGGCAACACCTATTTCGGAGGGATTTTTACTGCAGTAAACCGAAATATCGATGACCAGCAGCTCACTTTTTTACATAAAAGCGCCTATTCCGGTGGAATCGACTGGACACATAAATGGGCCAACAAAAAATGGACAACACAGGGTGGCTTATACATGAGCCAGGTAAATGGCAGCAATCTGGCAATCTCACGGACTCAACTTGCATGGATTCATAATTTTGCCCGGCCAGATGCAGATTACCTCGAATTCGATCCGGAAAGAACATCTTTAACCGGTTATGGCGGAAAACTTTCGATAAGCAAATTGCTGGGACAACTGAAATACGGAGGTATGTTTTCATGGCGTTCGCCCGCACTGGAACTAAACGATATAGGATTTGCCCAGCAAATCGATCAGTTGCAACAGGTGGTTTGGGTAAACTACCAGATTTATGAACCTTTCTCTGTTTTCAGAAATATAAACCTGAACGTAAGCGAATATGCCCAGTGGGATTTTGGAGGAAATAAAAATTCACTTGGATATTCGTTAACAAACAACACCCAATTTAAAAACTACTGGAATATTTCTGCAAATTTCAGCTTTAGCGGCGATCAATTGCTCAATACTTCCCTGCGCGGAGGCCCTGCATTGCGTTCGCCAGGTTATCGAAATGCAAATCTGACCGTTTTAACCAATCCGCAAAAGAAACTCACCTTTCGGCTTGTAAATGATTTAAATTTCACACAGGAAAGAGATTACAGTTCAGGCAAAGGCGTTCATCTTAATATTGGTTACCGGCCATTAAAAACATTGCGCCTGGATATAACTCCGGGTGTTTATCTGTCGGAGGGGACGCTGCAATATGTGGATAAAAAAAGTTTTAATGAAAGCACCAGGTACATTTTTGCCCATATCAACCAGAATACACTGAACATGTCGTTCCGGTTGAATTACAACTTAAATCCTGATCTGACAATTCAATTCTGGGGACAGCCGTTTTTAGCAATCGGAGAATACAGCAATTTCAAATACATCACCAACAGTAAAGCTGAAAATACCGAAGATCGTTACCGGCTCTATTCCGCCGATCAGATATCGCTGAATGCGGCATCATCAGTTTATTTCATTGACGATGACAAGGACGGAGCAGTAGATTACACCTTTTCGAAACCTGATTTCAATGTTAAAACTTTTCTTTCGAACCTTGTGCTGCGATGGGAATACCAACCCGGCAGCACTGTTTTCCTGGTATGGTCGCAGGCACGAAATGCCTATAAAAACGATGGCGTACTGCATTTCGAAAAAGATGTAAAAACATTGTTCGAAACAAAAGGGGATAATATTTTTCTGGTGAAATTTTCTTACCGGTTTGGCAGGTGATTTAACTTTTCCCAGAAACCGGAATTTCCCTGAACCAGTTCACCGGTTTATCGGATCCGTTTATTGCCGAAAATTCCTTTGCCTGGTGCATAAATGCCTGAAGCCGTGTTTCAATGCTTCCATCTTCCTGCCCGTCATAAGCATAATTCAACCACGGGATATTGTGGTGGTCCTTTTTGAAATCGTTTGAAACTGCACAAATAATAGTTCCGGGCATGCAGGTAAATGGCAGAATATTGGCCACTCCCGAAATATTCATTTCCACCAACCCTGCTGCTGAACCCAGCGCAATTGGCGGATCGCCATCATAATCTTTATGAATGTAGGGACTGCACAGTTTCAGAATTTCATCTATTTCAAGCTCTTTTCGCATAGAGAGATAATCGCTTACATTTCCCGTAAGCTTTTTTTGAACAAAGTGCTGATAAACCTGCTGCACCTTAGATTTGAACAGCCCTTTTAAATCGCCTTTCCAAACACTGTCACGCCAGTATCGGTACGACGAATAGTGCATCCATTCACCAAACGGAGAAATTATGGTTTCGGCGCCAAGCGCCTCCAGCCGTTCAATGAGGTGGCCGCTGCAAAATGGATTGTCGCGCATAAAAATTTCACCAACAACGGCAATCACTGGTTTTCGTTTTTCCAGATTTACTTCAATGGCATGAAAAGCTTTGCCGGCCCTTTCAAGCACTGAACCCACGTTTTTCTTTTCGTCGGAAACTGCTTCCTCCAACTCGGTGCGGTATTTCAAATACACTTTATTCGTCTCCCCTTTTACCAGTTCATACGGCCTGCGTTCCTGGAGCAGCCGGCGCAAAATATCGATTCCAACAATTCCGTCCCAGGCATTTTTTCTAAACGTTTTTGATTTATCACCGGCCAAATCCGCATAAGCATCGTTATTGCTTGGAGTTAAAATATGCACATCATCGTAACCCAGTTTATCGAAAATAATCCGGTGCAGTTTGTTGTAATCGCCGAAGCGGCAAGGCCCGTTGTGGTCGGGCATAAAAAAGCTGATTTTTTTCGGGTCAATATCCGGTTCCAGTAATTTTCGGAGAAAGTTGCCTGTGGTACAAATGGCCGGAAAACACTCCTGCCCGCTGGTATGTTTTCGGGCAATTTCCAAATCATTGGAATCCTGCATTGGCAGCACCTGCGCATCAATTCCACAACTTCGGGCAGCCGCGGCTAACATATAAACCGTGTCGCCCGCATACGGAAGATACAGTGTCCTCCCATCCAGGCTTTTTGAATGAACAACCTGTGGTTTTTTAATTTCAGTTTTCAGGCCATTTACTTTCCGGTAACCGTCCAGGCTGTCGAGAAAAGCTTCGCAGCGGGTTATCAAACCGGCGTCCGCACTATGTTCGTCCACTTCAAGATGCAGGTATGGTTTTCCTTTCATTTCTTTTCGCACAAAATGGGTCAGAAACGAATCGGGACCGCACCTGAAATTGCCCATGTAAACCGCGTAAAGATTTTCATGTTTACGGACAATCCGGCTGGCCGACATTATTTTTTGCCCGTTTGGCCAGTACATCATCTTGTAATCCCTGAAAATATTTTCGTCAACCAACGGGAGAAAATCCACCGGAATTGGAAACGTATTCAAATTAATTAGTTTTTCCACCAGGCGCAAATTGAGCAGCGGATCGGTGGTATTGTAAGGGCGTCCTAAAATTACAAGCGCCTTTTTATCTTTTGGAAGATTGGCCATTACTTCTTTTCCCCGCTGCACAACGGCATCCTCAAAACGGGTTTGCACTGCATCGGCAATATCAATCACTTTTTTTGTTTTTGATACCGGAATGCCAAATTTCTCCTTCATAAATGCCGAAAGTTCCTTTTTCAGCGCCCTTTCGAAATAACGGAAATGAAGTGTCGGGGTAAGAAATAGCCCGCGGATTTTTGATTCGGGAAAAGCGCTGCGCACCATAAACGGATACGACTGCACCCAGGGACAATTGCAGTTATTGGTGGGATTATCCTGTTTTCCTTTGGCATTTACAATAAAAGGCTGAAAAATATAATCCACTTTTTTGCTTAAAAGATTATCAACATGCCCGTGCATCAGCTCCACCGGCAGACATGTTTCCGCAACCATTAGTTCAATGGAACGGGTTACAATCTGCTGGTTCGACGGATCGGAAATAACAATCCTGAATCCCAATGCTTCAAAAAAAGTTCTCCAAAACGGAAACTGCTGGTAAAAAACCATTAAAGCCCGCGGAATTCCAATTGTTGGTTTACCGTTTTCAGGTTCTTCGCGGTAATCGCCCATCAGCAGGGATAACCGCTCCTCAAAGAGGTTCGGAATATCTTTCCCTTTTCCTTTGCGTTCGTCCAGTTCATATTTTTCACATCGTCCGCCGTAAAACAATTTTTTTGTTTCGCCTTCGATTTTTATCTGTTGAATTTCGCAGTTGTTGGTGCAGGCATGGCAAGTGAAACTGGAAATGGTGAATGGAATTTTACTGATATCAAATCCTTTAAAGCGGCTTTTTTGTTCCTTTTCCATTGAATTTCGGGCAAGGATTGCAGCGCCAATTGCTCCGGTTACATCAAAATGAGGCGGAATTATAATGGGTTTACCGGTTATTTTTTCAAATGCGGCAACAACAGCTTTATTATTGGTAACTCCTCCCTGAAAAAATATTTTATTTCCAATTGGCTTATCCCCAACTACTTTATGAATATAATTCTGAACAATTGAATATGCAAGCCCTCCCACCAAATCCGGAATATCAGCGCCTTTTTGCTGATGCGAATTCAAATCCGACTCCATAAAAACTGTGCACCGGTCGCCAAGTCGCACCGGTTTTTCTGATTTAAACGCCAAATCGGCAAACTGATCAACAATGGTAATATCCAGTTTATCGGCCTGTTCTTCGAGAAATGAGCCTGTTCCGGCAGCGCAAACTTTATTCATTTCAAAATCGACCACTACCCCATTTTCAATGCTGATATATTTTGAATCCTGACCACCAATTTCGAAAATGGTGTCCACAGTCGGGTCGTATGTTATTGCCGCCGTTGCCTGCGCTGTAATTTCATTTTGAATGATGTCGGCACCAATAAAATCGCCGGTGAGATAACGTCCGGAGCCGGTTGTGCCTACTCCAATCACAGTAACAAATTTGCCAATTTCATCATAAATTTCTTTTAATCCGCGCTGAATGGCATTCAGTGGTTTTGATGCAGTTGGCAAATACCGGCGGGCAACCACATTGTTTTCTTTATCGATTAAAACAATATTTGTGCTGAGTGAACCCACATCAACTCCCAAAAAGACTTCAGTTTTGACGTCGTTTTTTGAAATTTCCTTCACCGCTTTATTGTATTTGGCTTTCGATAAACTCAAAATTTCGAGTCGTGCCGAATTGCTTCTGTCGCTTGCGAGGTAATTTTTGATTTCTTCGGTGCCCTTAAAACCAACAGCATGGCCATTTTGATTTTTCAAAGCATGCAGAATAGCGCCCAAAGCGCCCATTGACGCATGATACTCGGGGATTACAAGTTCGCCGTCTTCAAGTTCAAAAATTTCTCTGAAGGCGCGCACCATACCAACGTTGGCAGCAACACCACCCTGAAAAATGAACGGCTTTTCAAATTTCTTCCCCCTGCCCAGCGTGCTTTTAAAATTGCGTGCAACAGCAAAACAAAGTCCCGCTACAATATCGTGCAGCGGAGTTGCAATCTGCTGAAGGTGAATCATGTCGCTTTTTGCAAAAACACTGCAGCGACCGGCAATTCGCGGAGGATTTTCTGATTTTAATGCCAGTTCGCCAAATTCCTTTATAATTGGTACTTCAATCCGGTTGGCCTGCTGATCGAGAAATGAACCTGTACCGGCGGCACATAAACTGTTCATCGAAAAATCGGACAAACGCGAATAAGCTGTTGTTGTGCCGTTTTCCATGAAAATAAGTTTTGAATCTTCGCCACCCATTTCAATAACAGTCCTGATTTGCGGATACAATTCAGAAACCGAAGTGGACTGTGCAATTATTTCATTCACAAACACTCCACCTGTAAGTTGTGCTGCCTGTTTTCCTCCGGAACCGGTAAAAGCAATGCTTCCGATTGATTCAAAATCATATTGAAGTAAAATTTCGCTGAGCACCCGCAACAATACATCGAAAGGTTTGCCGTAACAGTATTCATACCGGTTTTCCAAAATCTGTTTATTACTGTTGATTAATACTGCATTTACCGATATGGAACCGATGTCTAAACCAAGGTGGAATTTTAAATTTGAGCTTTCAAAGGGGTGGAATTCTGAATTTTGTGTTGTCATAATTCAAAAATTAAAACTTAAAACTAATTATTTTTGTTTAGATATGTCAAAATTTAGATATATAAATTAATAGGAGTTATTTTTTTTCTGAAGGATAAAAAATCCGACAGATATTATTGTGAAATTAAGTGCAGTTTTTTGTGGACGTTGGTAAAAAGAAACGCTTTCAATTTCGTACTTTTATATTCAAAACTAAATTTAACAAAATATGAAAAACAAACTTACAACACTGTTCATCAGCTTTTTTATCCTGTTTTTTAGCGCCGTTACCTCTTCTCAGGTTTTAAATCAAACCGAACCCGAAGTCGCCGGAATGAGTTCGGAGCGGCTGAAAAACCTCGACAATGTAATTCAAAAATATATTGATGAGAAAAAAATCCCAGGTGGCATTTTCCTGGTTTCAAGAGGTGGAAACCTGCTGTATTACAAGAGTTTTGGAATGCGCAACAATGAAACCGGCGTACATTATAAACTGGACGATATTTTCCGGATTGCTTCAATGACAAAAGCAGTTACAACAGTTGCCATTATGCAACTTTACGAGCGGGGAAAAATCTGGCTCGACGAGCCGGTCTCGAAATACATTCCGGCATTTGAAAACCAACAGGTGCTCGATTCGTTCAACGAAAAAGATTCGTCATATACAACAGTGCCGGCAAAACGGCCGGTTACTATCCGCCAGCTTCTTACACATACTTCGGGGATTGTTTACGGCGCCTTTAATCCCGGGAAGCTGCAGGCAGTTTACGAAAAATTCAACATGAACGACGTGGGACTGTCTCATCCTACCTGGAGTACCGAAGAATTTATAAACCGGCTGGCAAAAGTTCCGCTGGCATTTCAGCCCGGCGAAAAATGGATGTATGGATTAAATATGGATGTTTTGGGCCGTATTGTCGAAGTTGTTTCCGGTCAGACTTTAGCCGAATATTTCAGACAAAATATCTTTGAACCGCTGGAAATGAATGATACTTATTTTTACCTGCCCGAAAATAAACAGCCGAGGCTGGTTCCGGTGTACAATCAAACCGATGACGGCTTTAAACTTTCGGATGGAGAAGGTGGAATTGGCGGCCTGAATTATCCAAAAAATACCGGAAATAACCATTTTGCAGGAGGCGGCGGATTATCATCAACAGCAATTGATTATGCACGATTTATTGAAACGCTGGTTAACAACGGCAGCTATAACGATTTTCAACTTTTGAGCCCGAAAACCATTGAATTGATGACCAGCGATCAATTGATTCTGCTAAATAAAAAAGGAACCGGATACAGCAGCATTCCGGGTTTGACGTTTTGTTTGGGATTTCAGCTTTTAACGGAAGATGCAAAAGGTTTAAATTCCAAATCGGTGGGAACTTATGAATGGGGCGGGTATTTCAACACCAAATTTTTTATCGATCCGCAGGAAGACCTTATTTTTGTGGGAATGACACAGATTGTACCTTTTTCTCACAACGATTTCTGGGACAAAGTTTATGCTGCCATTTACGGTTCAATACTCGATTAAACTAAAATTCATTCCATAAAAAAACAGAAGTTGCCTTTCATCCGGCAGCTTCTGTTTTTATTTATCTCCTGGCAATTACTATTCGATAATCTTGTTTTTTCCGGTAAGATTCAGTCGTTTTGAAACTGCTCCGGAAAATTTGGAAGCAGGTTGACCGCCACCTGCATAAATGGTGAACCAACCGCTTTCGATTATTCTTTTTTCACTGCTGCCAATCATTGAAAACTGTTCGGGTTGCAGCGTAAATTCCACCACCTGCGATTCGCCGGGTTTCAGATGAATCCGTTTAAAACCTTCAAGCTGAACTATGGGGCGCGGCGTTGATGCTTCTTCATCGTTCAGATAAAGCTGAACCACTTCGTCACCTTCGCGGTTTCCGGTGTTGGTTACCTTTACGCTTACCTGCACTGTTTCGCCGGTTTTGGCTTTCGTTGGCACTTTCAAACCGGAATATTCAAAAGTTGTGTAACTCAAACCATATCCAAACGGATAAAGCGGCTCACCTGTAAAATAACGGTATGTGCGGTTATTCATATCATATTCTTCGAATGGCGGCAACTGATCTACCGATTTGTAGTAAGTAACCGGTAAACGGCCTGCCGGATTGTAATCGCCAAACAAAACATCGGCCACTGCATTTCCACCTTCCTGCCCGGGATAGCCTGCAGAAATAATAGCATTCATATTCTGTTCGGCCCAGTTAATGGCCAGTGCGCTTCCATTCAACAACACCAGCACTACAGGTTTTCCGGTTTTCTGCACGGCCATCATCAAATCGCGCTGTGTTTTGGGCAGCTTCAAATGGGTGCGGTCGCCACCCGAAAAACCATCCACCTGAATTGGCATCTCTTCGCCTTCGAGCCGTTGCGAAAGGCCAAGTACCAGCACTACAGCATCGGCCCGGGCGGCCATATTTACTGCTTCCTGCTGCATATCCGGATTGGGCATTGTCCACAACAGTTTTGCATCGCCATCGCCAAACCAGTTTTTATATTCATAAACAAACTTGTACTTTTTACCCGCTTCCAAATCCACTGCTTTTTCACTGTGAAAAGCATGATGTTCGGTATTGTGCGTCAATATTTTTTCACCTTCCAGCCAAACTTCGAGTGTTGGCATTCCCCAGCTTCCAATGTGGTAAGTCCCCGAAACCGGAGGCACCAGGTAACCAGTCCAGCGAATGCTGAAATCGTCATCGGGCAGTTGCGGCGACGGAGAACCCGATTCCCAGTAAAAGTTGATATTTTCATCAACGCGGGTAAATACCGGTTCGCCTTCGAGTTTCGCATTGGCAAAATATTCGCCGGTAACTCCCTGCTTTCCGTCGGCAGTCATCAAATATTTTGAAGGAACAGGTTGCAGATTATGAATTCCTTCGGCTAAATCGGCACCTTCGGCATAAAGAATTTCAGTATTGTTCAACTTATTTTTTAGCCCTTCGAGAACCGTAACCGGATTTTTTGGAATCCCGTTATAATTTCCCAGAAGCGCTTCCCAGTTATCGGCATTTGGACCAATTACTGCCAGTTTTGTAATGTCTTTTGACAATGGCAGCGTGTTGTTTTTATTTTTCAGAAGGATGATACTTTCCTGTGCTGCCTTTAATGCCAGCCGGTCGTTTTCTGCCGAAGCATTTACAGAATATGGAATTTGTGCATATGGAACTTCTTCTTCCGAATCGAACATTCCCAATTTAAACCGGGCTTTAAAAAGACGCTTCACCGCTACCTCCAAATCTTTTTCAGAAATGATTCCCCGTTTATACGCTTCTTTTAAATGCGGATAAGAATTTCCGCAGTTCAGGTCGGTACCGCTTTTTACTGCAATTGCGGCTGCTTCGGCAGCATCGTCAGCAAAATCCTGGTATTTGTAGAAATCGGAAACCGCCCAGCAGTCGGAAACCATGTAACCATCAAATCCCCATTCGTTTCGAAGGATATTCTGCAAAATTGGATTGGCACAGCACGGATACCCGCGAAACTGGTTGTACGCTCCCATTACGGAATAAACACCGCCATCCACCACCAGGGCGTGAAAAGCAGGCAGGTACGTTTCGCGCAAATCACGTTCGCTCACTTTGGCATTGAATACGTGGCGCAGCGGCTCCGGCCCGGAATGAACTGCAAAATGCTTGGCGGTGGCCACTACTTTCAAATAATCGGGATTGTCGCCCTGAAGCCCTTTCACAAATTGCAAACCCAGCCGACCGGTCAGGTACGGATCCTCGCCATATGTTTCGTGCCCCCGCCCCCATCGCGGATCGCGAAAAATGTTAATGTTGGGCGACCAAAATGTAAGTCCCTGGTAAATTCCACGTTTCCCGCGGCGCACAAATTCGTGGTGCTTGGCACGCGCTTCGTCGGAAATAGCAGTGGCAACATTAAACATTAAATCTTTGTCCCACGATCCGGCAATGGTAATCGACTGTGGAAAAACAGTGGCATAACCGGCACGCGCAACACCGTGCAAACTTTCGTTCCACCAGTTGTATTCCGGCACGTTTAAACGCTCAATTGCAGGCGCTGTGTACACCATCTGGTCAATTTTTTCGTCAACCGTCATTTGCGAAACAAGAATATCCACCCGTTCATCAACCGGCAGGTCCGAATTCAGGAATTCGAAATTCACATCCTGTGCATGAATAAATGCACCGAAAACCATCAGGATTAAAAATAAAAATGTCTTTTTCATGATTTGATTATTTACTGTTCTGTTCTGGTATGGTAAAAATAATGTTTTGATCCTGTTTTTAAATAAAATATTTCATGTATTTTGTTTCTTTTTATAATGAAAGAATGAATCAGGAATACAAAAATTACTTTGCTGAATATTCTGCATTAACAGAAGAAATTGATGCTGTTTCCCTAAAACTTGAAAAGCAACATGCGCGTCATCTTAGCTGCAAAAGCGGCTGCGATTTGTGCTGCATGGATTACAGCATTTTTCCGGTGGAATTTTTCGCCATCCTGAACGACTTGAAATCTGCCGGTTTTGTTAAAAGTAATATTTATGCCGAACAGGATCCGGAATGTGTTTCGTGTGTTTTCCTGAAAAATCACAGGTGCACAATTTATACGTCGCGGCCGGTTATTTGCCGCACACACGGTTTGCCGCTGCTTTATGCCAATGACGATGGAGAATGGGAACTTTCTGCCTGTGAACTGAATTTCAAACATTTCGATTTTGATGAATTTTCAACAAAGAATACATTCGCACAGGATAAATTCAACAGCAAACTTTTTCTGCTGAATAAAAAGTTTATTGCTGATTTTAAGGAAAAGAAATTTGCCGAATTTGATTTGATTCCGTTAAAAAAACTTCTTGAATATTTATAAAATTTCAATATGAATAGTTTATCACTTTTTAACCTTCAGGGAAAAACTGCGCTGATTACAGGTTCGGGCAGCGGAATTGGCTTTGCACTTGCCGAAGGACTGGCAGGCGCAGGCGCAAAAATAATCCTGAACGGCAGAAATGAATCGAAACTTGAGGTTGCAAAAAGCAGAATCAGGAAACAAGGAAATGAAGTTACTTCGCTGGTTTTTGACGTAACCAAATCGGCCGAAGTAAAAAAAGCCATCCGGGAATATGAAGAAAATACCGGCACCATCGATATTTTAATCAACAATGCAGGAATAAATATCCGTGCCGATTTTCAGGATTTTGATGAGAACGAATGGAAATCGGTTTTGGATATCAATATAAATGGTGCCATGATTGTTTCGCAGGTTGTTGCTGCGAATATGATTAAAAGAAATGCCGGCAAAATAATAAACATCTGCTCCATGCAAAGTGAACTGGGCCGGCAGTCAATTGTTCCTTACACGGTTTCAAAAGGTGGAATAAAAATGCTCACAAAGGCACTTTGCGCCGAGTGGGCAAAATACAATATTCAGATTAACGGTATTGGGCCCGGATATTTTTCAACAGAACTTACAAAACCATTGAAAGACGATCCGGAATTTGACAAGTGGCTGTGTAACCGCACGCCGGCCAGCCGCTGGGGTGAAGTAAAGGAACTGGTTGGCGCGGCTGTTTTCCTGTCGTCAGAGGCCAGCAGTTATGTAAATGGTCATATTTTATATGTTGACGGCGGTTTGCTGGCAAGTATCTGAAACAATACAAATTTCCTGCTGTTTAAGTTTTATAACCAATTGAAACAAACGATGAAAACAGTAGCAGTTATTTTATTAATCGCAGTTGCTTTACTCCCAAAAGTGAATGCACAAACGAACACGAAAATGGAAGATAATACAAACAAACTAGCCGTGCTTTGGACAAGCGGCGATCCGGATGTGGCGGAAAAAATGTGTTTTATGTACACCCTCAATGCGAAAAAGCAAGGTTGGTTCGACGAGGTGGTTTTAATTGTCTGGGGTCCTTCGGCCAAATTATTGTCAGAAAACGAAATGTTGCAGGATTACCTGAAAAAGCTGCAGGATGCCGGAGTGAAAGTTGAAGCCTGCACCGCCTGTGCAAAAATGTACAACGTGGATAAAAAACTTGCCGATATGGGCATTGACGTAAAGGGAATGGGACTTCCGCTGTCAAACTATCTCAAAGAAGGCTGGAAAACGTTAAGCCTGTAAATTGATACAGGAAAATCCGGTTAGACAAAAAAAGCACCAGTTTAAATCGCTGATGCTTTTTTTGATTTCATTCGTAACTAATATTCATCTTCATTAAAGAAGAAATCATCTTTGCTGGGATAATCCGGCCAGATGTCTTCAATACTTTCATAAACTTCTCCTTCATCTTCAATTTCCTGAAGGTTTTCAATAACTTCCAGCGGCGCACCCGAACGAATTGCATAATCAATAAGTTCGTCTTTTGTTGCCGGCCAGGGAGCGTCTTCCAATTTTGAGGCTAACTCAAGTGTCCAATACATTTATTAGAATTTAAGCGGTTAAATCCAACTCTGAATTTGCCGCGAATATAATAAAAAATTAATATGAACAAACAACGGATTTGTAATTTTTACAATTGTTTCCAGTGTATTTCCTTAACACCTTCATCCTGATTGATTTTCCGGGCAAGAACAAATAAAAAATCAGACAAGCGATTTAAATATTTTATAATTTCCGGCTGAACTTTGGTATGCGCGGCAAGCTCCAGAATGCGCCGTTCGGCCCTTCGGCAAACTGTTCGCGAAACATGACACTGAGCCGCAGCACCGCATCCACCCGGTAAAATAAATTGCGAAAGTGCTGGCAATTCTACTTCAAATTTGTCGATTGCTTTTTCAAGAACAGCAATGTATTCGTCTTTTACAGAAAGTTGAGCGGTAAATTCATCCCCTTTTTCATCGGAAGCCAGCCGCGAACCAATATTAAACAGCTTATTTTGAATTTCGGTGAGCAATTCTGAAATTTCCGGCGACACATTAAATGTGCGAATAATTCCAATGTTTGAATTCAGTTCATCCACGGTTCCGTAAGCTTCCAGCCTGATATCATACTTTAAAATCCGGGTTCCGCCCACCAAACCCGTGGTTCCGTCATCGCCGGTTTTGGTGTAAATTTTTATCTTTTTTCCCATCAAATAAATTAATAAACCGGATTTGGATTGACAACGTCCGATTCCACTTCACCATCTTTGAGTTTAATAATCCGGTGGGCATGCAGCGCAATGTCTTCTTCGTGCGTTACCATTAAAAGTGTATTTCCTTTTCGGTGAATTTCGGCAAACAGCTTCATAATTTCTTCTGAAATCTTTGAGTCCAGGTTTCCGGTGGGCTCGTCAGCCAACAGCAGCGATGGTTTATTTACCAGCGCCCTTGCAATAGCTACGCGCTGGCGCTGTCCACCCGAAAGTTCATTTGGTTTGTGCATTATCCTGTCTGACAGCCCAACATCTGTTAATGTTTCGGTAGCCCGGTGTTTTCGTTCATTTTTCCGGATTCCCGAGTAAACCATTGGCAACATCACATTTTCGAGGGCGGTACTTCGCGGAAGCAGGTTAAACACCTGAAATATGAAACCAATTTCGGCGTTTCTGATTTCTGCCAACTGGTTATCGGATAACCGGCTAACATCTTTTCCATTCAATACATATTTTCCACCGGAAGGAGTATCAAGACAGCCAATGACATTCATTAAGGTTGATTTTCCGGAACCTGAAGCTCCCATAATTGCAACGTATTCACCCCGGAAAATATCGATTGAAACTGACCGAAGAGCGCGCACAACCTGTGTTCCGACTTTATAATTTTTTACAATTGATTCTAACTCTATAATTTTTTCTTTCATCTTTTCAATTTGTTAATCAGTAGTAAAAGGAATTGTCTAGTTACACCATTTTCATTCTTAATAATTACCAGTAAATAATACAGTTCTTTTATTGTTCCGTTTTAATTTCACCGGCCCCTGCAAGTGCAGGGAAAAAATTTTCACTAAAAATAGCAATTCCGAAATTAATCAAACTCAAAACAAGGTTTATTTTGTCAGATATCATTTAAATAACATGTTTAAGCCTTTCATTTAAACCTAATATCTATATTTAGGTCAGAATAATAAAATCAAAAAATTAATCGATATGAAACTTCAATTACCCGTTCCGGTTTTCCTTCTTTTCCTTTTTATTTTCAGTTTTAACACTGCACAATCGCAGCAAAATGCCACTGATTTCTGGCCGCAATGGCGCGGACCGCTTGCAACCGGGGCGGCAGTCAAAGGCAATCCACCGGTAAAATTCAGCGAATCTCAAAACCTGAAATGGAAAACACCAATTCCGGGAAAAGGACACGCAACTCCCATTGTTTGGGCCGATAAAATTGTAATACAAACGGCGGTGCCAACCACCGAAAAGGTGAATGGCGCAATAAAAGAACAAAACGAAGGTCAGCGCAGTATGTCGGGAAACCAGACCGACCAGGTGCACGAGTTTAAAGTCATTCTTGTAAACCGTGAAAACGGAAAAATACTTTGGGAAAAGACGGTGGCAAAGGAGTTGCCAAAAGAGAGCACACATGAATTGGGAAGCTGGGCCTCCAATTCGCCCTGCACTGACGGCGAACGAATTTATGCCTATTTTGGTTCACGCGGAATTCATTGCCTCGATTTTGACGGAAACATTCTGTGGCAAAAAGATTTTGGCCAAATGGAAAAAGTAATGAATTTTGGCGAAGGCAGCTCACCTTTTCTTTATAAAGACAAACTTTTTATCCAATGGGATCACGAAGGGCAATCGTTTGTTGTTGCACTGAACAAAAAAACCGGCGAGGAAGTATGGAAAGTCAACCGCGATGAAGGAACATCGTGGGCAACTCCATTGGTTGTTGAATTAAACGGCAAAACACAGGTGATAACTGCGGCAACTTCCGAAGTCAGAAGTTATGATTTCGATTCAGGCGAAGTTATCTGGACCTGCAGCGGCCTCACGCGAAATGTAATCCCAAATCCGGTTTATGCCGATGGAATTTTATATGTGATGAGCGGTTTTCGAGGAAATGCATTGCTGGCAATTGATTTGGCAAAAGCAAAAGGAAATATTACCGGCACAGATGCAATATTATGGACCTACAATCAGGATACTCCTTATACACCCAGCCCGGTTTTAATGAACGGCAAATTGTATTTTCTGCGGGCAAACAATGGTGTTTTAACCTGTTTGGATGCAAAAACCGGAGCTGTTGTTTATTCAAAGGAAAAGCTGGAAGGAATCAGCACGTTGTTTTCGTCGCCAACCGGAGTGGACAACCGTTTATACATTGCCGCTGAAAATATTTGCCTGGTGGTAAGCGCCGGTCAAAAACCTGAAATCCTTTCATCAAATCCATTGAATGATAACTTTCATGCATCGCCGGTAATTGTTGGAAACGAATTGATCGTAAGAGGATTTAACTCCTTGTATTGTTTTGAGGAATAACAAATTCACGGTGTGATATGAAATCACACCGTGAATTTCCAATGAAATTATTTCACCCGGTATAATTTGGAGCCGTGCGGAGGAATTTCAATATTGATTTCTTTTGCTTTTATGGAAGTTCCTTTCCACAATTCATAAAATTCAAGCTCTTTATCGCGGGCAAATTCTTTGGTCGCCAACGAAAAAATTTTCGGTTCTTCACTGGTATTGAACAATCCAAGATACATTGCATCCGAATTTGGATCTTTGGCTGTCCAGACAGAATAACTTTCATCGTAACGCAACTCTTTATTATCAACCGAATGCTGATTGATGTAGAGCACATCTTCATTCGTTAGCAATTTCAACGTAAACTCATCATTTTCCGGCAAATTTCCGCCAAACATCAACGGTGATTTTATAATGGACCAAAACGACATCAACGTAATTTGCTCGGTTTGCGAAAGCCGTGAATATTCGTCGGTAATTTTATCGGGAGTTGTATTTAAATGATCGGCAACATAACTGTCGGAGCCGGTTTTACGCAACTTCCCGAGCGGCAGCATGTCGGCATCGGGCCACGCACCAGGCTGAATATATGGCTGCCATAAACGCGCATAACCAAAAGCCTGTTTCAGGAATTTCCAGTCGTCCCAGAAATCGTTGGAAACACGCCAGAGATTTGCATTTTTTTGCAAATGTTCAGCTTCGTCAATTGGTGCTGCACCCGGCGATAAACTCAAAACAATTGGCCGTTTGCAATGCAGAATTGCTTTGTGCAGTGCAGTAATCTCGTTCTTATGATACGGCCTCGACATATCATCGGCTTTTATATAATCAACACCCCATTCGGCGTACAAATCAAGCAATGAATTGTAATATTCCTGCGCACCCGGTTTCGCCATGTCCACGCCATACATTCCGTCGTACCACACGCAAGTGTCGTTTTTGTCCGCAATTACATCAGCATGAATATCTGTACCTTTTATTAATATTCTATTTTCGACTGCCTGCCAGGGAATTCCGCGCATAATGTGGATACCGAATTTCAAACCTTCACTGTGCACGTAATCGGCCAGCGGTTTAAATCCTTCGCCGCCGATTGATGAAGGAAATTTATGTTCGTCCGGCAACAACCTTCCGTTTAAATCTATATTTTGCGGCGGCTGTTCCTTCTGGAAAGTGAGAATACTTATTTCCGGGGGCAGATACCAACCCAAATCCACTACAACATATTCCCAGCCGAAATCCTTCAGTTTTTCAGCCATATAAACTGTATTTTCCTTCACCTGATCCTCGGTAACGTCCACCCCAAAACAATCCCAGCTGTTCCATCCCATGGGTGGTGTGGCAACCAGTACTTCCGATTTACCTGATTTCTGTTCTTTTTGGGAGGAAGAAGAACATCCTGAAAAAACTATCGCTGCCAAAAAACAAACTGCAGTTATTCTGAAAGTCAACAAAAGAAACAATGTTGATTTTCGATTTTTATTTTGAATGATTTTCATTGTTTCATCTAAAAGTCAAATTCGATTAATTTTCCGAATTTTTTATACTTCTCATACAACACTTTGTATTTTTCCACATTTTCAGGAATAGGATGATATTCGGTTTCAATGCCGCCGCCCATTTTTTTCTGCGCTTCCGAAGTATTGGAATAAATTCCGGCTGCGACAGATGCAGCCATTGCAGATCCTAGGGCACATGCCTGTTCTGAGCGGGCTACTTTTATGGGCATATTCAGGACATCGGCAACAATTTGCATAACCAGCGGCGACTTTTTTGCCACTCCACCCAGTGCAATCACTCCATCAATACGGACACCTTCCTCCATAAACCGGTCGTTAATTGCTTTTGAGCCAAACGCTGTTGCTTCCACAAGCGCACGGAAAATGCGCGGGGCATCCGATCCCAGGTTCAAACCGGCAATGGCCCCTTTCAAATTTTGGTTCGCATCGGGCGTGCGGCGGCCATTCATCCAGTCGAGCGCCACAATTCCACTTTCCTCAATTGGAATTTTTGCTGCCTCTTCACTTAATTTTGCAATTATTTTTTCGGAAGTTTCATTTATTAGCTTTTGCCGGGTTTCTTCATCAACTAATTCTGAATTGGCCAGAATGTTTTTAAGCGGCCATTCCAGTACCCGTTTAAACCAGGCATAAATATCGCCAAATGCCGATTGCCCGGCCTCAAGCCCCAGCATTCCCGGCACAATTGAACCATCAACCTGACCACAAATGCCGTTAACCAGTTTGTCGCCCACTTCATCCATGGGAGCAATGAGCATATCGCAGGTTGAAGTTCCCATTACCTTTGAAAGATAATACGGCTCGATTTCGGCGCCCACAGCGCCAAGGTGGGCATCAAAAGCTCCAACACCGATAACCACATTTTCAGGTAATCCCAGTTTTTTGGCCCACTCCGGAGACAACGTTCCGGCTGCAATATCGCAGGTAAATGTTTCCTTGTACAACCTCTCTTTTAAACCAGCCAGAGCAGGATCGAGCGCCTTCAAAAATTCTTCTGAGGGCAAACCTCCGAAAGCTTCGTGCCACATTGCTTTGTGACCGGCAGCACAGCGACTGCGTTTCAATGTTTTTGGATTTGTATTGCCGGTAAGCACTGCCGGAATCCAGTCGCAGTGTTCCACCCAGGAATAGGCAGCGCGGAAAACTCCGGCATCTTCGCGAATTACATGCAGTAATTTTGCCCAAAACCATTCCGAAGAATAAATTCCACCTTCAAATTTGGTAAAATCGATTTCCCATTTACGGGCCAGTGCATTGATTTCTTCGGCTTCTTTCACGGCTGTATGATCTTTCCAAAGTACAAACATGGCATTTGGATTTTCCTCAAAACCCGAAGTTAATGAAAGCGGAATCCCTTTTTCATCAACGGCAACCGGAGTTGAGCCGGTAGTATCAACGGAAATACCAACCACATTTTCAGCAACTCCTTCGGGGGCCTGTTTTAAGGCTTCCCGTATAGTAAATTCCAAACCTTCAAGGTAATCTTTCGGATGCTGCCGAAACCGGTTGTTTGGCGGGTCGCAATACAAGGCTTTTTCCCAGCGCGGGTAATTAAAAACTGCACTTGCCATTTCCTGGCCTGTTTCCACATTTACAATTAACGAACGAACGGAATCTGTTCCGTAATCCAAACCGATAGTATATTTAGCCATTGGTATTTTATGATTTTTATTGATTTTTTCTCTTAAACTCTAAACTTTGAACTTTGAACTCTGAACTAAACTGATTTTTAAACTTTAAACTCTAAACTTCGAACACTACTCCCCCTGCCCATAATACGCATTCTTACCGTGTTTTCGAAGAAAATGTTTGTCTAGCAGCGCCTGATCCATTGTTGTTTCCGGATTTAATTGCAGCGAATGGAACGTCATTTTTGCCACTTCTTCCATCACCACTGCATTATGAACTGCATTTGCGGCATCGGTGCCCCAGGCAAACGGACCGTGGTTATTCACCAAAACTCCCGGTATATGATCAGGATCGAGATCTTTAAACCGCTCCACAATAACACGTCCTGTTTCCAGTTCATATTCTCCTTCAATTTCTGCTGTTGTCATTTTCCGGGTACAGGGAATTTCGCCATAAAAATAATCGGCATGCGTAGTTCCAATCGCCGGAATACCTTTGCCGGCCTGTGCCCATGCTGTTGCCCATTCGGAATGGGTATGAACAACGCCGCCAATATTTGGAAACTGCCGGTATAACACCAGGTGGGTTGCAGCATCGCTCGAAGGTTTTAAATCGCCTTCCACCACCTGGCCGTACAAATTAAGTACAACCATATCTTTAAGTTTCATTTTGTCGTACGAAACGCCACTGGGTTTAATTACCACCATATCCCGCTCGCGGCTGATTCCGCTCACATTTCCCCAGGTAAAAACCACCAGCCCGTGCCTCACCAAATCGAGGTTGGCTTCCAATACCTGTTCTTTTAATTTTTCCAGCATAACATTTAGTTTAAAGATGAAAGC
This sequence comes from uncultured Prolixibacteraceae bacterium, assembly GCA_963771595.1. GTDB lineage: Bacteria > Bacteroidota > Bacteroidia > Bacteroidales > Prolixibacteraceae > CAVYUC01. Next base: position 358,379 of record CAVYUC010000012.1, on the reverse strand, counting down.
TTAAAAGTTTAAAGTTATTAATAATCTGATCACTGCGACTGAAAACTGATTACTTCTCAGGAACCAACCAGGCTGCAAAACCACCACCGGATACCATCTTTAATTTTATTGAATCCCCGCTTTTTATTTGCAATTCTTTTTTTTCTGCAATTTCGGCATTTTCTTTTGTTTTTTCCGAATCGGAAAAGCTGGTCATCCTGTATTTTCCGAAAGGAAGAAAATCAAGCGAGATGTCAGATTCCCGTTCATCGCTGTTGTTCATGGCGCCGATAAACCACCGGTTGCCATCGCGCCGGGCCATAACAATATATTTGCCTATTTCCCCTTTCAGCACTTTTGTATCGTCCCAAACCGATTTCACATTTTTCAGGAACTCTTCTCCCACTTCGCCATAGTAATTTTGAGGATGATCGCAGGCAACCAGATACGGACTGTCGTAAACCACAAACTGGGCCAGCGTATTTGAACGGGTTCCCATTACCTGGGCCGGCGTTCCATTTAAAAAATTATCCGCATTCCGGTTTAAAAAACCACCCGGAGTGAAGTCCATCGGACCGGCAAGCATACGCGTAAATGGTAAAGTGCACATGTGTTCCGGGGTTATCCGCAGCGACCACTTATTATATTCGTTTCCCAAAACTCCTTCGCGCGTAACCAGGTTTGGATAAGTGCGGCGCCAACCTGTTGGTTTGTAAGCTCCATGGAAATCGACCATTAAATGGTGTTTAGCCGCTGTTTTTACCACATTATGATACCAGTTGACCATTTCCTGATCATCGCTGTCCATAAAATCGATTTTAATGCCGGCAATTCCCCAGCTTTCATATAAAGCACAGGCTTTGTCAAAATCGGCGCGGTTTACATCTGTATTATACAGCCACAACCAGCACCGTACATTTTTGCTTTTTGCATAACTAAGTATTTCGGGCATGTTCAATTGTGGCGCCACAGTGGTGATATCGGCATCGGGTTGATTAAACTGCCCGTACCATTGCCAGTCGATAAGCATGTAAGGCCAGCCCATTGACGAAGCCAAATCAATGTATTCATAAATAACCGGCTGTTCCATTTTCACTTCGCCGCTCCACCAATGGTCCCATGCGCTGATGCCGGGTTTAATCCACGACGGATCACCGATTGCACAAGGTTCGTTCAGATTTTGAATTATTTCTGATTCCACCAAATCTCCCGGAGTTTCACCCATCATTATAACTCTCCATGGTGTTTTATGTGGTGTTTGAAAAACCACTTTGTCTCCTTTTTCGGGTTGGCCTTTGCGCGGCGACAATGCCGTGCGCAGGATAAATTCATCATTTGCAGCCTCCTGCTTCAGGTACATTCCTGCATAATCAGTCAGGGCTGCTTCGGTTAAAGCAACATAACAATCACTGCTTACCTGAACCGTCATGGGCAAACCAATGACCATTTCCGGCGTAATATCGCCGATTTTACGTTCAAAAAATTCAACTTCCTGCGATGTGGTGTAGCTACCGTAATTCACGGCCCAGCAAGAATGGTTTTCAGTAAAATTAAACTGGCTTAATTCATCCGTCATTACAAATTCGCGATTGCCAAACTGTTCAGGAAATTCAGTACGAAAAGCCATTCCATCATTAAATACACGAAAATCCAGGGTTAGCAAACGTCCCGGAAATCGTTTTTCTTTCAGATAAATCCGAACCCCATTGTGCTTATCACGGATGGTTACATACCGCTTTAACACCGGCTTCCAGGTATTATCAGCCTCATATTTTTCGGTTTTCAACATTTCCATATCTCGCCCCAACGGAGGAGCCTGTTTAAAGTTGAATGCAATTCCGGAAGGTTCAATAATTTCATTCCCATTGAAACTGGCTGAATACCGGATATTTCCCCCGATTGAAACTTTAGCATCAATCTTTCCATCGGGCGATTTCACCTGAATATTTTGAGCAAAAAGAGGAGCCGCTAAAAGAAAAAGAGCAGCAAAGAAGATGATTTTTTTTATCATGATTTAGTTTTTCAAAAAGTTAAGTTCAAAGTTCTTTTATATTCTGCAAATCCAAAAAAATAAAAGTAAAAATAACGCTTAACCTGAAAATGAAAAAGTAAATCCAATCAAATTGAGAAATATTCTTTATTTAATAGTATAGGCCGGATTATTCATAAATAATCCCTGTCTCCGACAGCGACTAAGATTACGTAAAAACTTTTAAATAAAGTTTAACTTCCCCGAATCAAGTTAGGGGAAGGCTATCTAAGTCGGGACTAACCTGAACTTTATTCATATTTTTGAAAATTTATGAATAGTTCAGGTTAGAAAAACAAAACCCGGCGTAAACCGGGTTTCAAAACATTTATCTGCTTTTAGTTTTTTAAGCAATTTTTATATCAACGGGTGCTTTTTCAAGAGCTTCTTCCTTTTTGGGCAGAACAATACGCAAAATACCATCTTCAAATTTAGCCTGAATATTTTCGGTATCCACAGAATTGGGCACTTTAAAGGTTTTTTCGAAATTGTAAGCGCCAAATTCACGGTGTGCAAATTTAAACTCCTCTTTCTTTTCGTCGGTTGCTTCTTCTTTCTCCACTTTGATGGTCAACAAATTTTTGTGGTAATTCATTTTTACATCTTCTTTTGGAAACCCCGGGAGCAACATCTCAATCCTGAAATCCTTTTCTGCTTCCAGGATGTTGGTTGCAGGCTGTTTACCATGGTTTTGCAAATAATTTTCGTGGTAATCGTTTTTCAAAAAACTGTTGAATAATTCATCAACCAGGTTGCGGTTAACATTGTAATGCGGACTTTGAAATCTTACTAAATTCATGATTTTTTCTCCTTTTATTTTAATTATTAAATTTTATTTCTGTTTCTGAATGTGCTTTTTTCAATTCCTGTACCATCTCTTTTTTTCCTTAAAACAGCGACCTGACAAACATAATACACAGCCATATTGTCCGATTTGATTGAAATACCATGAACATGTGTCATCATATATAAAAAGCTGGATATTTAAAACAAGAGATGTTTCGGATTACAACAGTTAATTTGTACTGGTCTTCATTTGGTTAAATGACACACCGATTAAATCGTTATTTTTGTTGAAAAATTGATAAAATGCGAATCGACATCATCACTGTTTTGCCCGAAATCCTGGAAAGCCCGCTAAATTATTCCATTGTAAAACGGGCAAAAGAAAAAGGCCTGGCGGAAATTTACATTCATAACCTGCGCGATTTTTCGGATGACAAACACCGGCGGGTAGATGATTATTCATTCAGCAAAGGTGCCGGAATGGTAATGGCGATTCAGCCCGTTGAAAAAGCAATTGAATCGCTGAAAAAAGAGCGCGATTACGATGCAATTATTTACACCACACCAGACGGGACGCTTTTTAACCAAAGGGAAGCAAATATGCTTTCACTAAAAGAAAATATCATCATTTTGTGTGGCCACTACAAAGGAGTCGATCAACGTATTCGCGATCATTATATCACTATGGAAATTTCGGTGGGCGATTATGTTTTAACCGGCGGCGAACTGGCAGCTGCAATTATTACAGACAGTGTCGTGCGCCTTTTACCAGGAGTGCTTTCAGATGAAACATCTGCCCTCACCGATTCGTTTCAGGACAACCTGCTGAGCCCTCCGGTTTACACCCGCCCGGCAGAATACAAAGGAATGAAAGTGCCTGAAATTTTGCGCAGCGGAAACGACAAGTTAATTGACGACTGGAAACACGAACAATCGGTTGAACGCACCAAAAAACTGCGGCCCGATTTGTACAAAAAATATTTGGACGAATAGTTATTATGGACAAATGATTTCAACCAGAAATCGAAACCAAACGGGTAAATAATATAGCCAGTTCCTTTAGCAGAAACTGGCTTTACTATTTATTTTTCAAAAAATCAAAACTGCCGGAAAAAATCATTTCCTTTATCATCAACAATGATGAAAGCGGGAAAATTTTCCACTGTAATTTTTCGAACAGCTTCCATTCCCAGTTCCGGAAAATCAACAACTTCAACAGACTTGATGCTGCTTTTTGCAAGAATTGCTGCCGGCCCTCCAATGGAACCCAGATAAAATCCACCATGTTTTTTACAGGCATTGGTAACCTGCTGCGAGCGGTTTCCCTTGGCCAGAATAATCAGTGAGCCTCCTTTGCTCTGAAATTCATTTACATACGGATCCATGCGCCCGGCTGTTGTGGGTCCAAAACTTCCGGATGCCATACCTTTTGGCGTTTTTGCCGGCCCTGCATAATACACCGGATGATTTTTAAAATATTCGGGCATAGGTTTTCCCTCGTCCAGCATTTTTTTGATTTGTGCATGGGCAATATCGCGCGCCACGATTAACGTCCCTCTTAAATTCAGCCGCGTTTTTATCGGATATTTCGACAGTTCCTTCCGTATTTCGTCCATTGGCCGGTCCAAATCGATATCAACTGCCGGCTGCATGTGCGGCGCTTCTTTTGGAAGAAAACGGGCCGGATTTTTTTCCAGCTCTTCCAAAAAAATTCCGTCTGAAGTAATTTTTGCTTTTACATTCCGATCGGCGCTGCAACTAACACCTAACCCAACCGGACACGATGCTGCATGGCGCGGCAACCGGATGACACGAACATCATGCACAAAGTATTTTCCTCCAAATTGCGCTCCCACTCCACTTTCCCGACAGATTTTTGTTACTTTCTCTTCCCATTCCAAATCGCGGAAGGCTTGGCCTCCTTCATTTCCTTGAGTGGGTAAATTATCGTAATAACCGGCCGATGCTTTTTTTACGGTCGCCAAAGTGGCTTCGGCAGATGTTCCGCCAATTACAAGCGCCAAATGATATGGCGGACAAGCAGATGTCCCCAAATCCATAATTTTATCCTTAACAAATTTTGCCAGGTTTTCTTCTGTAAGCAACGATTTTGTTTGCTGGTACAAATATGTTTTGTTTCCTGAGCCACCGCCTTTTGTGATGAACAAAAATTCATATTTATTCCCTTCTTCCGCATAAATATCAATTTGTGCGGGCAAGTTGGTTCCGGTATTTTTTTCTTCCAGCATCGAAAAAGGAACCACCTGCGAGTAGCGAAGATTTTCTTCCCTGTAGGTTTCAAAAATTCCTTTCGACAAATGTTTGGCGTCATTTGCGCCGGTAAAAACATTTTCGCCCTTTTTACCAATTACAATGGCGGTTCCGGTATCCTGACAAGTCGGTAATTCCCCTTCGGCTGATACAACCTGGTTCAACAGCATGGTGTGGGCTACAAATTTATCATTGTCGGTTGCTTCCGGATCATCAAGGATTTTCGCCAGTTTTTCGAGATGCGCCGGCCGCAGATAAAACGAAACATCAGTAAAAGCATGCCGCGCCAGAAATTCAAGACCTTCCGGCTCAACCTTCAAAATTTTTCGTCCATCCACTTCAATTGTGGAAACATATTTTTTGGTGAGCAACCGGTAACTGGTATCATCTTTCAGTATCGGAAATGGTTTTTGATAACTAAATTCGGTCATTTTCAGATTGATTTTTTACACATTAAAAATTTTTGCAAACAAAGATAAAAACTATTCCTTTTAAACCTTTTCGTTTATGCTGAATATGAACAGGGACGGCTTTATTGATTGTGCCGGCTGATTTTCAATCTTTATAAAATAATTACACCAGTGCTTGAAATAGTTTTTTTAATTTTATTGCCTGAAATTATAAAACCGGTCGGGGTTCAGACAATTGAAATGTATCATTTATTAAAGTTTAACCAAATTATGAAAAAACAATACTGCCTTTTTCTGCTTTTTATTATTTTTTTAAGTACTGAAAATTCGGCCCAAACAGCTTCTTTAACCGTAACTACTTCTGTTTCGCAAAAAGTGAAGGATGATTTCAAAAACAACGGAAGAATTTTTCTTTTCGTAAACAAGAGCAATCGGGAACCGCGATTAAATACCTGGCCATCAGCAACGAATATGATTTTTGCCACCAACATCGGGAACTGGAATCCAAACAAAACTTTTGTATTTGATGGTTCGGCAAAAACCATTAAAAGCATTGATATTTCGCTGGACAACCTTCCGGAAGGAAAATACAACATCCAGGTATTGTGGGATCAGGACGAGTGGGATTCAGGAATCAATGTTCCGGGAAATTTGTACAGCGAATCGTTTTCAATCGATTTAAAGGAAAGCAAAACGGTAGAACTTCCGCTTTCGAAAATAATAGAGCCGGAAAAACTGGCCCAAAACAAATACCTGAAAGAAGTGGATATTGCAAGCGCTGTTTTAACTGCCTGGTGGGGAAAAGAAGTGCGGTTAAAAGCTGCTGTTTTTCTGCCCAAAAGTTTTTTTGATGAGCCGGGAAAAAGGTACCCGGTGCGATACAATGTTGCCGGTTATGGCGGCAGATACACCCGCGCATCAAGAATGCTACGCAACATCGACTGGCTGCATTCGGAAGAAGCACCAGAGATAATTCATGTTTTCCTGGACGGATACGGGCCTTTTGGCGACTGCTACCAGCTGAATTCGGAAAACAGCGGCCCCTACGGAACGGCACTCACAGAAGAATTAATTCCGTACATCGAGAAGGAATTTCGTGGGTTGGGAACACCGGAATCCAGGTTTGTGGAAGGCTGCAGCACCGGAGGTTGGGTATCGCTGGCTTTGCAGCTGATTTATCCTGATTTTTTTGGCGGTTGCTTTTCCTACAGCCCCGATCCGGTAGATTTTAACAATTTTCAGCTGATAAATATTTATAAAGACGAAAATGCTTATTATAATGAATTTGATTACCTGCGGCCGGTAGTAAGGGATATTACAGGTGAACCCGTGGTTTCGCAGAAAGATTTTACGCAGTTGGAAAATGTTTTGGGACGAACAGATTCGTACATTACTTCGGGCGAACAATTCAGTGCATTTACCGCCCTTTACAGTCCGAAAGGAGAAAACGGGCTGCCGCAACCACTTTTCGACCCGGTTACCGGTGAAATTGATCATGAAGTTGCCAGCTACTGGCAGAAATACGACCTTACTCATTTTGTTGAAACCAACTGGAAAACCCTCGGCCCTAAAATACAGGGCAAAATATGGATTTGGGGCGCCGACATGGACAATTTCTACCTGAATCCGGCACTGCGTGTTTTCGAAAAAATGCTGCAGAAAATGGATAATCCAAAATCCGATGCATCCATTCATTTTACACCAATGACAGGACACTGCGAGGAATATAACGACACTAAAGTGCTGCTTCAAATCAAAGAAAAATTAAATCAGACAATAAAAAGATGAAAAAAAATTTACAATTAACAGCTTTGCTTTTGCTTTTATCTGGTTCTTTATTTGCCCAAAAATATGTGCAGGTTTGGGGCGATGAATTTAATTCGCCCGGTTTGCCTGAGACAACAAAATGGAATTATGAAGTTGGCAAATTGCGAAACAACGAATTACAGTATTATACAAAAGCTCGTTCTGAAAATGCAAGAATTGAAGATTCGGTTTTAATAATTGAAGTGCGAAAGGAAAATTACAACGGCGCAGCATACACATCGGCCGACCTTGCGTCGAAGGGAATTGGCGACTGGAAATACGGAAAAATTGAAATCAGTGCCAAAGTACCAACCGGAAAAGGAACATGGCCTGCCCTCTGGATGATGCCTACCAACAGCGAATACGGCGGCTGGCCCAGAAGCGGAGAAATTGATATTATGGAATATATTGGTGTGGAACCTCAAAATCTTTTTTATACCGTGCATTTTGAAGGAACCGATGGAAGCGGCCATCAGTCGAGCGGAAAGCGATCGAGCACAATCAAAAATCCTTACAACCAGTTTATTAAATATACATTGATTTGGACACCGGAAAAACTGGAATGGTATGCCAATGATGTGAAATATCATGAATATAAAAAGACTGCAGATGATCCCCGCGTATGGCCTTTCAACAAAAAATTTTATCTCATTCTAAACCTTGCCTACGGTGGAAGTTGGGGAGGTTATGCCGGAGTAGACGATTCAAAACTACCCCATCAGTTTTTAATTGATTATGTAAGAGTGTACCAGTTACAGGAAGGCGACGGACCATTTTCGCTGAATATAGCTCCGGCTACCGGCGGTACAGTGAAAGTTTCGCCCGAACTTGATTCATATCCTGAAGGAACTGAAATTACACTGACTGCAGTGCCGGATTCAAATTTTCAGTTTAAAGAATGGAAAAATCAGAGCCGTGCGAATCCCTACACTTTTATTCTCAGGAAAGATATGGAATTACAACCGCAGTTTATTCCGAAAGGAGAAATGCTAAGTAACGGACAGTTTGATGAAAACCGGAACTTTTGGGATTTCTATGTAAATAATGAAACTATAAAATATACCTCGGCTATTGAAGATGGAATTTTTGTAACAGATGTAACACATTCGCCCAATACCGATTGGCAATTTGGATTTCAGGAATTGGGAATTTCGATGAAAAAGGGAAAATACAAATTGAGTTTTGATGCCCGGGCCGATCAGCAAAAACAGCTTTTGATTACTGTTTCAAAAAATTATGACGATTGGAGTGCGCACATCTCAAAATGGGTAAACATTAGCTCTGAAATGAAAAACTACGAAGTACTTCTGGATATGCCGTGTGATGATGAAAATACCAGGTTATATTTTGGAATAGGTAATTTTTCGGGCAAATTTTATATCGACAATATCAGCTTAACAAAGATGAAAGAAAATACAACAGCCACAGAGCTGCTGCCAGTTTCGGAAAATAATATTAAAATTTTTCCCAATCCGGGCAGCGGTAATTTCACCATTCAGGTTCCGATTTTGGATGCGGGCAGGGAGTATCATATTCAGTTATTTACCACTTCCGGAAAATTGGTTTATGAAAAACAGACACAGCAAAACTCCTTTGAAATACATCCGGAAACGGACGGAGGAATTTATGTGGTGAAAGTATCGTCAGATAAAATGTTGTGGGCAAAAAAACTGATTATCAATAATTAGAAGCATTATCAACTGCACCTGTTGAAAGTTATCCGATAAAACAGCCATATTGTAATGAACAAAACCGGTTGAACAAAAATGTCGGGTCAGAACAAAAGTAACACCTGTTAAAACACTGCTTTCCACATTCAGCAAAACGAATTTTATAAGAGGACTCCAATTAACAGCTGATGTTTACTTTTTGCTTAAAACTTTCAGTTGTTTTCATGAACAATTCTTGATTGCCAGTCTGACGTTTTTCATTTCGAAATAACATGCTGTTTATCAACAACAACTGTTCGTAATCAGTTGAAAAATCAGGCAGTTTTCGTGAACTTTTTAGCGTCTGAATTGATTCAATTCGTTTGAAATGAACCGAAACATTATTCAAAATAATCAGGAGAATTTAACGGAGGTCATCGACAGCGAACCCGCCACATATTTGTCGTTAAAAAATTCAACCGAATCTTTATTGTCTTGCAAACCTATTGTATACAGCAGTGGCAAATAATGATCGGGAGTTGGGATTGCAAGTTTTGCGGCACTTCCAAGATTTTGGTAATTTATTAATGCCTCGTGTTCGTGCTTCAAAATCTTCGATTTGAAAATTTCGTTTATTTCCTGTGCCCAGTCGTAACCAAAAGTTGTATCGTTCAGTTTCCGCCAGTCAATCATGCGCAGGTTATGCACCATATTGCCGCTTCCAAAAATTAATACGCCTTTTTTCCGCAAAACAGCCAGTTCTTTTGCCAGAGAATAATGATACTGTGCCGGTTGATAATAATCGATGCTTAGTTGCAAAACCGGAATATCAGCGTCAGGATAAATATTCCGCACCACGCTCCAGCAGCCATGATCGAGTCCCCATTCGTGGTTTTCGCCAACATCGGTATATTTTACAATTTCCTTAATTTCTTTTGCAAGCTCCGGTTTTCCGGGCGCCGGATACTGAACCTGGAAAAGTTCCTGCGGAAAGCCGCCAAAATCATGGATAGTTTGAGGCTGTGCCATTGCAGTGACTTCTGTTCCGCGGGTTAACCAATGCGCCGAAATACATAACACAACGGAAGGTTCAGGAATTTCTTCCCCCAGCTTCCTCCAGTATTCCGAAAATTCGTTGTTTTCAATTCCATTCATTGGCGAACCGTGGCCAATAAAAAGTACCGGCATTTTTGCTTCCCTTTGCGGTAAATTTCCTGCAACTTTTGATAAATCTTTTAAACTATTCATAATTCCTCCTTCACACCAAAAAAGGATTTAATCTTTAAAGACCAAATCCTTTTAAGTAAAAATTGTTTTTCTGAAAATTGTTTAATTGTCGGCTCAATTTATGATTTGCTTTTGGGCCACCAAATCGAATGTGATTTCAAAGTCGTCGTAAATCATTTTGTCGCCGAGCCCTTTAAAAATGGAACCGGAGCCATATTTTACATCCCATTTTGTGCGATCGAGCACCGCCGTACCGGAAGCAGTAAACTGTCCGTTTTCCACTTCAACATTTACCGGAAACGAAACAGGGTGTGTGATTCCTTTAATGGTTAAATCGCCGGTTACTACATAATCCGCACTGGAATTGCCGGTGCTTTTCTCGAATCCGGTAGATTTAAAAGTAGCTTCCGGAAATTTATCAACCGAAAAGAAATCATCCGATTTTAAATGATCCACCAGTTTCTTATTCCACTGCGGGTCGGTTAAATCAGTGTTTGCAATCGAAGTCATATCCATACTGATGCTGGCATTTACAATTTCATTTTCCTGAACCACCAGTTCTCCGCCTTGCAGGTTGATTGTTCCGGTATGTTCTCCGGTAACTTTTTTGCCGTTCCAGGTTACGTTGCTTTTTTCGGGTTGAACGGTGTAAACCACTTTTTCATTTTCTGAATCTGCCGCCATCGTTCCCATCCAGAGAAAAACAGCCATTGTTGTTAATAAGCTAAATCGTTTCATTTTTTCTGTTTTTTAAATTATACTGCAAACATACAGCCTTAAAAAGACGGAAAAAATAAACTAGTTTAAGAAAAAGATAATTTAATCTTTTTTCCGGGCTCTTTTCGAAAGAATTTTACTTAAGAAGACCGGAGTAACTCCTAAATACGATGAAATGTGATATTGCGGCAGCCGCTGAATCAAACCGGGATGATTTTCATAAAGTTCTTGATAATTTTCTTCGGCAGTGTTCACCAAAATAGAAACAAGCCTTTTTTGCAGAAAAATGTACGAACGCTTAATATATTTCACAAAAGAGGAAAAATTGTTGGTGAGCTCATTTAGGTTTTCATCTGTTACGGAATAAACAATGCTGTCTTCTACGGCATCGAGGTAAAACGAAGTTTCGGCGGGGGTTGCAAGGTCGCCAATCCATTGGTTTTCGGTTGCAAAAAGAATGTTGAATTCTTTTCCGGAGGCGTCGATTACGTACATGCGGAGCAATCCTTTTTCAATTAAATAGTGGCGGGTGTTGGTTTCACCGCTGCCAAAAATGAACTGTTTTTTGGGAATGATTTCTTTTCTGAACGTGTTACGTATCAACTCATTTTCGGCGTCGGTTAATTCTCTGCCATAAATTCGTTCATAATATCCGATAAGATAATCGTGCTCCATCGTCGCGCCTTTTAAAATTTTAAAATTAGCAAAAAGGCCGAAGCACAACAACTAAATGCTCAATTTCACCAGGGCGAACCATTTATTGGGGTCGGTGTAAATATCTGTAATTTTCAGCCCGGTGCCATCTACCAGCATTTCTATTGCCTCGGTTGAAAACTTATAGGAATTTTCGGTATGAATTTTTTCACCTTCAGCAAAATAAAGCGGCTTATTGAAAAACGGCGAATTCACTTCACACTTTTTGTTGGCTACCAAATGCATTTCCACCCGCGATTTTTTTGGATTGAATGCTGAAAAATGATCGTAATCATCGTCCTGGAAATCGGAATCAATGATGCCGTTCACAACTTTCAGAATATTTTTGTTGAATTGCCGGGTGACCCCATTTGCATCATTGTAAGCGGCGTTTAGTATTTTCTCCGGTTTCGCCAGGTCGAAACCAACCAACAGCGAATCGCCGGAAATTAAACCTTCAGCAAGATTTTGCAGAATATCGCGCGAATCTGTCATCGAAAAATTTCCGATAGTGCTTCCGAAAAAGCAAATGAGGCGCGGTTTTTCCGATCGCGGTACCTGCTGCAACTGCCGCATAAAATCGGCAACATAACCATTAATTTTTAATTGCGGAAACCGAAGCATCAACTCCCTGGCCGAATCTTCAATGGCCGAATCGCTGACATCAACAGGAATGTAACTGATGTTGTGATGATTGCCGTTAACGGCTTCAAAAAGAATGGAAATTTTGGAACAATCGCCGCTGCCCAACTCAATAATTTCCATGGGCGAATTTCCATCCATCAGTTGCGGGGCAATAGCGGTTAAAATACTTTTTTCGGTTCGGGTAGGATAATATTCAGGTTGAAAAGTGATATTCCTGAATAATTCGGAACCCACAGCATCATAAAAAAACTTGCTTGAAATTCGTTTTTTTTCGGCGGTTAAACCTTCCACAATTTCCATTCGAATAAGCTCAATACCCATTTCGGGAAGCAAATTTTTGATGCGGACGCTTTTTTTCTGCGAAACTGCCGTGTTGGTAAAATTCATACGGTTATTTTTTAATCGAACAAGAAAATTTAAATTACTGACTGACCAATTCAGGAACTCCTGTTTCCACGGGGTTATCCGGATCGTTGCTCCACTCAAACCAGCCTCCGTCGAATACCGAAACCCGCGGCCATCCCATGAGCCATGCGTTAAAAAAAGCTTCGCTGCCGCGCCAGCCTGTGCCGCAGTAAAATGCCAGATGTTTGTCGGGAGTAATTCCCACTTCCGTCCAGCTTTTGGCAATTTCATGAAACTCTTTTGTGGTGTGATCCACATTCCGGTAATTTTCCATGTGATAGGCATCGGTGCCGCAGTTGCCAAAAACAGCACCGGGAATGCGGCCTTTCTTTTCGATATAATTGTAGCCGCTCACCTCACCAATCCACTCGGGCCAGCTTCTAACGCTCACCAATTCTGCCGAATCGGACTTTATAATTTCTTTTGCTTCCGGAACATCAACTGCCAGCTGCGGATTTCCCGGAATTTTAGCTCCAAAATCATTCACCGAAACCGGTTTTGTTTCTTCGGTAGTTACCTCAAAACCTGCATCTTTCCACGACTGCATTCCACCGTTCAGCACCCGCACGTCTTTTACTCCGGCATACATCATAATAAATGCACAACGAATTGCGCCCAAATGCCCGGCGCTGCTTCCTGGAAACGGATCTTCATTTTTAGGGAATGAAAAGCGGCCGTACAAAACCACGGTGGTATCTGCAGTAATTCCCAATTTTTCAAGGTTTGCCTTTAATTCTTCAGGCGAACGGCGGTTCCAGGTTTCCGGCGACTCAAGCGCCAGTGTATCAAGCGAAATCGCACCGGGAATATGGTCTTTTTTATAATCATCAGGATTCCGGTAATGGGCATGGCAAAGCACAAATTTATCGTTTGAATATTCCATCGGTTTTCCTCCCGAAATGAGCGTTTTCACCCAGTCTGCAGAAACCAGATGGTTGTAGCGCGCCAGTTTTTCCAGGGGTAAACCGAAGTCTGATGTCCATTCCTCCACAAAACCCAAGTACATATTTACATCGGTATAATTTGCCTGAAAAAATAAATCAGAAACGCGCTCGGCATCATCCTTTGAATAGCCGTAAATTATTATTTTATGTTCAGGCAAAATTTCTTTGGAGCGGACAATTTCAATCCAATCGATGTAATTGGTCCATTTCAAAGGCAAACTTCGGGCTCCCGGAATGTGCCCTCCCCTCTTTTCATCATTCAGTTTCCAGCCGTTGTATGCATCAACCGGACGAATATCAATGATTTTTACATTCTTATTGTTTAGTGATTCCAGCACTTCGCTGGTTGACACCTTTTTTAGCATCGGGTTCATGTGTATTTATGGTTAAATTAATGCATTATAAAAATTATGGTGAACAAAACTTATTTTTGAAAAGATGTTAATGCTATTATAAAAAAATAATTACGTTAATTGTTCAAAGTACTTCTCCCAGCTAATGTGTTTTCGACCCGCAGCAGCCTCATAATCAGAGTCCATTTTGAATTCACCATTTCTGATTTTTGTATAAATACCTGCGATTATCATTCCCAGAAAATCTCCGTTTTCCTTTTTCTGAAATTCAAGATACTCCTGCGGACTTAATTCCCGGTATATTAAACGGGCATTAAAAGTTTTGTTCAGATAATCAGTTAACTGCTGCTGCGTAATTGCTTCACCGCCAAGGTTGAAAATTTTCCCGTTTCTGTCGTCGTTTAAAATCATTTGCGAATAGGCATACGCCAGTTCGGTTCTGGTAGTGTACGTTGCCAGTCCGTTGCCCGCACAATTAGCCACTTCGCCGGCTTCTTTGTATTTATCGATATATTCAATATCGGGTTCAATGTACAAGCCATCCCTGCCAATAACCCATTCGAGGCCACTTTCCTGGATATCTTTTTCGGTTTGCCGGTAGCTTTTAATCAGTTTGTCGAAAGAAGTATCTCCGGGTTTCCCAAAAAAACTGGTGTAAACAATTTTTTTTACCCCGTTGGTTTTTGCAGCATTAATAACATTCCGGTGTTGTTCAATCCGGTTTTCCGGCGTATCCATTCCCGAAATCAGTAAAACCGTATTTATGTCCTGCAGCGCATTTTCATATTCCACCGTGCTGTTGTAATCGGCCTGCCTGATTTCCACTCCCCAGTGTTTTGATTTTGCCGGTGTGCGCGTAATTCCTACAACTTTCTCCTTCCCGGTTTCCTGAACCAAAACATTAATAATTTCTGAACCTAAATGACCACTCGCTCCGGTAACTGCTATTTTCATTTTTTTCGTTTTAATTTCTGAATGTTTAAATGCTTAACAATACACGCATTTAATAGTTGAAAAATTGTTGAAATGCAGCGCGCGTATAACATCTTTTAAGCAAGCAGAATCATAAAAAATTTTCCCTCGTTTTACTCATTCTTAACAATCATTCTCACAAATAGCTATATTTGAAAATAAAATTGACACATTTTAAAACCATTTCACCTTGCGGTGATTAAAATTTCAAATCATGAAAAAGAATATTTTAACAACTCTGATTCTTGCAGCTGTTGTGCTTGTTGCACTCCCTTCTTCGGCACAAAAAGTAAATCAACTTTCGAAAAAAGAAAAAAATGAAGGTTGGGAACTTCTGTTTAACGGCAACAACTTCGATGGCTGGAGACAAGTTAACGGAACGGACATGCCCGCCAACTGGACCATTGAAGACAACGCGATGAAAGTGTACACCAGCGAAGGCAAAAAACCTGGCGAAGGTTCAGGCGGTGACATTATTTACAGCGATAAAAAATTCAAAAACTTCGAATTGTCTGTCGATTGGAAAGCCAGCAAAATGGCCAATTCCGGCATTTTTTACAATGTCAGGGAGGTAGCCGGAGAGCCGATATATTATGCTGCTCCCGAAGTACAGGTGCTGGATAATAAAGATGCAACCGATAATAAAATCGACAGCCATCTGGCAGGTTCGCTATACGATATGATTGCTGCCGATCCTTCAACCGTAAATCCGGCCGGCGAATGGAATACAATGGTAATTCGGGTAAAAAATGGAAAAGTCACCCACATTCAAAACGGAACAGAAGTTCTTTCCTACACTTTATGGACGCCCGAATGGGATAAAATGGTTGAAAACAGCAAATTCAAAAGTTTTCCCGGTTTTACCGAAGGAATTGCCAAAGAAGGCTACATTGGCTTGCAGGATCATGGTTACCCGGTGTGGTTCAGAAATGTTAAAATCAAAGAATTGTAAAATCAAATCTGGCGTCATCTGAATTATTGAAGATTATAATATCATCCGGTGAATTTGCGTTTTTATTGAATTTATAAAATTCACCGGATGTATTTTCACAAATATCAGCCAAAATGAATTGTAAAATTATCCTTTTCTTCCTTTTAGTAATTACCGGATACACATCAACCGGAAATGCACAGTCTGTAAAATCAGAAAACCTGGTTGACCTCGTCAACCCATTGATGGGTACCGACTCTGATTTTTCATTATCAAATGGAAATACCTACCCTGCCATTGCGCGGCCATGGGGAATGAATTTCTGGACACCGCAAACCGGCAAAATGGGAAATGGCTGGGGATATACTTACGATACTTACAAAATCCGCGGCATTAAACAAACACACCAACCCAGCCCGTGGATTAACGATTATGCAGCATTTTCGCTTTTTGCTGAAACCGATTCATTATTTATTGATGAAGAAAAAAGGGCATCCTGGTTTTCGCATAAGGCAGAAATTGCACAACCGCATTACTACAGCGTTTATCTGGCCAATTATGATGTAACTGCCGAAATTACACCGACTGAACGTGCTGCCATTTTCCGGTTTACTTTTCCTGAAAATGACAGTTCTTCCATCCTGCTCGATGCCTTTGATATGGGATCAATGGTGAAAATTATTCCTGAACAACGAAAGATTATTGGTTACTGCCAAAACAATCACGGCGGTGTTCCCGGAAACTTTCACAACTATTTTGTAGCCATTTTTGATAAGGATTTTGAAGTCACCAAAACATGGAATGGGAAAAACCTCCAGGGCGATAACGAAGCCGAAGGTTTTCATACCGGCGCTGTTGTGGGTTTTAAAACGCAAAAGGGTGAACAGGTGCATGTAAAAGTGGCTTCGTCATTTATTAGTCCGGAGCAGGCAGAGCTAAACCTGCAACGCGAAATTGGCGACAAATCGTTTGATGAAATCAAAGCTGAAGGACAATCTGTATGGGAACAAGAACTTTCGAAAATTACAAGTAGAGGGCGGAACCGAAGAGCAACAACGTACGTTTTATTCAAGTTTATACCGCACTTTGCTTTTCCCGCGTAAATTTTATGAATTTAATGCAGCAAACGAAGTAGTGCATTACAGTCCGTATAATGGAAAAATTCTGCCAGGATACATGTTTACCGACAATGGTTTCTGGGATACCTTTCGTGCAGTTTTTCCGTTTTTTACTATGATGTACCCGGAATTAAATTCTCAAATAATGGCCGGCCTCGTAAATACATACAAAGAGAGCGGCTGGCTGCCGGAATGGGCAAGTCCGGGCCATCGCAGCTGCATGATTGGCTCCAATTCGGCATCGCTCATTGCCGACTCGTATCTGAAAGGAATTCGCGGCTACGACATTGAAACATTGTATGAAGCCATTCTGAAAAACACCGAAGGCTGGAATGAACAAGTAACTTCGGTTGGCCGTTTTGGCGCCGATTATTACAACCGGCTCGGCTACATTCCTTATAATGTTGACATTCGTGAAAACACAGCCCGCACACTCGAATATGCCTATGCCGATTTCTGCATCTGGAAACTGGCAAAGGAACTTGGACGTCCGCAGGAAGAAATTGATTTGTTCAAAAAACGGGCACGCAACTACCGCAATGTTTTTGACCCGGAAACCAACCTGATGCGCGGCAAAAACGAGGATGGAACTTTTCAGTCGCCGTTTAATCCGCTAAAATGGGGCGATGCATTTACCGAAGGAAACAGCCTGCACTACACCTGGTCGGTTTTTCAGGACGTGCAGGGACTGATTGATTTTATGGGAGGCGAAGAAAGGTTTGTAGCCATGCTGGATACTGTTTTTGAAATGCCACCCGATTTCGATGATTCGTATTACGGTTTTCCGATTCATGAAATCCGCGAAATGCAGATTGCAGGAATGGGAAATTATGCACATGGCAACCAGCCCATTCAGCACATGATTTACCTGTACAATTATGCAGGGCAGCCCTGGAAAACACAGCAACATGTGCGCGAAGTACTGACCAAATTGTACAATCCGCAGGCCGATGGATATTGCGGAGACGAAGACAACGGGCAAACCTCGGCGTGGTATGTTTTCAGCGCCATGGGATTTTATCCGGTGGCTCCCGGCACGGGCCAGTATGTTTTTGGCGCTCCATTGTTCAATAAAATTACTCTTCAACTTGAAAATGGAAATGAACTAACAATTGAAGCACAAAACAATTCAGCGAAAAACTTCTATGTTGATAAAATTGAACTGAATGACCAACTATACAATAAAAACTTTATTACACATAATAAGATCCAAGAAGGTGGCAAACTGACATTTTACATGACCAACAAACCCAACAAAAAGCGCGGAATCGCAAAGGATAGCTGGCCGTATTCAATGACGAATGAGGAGGAGGAATAGTTACGGGTTTCAATTTTCGGGGTTCGGGTGAAAAAGTTGCCGGTTGTTTTACAGGCTGTGCAAAAAATAGTTTATTAGTTGCCGTTGGATTTATCCAACGGATTGAGATATACATCAGAACACCGGGCTTATCAATCCATTTCTTATTTTTTCTACCGTTGTCATTTTCTACAAATTTTGATCATAAATATCTGAACAATTAGTCGCTTTTCATAATCCTGCACAACGCAGTGCTTTTATTGATGTGTCCTGTTTTTATCCTTTGTCGTCTGCTTTACAGGCTGTGTGAAAATGTCTTTAGTATCCTTTGCCGTCCGATTTATCGGACGGATATTTGGCTGTCAATAAACAGGGACTTTAGTCCTATCCGTTGATAATTAAGGGCTGAAGCCCGATTCCGTTGCTTGCTTATAGCCCGTCGGTTGAAACCGAACAGCCTGTTCCGGTTTGTCTGGAGTAAAGGATAGTAGTTCATCCATTTTGAAAATTGATTTTTATTCCAAATCAATTATTATCATTAAATTTTCTTTGATAGAATTAATCAGGTTATTTGGTAAATCTCCAACTTTTTTAACAAGTCTCTTATTATCAATTACCCTAATTTGGTCAATCATTATATCGCAGTTTTGATGTAAATTTGCTTCTCCTTTTTTAATGTGCACTCGTAAGATATCCGAATCTTTCTTAACATTTGTCGTTACCGGACAAATTATTGTTGATGGATGCGGGATTTGATTTAGAAGATTTGTCTGAACAATGAGAACAGGTCTTGTTTTTCCTGGTTCTGTCCCAATTTGTGGATTTAAATCTGCAATCCATATTTCATATTGTTTAATCGCCATAATCAATCTCCTCAAAATCTTTAATACATCCATTGAATTATTTGTCAAAAAACAAACATTCTTCAATTATAGCTATGGCATTTTTAAGCTTGTTGGCAACTATGTTGTCGGTATAATAAAGCTATTTTAGGTTTTTCCCGCTTGCGTGGATTTGCAATCCGTGCTTTTGGTTGCAGGGCATTGATTATAACTCTGCGCAAACGAGGTTTTTAAAACCACGCGATGAAATAGTGCGGGAGCGGGGCGTTAATTTTTATTGTCACAAGAGTTGCTAATGTAAAAGCAATAATTTATTATTATTGATATCTGACTGGCAGCATATTTAATCTTAGTAATATTAACAATGAAATTATCAATACAGTACCTATTGTTGCAATTATATTAATGAATTTTTGTGCTTTTAGACTATTTTTAAATATTTTATCAATTCCTTTGAAAATCATTAATCCAATTACTCCACCTAAGGTGTTGTTAATTAAATCGGTAATGTCAAAAGTCCCAATTCCAAATATAAATTGAATTACTTCAAAGACTAAACTGGTTAAGAAAAACAAGAAAATTTTTTTACCGACACTCCAACTTTTATATAAAACTCCTGCATATAAACCCAAAGGAATAAAAATTAACACATTCAAAATGATTTCACCAAAATTAATTTTATCATTTGAGATTAGAGGTTCTATATACGGAATAAAGTTAATACTCCTTTTCCCCATGTAAGAAAAAGACACATTTAATTTAAACAGTATAATCCAAGACAATAAAACTAAATAAATTAAAAAGATTACATAAGTCAATTTGTTTGCTTTATTATCTTTCAAATCATTATTCCAATATTTTTGCACATTCATTCTTCCTATTACTTTTTGTAAATAACTACTTGTTCACATCTCCCCAATATATCAAATAAAAACGCTGAACTAATGTTTTGTATTTTTAAATGACGCACAACTATGTTGTCTGTGTAACAAAGCTATCCTATATTTCATTATGTGCCAAGTTAGGTGTAACTTCAGTATCTTATAAATTAAGATCATCAAATAAATTTTTATGTTTTTCCCGCTTGGGCGGAATTGCAATCCGGACTTTTTGTTGCAGGGCACTGATTATTAATCTGCGCCAGCAAGGTTTTTAAAACCACGCGATGAAATCGCGCGGGAGCGGTCAATTTTAGCCGTCAGTGATACGATATGATTCGTTTTTATTCGATAAATATTCGATTTATTTTGATACGTTATGATTCGAATTGATACGTTAATGGTTCGATTTTAAAATGCCCTATAATGCAATGGTATTTAACGTAATATTTTATCCATCGTTCTGCCAAATTACAATAATGAGCATAAATTTGCTATTATTTGAAAGGTAGATTATTTCTAAATAGAATGATGGATAAAATATAGTTGGACGATGCCGCCGCTGCAAGGCAATTCCACAGCTGCTGGTTTGCTATGTGCTTCTTATGGCTCTTTTCCGGGCTGGAAACTGTCGTGGATGGTATCTATCCTCTACTGATTCGTACGCAATAAATTTTCTATTCATTTTCGGGCATATTTATCCTGTTCCATTTGTGTCATGGCTTTCCGGGTTTTCTTTTATTTTAAAGAACGCTGTATGTTTGCACTGCGTTAACCAGGCGCTAAATCTATTTCGCTTCTTATCATTGGACTCTGTTTACATTTCGGCAACGGGTGGGGTCGCTTCCTGTCACTTCCCGGCATACTCGGGACCACCTCCTTTTGAAATATGCAGCCTTTCTTCGTCCCCCGTTGATTGCCCTATTATTTTTTTGGAATACAAAAGTCATATATCAAAGGGGGATTAAGGGGGATTTAAAGGACAATTATCTTATTGGATTGATGAAATGAATCCTCCGGTCCCGAATTCGCGGGACCACCTCCTTTTGAAAAAGGAGGATGTGCTTCGATGCAACCTTTCTTCGTCCCCCGTTGATTGCCCCCTATTATTTTTTTGGAATACAAAAGTTATATATCAAAGGGGGATTAAGGGGGATTTAAAGGACAATTATCTTATTGGATTGATGAAATGAATCCTCCAACCCCGATGATCGGGGACGCGCTTTGATGTGGCTTTTCTTCGTCCCTGTTGATTTAATCCAGCGGTTCAACCCATAAATTACGGAATTGTATTTTGGAACCTTCGGCCTGCAAACCAATTGCGCCTTTTGTAACCGAGCAATTGGTGGCTGTGTTCTGCAACAAGCCATTTACTTTGATTTCGATGACATCTCCATTGCAGTTAATGTCGTAACTGTTCCATTCGCCTGCCGGTTTTTCATTCGACGGGTGTTCTTTTGGAATCAGCGGTTTTACTTCCTCGGTGGAAGTATAAGTTGTATCGCGGATGGTAGCGCTGTTGCCTACGCCATGAATAATAAAATCACCGGCATTTTGATGTTTTAACTGCGCCTGGTAATGGCTTATCCAAATTTTATCGGGCCCGGTTACATGAACCATTACCCCGCTGTTTACCGGCTCTTCCGGATAACGCCACTCCACATGTAATTTGTAGTTGGAATATTCTTTATTGGTTCTCATGTACCCCAACGGAACCCCAACGGTTTCAATCACACCATCTTTTACATAGAAAAAATCTTCAGGCTGAACAGAATCATCTTCCACATAAATCGTCCAGTTGTCAAGATTTTCGCCGTTAAATAATTCTTCCTTTTTGTTGGAACAGGATGAGGCAAGGAATAATACGCACAAAAAAACTAAGGTACTTTTCATTCTTTTTCAGGTTTAATTACTATTCATTTTATAGTTCAAAGGAACTGTTTTCAAAGATTGCAAAATAAATTTTTATCTAACTGCAATGATGCTGATTTTTCTGTATTCCATGTACTTTAAACAACATCAGAATCAAAGGATTTTGCGGTCAATTAACTCCTGAAAAGTGTCGTTCATGCTAACTTCCAGCGGCCGGTAAGTTAATCCCAGTTCTTTTTTGCTTTTCGAGTTGTCGGCTACAAACGGATATCCAATATTTCGCGACACAAATTTTCGGGTTATAGCTTTATTAATCATCGGCCCGGCAAGCCAAACCAGCCATTTGGGCATCTCTTTTTTAGGAATGGGATAGTTGTCGCCGTACTTTGGTTGCAGCGTTTGTGCCATTTCGGGAAACCACGTGTTGTGCCCCGAAACAATGTGGCGCCCTTTTGCTTCGGGGGTAAATCCGGCTTTGAAATGTGCTTCTGCCACATCGCGGACATCCACCACCCCAAAACCAATTTTCGGTACACCCTGCTTCAGTGAGCCATCGCCAAACTGTTTGATAATTCTGAAACTTTCTGAATTTACAGTTCCCGAATTAAGCGCCGGCCCCAACACCAGTGACGGATTAATCACCACCAAATCCCACCGCGATTGTTCTCCGTTTATTTTCCAGGCTTCTTTTTCGGCCACTGTTTTTGAATAGGAATAAGCTCCGTGTTCCGCCGACGAACTTGTATTCCATACTTCTTCAGTATAAATTTCATTCGGAGCTTTTTTTATGTCGATGTTGTCGCCATAAATGGCCGCGCAACTGCTGGTTAAAACTACCCGTTTTACCGATTTCGTGTTGTTTGCCTGTTGCAGTACATTCCGTGTCCCCTGTAAAGCCGGTTCAATCAGTTCTTTTTGGGGATCATCTACCGAAACGATAAATGGCGAAGCAGTATGAAAAACAAGTTCACATTCCTTCATTGCTTCACTGAATGAACCTTCTTTCAACAAATCCGACTTAAAATATTTTATACTTCCGGGAGCATTTGCAGCCAGTTCATCAAGAAAAGCAATTTTCTTTTTATTTCCAGGATCACGCACTGCGGCATGAACGGTTAAACCTTCATCCAAAAGTTTTTTCACCAGCCAACCTGCCACATATCCTGTGGCTCCAGTTACCAGAACCGGTTTTGTTCTATCGATTTTTACCATAAGTTTGATAATTTAATTCTATAAATCAATAAACAGCAGATAATCTTCTTTGTTTCAGACGGCGTTAAAATGAATTAATTATACTGAAAATAATGTTATTCTACGGAAGATATCACAAAGGAATAACTGTCGGCATTTGTCGGGTGGTTTGAAGCCCCAACTTAGGTTATCCAGCGCACATTGGTTTTGTTGAGGATAACAAGATTTTTAGTTTGATTTATTCCTTTTATTCGGTTTAATATTCACTATTTCTTTGGATTTATCTTTTTTTTCAGGATAAGAAAATTCAATCATTCAGGTGAAAACAAAAGTGATTGACTGCTGTTGAAAATAGTGTAATTCTAAATTCAAAAGTTATGAAAAACAATCCTGTAGGCTGGTTCGAAATCCCAGTTAATGATATGGAACGGGCGACGAAATTTTATGAAGAAGTGTTGGATTTTAAACTGGAACGTCACATGATGGGACCGTTGGATATGGCATGGTTTCCAATGATTCAGGATGCACCGGGTGCAGCAGGTTCGCTGGTAAAACATCCCGATTTTTACATCCCTTCGGCAGATGGTGTGCTGGTTTATTTAACAGCACATTCCGGTGATTTGAGCAACGAACTGGCCCGTGTTGAACCGGCTGGCGGAAAGGTAATTCAGGATAAAAAGCAAATATCTGAAGATTACGGATACATGGCATTAATTCTGGATACAGAAGGAAACCGCGTGGCGCTGCATTCGAGGGAATAGAAGCCCCTCCTGTTACATGTGTTCAGGAATCGGATTGCTTATTTAATTTAAACTTCGCTCTTCTGATAGTCACATTTCCCGAGCCAGTCGTTTTTAATCCGGATCCCCCACCCCGGTTCCGATGGAATTTGTACTGCCCCTTCAACAACTTTTAAATGGGGTTCATACATGGCATATGCATCCTGGTTTACACCTTCATCAAATTCAACTGAATATTCAAGATATTTTTGAGCATTGGGAATGGCCCCCAGCAAATGCAAGGCAAACAAGGTTACCAGACCATGGTTGGCGGAATGCGGCACACAGGTTAAATCCGATTCTTCGGCCATTTTAGCCACACGGAATGTGCGAGTAATTCCACCTAGATATAAAACATCCGGTTGGGTAATATCCACAGCCTTCATATTTATCATCCTCCGCCACTGTGCCAGTTCATTGTCTTGCTCACCCCCTGAAACGGCGACATTCACTGCGTCGGTCACTTCCTTTGTCCACTCAATTTCCCACCACGGACAGGGTTCCTCATACTGGTAAATTTTATTTTGCTCCAGCATCCGGCCCACCTCAATGGCTTTATCGGGAGTATAGCAGCTGTTGGCATCCACAAGTAAATCGCTGTCCCATCCAATAGCCTTCCGTACAGTGGGTACAATCTTATTCGTCCGGCCCGGGCTGGCATCCGTATTTCTTCCGGTTGAACTTCCAATTCGAATTTTAAAGGCTTTATAACCATCTTCCTGTTGCAATTTAACCAGCCGTTTTGCTTCGTCTTCCGGTGAAATATCACGACGCATACTTGAGCCGTAAACAAGAAACGGGCGGGCTTTCCCTCCCAAAAGTTCCACCACTGGTTTTTGCTGAATCTTTCCATACAAATCCCAGATTGCAGTATCGATTCCTGCCATAGCGCCCGGTTTACAAACGACCAGGGATATTTGTGATTAAATTCTATTGCATTATCGGTAAGTTCATCAATCTTTGCCGGGTCTTTTCCCAGGAAAAAAGATGCCACCTTACGATGAAGTACAATAGCTGAAATATCAGCATCGTAAGTGGAAATCTGACCCCAGCCTTCCTTACCGTTGTCAGTTGTTACTTTAACGACACTTAACGGACCTTTTGTAAATGTTTCGATGGATTTTATTTTCAATCCTTCATCAATTATGCGGAAATCTTTGTAGCCGGCAGTCCTGCCCTGGTGATAATATTTCTTTTCATCCCGAAAGGAAAAGGATTGCAATGGAAATGTACTGCCCGCAATAACTGCAGCGCTGCTGTTTTTAATAAAGTTTCTTCGTTTCATTGGTCAGCCGAAAGTTTAAAGTTTAAAGTTCAAAGTTTAAAGTTCGTAAAGTCAAATTTACACTTTAAAATATTGATTTAAGGAATAAACACCATTTAATGGAACTGTTTTATTTCAATTTTACAGATTGTATTGGTTTCATTGGTTATTTTAAATCGGTTGTCGATGCGGCGGCCCATTATCCACACTATATTTTTGCCGCTGCACAGCAACCAGATATTTTCCTTTTCGTGCACCGGTATTTTTTCATCTATAAAAAAGTCGCTCAGTTTTTTAAAGCCGGTCATTCCCAGTGGTTGAAAATAATCGCCCTGTTGCCATTTGCGGATAAGCAGCGGAAATTCAAGTGTGTCAAAATCGAGACAGGCAACATGCGGTTCCCGGCTAATTTTAAAACCGCTGGCATGGTGTCTTTCCATGCTTAAATCAAATGGAGCAAACAGTTCAATATCGTCTTTTTCCAGATAATAAATCCGCTCTTCTTCGAGGTTTAACGGTGCAAGAAACAACCGTCCGCGATCTTTCACCAGACGGTGGGTTTTTGAATAGAACCGTTTTCCTGATTCTGATTCCAGGCTGCGGTATACCTCTTCAATTACCGTTGGATTGAAGTTGTAATTTTTAAGCGATTCAAGCAGCACCAACATCGGAAAAGAAGACTTATTCAAAGCATCGATACTAAAAACCAGCTCATTATTATCCCCGGAAATTACTTTCTCCGATTCAGCTGAAATAAAATAATCGTACACTCTTTCAACTTCCTTCAGATTTTCAATGCTCGCAACTGTATTTTTACGGAATGCCGGATTTAGTTCAGAAAATAGTGGCAGTATTTTATGCCGCAGAAAATTGCGCTGGTAAACTACTTCACTGTTACTTGAATCATCATGGTATTCAACAAAATTATCGCGTGCATAATTTTTTATCGCTTTACGGCTTGCAAAAAGCAGCGGACGGATTATTGTACCCGTTTTTTCCTTTATCCCGGTCAATCCTTTAATTCCCGTTTTCCGCGAAAGGTTCAGAAAAAAAGTTTCGACTAAATCATCCTGGTGGTGAGCAGTTGCAACATAATCGAAATCATTTTCAACCCTTAGTTTTTCAAAAAAATTATACCGCAGTTCCCGCGCCGCCATTTCAATGGAAATTCCGTTTATCCTTGCATATTCTTCGGTTTCGAAGCGCTGAAAAAACGATGAGACGCCGTGTATCAACACCTGTTCTTTTACAAACCTTTCATCGTCATCCGACTCTTCACCACGCAACTGAAAATTACAATGAACAATACCATAATTAAAACCGGTTCTTTCAAAAAGATGCAACAACACCATGCTGTCAATTCCGCCACTCACCGCCAGCAGAACTTTTTGCTGAGGCTCAAAAAGCTGTTTCTCTTTTATAAATTCAACAAACCGGTCGAGCATTGAAGTTTATTTTTCTTTCTGATTTTTTAATTTCGATAAAATTCTGGTTAATTGTTTATTGGAAATTGTTTCAGTATCAGATTTATCATAAATTGACAGTAAATAAAGAATTTGATTCTTTTCATCCATGTGCAGGTTTACTTCAAGGTGAGTAACTATTCTCAAGCCACCGCTTTTCCCTCTGCTTTTGCTTTTTACCGCCAGCCGAATTTTGTATGTATCTTTTCCAATGGAAGTACCTAATTTAGGATTTATCAACAGTTCTTCATTTAGTTTGCGGAGTTCTGATTTCAAGGATTTATATTTTTTCATCAGTTTTTTTGCTTCCTTACTAAAATTAGCTGTGATAATGATTTCAGTTTTCATCAAGAAAATCGGCTAATGATTTTGGTTGTTTTTTCCCTTTTTTCATTTGATTAACTTCATCGACAGCATCTTCAAGACCTGTTAATATTTCAAGTTTCTTTTTCATTTTTGAAAATTTATCCAGGAAATTTTTCCATTGCTTTATTGGAACAACCACTGCAGAATGTTTTCCTTCTTTATCGATAATATAATTAATATCCATGATCGAATTTTTTACCAAATTTACGAATTCCTGATTGTACCTGTTGCTAATTGCGCAATATTCAAAATTACCTCCACTGCTTTTAACATCGAAGGAATGGGAACAAACTCAAAAGGCCCGTGAAAATTATGGCCCCCTGCAAATACATTCGGACATGGCAATCCGTCATAGGAAAGCCGCGCCCCATCAGTTCCGCCGCGAATTGGTTTTACTATTGGTTTTACCCCAGCCTGCTCCATTGCCTTTTGGGCTACATCAACAATATGCATTACAGGTGCTATCTTTTCACGCATGTTGTAATACTGATCTGTAATTTCCAAATCAACCAGTTTTCTGCCGTATTCAAAATTTACAAGCTGAACCACTTCCTGTAAAAGTTTTTTCTTTTTATCAAATTTATCTGCATCATGATCCCGGATAAGGTATTGAAATTCTGCTCTTTCAACATTACCGTTAAAGGAAAGCAAATGATAAAAACCTTCCCGTTTTTCGGTATGCTCAGGTCGTTGAGTGGATGGCAGCATTCCAATAATTTTATGGGCCACAAGTAACGCATTCACCATTTTGTTTTTAGCTGCACCCGGATGCACACTTCTTCCGTGCACCACAATTTTTGCCCCTGCAGCATTAAAATTTTCAAATTCAAGTTCGCCAATCTCCCCGCCATCAATGGTATATGCAAAGTCGGCACCAAATTTCTTCACATCAAAATGGTCAGTGCCTTTGCCAATTTCTTCATCCGGCGTAAAGCCAAGGCGTATTTTTCCATGTTTTATTTTCGAGTTCAGCAGGATTTCTGCAGCTGTAACAATTTCGGCGACACCAGCCTTATCATCAGCTCCAAGCAGCGTAGTTCCATCAGAAGTGATAACAGATTGTCCTTTGTATTTTAGTATTTCAGGAAAATCTTTCGGATCGATGCGAACTCCGTTTTTAAGTTGAATCGGATTTCCGTCATACTCTTCTATGATTTGAGGATTTACTTTTTCACCCGAAAAATCGGGACTGGTATCCACATGCGAAATAAATCCGACAACAGGTCCATCAGTAATTCCATTTGCCGGAATTGTGGCAGTAACATAACTGTATTCATCCAATTCCACATCGCTCAGTCCCAGGCTTTCCAATTCCTCTGCCAGCTTTTTCATAAATACGGTTTGACGCTCTGTGCTTGGAAATGTTAAACTCCCGGGATCTGATGTTGTATATTCTTTTGCATACCGAATAAATCTTTCTACTACTTTTTCCATATGAATTGCACTTCTTAATTAATAGTTATGCCCAAATATATAAATTTTATATGCTACAGACAGGTTTTTGAAACAGCTCCAGTAACTGATAATTAAATTTTGATTCCAATCAATCTCCATTCATTCAAGAACGTGTGCATAAAAGTAGATAATTAACCTACTAAAACCTATAAAATATGATTTTTATCATGCCTGCAAAAACCTATTGTTTAAACAGATACAAAGTATAACCATTCATATTTTTCAACGTAATAAGGGGTGAATAAAAAACTTAAAATCAAATAATCATGAATAGCAATCCATTTTTTGCCTGCTTGATCTTATTAGGATTAAGTGTCTTTATTTTTACCGGATGCGAATCCAATTCGCAAAAAGAGGAAAATGCAGTTGCAACTGAAAATGTAGTTAGCGAAGAACTGCATCAGGCACAATGTGATTTGCTTGCCAAAGCAAATGAAGAACTTGCCGGAATTAATCAAAAAGTGAGAGACCTGAATGATAAAATTCGTGAAAAAGGCGGCAAATTAACCGATGCACAAAATTCCGCCCTTGATGATTTTGAAGCAAAACAGGTTTCGATAAACAAACGGATGCATGAAATTAAAAACATCAGGCAGCAGGATTGGGAAAATTTCAAAGCTACTTTTGAAAAAGACCTGGCCGATATTCAAATTGTAATAGATAATATTTATAAGGATTTCTAATTCCATAATTTTATTGGAAAAACACCTGCAGTATCTGCATCCATATTGGTTTTTAAAAGTTCAGGCTTTAAAAGTAAATCCCGGCCGTCCATCCGGTTTTCAAATTTGAGTGGGCTGGCATTTGCAACATTTGGTAAAGTTGCGACTGCTTTTATTGTGGTTGTACAACGTCAAAATCCCTATCCTTTTTCAGTGAATTACAAATACAAAATAATTTTATTTAATATAAGTATAAACCAGAAGTGCAGTTACCTTCAGTTTTAAACTCACACTTATCCATTTTGAAGAAAAAATATTCTTCCATTTTAATTTAAAAGGTATTTTTGATTCTTAATAACCGGTTTAGCCGGAACCAGGCAAGTTCCTTTTCTGTCGTCGTTCCCATAAACCTGAGGAAATCAGATCAAATCAAATGAAAAAGTTAAAGTTTTACCTTTCTGTTATCTTGTTCACATTTCCGGGACTGCTTTTGCAGGCCGAAAATGATGTAACTATTTACGGCGATAACTACCCCGGAAAAATTCAATTTGCCATCGGCGAGATACAGCACGCTTTAAAGGAAAAAGGGCTTAAACCAGTTGCTTTGCCTTTTTCTAAAAGCCATAAGTTGAACGAAGATGAATTCAACATCGTATTGCTGAACATCAGCGAAAATATACAACCTTTAGAAGGTTTGGAAACAGTTCACCCCGATGAGCTAAAAGAAGAAGGTTTCATTATTCATAAATCGGGCAAAAACGAAAAAACCATTTGGATTTTGGGTAAAGATGATGCAGGAGTAATGTATGGCGGCCTTGAAGTTGCTGAGATTATTCAGGTGCAGGGAATTGATGTTATAGAAAATCAGTTGCAAAATCCTTACATGAAAGTGCGGGGAACAAAATTCAATATTCCGCTCGACGTGAGAACTCCAACTTATACCGAACCTTCGGATGTCGCCCAGAATAACATGGCCGAAATGTGGAATTTCGACTTCTGGAAAGATTACATCGATAACCTGGCGCGATACCGCTACAACACCATTTCCCTTTGGAGCATGCATCCTTTTCCATCGATGGTGAAAATTCCCGAATATCCTGATATTGCCCTGGACGACGTTCGCAAAAGTACCGGAGATTGGGAAGAAAATTACTCTCTGAACGGTTGGGGTTTCGATACACCGGAAATTGTAAACAATTACGAAGTGATTAAAAAAATGAGTATCGATGAAAAGATTGAATTCTGGCGCAGGGTGATGGCCTATGGGAAACAACGAAATGTTCAGTTTTTCGTGCTGACATGGAATATTTTTGTATATGGAACCGACGGCAAATACGGTATAACCGATAAATTGGAAAATCCGGTTACCACCGACTATTTCAGGCAGAGCGTTAAGCAAATGGTACTCACGTATCCCGATCTGGCGGGAATAGGGCTCACCACCGGTGAAAACATGTATGATTACACCGCAACCCAAAAGGAAGAGTGGGCATTTGCCACTTACGGACAGGGAATACTGGATGCACTCAAAGAACAACCCAACCGGAAAATAAACCTCATTCATCGCCAGCATCAAACTGAAGCAAAAGAAATAACCTCTATTTTTCAGGAGGTAATGAAGAATGAAAGCATCAATTTTATTTTCAGTTTCAAATATGCCAAAGCACATGTATACAGCTCTGTGAATCAGGTGTATCATTACGATTTTGTGAAAGATATACAAAGTGAAAACCTGAAAACATTGTGGACGTTGCGTAACGACGATATTTTTCATTTCAGATGGGGAGCACCTGACTACGTAAGGGAATTCATTAAAAATATTCCGTACGATGTGTCAGAGGGATATTATTACGGTTCAGACCAATGGGTTTGGGGAAGGGAATTTCTTGGAAAATACAGTGAAGAGCCACGGAATATTGAAATTGTAAAACACTGGTATCAATGGATGTGCTGGGGCCGGCTGGGTTATAATCCGGAGATGGAAGATGAGCGTTTTGTGCAAATTATTCAAAACCGTTTCCCCGATGTAAAAGCTCAGCAAATGTTTGATGCCTGGCAAAGTGCTTCCATGATTTATCCCCTGGTAACTGGTTTTCACTGGGGAAGCCTTGATTTTCAATGGTACATTGAGAGCGGCCAGTCGCAGCCCGATCCGGCAAAAACCCCAACCGGCTATCACGATGTAAACCGGTTTATTACATTGCCCCCGCATAAGGGCACCGGATATATGTCGGTTCCTGAATATACCAAAGCCTACCTTAACGGCTCAGAAATGAAAGGTGAAACTCCACTTCAGGTAGCTGAAAAAATTATTCAGAATGCTGACCAGGCGCTTAGCTGGGCCGGCAGGCAAAATATGGAGATGAATAAGGAATTGCGTATCACCATCGACGATATTAAAACTATGGCCTGGCTCGGGAAATATTACGCTCATAAAATCAAAGCTGCAACCTACCTTGACCTTTTCCGGGAAACATATCAAAAACAATGGTATGACTTGGTAATCGATGAATTAAACAGTTCTGCCAGCTATTGGAGACATTACGCTGCCGGTGCACTTGCAAATTACCACAATCCGCTGTGGACGAATCGCGTAGGATATGTCGACTGGAGAAAAAACTTTGACTGGGCGCTTTACGATATCACTGCCAATGGTGGTAAGATTAATTTGAAATCCATGAATTCTACATCAGGCGGAACAATGCTGGAAGCAGAAAATGCAGCTTTCAGACTTTCGCAAATTAAATCGGAAGTGGAAGGATTTACAGGAAAGGGGTACCTGGAAACAAAAGTTGGAGATGGAAGGCACGACGTAAAATGGACATTCAATGCTCCGGAAGCTGGCCGGTATATCCTGGAATTCAGATATACTTTAAAACGCGAACAGGTTTTCACTTCACCGGTTGAAATCAACGGCAAAAAAGCCGGGGAAATTGAATTCTGGAATACCGGAAACCCAGGTGCATGGGTTTGGGAACGGATTACCCTGGATCTTGAAAAAGGTAAAAACACCATTGGCATTTCACCTGTAGGCTTTGTTTTACTTGATAATCTGAACATTATTAAAAACCAATAATATTCTGAAAAGCGGGAATCTAAAAGATATCCTTTTTCAAATAAGTAAAAAAAACCTGTGCTTCAGTTTGAATAATTTGTTAAACATCATCTGAATTAAAGGAAAAACCAAGGCGCTTGGCTGTTACCATTTTGGAGTGGCTCATTTTTTGCCGCATTTGCTCCACCGTTGCCATTTTTACCTGATCGTAGGGTGGAACCAACAGGTCAAATTCGATACTGTACTGAATGGCAGTTTCAACAATCTGGCGGAGAACCCCGGGCGAAATGGCATCCACGGCAAAATCTTTTACCACTTCATCCGACTGCCGTTTACCTTCAACAAAAAAATGTTTGTCTTTATTGATAAAAATACGTGCAACCAAATATCCGATATCGTTGAATCTGTTATACTTGAACGAATCGGCTAAAAAATTGTAAATGTTAATCGTACCACAATATGATCGTAAGGGATCGTCGGCAATATATTTTGTTTTTAATACCGGATGTTTATCATCGAATTCAAAAACATTGGAATGCATACTGAAAACCAGTAAATCTCCTCCAATGATAAATTCAGCTTCAAAAGGTCCTTTATCTTTAAACAGAGGCAGGCTTCTTGCCGGAACCTTGTCGCGGAGAACATCAATATAATCTGTTTCCAGTTTTTTCAGTACTTTTTTAAGAATTCCAAAAGTTTGTTTCGTATTTTCAAAAACCTGTTGCTTAACTTCAGATTTAATAACAAAAGCTTCCAGCAGCGACTCGCGCACTTCTTTTTCGGTCATGGTTTAAATTTTGAATAAAAATACGAAAGAAATCGTATTTATAAAGAAAGCAGCCCGTTTGAGCTGCTTCCGACAGAAATATTTTTTTGAATTTTAATAGGCCTGAGCAAATAAAACGCGCCGTTTCGATGGTTTGCCGGAGTACATGCAAATTCCTTCTTCTTCCTCATATTCCAGAGGCAGACAACGAATTGTTGCTTTGGTTTCAGCTTTAATTTTTTCTTCGGTTTCCGACGTGCCGTCCCAATGCGCCAGTATGAATCCACCTTTGTTTTTCAGCACATCTTTAAATTCATCAAAGGTTTCAACTTTGGTTGTATTGGCGGTTCTGAACTCTTCTGCCTTTTTATAAATACTGCGTTGTATTTCTTCCAGTAAATTCGCGATATAATTGTCAATTCCTTCAATTGGCACCACATTTTTCTCCAGAGTATCGCGGCGGGCAACTTCAACTGTACCATTTTCCAAATCGCGTGGCCCCAAGGCTAAACGCACCGGAACGCCTTTTAATTCGTATTCGGCAAATTTCCATCCTGGTTTTTTGTTGTCGTTATCATCGTATTTTACCGAAATACCTTTTGCCTTTAATTTTGAAATAATCTCATCCACTTTTTCTGAAATGGTCGAAAGCTGTTCGGGCTTTCTATAAATTGGCACAATAACCACCTGAAAAGGAGCCAGTTTTGGCGGCAATACCAATCCGTTATCATCGGAGTGAGCCATAATTAAAGCTCCCATCAAACGGGTTGAAACGCCCCAGGAAGTTGCCCAAACATACTCTTCTTTGCCTTCTTTACTGGCAAATTTCACATCGAATGCTTTGGCAAAATTTTGTCCAAGGAAATGAGAAGTTCCCGACTGCAAAGCTTTTCCATCCTGCATCAATGCTTCAATGGAATAGGTATCAACAGCGCCGGCAAACCGTTCGTTTTCCGATTTCAATCCTTTAATCACCGGAACTGCCATATATTTTTCAGCGAAATCGGCATAAACATTAATAATTTTTATCGTTTCGTCAATTGCCTCCTGTTTGGTTGCGTGTGCTGTATGGCCTTCCTGCCAAAGGAATTCGGCTGTACGTAAAAACAAACGTGTACGCATTTCCCAGCGAACTACATTGGCCCATTGGTTTATAAGCAACGGTAAATCGCGGTACGACTGGATCCAGTTTTTATACGTATTCCAGATGATGGTTTCGGAAGTTGGCCGAACAATAAGTTCCTCTTCGAGCTTGGCATCCGGATCAACCATAAGGCCGCCATTAACGTCGTCGTTTTTTAAACGGTAATGCGTTACAACGGCACATTCTTTTGCAAATCCCTCAACATGGTCAGCTTCTTTACTGAAAAACGATTTTGGTATAAACAGCGGGAAGTATGCATTTACATGTCCGGTTTCTTTAAACATGCTATCCAACTGCGCCTGCATTTTCTCCCAAATAGCATAACCATAAGGTTTTATAACCATACATCCTCTAACTGCCGAGTTTTCCGCCAGGTCGGCTTTAATAACCAAATCCTGGTACCACTGTGAATAACTTTCTTTGCGTGGTGTCAATTCTTTCGCCATTTTCTTTAAATTGGTACAGATTTTGTTTTCTTTCTTATAATTTTGAGTTTACAAATTAAGTAAATATTATTGACATTAAATAAACAGGGAGGACAAGTTATGAAATCGAAATTATCACTTTTTGCAGTGCTGGCACTCCTTTTCGGAGCATGCACCACTGGAAGTTATGTCAGCAGTTCATACTCTGATGACATCTACTTCAATCCGGGCGATGTTCCTCCGCCCATTGCAGCAGATGAAGTAACAACTGCTGAAAATTCGGGCGCGGAAAAATCGGGAGACCGGCTTATTATCAGCGAAATTGGACAAAATGATGACGGCTCGAGCACCATGAACAATTACATTTTTGAAGGAAATGAAGACGATGTGGATGCACAGTTGTACAACATGGAACAAATGGATTTGGAAGGTAGCGATACTACCGTTTACTATAATGATGATGAAGTAAAATATGTTATCAACAATTATTATGATGGTGATGATATAGATTATGCTTACCGCATCCGACGTTTCCACCGTCCTTCTTTTTATGATCCGTTTTACTGGGACAGCTGGTATTATGATCCCTATTTTTACGGAGGTTATTCATCATGGTATTCTCCATACAGCAGCTGGGGATATGGTTATAACTGGTATTCCCCTTATTATAGCTGGGGATGGGGTTATTCACCCTTTTACAGCCCGTATTATGCATGGGGTAACCCTTATTATGGCGGATACTACGGAGGTTACCTCGGTGGATATTACGGTGGATATCATAATTACTACAACCGCGGCTGGTATGCCAATTCGGATAATTACAACTACGGCAAAAGAAGATCTACCGGAACAAATGTTGTGAGAAATGACCGGAGAAATAATTCAAATACTGTAGCCCGCAATAAAAGCGGTAATTCGCAGGATGTTTCCAGTTCAGGAAGAAGAAGCACTTCCAGCTCAGGTGTTCGAAATAATACAAGCACCACAAGAGCTTCCAACGGCAATGTTTTAACCGAAAGAAGAAGAACTACTGAAAGTGTTAGTAACGAACGTTCAACTGTAAAAAGCAGTTCAACAAATTCATCTTCGCGGACACAAACATATACACGCCCTGGTACATCAACAGTTACCAGAAGTAACTATACACGGCCATCCACCAATTATACTAAACCAAGAGTTGTAACCAAAAGCAGTTCTTCAAGTTCACGGTATTCTGCACCAAGAACAAGTTCAAGCAGAACTTATCGTTCAAGCTCTACTTACAACAGAAGCTCAAGCAGCGGGACAACAAGAAGTTACAGAAGTCCTTCCAGTTCAGGCAGCTACAGAAGTGCTCCTTCCAGCAGTGGAAGTTACCGCGGAAGCAGTAGCAGTGGAAGTTACAGAAGCAGCGGAAGTTCCGGCAGTTACAGTGGCGGTTCAAGAAGTTCAGGTAGTAGTGGTGGTTCACGAGGTTCATCCTCCTCATCATCCGGCAGAAGATAAATGATTGATGAGACAGCAAAAAACTAGTAATTAATAATTAAATGGAATTTGCCATGAAGAAATTAATAGCACTATTTTCAATAGCATTACTCGTTCCTTTTTCGATGCAGGCGCAGGATTTGGTTGATGCCCTTCGGTATTCATCTACACAGGTTCAGGGGACAGCCCGTGCCGGTGGAATGGGAAATGCATTTGGAGCGTTGGGTGGCGATTTTACCTCCGTCAGCATTAACCCGGCAGGTTTGGGATTATACCGTACCGGGGAATTTGCCCTGACTCCTGCCTTTGGCCAGTCTCAGGTGGAATCATCGTACCAGGGCAATCTGATGAGCGACAGCAAATATAAATTCTCGTTTAACAACCTGAGTTATGTTGCTGCCATTCCAACCCAAAACAGCAGCGAAGCAGGCATCGTAAGTGTGAATGTTGGTATCGGATACAACCGCTTAAAGGATTTCAACAATGTTATGGTTGCTGGCACACCAAATGCCAACAGTTCATTTTTAGATTATATTGCCGATAACGCTAATGCAAATAAATGGAGCGATTATTATGAGCAACTTGCCTGGGATTCGGATTTGTTGCTTCAGGAAGACAATACCGGAATTTACTGGCACGATATTGAAGATGCCGGTTACGGACAAAGTCAGAGAAAAACCTATTCAACAACGGGTTCTGTTGATGAGTACTCGCTTGGTATGGGTTTAAATTTTGGTCATAAATTTTATTTCGGAGCATCAGTTGGTGTAGTCGATGTTTATTACAACGAATCTTCAACTTTGCGCGAAGCTGACGAAAACAACAGCATCCCGTATTTTAACAATTTCAGGTTCAATTCTAATCTAAGAACTTCAGGAACCGGTTATAACGGGAAGTTTGGAATCATCTTTAAACCGATAAATGAAATTCGTCTGGGAGCAGCAATTCATACTCCTACATTCTTTAACCTGCATGATGATTTTAACACATCCATGCAATCATCGGTCACTTATGATGAAGGAGATACACAAGGTTACGATGTAGTTCCTGATAATCCTTCTACTTACGATTACGATTTGGAAACTCCATTGCGTGCAGTTTTAAGCGGTGCATTTGTGATTGCAAAAGCAGGCTTAATCAGTGTCGATTATGAATATGTTGATTATAGTTCGGCAAGTTTAAGGCGCGGTGGCGATGGTTACGATTTTGTGGATGAAAACGAAGATATTACAAAAGCTTATAAAGCAGTTGGAAACATCAGGGTTGGCGGCGAATTAAGAGTCACCAACGAAGTAAGTCTGCGTGGTGGTTACGAACGCTATCCGTCGGCCTACAATGAACAGGCTTTTGGCGCATCACAACCCAATGCCAATACCAACCTGATTGTTTATTCTGCAGGTTTAGGTTACCACCAGGGTGGATTTTTCATGGACATGGCGTACAGATATTCTGATACAGACAATTACGATTCATTATATCCATCGCCCGGAAACGATTATCCTGAAGCTCCGATGGCCAAATTCAATACGGTAAAAAACAAGGTTTTATTTACACTTGGCTTCAGATTTTAATAACATATATTTAAATGCTGAAAAAGCACAGACTTTCGGGTTTGTGCTTTTTTTGTTGCTTCATTTGGCCGATTTTATTCAAAATAAAAAAATCGTTATGTTTGCTTCCGTTTAATTAAATCGGAATTTATGTGGATTACCATTTCTCTGGTACTGTTTTATCTGCTCGCTCCTTTTTTTCTCATTTATTTATGTCAGACTTTTGGCTTTTTTAAAAAGGCAGGAGCTGTTGTTTTGGCTTATGTGCTTGGATTGATAATGGGAAATATAGGTTTGCTGCCAACTCCAAGCAGCCAGTTTAAAGAAATACTTGGTCACCGCAGCTTTTTACCGAAAGATGAATTTATGGCGTTGTTTACTTCAGCAGGATTGCCCCATAGCGATTTAATGGCCAACCAGATTGCCGGATTACAGGAACTGCTGATGACCATAATTATTCCGATAGCGCTCCCGCTTCTTTTGTTTTCGCTGAACCTGAAACGCTGGCTAAAACTGGCAAAAGGTGCTGTTTTATCTCTGGTGCTTGCCATGATTTCATTACTGGCATCTGTTTTTATTGGCTATTATTTATATGCAGGTTCAATAACCGATTCGTGGAAAGTAGCGGGAATGCTGGTGGGAGTTTATACCGGCGGCACACCCAATCTGGCCGCAATCGGAACTGCATTAAATGTCAATCCCGATATTTTTGTTCTCACCCACACCTATGACTTGATAATCGGTGCCATCGCCTTACTCTTTCTTATGACTGTTGCACAACGGGTATTTCACACCTTTTTACCGAAATTCAACCTAATAAAAAAGGGCGAGAATGCTTTTCAACTGGCAGAAGAAGGGGAACACATGGAAAACTACGATACGCTTTTTTACCGCAGAAATATACCTGATACATTAAAAGCATTTGGCACATCGGTTCTTATTTTTGCAATTGGCGGCGGACTGAGCTTTTTGGTCCCCAAATCGGCACAAACAGTAGTGGTTATTTTAACCATTACAACTTTGGGGTTGCTGGCTTCGCTGGTAAAATCCATCAGCCGGCTGAAAAACAGTTTTCAGCTGGGCATGTATTTTATTATTGTGTTTTCACTGGTGGTTTCTTCCATGGCCAACCTGCACAATATGTTTCAAATTGAATTTTTACAACTTTTCCTCTATGTACTGATAGTTGTTTTTGGTTCCATGATTATTCATGTTGGATTATCCAGAATATTTAAGGTGGATGCTGACACAACCATCATTGCCATTACCGCACTTACCTATTCTCCCCCTTTTGTTCCGGCAGTTGCCAGCGCCATTAAAAATAAGGAAGTCATTATTTCCGGGTTAACCATTGGCATCCTGGGATATGCATTTGGTAATTACCTTGGAATCTTAATTGCTACTGTTTTGAAATAAATTGGTATACAGAATATCGTTTCAATCCCGGTGACTATTGTCAAATGCCTGTTGACCGGTGACTTTAAATTCGTCTGACCGGCATTAATTGTCTTGCCAGGTGGTCCCGAAACTCTGAATCTCACCCTCCACGGCACTTTCAGTAGATTTATCAATCATCAAATC
Source organism: uncultured Prolixibacteraceae bacterium (assembly GCA_963771595.1). Lineage (GTDB taxonomy): Bacteria > Bacteroidota > Bacteroidia > Bacteroidales > Prolixibacteraceae > CAVYUC01. The sequence continues at coordinate 319,390 of CAVYUC010000012.1, read as the reverse complement.
ACAATTTCCCCCAAGGGGCACGGATAAATCCCCAAGGGGCGCAGAGCAATCCCCAGAGGGCTGACCTTTCCTAAAATAGTTTGACAGATTTAACTTAAATTCTGATAGGCGTAAATGTTTTTTATTCATTCACTGATTTATAAAACGATTTGTTTTTTATTCCTGCAAATTTTTATCACCGCGTTTATTATTTCTGTAAACAGGCACACATCTGTAGCTTAATCCTGTAAGAGGATGCGGATAAAATTATTATTCCCGGGATATGCATTTGGCAATACACATTGAGGGTGAATAATAAATTTGTCTATTCAATACAGAACAGATGATAAGAATAGAACAGCGGTAATTCCGGCTGCCGTCAAAGTATTTTCAAAATTAAAACTGGAAATAAATAAACGGTTGCATTTCGGCAGAGATGGATTGATAAACGATGATAACGACCAGTGCCGAGACAATAATTTTTAACCAAAGCGGAGCTGCAATAAACCGGTTCATTACATAATCTTTCCAGCTTTGGCTGAGCCAGTGGGTGATGAAACCAAACAGCATGACAAGGAAAACCCATTTATAGGCCACCAAAACATCAGGAATGATGGAGAGTTTAAAACCAGAACCTATTTGGTGCATCATTCCTTTTACAACATTCATTGATTCTGAGCGGAAAAAAATACGGGTGAAGGTGATAAAACTGAAGGTAATTGCTATTTTCCAAACGCGGTTAAACCAGCCGCTCCGGTTTTCCCAAGGGCTTATTTTTCTCCAGAATTTATAAACTACCAGCCCTACTCCGTTTAATCCTCCCCAGATGATAAACTGCCACGAAGCTCCGTGCCAGAGCCCTCCCAGCAACATGGTCAGCATCAGGTTGATATTGGTATCAATATGACGTTTTACACCGGGGAATATGCGGGCAAGCAGGGCAAAAAGCAAAGCCACTCCGGCGAAAATTGGGATCAAAATCAATTCTCCGGCAAGCAGCACAATAATGGATAAAATAACCCCCAGACTTAAATAACTAAAAACCGAACCATTGCGGTTACCACCAATCGGGATGTACAAATAATCCTTTAACCAGGATGAGAGCGACATGTGCCAGCGCTTCCAGAATTCGCCGACATTACGTGCCTTATACGGCGAATTAAAGTTCTGCGGCAACCGGAATCCCATTAATAAAGCCACTCCGATTGCAATATCAGTGTATCCTGAGAAATCAACATAAACCTGAAGCGAGTAACCAAAAAGCGCCATTAGGTTTTCGAAACCAGAATAGGTGACCGGATCTGAAAATACGCGGTCTACAAAATTAACTGCAATATAATCGCCAATAAAAATCTTTTTCACCAGTCCTTTAAGGATGATGTATACCGCCCATCCAAATTCAGCTTTTGAAACGTGATAGTCCTCATAAATCTGCTTAATGAATCCCGACGCCCGAACAATTGGACCGGCCACCAGCTGCGGAAAAAAGGAGACATAAAAACCAAAATCGATGAGGTTGTTCACCGGTTGGGTTTCGTTCCGGTATACATCAACGGAGTAACTGATGGTTTGAAAAGTAAAGAATGATATTCCCACAGGAAGCAGAATCTGGTTGACATCAAAATGGGTACCGGTTGCACCGTTTGCCCACTGCGCCAGATAGTTTACTACATGAAAATTAGTTCCCAGCATGGAATTAATACTATCGACCACAAAATAGGAGTATTTGAAATATGCAAGCAGCGAAAGATTCACCACCACGCTCAGCGCAACCAACATCTTTCGTAAGGTTTTATCCTTTGAAGAATAGATCCATTTGCCGATTAAATAATCGGTTATCGTGCTGAACAGGAGAATAAAAAAGAAGAACCCGCTTGATTTGTAATAGAAAAACAGACTCGCAAGAAACAGATATCCCGAACGCAGCGAACGGCTTTTATTGTTGTACAACAGGGAATACCCAGCCAGTACAACGGCAAAGAATCCCCAGAAGAAAAATCGTGTGAATATTAAAGGTGAAGCTTCGTTGTAAACAAATATGTCACGAAGGGTTTCAGATAAATTTATTTGCTGCAGAAAATCCAACTCGTTACTGGTTTATCAGGGTTAAATTATTTTTTACTTGAATGTAATTTTCAAAATCCTGCAACAGTGCATTAAAAAACAGATCGCCCAGCAGCAAATATCCGTCCCGGGTAAAATGCACTTTATCATGCTGCGCCAAGTGATTATTTTCCCACAGTACTATTGAATTCAAACCGCCCATTACCGAATACATATCCCAGACGCCGGCCTGTAAATTCTCAGCCATTTTAAACATGCTTTCCTGCACCTTTTCACCGTTTTTGTTCACATACCGTCTGTAGAGGTAGCTATCGTTGTTGGTGGTAAAAATAATTGCCGTTTCCGGGGCAACATTTCTAATCCGGCGAATCAAGTTTTCATAGTTATTTTCAAAATCGCGCTGCGAAAACCGCCTCCCGTAAGCATCGTTTATTCCCAGGCCAAGAATCACCAAATCGGGTTTCAGCAAAGCCAATTGTTTTTCAAAAAGCGTACACTCCAGAAAAGCAGGTACGTCTGCGCCATTTACACCAATACTGTTGTACATTATGCCATTTGGTGCCGATTCAGCCACCAGGCCGTACAAAGTAAATTCCCCCTCTCTATCCTGCACTTTTGTTATGCTGATTGTTAAACTGTCAACATTTTGGTTCAGGGTAAAATCAATATAATCCTCTGTTTTAACCATTTCCTTTAAAACAGATTCATCCACCGACACGGAATAATTATCATCTTCCGAATGACAGAACAGGCGGATTTTATTAAAACTGTAATCCAGGTTATTTTCCTTTTCCAGCAACACAGTAAGTTTGGTAAACGGTGAATTTGTAGTAGCGGTAATTCCACCCACACCCAATTCTGCCGTTTTATGGTTTTGTACATTCCGACAGGTTTGCCAGTTGCCCGAATACCGGATATAATAACCATAGGGAGAATTTGTGCGTGCCATCCGGTATGGAAACATAAATCCCCAGCCGGCATTCATTTCGCCGTTAAACGTCTGTAAACGGTTTCTGATTTGCCCTGAAAATGTACCGGCCTGTATATGTGAGCCTCCAATCTGAACAATATTTATTTTTCCTTCACCTTTTGTCATCAGCTTTTCGAGCTTCCCATAAAAGTTTTGGGAATAGGTATCATTTCCAAAATTGTGCAGCCGGTTTAAATCGTACCGGATGAAATCGTACTGGTTTACCCGGTACAAATAAGATTCATCCTGTGCAAACAAAATCGCTACGTGCAGTACAGACAAAAACAGCAGGATTAATTTCTTCATTGTTTTTCCTCCAGATAGTTGTTGTATTCCAAAATAAGCGCATTGTAAAACATGTTGGCTATCAGCCGTGCACCGCGTGCCGAAAAATGAGTGTAGTCAGGACGTGCAAGTTCCGGTTCGGCATTTACCCACGAAGGCATGCTGTTTTCGCCTCCCATCGCTTCATACATATTCCAAAATCCACTGCCTGTTGATAGTGCTGCGTCTTTTAAAACATTCACCACATCGGGTAAATACGAATAGGTTACATACCGGTCCTTTTCTTTTGTCGACATATCACTCGGGCCAATTACAATGATGGCAGCATCGGGGCAAAGCAACTGCAGACGTTCGATTTGCAGCCTGAACCAGCGGCCGTAATTTTCAATCGCTTTTTCATCCTGAATGTACGGCATTACATTACCCCCAAACTGAAGAATAAAAAGATCGGGACTTAAGTCGTCATACATTTTCCGGCTGTGCTCAAAATCGTTTTTTGTAAAAATTAGCCCTGAACTTCCGCGCAGTGCAATATTATCCACAATTACTCCTTTTGTTGATGCCAGTTCAATACCGTAAATGTCAGGCCCGTCGAATCCTTCAAAATGCATTGAAACCCGGCTTGTGGTATCCGGCAAATCACATTCAACCGTCGCGTAATCCAGATCCTGTTTCAACGTATCCGTCCGGAAAAGATCTCCCTTCACAAAGATTTTCAGGGAAATCGGTCTTTTGGTATTGCCGTAAAACAGTCGCAAATGTTCGTATTCGCGGGTGCGTTTAAAGGAAATATCCGTTTTCGATATGCTTAAAAATGCCTTATAGTTGATAGAACCTGCAAAAGGCACAGTATCGCTGGTTAAAGGAGCATACCGGCTAAAAGCACCCATTACACCATAATTACGGTGTTCCACCAGCGAATCCACATTTCCGTATATCGGGTAGCGTTTCCAGTTGGCACTGTATTCCTGACTGGCACTAAAAACATAGTTGTAGGGCTGTAATGCAGGTCGTAAACCCGGCCCTGTTCCGCCAAAATGGGTTTGCATTTTGTTGCGAAGGAACGCAGTAATGCGGTCACCTTCAATCTGGCTGTCGCCATAATGCATTATCCTTGTCAGTGTATCTTGTTCCAGCTTTTTGAAAAAACGATGCAGGTTAGCCCAGGCGCTGTCGTTCATTTCAATTCTGGTAATCGACCGGACCAACGAGTCGTAGCTGGCTTTGCGGATAACTTCAGCATGACCGGTTGCTACCGAATCGGTATTAATACTTACCAGTGAATCAATACTGAACTGATGGTCCAATATTTCTGAGACATCTGTATATTCGGGCTTTTCATCAAAAAACATTTCCTTGAATGTGGGCATGTGAAAAGTGAATTCTCCCAGTTTCACGCCTTCGGAAGGTGTAATCCACATGGCCGAAGCCAGTAGTACAAATACTCCCAAAGTGAATAACAATATCTTTACCGGCCTCATTTCAGTAAGTATATTGTTAGTTTCTGACCTACCTGAATTTTCCGGGCATCATGAATATTGTTCCATTCAAGAATCAATTCCGGTGTAACGCCCTTGTATTTTTTTGCAATTATATAAGGAGATTCACCATTCTTCACCACATATTCAATTTTATCCGACTCCGACACAACAGTATTAACCGGCACATTGATTTGTGCCGCTATTGCAGGTTTGATTTCCGTTTTCTTTTCCAAAGAAGAAAAGTACTCCGCTTGTTCATCCGGCACAAAAATGAATATATTTTGTCCCGCACGGATTTTCCTTTCATTGTAAATGTTGTTCCAGTATTTTAAATCCGAAACTTTAACATCGTATCTTTCGGCTATTACTCCCAAAACATCGCCTGGTTTTAATTTATAGGTAAGTTTGGTCTGCCCCTCAATTTGAAGATCTTTTACCGGCTCGCCCAGGTAAGCCCGGTTTGGCGCCGGCGGATATTTAATCTTTTGTGTAAGTACCTGAAATAAAGCAGAATCAGATGCATAATAAATGGAATCCTGCAACACCACAAAATCATCGTGAAGGCCAGACGGGAGCAAAAGTTTCACCGGCTTCTCCCCTGCCGGTACAATTGAAAATTTATATTGAGGATTTAAAAACCGGAGTTGGTCTGTTGGAATTCCGGTAATACGGGTAATTTGTTGAAAATGCATTTGTTCGATTATCCGTACCGTATCAGGTTGTGCTGCCAACGAGTTATTTATTTCCCAATGGTTCCGGGTTAAAAATACTGTCATAGCCTGATAACCAGCAATTATTTCAGCGAACGACTGCGGCAAACAGGAAACAAACTTATTAAATGAAGTGTCTTTACCAGCTTTAACAAGTGCATTTCTGACTTTAGCAGGGCCGAAAACAAGAGCTGCAACTGCATAATCGATGTTGCCAAAAACTTGTACATAGCTTTTGATTTGAGCGGCTGCAAACCGGGTCGATTTTTCCACATTATAGCGTTCATCAACCCATTTGTTGATTTGAGCCCCGTTACAGACCGCCTGAAAATGAGAAAGCTGCCATACTCCTGCTCTGTATGAAAAAAGATTTGCTTCCGGATTCATTCCCGATAAAGCCGGTGCCAGAAATTTTAATTCTGCCGGCAAACCTTCTTCAAACAAAATTTGTCCGATTTCACTTTCATAAATAGAGAACAACCGGACCAGATTTTGCTTTTGGACGAATGGAAGTGAATCAATTAAATGAAAATACTCCTCCAATCGGTCAGAAGGTTGGGGAAATATTACAATGTTCAGATTCTTGAAATCACCAACAACATCTGCCGTTTTATTTTGAATAAAAGTACCATTAAAAAAATCAGGATTATTACGAAATACAATATTCGGCATTTCAAGGTTAGCGGCTAACCAATCCCGGTAAGATATGGAATCTGCATCCAATTGAGATAAACCACAAACCGGAAGCATTATAAATGCTATAAGAAAGGTGATTTGCCACCGCCTAATATCTGGAATTTTATGGTTCAATCTGATAAAATGAAATTAATTGCTGCAAAAATATCAAATCCAGTCAAACCTGAAACTGAAGTTAAGGTTAAACCCTATTTATTTTTACCGGAACTGCTTAATCCCCTTTAATCATTTAGCATAAACTTTTACTTCCGCTTTCTTTTGCGTCGATGACTTTGGCTGGCTCAGATTATCGAAAAAATAGTTGCTCACCTTTTCCATCAGATGCAACCGGTCTTTCCCGCTCACGTTGTGCGGGTGCGTTGGATAAACAAAGAAATCCACCTGCTTTTGCTGTTCTATGGCACTGCGCAGGAACTTCATGCTGTGCTGCATTACCACAGTTTCATCCTGAACGCCATGAATGATAAGCAGTTTTCCCTCCAGGTCAGAAACATGATTAGCCATATTTGATTCAGCGTATCCCTCCGGATTTTCCTGAGGCATATCCATGTAGCGCTCGCCATACATCACTTCGTACATGCTCCAGTCCACCACCGGACCACCGGCCACTCCCACTTTAAAAGTTTCGGGATGACGCAGCATCAGGTTCAAAGTCATAAATCCTCCGTAGCTCCAACCATGCACGCCAATACGTTCGGCATCAACATACGGAAGTGATTTCAGAAATTCAACCCCCTGCATCTGATCCTCCGTTTCAAGGATTCCCAGTTGCCGGTGTGTTGCCGTTTCGAATTCACGGCCACGGTTGTTGGTTCCCCGGTTATCCATTGTAAAAGCGATATATCCCTGTGAAGCCATGTAATACTGCCACCAGCGCGCCTGGTTTTGCCAGCTTTTGTCCACAAGCTGTGAATGCGGGCCGCCGTAAACATAAATGATTACCGGATACTTTTTATTGGGATCAAAATTTACAGGTTTTATTAACCGCCCGGTCAGCGTGTACTTGCCGTCAGCCGATTTTATGGGCACCAGTGTATTTTCACCCAACTGGTAATCTTTAAAGGGATCATCAGCTTTATGAATAGTCCGCACCAGCTTGCCTTTTGCCGAAATTAAATCAATTTGCCCGGGTAGTTTGGTTGATTCCCACTGATCAAGTACATAACCTGCCCCCGGACTTAGTTTCCCATGGTGTACACCCTCACCTGATGTAAGTTTTTCCACTTTACCGGATTTAACTGCTACGCGGTAAATATGCCGTTCCAGCGGGCTTTCTTTTGTCGACTCAATAAATACATATTTTTCATTTTCATCGAAACCCAAAACTTCTGTTACTTCCCACTCGCCTTTGGTAATTTGTTTAATTAAATTACCGTCAGTATCGTATTTGTAAATATGGAACCAGCCATCCTTTCTGCTTAAATAATAAAATTCGTTTTCATTTGTCTTCGAAAACCGGATGGGATACAGCGGTTCCACATATTTATCGCTGGATTCCTCAAACAGGGTTTTTATTTTATTGCCGGATTCAATGTCGTAGCAGTTCAGCTGCATATGGTTTTGTTGGCGGTTCAGTTCAGCAATGTAAACAGTTGCTTCATCGGGCGACCATGCAATATTGGTAAGGAAATGATCGAGCGGTTCGCCGGTGTTAAGAAAAACTGTTGTACCTGTCTTAACATTGTACACTCCTACTTTTACCTGATGGCTGGCCATACCGGCCATCGGGTATTTTACCGGCGTGTATTCCGCCTCGCGCGACATGTAATTTACCAGCGGATAATCGTGCACCATGGTTTCATCTTTTCGGTAAAATGCGATGAAATTTCCTTCGGGAGAAATAAAAATACCATCGGTAATTCCAAATTCATTGCGATGAACAGTTTTGCCATTTACAATACCGTTGCCGCCATCACTGGTAATTTGTCTGGATTCGCCATTTGCAAGGGTAATATACAAATCATCGTCAATGGTGTAGGCTGCAAATTTGCCCTCTTCACTGAATTCAGAATTTTCAGCATTCTCAGGCAGTTTTATTTCCAGTTTTGTTTCTCTTTCGGTTAAATCAACCGTGTAGTAATTGTTGCCGTAATTTATCAGAAGTTGCTCATTTTTATTCCATGAATAACGGGGAAACCGGCGTAACCTGTAATTACCGGAATTATTCATAATTTCATTCAACCTTTCCAGTGAAAGAACCTGCTGCATGGCCGGGCTTTCTGCTGTTTCCTGCCAAAGGGTATCATTTTTTACGAAGGTGAAACTTTTATTATTTTTCCAGGTAAGGCCATTTAATGTTTCAACGCGTAAACCGTTATATTTACCTAAAATGGCATCACGCAGCGTCATCTGTTTCTGCTGGCCAAATACCAGATTGACCGGCAATAAAAAAAGCAATATTAATTTTCTCATGCTGTCTTTTTTTGAGGACACGAAAATAACATTCCTGATACATGAAAAAAATAATTTAACTACAAAAAAGCTTAAATTCCTTCTGTTTATAAAGGTAGCAGAAATTGGTATTCTAAAGAAAAGAATTAGATTTAACCTTTACAACTCAGGAAAATGAGAATATTATTGACAGGAGTAACCGGATATGTGGGCAAGCGACTGCTACCTGTTCTTATCGAAAAAGGACACGAAGTAGTGTGTTGTGTCCGCGAAAAAAGAAGATTATCCATACATGAAAACCTGCTCAGCAGAATTGAAGTTATTGAAATTGATTTTTTAAAAGAACCTGACACTGAAAATTTTCCTAAAAACATCGATATCGCCTTCTACCTGATTCATTCCATGGCGACTTCCACCGAGAAATTTAATTTGCTGGAATCAAAAACTGCTTTGAATTTTAAAACATATGTTGAAGCAACACATGCAAAACAGGTAATTTATCTGAGTGGAATCAGCAATGAATTAAAGTTATCGCGGCATCTTGCATCCCGAAGGGAAGTGGAAAAAATACTGAAGAGCGACAAATATGCGCTCACCGTTTTGCGGGCCGGAATTATAGTAGGTTCGGGCAGTGCATCGTTTGAGATAATACGCGACATTGTGGAGAAACTGCCGGTTATGATTGCCCCCAAATGGCTGCTGACAAAGGCACAACCAATAGCCATCCGCGATGTAATAAAATACCTGATTGAAGTACCGGGTCGTGAACAGTGTATGAATCAAACTTTTGATATAGGTGGCCCCGAAATACTTACCTACAGGGATATGATGCTGCAGTATGCCAGCATCAGAAAACTGAAAAGAAGAATTTACTGTACGAAATTAATTACACCGAAGATTTCATCGTACTGGCTGTTTTTTATCACTTCCGTTTCTTTTAAACTCTCCCTTAGCCTGGTGGAAAGCATGAAAACAGAAGTAGTATGCAACGACAATCGTTTGGAAGAAATCCTTCAGATAAAACCAATTACTTATGAAAAAGCCTTGAAAAACGCTTTCCTGAAAATAAAACAGGATTTGGTTTTAAGCAGTTGGAAAGATTCCATCATTAGCAGCAGCCTTGGACTTTCATTATCCGATTTTATTGAGGTGCCGCAATACGGATGTTTTAAAAATGTAAAGACTGTAAAAGTGGATGATCCGCAGCGGGTGCTTTTCAATATCTGGACCATTGGAGGGAACAAAGGGTACTATTACGCCAACTGGCTCTGGAAAATCAGAGGCATGTTTGATAAGCTGCAGGGAGGAGTTGGCTTAAGGCGTGGAAGAACTTCAAAGAAGGAAATCAATGCAGGCGATGCGCTCGATTTCTGGCGGGTACTGTATGCCAGCCGCGAGAAAAAGAGGTTACTTCTTTTTGCCGAAATGAAACTTCCGGGCGAGGCATGGCTTGAATTCCGAATCGATGAAAATAATATTCTGCACCAAACCGCCACTTTCCGCCCCCGTGGGGTTTGGGGAAGATTATACTGGCTGGCCACTTCTCCTTTTCATTATTTTATCTTTGACGGAATGGTAAAAAACCTGGCAAGGAAATAATACTCATTTCCATTTTCTTTTATTTCCTGTATTTGCGTTAAAAAAGTACTTTTACAACTCCAAAATCAGTGTATGAACAAAAAGAATCTGACCGTTATATTCCTGGTTACACTTATGGCTGTAATGGGAGTAGCAAGTTTAACACCTGCTTTTCCTACCATTCAAAAACATTTTGGTATCACACCCACGCAAGTTACTTTATTAATCACCATGTTTACCTTTCCGGGAATTATACTGACTCCTGTTGTTGGTATACTTGCCGATCGGCTGGGCCGAAAAACAATTTTGCTCCCTTCACTTTTTCTGTTTGGAATTGCCGGTTCTGCCTGTTTTTTAACCAACAACTGGCATGTTTTGCTAATTCTGCGTTTCATTGCAGGAATTGGAGCCGCCTCCCTCGGATCATTAAATGTGACTTTAATTGGAGACTTATTCTCGGGGGAAGAAAGAGGCGAAGTGATGGGATACAATGCCAGTGTTTTAAGTATTGGAACAGCCACTTATCCTGCAGTGGGGGGAGCATTGGCCCTGGCCGGCTGGCAATATCCTTTCCTGTTGCCGTTGCTGTCCATTCCAACCGGAGTAATGGTTATTCTCTGGCTTAAAAATCCGGAGCCCACAGAAAAGCCAAACTTCAAAGAATATCTTACGAAAACCTGGAAAAACATCAATAAGAAAACAGTTTGGGGATTGTTTATTGTGAACATCCTGATTTTTGTAGTGCTTTATGGCGCCTATCTTTCCTACTTCCCGCAGATGATGAAAGAACGCCTGCATGCTTCCTCCCTGTACATCGGTATTTTTATGTCGGCCATTTCTGTGGTTACTGCAATTGTTTCCGCACAAAAGAAAAATATAAACCGAAAATTAAAAGTAAAAACACAGATAAACATCAGTATTGTGTTTTATATAATCGCAATGATTTTACTATCGGTAGTCAATGACTGGTGGCATCTTGCCTTTCCGTTGCTGTTTTTTGGAGCAGCACAGGGAATGATAATTCCTGGAATTCAAACCCTGCTGGTTGGATATGCCCCATTAAGTGAGAGAGCTGGTTTTATGTCGATTAACGGAATGGTGCTTCGTATCGGCCAAACCACCGGGCCACTTATTATTGGTCTTTTTTATGCCATCGGCGGAACATCAGTTGCCTTTCTGGGAGGAGCAATTATTAGCATCTGCATGTTAATAATCGCCATTTTTTTAATAAAACTGTAAACAGCCCGAATTCTTTTATCTCCTAAATGCTGCGGCGTAAAACATTTAGAGAAAATGTTTGTTTAAGCATTCTCTGCAATTTGCAGTTATTTCCACGGGAAAATTTAATGAAGGCTGATTTTGGGCGCATTAGATTTATTTAAATCAGGTAAGACACTGAAACCCGCACTGCTCTTACTCTAAAAACCTATAAAATTTCAAATTATGAAAGCAGTGCTGTTGATAATTGCGCTTGTTGTTTCAATCGGTGCATTTTCGCAGGAAAAACACCTGAGTATATTAAATTCAACTACCGGAAAAGAAAAGGTGTTTAAACAAAATCAAAGAGTTAGAATTAAAACCGTTCAAGGAGGGAAAATTAAAGGAAATCTCCTGATTGTTGACGAGAATCAAATTATGGTTAAAAACATTATGATTCCAATTGCAAGTATTGAAAGGATTAAACCCAACCCGATTGTGATGAATGTTTTGGTTTCAGGAACTTTGTTTATAATTGGAGGCTACGGAATACTGGGAGGCCTGGTTGTACTTGCCTGGACTGGTTCTGGAATCGGCTATGTTGCACTTCTCACCGGAGCAACATCAATTACCGGAGGAGTGTTGTCGCCAAATGTTTTAAAAGCAACCACCGTTAATTCGACGACGAAAATAAGTGTTGCCACCGCCATGCAATAATTTTTTGTTTTGAAATCACTGTTGTCCGTGAAAGATAAAAAATAAGGGGGATGCCAGAAAGGAATTAAAATAGAATAGTTGATATTCAACAAGATGGAGTAATGGCTCTAAACCCGGACCCTCCAGTGCGATCACTAACCCCGGGATTAATCCCGGGGTTAGTGAATACCGGAGATGACGGGGGCTTTAGCCCATAATTGAAAGCTTTTTACCGGACACTATTATTTTGAAATAGTAGCACCGCTAAGCTGTCTGACATAGCTTAACGGAGCTATAAATTATTATTCTGCAAAAAACTGCAATTTATCTACTGTTTTTACCAGCTGAATAAACTCCGAACGATATCCTTCCTCATCAGGCCCCTTTGCATTTTTTGCAAGATTCAAAATGGATTCGATGTTGGTATTGCCCATAAATTCTGAACCTCGCAATAACATTCCAAATGAAGCCACTGCAGCCGAAAACCTGAAATTATCCGATGTTTTATTTACCAATTCCCTTTTAACCGGCAACTCCAGTAAACTGCTTTTATTTCCATCTGGTAATTTATACCGAAGCTTTACCGTAAGCAATTCATCTGACTTCTTCCCGGAAAGTAACTTTTTATCCTGATATTTCAATTTATCGACGACCGGAGCTGATTCCCCTGAACCGGCAGGTACTATTTCGTAAAGTGCAGTAACCGTATGTCCTGCTCCCATTTCGCCCGCATCTTTTGTGTCGTCATTAAAATCTTCCTCATTCAGCAACCGGTTTTCGTAGCCAACCAAACGATACGATTCCACCTGCTGCGGATTAAATTCCAACTGGAACTTTACATCTTTTGCAATGGTAAAAAGCGTCCCGCCAAATTCAGAAACCAGCACTTTCCGGGCCTCCTGAATATTGTCGATATACGCATAATTTCCATTTCCCCTATCTGCTATTGTTTCCATTTTATCGTCTTTAATATTTCCGGTACCAAACCCCAAAACCGTCATGAATACACCCTTGGCACGCTGCCGTTCCACCAGCCGTTCCATCTCAGAAGTACTGGAAACTCCAACATTAAAATCACCGTCGGTAGCCAGAATGATCCGGTTGTTTCCATCTTTCAATAAAATTTTCATCTGCAATTTTATAAGCCAGTTTTAATCCTTCACCACCAGCTGTAGAGCCACCCGCAGTTAAATTTTCAAGCGCATCAAAAATCTGTTTCTTTTCATCACCAGGTGTTGAATCCAGCACTTTTCCGGCAGCGCCGGCATAAACCACAATGGCAACTCTGTCTTCCGGACGAAGTTCATTTACCAGCATCTTAAAGGCTCTTTTTAAAAGTGGTAATTTATTCGGCGCCCCCATCGATCCCGAAACATCAATAAGAAACACAATATTAGAGGAAGGAAGATTTTCTTTGTTAATGCTCTTTCCTTTCAATCCAATATGCATTAAATAGTGATTTTCGTTCCATGGGCAAGCCGCCAGTTCGGTTGTAACGCTGAATGGATGTTCTCCGTTTGGCTCCGGATAACTGTAGTTAAAATAATTTATCATTTCCTCTACCCGCACCGCATCAACCGGTGGCAGTTCGCCCTGGTTAATAAACCGCCGGACATTGGAGTATGACGCATTATCCACATCGATTGAAAATGTGGAAAGGGGATTAATCTGTGCATTTCTAAATCCGTTTTCCCGAATAGTTGCATAATTCTCAGTATTCCAATTTGGCGCCGGAGAAATTCCCATACTCCTTCCCGCCGCCATTGAAAATTTTGGTGATACCGCGCGGGTAAAAACAACTGCTGCATCCGATACTTCCATTTCTTCCTGCACCAATTGTGCCTTCTTGGATACCAAAACAACATCCAGGCGGTTGTTTCCCTGAAATGGTGCTTTGAGCTCTTTATAATCCGGATGATTAAAAACCAGCACACTGTCCTTGTCAGGCAGCTCGAAAAAGTACCAGCCCTTTTCGTCAGTGGTTGTCTGATGATTTGTACTTTCCGATTGTACTTTCACATGATTAACCGGCTCTCCAAACCCGTTTGTAACATAACCATACATTTTCCTGTATTGCTGTGCATGAACGGTAACCGAAAAAATAACCGAAATTGTAATGGCAAGAATCGTTTTCATTTGAGTATATTTTAAATTTTTAAAATCAGTTTCAATAAAAGGATGCAAATGAAAACCGGATTCCATAAAATTATTTCGAAAAGAATCTTTTTTCTTATTTTTATGTTGAATTGAATAACCATGCAACTGATTCCGTTTAATCGAAATAAAAAAGACAAGTCAGATAGTGAACTGCTTCAGTTATTCCTGGAGAAAGAAAATCCGGAGTATTTGGGAGAATTGTATTCGCGGTACATGCATCTGGTGTATGGAGTTTGTCTTAAATATTTTAAAGAACCAGAGAAGTCGAAAGACGCAGTTATTCTGATTTACGAAAAAATTCAGAATAACATTAAAAATCACGAAGTACGGAATTTTAAAAGCTGGCTGTATGTAGTCACTAAAAATTTCTGCATGATGGATTTACGCAAAAACAAATCCGGTAAAACCGTCTATATTTCCAATGAAAAAGATTTGGCCGGTTTTATGGAAAATCAGCCGGAGTTGCATCCTTTTGACAGGGAACCGGATGAAATTCCGGAAAATGAATTATATAATTGTCTGGCAGAACTAAAACCTGAACAAAGGAACTGTATTCATTTGTTCTATTTTAAAAACAGGAGTTACCGTGAAATTGCCGGCGAATTAAAAATCGAAGAAAAAAAGGTAAAAAGCCACATTCAGAATGGCAAACGCAAATTGAAATTTTGTTTGGAAAAGAATAATGAGTAAAAGTAAAAGCCATATTACAGAAGAAAATTTTCGCAGATACCTGCAAAATGAGATGAGCGACAGTGAGCGCAATCATTTTGAAAGAGAGCTACAGAAAAATCCTTTTGAAGCTGAAGCTTTGGAAGGATTCCAACAAATTTCTCCGGCTGAGATGGAAAATGATTTAGAGGAACTTAGAAATAAAATTTTAGCTCCTAAACGGAGGAAAAAATATTACTGGACCGCTGCAGCATCAGTATTGCTCCTAATTGCTGCCGGCTTTGTTTTCTTTTTGCTGAATAAAGAACCGGAAACCACTCAAATGGCAGAATTGAAAACCGAAAGTCAGCCGCCTGAAGAAAAAATAGTTCCAACGCCGCAATACGAAGAACCATTGAAAGAAGATGCTGTTCCACCGAAAGTAAACGAGTCGGTAGAGACAGAAGAAGAATCAGAAATAACAACTGGAGAAATTGCTGTTGAAAATAAAAGGAGAACAAAAATAGCTGCAGTACGAGAAAACGGTGCTGGTGATACCGGTTTGGTTTATCGCAATCCTGCATCGGAAAACAGAACGACAGAGGAAGCAAATAATAAAAGAATGGCAAAATCGGTTCAGGCTGCTGCTTTTAAAAACGAAACTTTGCAACATACAGAAGTTGTAAAACCTATGGCAGCCGAAAAAGCTGCCTTCTCCATTCAGTCAGATGATGTTTTTCCTGATTCATTTTCATCCGCAATTCAGGATCGTGAAAAAATCCAGATTGTTCAGGGAATAGCAGTTCAGGACCAGGTAGAAGCGGAAGATGACGAAATGTTACCGGACTTAAAAGCACATCCCGTAACAGGAATGCAGCAGTTTGAAAAATACCTTGAAAAAGAAGCTGTTTTACCCAAAAGCTTCAGGCGAAAAAAAGCAACTGTCAACCTGCTGTTAAGTATTGATGCCAAAGGAAATATAACAGAAATTAAAAAAACAGGAAATTCCGATTCACTTCTTTTTGAAATGGCAAAAAGAATAATTGAAAATGGCCCTGACTGGAATCCTGAAGTGATTAACGGAACAGAAAATAAATTCAGAGGTACCTTTAAAAATCACATTCAGCAAAAAATAATTCAACAATAAAATTTCAACAATGGATAAAAATATCATAGTAACCGGCGGTGCACAGGGAATCGGAAGAATTGTTTCCGAACAACTGGTGAAAAACGGATACAAGGTTTCGGTTTTTGAAAAAGATGAAGAGGCAATAAATGAGTTCAAAAATGAAATAAATTCCGCAACCATTGCTTTTTTTCAAACCGATATTTCAGATGAAAATGAGGTTAAGGTTTCTGTTGCAGCCGCATTTGAAAAGTTTGGAAATATTGGAGGCCTGGTCAACAATGCCGGAATTGAAGCGAACGGGCCGATGACCGAACTTTCACTCAACGACTGGAACCGGGTCATTGGCACCAACCTTACCGGCGCCTTTTTATGCAGTAAACATGCAGTTCCTTTTCTTAAAAAATCGAATGGCACTATTATAAATATCAGCTCAACCCGTGCGATTCAATCGGAACCGGATACGGAAGCCTATTCGGCAAGTAAGGGAGGAATACTTGCGCTTACCCATGCTATGGCTATGAGCCTGGGACCCGAAATCCGGGTGAACTGTATTAGTCCGGGCTGGATTGATGTATCGGGAGTGAAGAAAAAATCGAAAGCCAATCCGATAGAACTTTCAGAAAAAGATCACCAGCAACATCCGGCAGGCCGCGTAGGAAAAGCTACTGACATTTCATCCATGGTTGTGTTTTTGCTCAACCCCGAAAACAGCTTTATTACCGGCCAGAATTTTATTGTGGACGGCGGTATGACCCGCAAAATGATTTATGAATAAATATTAATAACCGTACAACATGAAATGTACAGGTGTACTTGTTTTATTTCTCCTCTTGTTTTCCGGCGCAAAGCAATCCGTTTCGCAAATGCAGTTTGGTGTGTTTACCGATTGCCAGTATTGCGACTGCGAAACAAAAGGAACCCGTTTCTATCGGAATTCGCTGATGAAACTTGAAAACTGCATCTCCCGTCTTTAATGAAAATCCGAAACTTGAATTTGTGGCTGGACTTGGCGATTTAATCGACCGAAACGTCGAAAGTTATACCCCTGTAAATGAAATTCTTGCCACTTCCTCACATCCTGTTTACCAGGTAGCGGGTAACCATGATTTTGAAGTGGAAAAGCAATTTCTGGACGAAATCCCTTCGAAACTTAAGCTTTCAAAAACGTATTATTCTTTCCTTAAAAACGGTTGGCAGTTTATTTTTCTGAACGGAAATGAAATCACCTTTAATTCCAATGACCCTGAAATTCTAAAACAGGCAGAACAGCTATTCGCCAAATTGACTGCTGAAAACAAACCCAATGCTTTCAGATGGAATGGTGGGATGAGTTCAACGCAAATTGACTGGCTGGAAACGGAACTTCAACAGGCTAAAGAAAAAAAGTACAACGTAGTGATTTTCTGCCACTATCCGCTTCTTCCGCTGGAACAACATACGTTATGGAATTCAGATGTGGTGCTTAAAGTTTTATCCAAATTTGATAATATAAAACTTTGGATTAATGGCCACAACCACGCCGGCAATTCTGCTTACTTCAACGGGATTCATTTTGTGAATCTGAAAGGGATGGTGGAAACCGAATCGGAAAATGCTTTTGCTGAATTTACACTTTCTGCTGATTCCATCAGAATCAACGGTTATGGCCGTGAACCGGACAGGTTCTTCCGTTTAAATTAAAGACCTCTTAAAAATCAAACCGTTATAATTCTTTAATTCTAACATTCCGGAACCAGATTGGCGCCCCTGCATGTTTTCCCTGAAGGCCGATTTTTCCATTGTGAGCCAAATCGGCAAATGGCGTGCTTAACCAGGCAGGAATAGTTGATCCATCCGGATTCTTTTTAGCACTCTTCCATAACCTCATGTCCATTTCAGTCACCAGGCTGCCGTTAACAACAACATGAATCAGCGGACCTTTGCAGGCAATGCGCATGGTATTCCATTCACCCGGTTTTTTAACACGGCTTTGATTTGCTGCCAAATGACCGAATATGGCACCGCATTGCCATGTTTTATCTGCTTTTGCCCACTCCTCTGCAAAATCATCCGCAATCTGAATTTCAACAGAATTTGGTATCCAGTTTTTTGTATCGGTGCAATACACGATAACACCACTGTTGGTTCCTTCCGCAGTTTTAAATTCAAGGTCGAGAATAAAATTCCCGTAATTCCTTTTTGTCCAGATGCACTGATCTTCCGTAGCAGTTAAAACACTGTCACTGAAACTCCAGACTCCCTTTGGAAAATCGGCATCCGACAAGTCATCAGCAAAAAGAGGAACCCACTTTTGCTGTGCCACTGCATTTACGGAAAATAGAAGTACCAATAAAAATGTAGCTGTGAAAATTTTATTATTCATGTAGAGAATAGTATAAAAGTTGGTCAGCGAATATAGCTGATTTTTTAAAAACCAACGGACGATTGACGCAGAAATTAAGGCAGAATGCAAAGCCTTCCTTTCCAATAAATTTTATAACCACCTGATATCCTGCAGAAGTAAATGGATCGTTTTAAAATTTCGTTTGATTTATATTTCCCAAAAAAAATGGTTAAAAAAAGCTGGTAAACCATAACTTTGTTTTAATGAACAAAAACCTGGAAATGAATAGAAAACTTCTTCTTTTAATTCTTTGCCTGAACATTTTTGGAGCTGTATTGCTGCAAGCTCAAAACCAGCCAAATGTACTTTTAATTATTGCTGATGATCAGGGATATGGTGATTTGGGAATTACCGGAAATCCGCACATCAAAACTCCGGTTATCGATAATTTTGCCCAAAAGAGTATTCGCTTTAATCAGTTTTATGTTTCACCTGTTTGCGCTCCTACCCGCTCAAGTCTGATGACCGGACGCTTTTCGCTGCGCACCGGCATCCGCGATACATACAACGGCGGAGCCATTATGGCGCCCGAAGAAGTTACAATTGCCGAAATGCTGAAGAAGGCCGGTTACACCTGCGGTATTTTCGGAAAGTGGCACCTGGGCGACAACTATCCTTCCCGGCCTGTTGACCAGGGATTCGATGAAGCTGTGGTTCACCTTTCCGGCGGCATGGGTCAGGTTGGCGATTTTACCACCTGGTTTCAGGGCGACAGCAGCTATTTTAATCCGGTACTCTGGCACAACGGAGAACAGCAAAAATACACCGGTTACTGCACAGATATTTATGCAACCCAGGCCATCCGCTTTATTGAAAATCATCAGAATCAGCCGTTCTTCTGTTACCTGGCATTCAATGCGCCGCATACGCCGCTGCAGGTCCCGGAAGAATATTATCAAATGTACAAAGACATTGATCCTGCATCAGGATTTGAAAAGGACAATCGCCCCTTTCCGGAAATGAATGAAAAAGACAGGGAAGATGCCCGTAAAGTTTACGCCATGGTCACCAACATAGATGATAATTTAAAAAAGCTGTTCGAAAAACTGGATGAGCTCAATATATCGGAAAATACGGTTATCATTTTTATGACGGATAATGGTCCACAGCAACGACGGTACATTGCCGGAATGCGCGGAAGGAAAGGCAGCGTCTACCGCGGTGGAGTGCGGGTACCTTTCTTTTTCAGTTATCCTGAAATATTCGAAGGAAACAGAGATATCGAAAAAACCGCAGCCCATATTGATGTTTTACCAACACTTGCCGAATTATGCGGCGCCAAAATACCTGATGACAGAATCATCGACGGGAAAAGCCTGGTGCCGCTAATGCAGGCAGATAAGGCAGATTGGCCCGAACGTTCCCTTTTCTTTTACTGGAACCGCCGTTACCCCGAATTGTACAACAACATTGCTTTGCATAAAGGAAAATACAAACTGGCCGGACACACCAATTATGACGCAGCAATCACCGACTTTGAGCTTTTTGATATTAAAAAAGATCCGTATGAACAAAACAATATAGTAAACGAAAATAAAAAGCTGGCGCAGGCATTAAAAGATGAACTGGATAAAACTTATATAGAGCTGATAACTTCTGAAAATATAGTCCATCCACCGTTAACTGCTGTTGGCAGCGAATTCGAAAACCCGGTTTACCTCAACCGGAATGATGCCGGCGGAGACCGCGGAATATGGGCACAGGAAGAAGTTTATGGAAAATGGGCAGTGGATATTCATGAAGGCACGTATAACATTACATTCAAATTTATACAACAAGTTGATGCCGGAGGGCAACTCCTCCTGGAAACGGGTGCGGTAATCCACCAGATGCAAAACAATCAAAACACGGATGTCATCGAAATGAATAACGTTCACCTCCCGGCAATGAAAGCCGATCTTATTCCTTTCTATGCCATAAAGGGAAAACAGATTTTCCCGTTTTGGGTAAAAATGGAAAAGGTGAACTGACAGCCGATCCCGTCCAAATCAATGCAGCACCTTCCACTGAACATGGTTACCCACCCGGATTAAGAGATGGGATTGCAGTATTGAAGTTCAACGATGGAATCCAGTTGTTCGGCTACTTTATTCACCTGCATCTGTCCGATGTATTTATTTTGGAGTCAAAATTTTAATCATGAAATTACTCCTGATATTCTTTTTCATTTATTTTACCGGATCAACATTTGCGCAAAACTATGCAGAGGAAGCAGACAGTTTGAGAAATGAAGGATTGCTCATGCCGGCACTTGAAAAATATGCTCACTCCTTTTCAGTGAACCCTTCTCCTGAAATCTCATACCGGATTTCTTCAACCTGTGCTTTACTATGGACAAAAGCGATGCGAGACACTGCATTCAGGTATTTAAATTACGCCTTAAAAGAGGACTCATCTCTACAGGTTCTGTTTGATGCCGATTTTCTAAGTCTTATTGATGATACCCGGTGGAAAGAAATAGAAACATCACAATTTCATAAATATGAGGCAAAAAACGGCCCCATAAAAAATGAACCCTTTGCACGGGAATTATTCAGAATGATTATTAAAGACCAGGGATTGATGTATGCCGGAAATATTGAAAGAAAAAAATACATCCAAAACGGGGGATATTTCAGTACACCACTTATTATCCTACCCGTACCGGGTTGTGGAAAAAACAACCATCAACCTTTGCTGCTACTATAATCCAATGCATACTGCATTGAAACAGAATTTGGTACGGATATCATGATTAGAATGACGGGGCTCCAGGCCCCGTCAGGAATAATTCATTAACTTTCCTTTATAAACCTGTGAATCGTTATCTTCATTTCTGAGCGAATCATGGCATCTGCTTTTCCGGTTGTCCTGGTTATGTTCCTCTTCACCGGTTGACTTTTCGTCACCCGGTGAATAAACCTTTCGCCGACAAAACTATTCACCCGGTGACGATGCAGTTGGGATTAAAATGATGTCCATCCCGGCCATGATATTTTTCATTAATATTGGCCAAAATTGCCCTTTTTCCATTAATTTTAAGCCATCTGAACCAAATGATGAAAATAATAATGAAAGAACCAAAAACAACAAACAGAAATGGAAACCGCCGTTTATTCATCCGAAAGTTTATAATAACCGAAAGTTTCTGGTTAACTGCCACCTCAAATGGTAATTTAACTGTTTTACAAGTATAAAATCCAGACTTAATGAATATTTACAAGATTCATCAAAAGAAATATAAAATCTTTAAAGTCTCCAGGACAAGAGTCTTAAGAATTTCTGTATTAGTATTGATTTTATTAATATTATCTTCAAAAATTTGGGCGCAATACAGTTATAACATCTATTCCAATGCTTCCCTTGCAGAAAAAGTTTACTTACAGTTAGACGGCAAAGTATATACCACCGGTAATATAATCTGGTTTAAGTGCATCGTTGTAAATGCCAATAACCATGTTCCATCTTCAATAAGCAAAGTGTTGTATGTTGAACTTATTAATCCGGATGAAACGATTTATCAAAAGAAGCTAATTAAATTGGAAAATGGTATTGGGGAAGGTTTTTTTAATCTTGGCAATGAATTACATCAAGGTCTATATCTCATTCGGGCTTACACACAATGGAACAAAAACTTTGGTACAGATTTCACATTTAAAGAATATATTCAGGTATTTGCCCCTAATGTGAAAGAAAAAACGCCAATAACGAATATAACTTTAATAAAGGAAGAACCTGACGATAATTATTTGGAAGCCAGTTTTAATCCTCTTGAGATAGATAGTTTACATAAAGCTAATCTCGATATTTTTATTACACTTAACAACAAAACAGATACCCTTCACATTAAAAAAGGAAAAGATAAAAAATACCACATTTCCTATCCGGTATCAACCAACGACCAATTTGTTACACTACAAATCCTAACTGAAAACAAAAAGCGGTACTCAAAAACAATTGCATTAAATGACGAATTTGTTGACTTACAATTTTTTCCTGAAAGTGGCGAATTGGTGCATGGATTACAAAGCAAAATAGGATTTAAAGCAATAGGTGCCAGCGGACAAGGTAAAATGATTCAAGGTGATATTATTGATGAGCAGGATTCTGTTATTATCCAATTTAAAAGTAATGCTTTAGGAATGGGTAGTTTTACATTGGAAAAAGTGGATAGTACAAAGAATTACTTTGCCAGAATAATTTCCAAATCTGTAAACAATCTGTTATTAATATTTCCACTACCCAAAGTTGTTAATGCTGGTAATAAATTGTCGGTCGAAAGCCAGGGGAATAACATTGTTGTTAAAGCTCAGTCCAACTACCTGAAAAATGACAGTATAAGTGTACGATTCTCTTTCCGGGGAATGAGTTTTTATGAAAAACAAGTTTGTTTAGTTGATGGAGCAATTGATTTTATATTATCCGGCAATCAGCTTCCTGAAGGGATTATTTCATTTTCTATGTTTGACAATAAATCTCAAATTGTAGCGGAAAGACTTTATTTTAATGAAAGGCCTGAAAATCGTATAAATATTTCACTTTCATTGGATAAAAATTATTATTCAAAACGTGAATTAACAAATTTGTCAGTAAAAACTACTAATTCGAGTGGTAAACCAGTAAAAACCAATTTGTCTTTACTGGTAATAAATAAAAACCAATTAGGCAAAATACAAAGCATAAGAAAGAACATCTTATCCTGGTTTTTACTGGAATCTGAGTTGAAGGGCGAAATAGAAAATCCCGGTTTTTATTTCAAAAAAGACAGCAACCGTTTCGAGGACCTGGATGCACTAATGTTAACTCAAGGATGGAGAAAATATAATTATTCAAAACCATTCAATGAACTCCGGTTTAAACCCGAGTCCTCCCTTACTGTCAGTGGTCATGTAAATGGAATTTTGTCATCAAAAAAAGGAAAAAAAGCCGAATTGGTTATGCTCACTTTTGGCAAAAGTAAAAACGCGTATCGTTTAGAAACTGACAGCCTGGGTAAATTTACGTTTATTTTGGATGACGAATTTGGGCAAAAAATAAATGTGCTAATTCAAACTTCAAAGAAATCGGGAAAAAAAATGAATTATACTGTTACTCTTGATAAAAATGAATCGCCTCCTGTATCATTTAATCATATCAAGTCCATTGCAAATTTAGATAGTACAGTAAAAATTTTGTAACTACTCAGGTCGGATTGATAATTAATACCTGTTCTTGAATGAAAATTCATTTTTACAGGAAGCAACATTAATGGCAAACCGGATTGATTCAGATGGATTACCACCTTTCTTGATTATTGTATCAACAACAGATCGTAGTATTGCAAATATTTCTGCTCCTCTTTCAGAACGAAAGCCCCCGGAAACTTTTTGTTTTACTTTCAGATTGCGGATTGCACGTTCTGAAGCATTGTTATCAAATGGCACATCCGGATAAAACAGAAAGTTGAATACCTGGTTCTTTCGTTTCTTTAGTCTCTTTTTAAAAGTTAATATTTTGGAATACTTATCTGGCAGTTCCTGATTTATCAACTCATCAAATTTTCTAAGCAAATCACTCCTTTCTTTAAATGGCAAATCATACCATTCGGGAGTCATTCTTTTCTTCAGTTTAATTGCACTTGACAATACTTCTTTCATCTCAGTTATCCATTTGATTTTGTACAATTCATGGAGAAAGTTTAGTTCCCGTAGTAGATGTGCCAGGCACAACTGGTGTCTTTTGGCCGGAGTTTTTAACTGTGCCGCCCATGAGTCGCTTACCAGTGTCGCCTGGGGAAATCCATCAGGAAAGGTTCCCATGATTGTTGCAAACCCCCTGCTTGGGGAAATAGTGATATATGTTGCAAGTAAGCTCTGCCAGGTCCACGCCCAGGATTTGTCTTTATTCACTTTAACGCCGGTTTCATCTCCACCGATTGTGATGGCTTTTGAAATCTCCTGTTTTATACCTTCATATATTGGAAGTACCATATTGGCAGCTTTGTTTAGCATGTTATATATGGTGCCCTCGCTTATGGAAATATTTGTTATGCTTTTTATAAGTTCTGATAAGCGATTATAGGGTACATACTGCCGGGAACTTAGATAAGCTGTCAGGGAAATCAAATTATTCCCATATTGCACAGGAGCTGTTATACCGGCAGGATAATATCCTTCAGTAACGCACCCACAACTGCAGGTTAATTGAAAAATCTGGTGTTCAATAATACGGGCTTTAATTATTGGTATGTCTATTACTTGTCTTTTGCCGATCATTTGATATGCTTCTTCAGAGTGAATCTTACCACATCTCAAGCAGGTCTCATTTGGTTTGTGTTCTATTACATTGTCAGGATTGGGTGACATCAGTAGTGTATCTCCTTTATGTCCTGGTTGCCCACCTGGTTTCTTATTGCTCTTTTCACGAAGGCTTTGATTCTTTTGTCGGAATATGTCTTGAGATGGAGGAAGCGAACTGTTACCACTGGTTTTACGTGTCTTAAGCCAGTTAACTTCAGTCTGAAGCATCTTAACCTGTGCTGTTAAGGCATCAACCTTTATCAAAAGATCATATACTAAATCAACCAGTTGTTCTTTGTCCAGCTTTCTTAACTCCTCTTTTGAAACCATTACTTCTTTGTTTTATCCAAAGATCGGTATATGCAACACCAACTGGCAAATATTTTGGCAGCTCATTATAAACACCAGAACCATTGGTTATCAACAATATTTAACCTTAAACTACGATTTTCCAGTTGAACCTCAATGAGAATTGCCTAAATGAAATCAAAGCTCAAAAATCCCCTTCACTTCAAGGAAATTGAGTTATATGAAAAAAAATGTGATTCTAATTTTTATTAGATTTGTTCCCATCATGTACCTGAGTAGTTACAAAATTTTAAATGAAAAGAATACTGAACGAAAAAAAATAGATGATGCATTTCCTTTGGATTCAGGGAATATACTCATTAAAGAAGTTGAAGTAAAAGCATATAATCTCACTCCCAATCGAAAACTTGTGATGAAAGAGTTTGGCGAGCCAGATGTTGTAATTGATGGTAAATCTATTCTTGAAAAAGAACAAAAATGGTCCTATGGCCTTTACAGCATACTTATGTTTAATTTCCCAAATCAGGTAAGAATATTTGATGCAGGAGGTGGCTTTCTTTATGCAAATGTTATAGGTTCACAAGCTTCATTAATTATTATTGACGGAATTCCTGCCAAATTGTGGGAATATCAAAATATTCCATTTATCCCACCTGGCGAAGTAAGTAGTTTTGAGATTATTAAATGCGCTGCAAACTTTAATAGCCTTTATAACGAAGTAACAGGACACAACCCTGACCCTCCTTACATTTGTGGAAGTATTATAGCCATATATACTCATGCCGGAAAAGGAATTTATGGCGCTTATGCGCCGACCGGATTAATAAAGACAACAGTACCGGTTTTTTCTGAACCGCGCGAATTTTATTCTCCAAAATATGTTAGCTCACAGCAAGATAATTGGAATAAACCTGATTTAAGGGCATTGATAGATTGGGAGCCAGTTATTAAAACAGATAAAATGGGAAATGCACAGGCTTCCTTTTATAATGCTGACAATACTGGTAAAATGACGGTAATTGTTGAAGCAATTTCAGAGAATGGAAATATTGGTTACCAGGAATTAGACTATGAAATAGAAGGAAAAGATAAAGAATTAATAATTATAAAATGAGAAAATCACTTGCAGCAGTCGGGTAAACCAGGGGAATTTCACCCTTAAAATATCTTATTCAACCGGTGACTTTGGAGTCAACGGGTGAAGGTCCTTTCAGGCTTATCTTTTTTTTTATCCTTCTGCCTTCGGTATCTTACATATAAAAGGGGAGAATCTTCCAGATGCAAGGATTAAAGGTTGAAAAAATCTTCATATAATAAATTCTTCATTTATTAAATTCTTCCCGGATATACAACAGGATGTATCTCCTGAAATCTTCGGGAACCACTCGTTCCATCACCGGTTCGTGACCCACTCCGCGAAAAGAATGCCGGTACAAATCAACAGTGGAATAACTGCGAATGGTGTCGCTGTTTAAATCTGATGGTTTCGGCACATAACTTTGTCCAACCGGACCGTTGCCTTTTCCGTCTTCGCCATGACAAAAAACACAATAATAGCCGTAGTAGGTTTTTCCCTTTTCCACCGCCGCTTCACCGGTTTCGGGCAAAACGATTTGTTCCGGATTAAATTCACTTTTGTTGTAAAACACGCTGTTTTCGGGAGGTAAATTCATCGGGGTTTCAAATGCCCTGAGTGAAGGCTGATTAATCATGTGCGGCCCCGAAAGCAGCAAAGTCCCCACCACAATCAAACCGGCAACCAGTGCGGCAGCCATCAGTATAAATTTTTTCTTATTCATTCTCCTGGTTATTTGATGTGCTGTTGTTTTCTTCTTCCATTGAAACACCGTCGGGCAAAGGCTCTATCATTTTTTCATCTGTTTCATTGTCAGGATTTTGAGTGGAATAAACCGATTTTGCAGGTGTAAATTCGATGTTTCCAAAATCCCATTCGCGGGGCACATCTTTAACAAAGGTCATCATAAACATTGCCCAGCCCAACAAACCGCCCGACAAGGCAAAAACAAAAAACCAACTCCAGAAGGTGTTCCACTTTTTATATTCTTCGTATCCTTTCATCTTACCAGCTGTTAGGGTGTAAAACTGCGTGAATGCTGTAAATAACCGCAAAAACAAAAATCAGCGTAATAGTAACTTTTATCGCCCAGGGAATTCCCTGCCAGACGCTCATATAATTGGTTTCATATTCATCTGGCTGACGGATTTTTTTCTTTCTCTTTCGCGGCCTGAGGTAATCGTAGTAATGCAGAACCACATAAAAAACCGCCGCCAATCCGCCAAATACAATAACAAACACCCACTGATTTCTTAAAAATTCATATTCAAACATCGCTTTTTATTTTTGTGAATGTGTTTTCATCTTCATTTTCGGTTTCTATTTCCAAAGGTAAATTCGATGCATTTTTCATTTTTGTAAACTGCCCGTTCCGGATTGCCCAGATTACAATAACTGCAACCACTGCAACTGTAATTACACTGTAGAGAATCTGAAACAATGCCAGGTAATTTATTTCATTCATTTTTGCGATTCAATTAAAAGTTTTAACGATGAATCGGGAACAGCATACGGATTTTTCCACTCCGGTTCGTAAGCCGCATCAATTCCTTCCGGTTCAATGTCAGCATCGGTATATCCCAGGAACTGAACGGCTATAAAATTGGATACATCCCAGATTTTCTCCGATTCCAGCGCCTTTTTAAAATAAGGCATGGCTGTTCCGGTAATTCCGTTCATTATCTGGTAATAAAATATTCCGCCAATATATTTTCCATCAATAAGATTTCTACGCAGGGTGGTAAAATTAAGTGGCGGCGGATAGAGGTATTTTGCTGCCATGCCGTCGCCATCGCCCACCGGTCCGTGACAATTAATACAAAATTCCTGGTATATGTTTTTTCCCCTGAGCAAAGCATCTTCGGTAGCCGGGTACGGATTGGGCATTTCGCGCCAAACCCGGGGCACTTTCGAATGCAGCCACTGTATATTGGAGTCAGGCCCGGACTCAAAAGCTTTTATGGATTCCTTTTTCCAGTAATTCTGCCGCGCCACCCGCACATCGGCCTGTTTTAATCCAAGATACTGAACGTAAGCCGTCAACTTCTTTATTTTTTCCGCCCCTAAAAATTCCCATGAAGGCATTAATGACAAAGGACTTGTATATCGCGGATTTAAAAAATGGGCCATGTGCCAGTCGTTGGGATGTTCGCCACCTTCCTGCGATAAATCAGGACCGGTGCGTTCCGATCCCAGAATTGCAGGTTGCTGCCCGTAATAATCGCCCGATTGTGCAATCCGGCTCGCTCCCAAACCCCAGTCGTAGGGCCTGATGTACATGGAATGACAATAACTGCAACCATTGTTTACATACAAATCGTGACCTTCTTTTTCCAATTCAGTCATTGGCCTCCATATTTCCGACGGTTCATTTTTAATGTTTAAAACCGGAAAAATCACCATTATTGAAATGGAAGCTGCCCACACAAGCAAGCCTCCCAAAATCAATATGTTAGGATTCATTTTCATCTTTCAGTAGTTTTTAATTCAGAAGGTATTTGTAACATCTGTTTCATGTTTTAACTATTTTAATCACATTACCTTTCTTGTGCAATGCCTTTTGTTTTACACTCATAATTATATTATAGAAATAGAGAATTGCCCCCGCGATAATAAACAGCCCAAACATCGCCCGCAATGCCATGTATGCGTTCAATTCGGGAAGAACGCGGTACACCGTTTCACCGTTGTACCATGATTCGCCCTGAATGAGCCCGGCAATAGTGAGCACCACAAAAAAACCGGTTAATCCAATCATTGTGAAAATAAACTGAAGGTTGGCGAGCCTTTCAGAATACAGCTTTCGGCCGGTAATGAGCGGAATAACGTGCCACACTGCGCCAATGGCAATAAAACCCGAAAATCCGAGAATGGCAATGTGAGCATGCCCGATAACCCAGTTGTTAAAGTGCGTAATTTTTTGCACCGCCGGCAAAGATTGCAACGATCCCTGGGCGCCAACAATAAGATACCAGATTATTCCCATAACAACCCATTTTCCGGCAACATCCTTTACAATGGCAACTTCTTTCCTTCGCCAGGTCATCCATAAATTTACAATTACAATGAGCACCGGAATAAACATCAGCATCGAATCGACAACTGAAATGGTTTTTAGCCATGCCGGAACCGGCGCCTGCAAAAGATGGTGCCCGCCGATATGAGAATAAAAAGTTACCAGTGTCCAAAATCCCAGGATGGATAAGGTGTGGGAATAAAGCGGAGTTTTCGTTATACGTGGCACCACAAAATAAGCAGCTCCAATGGCCAGCGGCGTTAACAGCAATCCCGGCAAAACATGCCCGTAAAACCACAGAAAAATAGAATCCAGAATTCCGGGCAACGCACCCGATGGTGGATTCCACATCACATTTCCCAGAAAATAGCTTCCGGCAATCCATAAAAAACTGCTTACAAAATACCACACCGAAACATAAAGCCGGTTTTCCACCCGCGTTAAGATGGTCATTACCAGATTTACAATCAATGTTAAAATGGCAATCACCAGTATCACATCAAAAATCCAAAGGTATTCCTGATATTCGCGCCCCTGCGACATCCCAAACGAAAAGGTGAGCGGGCCGCTTAATACGGTGATATTCCAAAGCAGAAAACTCAACCATGCCAGTGGTTCCGACCAAAGGTTTCTTTTTAAAAGTGCAGGCATATAATATAAACCTGAACCAATTAAAGAACTCACAACAAATCCGTACAACACGGTATTGACATGGATTGGCCGGGTTCTGCCAAACACGAGCGCCGGTATGTTATTGAAAAATTCGGGTGCCATTAAATGAATTGCAGAAAACAAACCATAAAAAGTCCCCACAATAAACCAGAATGCACCGGCAATTATAAATGCCAGGGCAGCGCTTTTAGGTTTTTTGGTAAATTCAAACATAATTTATTTATCGATGACATGTAAAACAATCTGTTGTTGCCTGGTTGTCTTTATGGCAATCCACACAAAAACCCATTTTCAATTCCTGAACCTGTTCAATTCTGTCCATCTGCTTTACGTTGCCGTGGCAGCGGGCACAATCAATTTTCCGGAACATATGAACCGAATGATTAAAGAACACAAAATCAGGGACATCATATATTTTTTTCCACACCACGGGTGTATTGGTAGCAAAATGCTCCCGTAAATTTTCAATATCGGGATGATGAATAATGATATGATCGTGACATAAAAGACAGGTTTCGAGCGGTGGAATTCCTGCACGCGCTGAATTAACAGCACCTTCATGACACATAAAACAGCTTATCTTTTTTTCGTTTACGTGCAGCCGGTGGCTGAATGGAATTGGCTGCTCCGGCCCAATCCTGCTTTCGTAAAAATAATAATACATTAAGGCAGCAGTAGCCGCAAAAACGAGGATTATTAAAGAAAAAGCGATCTGTCGTCTATTGAATTTCATAGGACCGGTTTTCTTGTTGAGTTTGTTTTTCCTTATTTATATATGCAGGTAAAATATTTAACGCCAGTAACATTCCACCCAAAGTTAATGCTAAAAATGCAAGTGTGGACACAATTTCGGCAAGGCCAAACAAAATGGTTTCCTTTTCGATAACAGCGTAAACCAGCCACCATCTTTCTATCCACATGCCAATTACAATAAACAATGCAATGCTTCCCAGAATTTTGGGATGCCGTTTTGTATAAGCCGGCAGCAACAATGCAATTGGCCCAAGGTAAACCATTAACAGTAAAAGATAACTTATCCATTTCCAGTCGTAATTCATTCGCGGAATAAGAAAAATTGTTTCTTCCGGAATGTTTTCGTACCAAATCGGAAAGAGATGGCTGAACATAAGATATGAAGAAAACATACAAAATGCTATGATAAGTTTTCCAATATCCTGCAGTGTTTTTTTATCGGTAACGCCTGAAACAACCGCCATTACCGCCCAAACTGCAGCAGCAACATAAACTCCGGTGCTAAAAAAATAGCCACCAATCATCATGGTGTACCATTCGGGTTTCAGGGTCATTACAAAATCAAATCCCAATAAACTGAAAGCTATAACATAGGCAACCACAAGCAACCGTGCATAAACCCTTCGGTTTTCGGCATAGCGGTTTTTTGCAAATAAAAAGCCCATTATCCAGAAAACGGAAAGCGCCACAATATTGCGCAAAAACAGGAACGTGTTGTTCAGCCAGAACATGCCGCCCTTATCGTCGTAAATCCACGGCGCCCACGATTGCGAACTCAGCCAAAGTATTACGAGCGCTACAATTGAAGGCACGGAAAAAAACAAGCCTGTCCAGCAAAATTTTTCCACGCTGCCCATCCAGTTCCCGTAAGTGGAAACAATAATTGCAGGCCAAACAACCAATCCTCCCGAAACCGAAGTGAAAAAAAGAAAATTTACAAGGAATGCATACCACATGCGCGAATTTTCGTTTCCGGCAAATAACAGCCACCACACAACGAACAATACCGCTGAAACCACCAGCATACCTCCTGTTAATAACTTATTCTTCATGTTTAATTTCCTCCGGATTAAAAGTTTCCACTAAACCATCGATTTTATCATTATCCAGTTTTGCATACCTTATCAGCAATCCAAATTTATCTAAACTAAACCGCTTGTCGTACCAGGGGTCGGTATGTTTTTTATGCAATCTTGAATAGTATAAAACTGAAATAAGATTGGCAATTGATGCCAGCAAAACAGTAAGTTCGAACATCACCAAAAGAAACGGGATGAGCGAAAGCACAGGTTTTCCGCCAACTATTAAATCGTAGATGCTGACAGAACCTGCAGTTAATGCAAAACCCGATATTAAACCGGCAATACCGCCTGCTGTAGTCCAGTAAGTAACCGGGCTTTTTTGAACCCCCAGGATTTTCTCCACTTCAGAAAGTTTTACCGGCGAAAAAATTTCTATATCCGCATAACCTTTGTCGCGCAATGCTTTTACAGCTTTTATCAGGTTTACTGCCGAAGAAAAAATAAACAGTTTTCTTTCTTTTCCGGTTGGTTTTTCCACCTGAGCAACAGGTTTCCGGATGGGTATTTCTCCCGGCGACGGAAGTTTTCCTTCCAGCAGGTAATCTTTAAAATCAGCAATTGAAATGGTGGGAAGGAATTTGGCAAATCCCATAAACATAAATAAAAAGAAAGCTGCTGTGCCGGCGGTAATACTCAGCTCAACCCATGTTGGTGCATACTTACCCCAGTTATGCGGCATAAAATCGTGAGCAGTGGAACTCACCACAATAAAATAACGTTCGAGCCACATTCCCATATTTATTAGCAACGATGCAATAAACAGGTATTTTATATTTTTTCTGGCTTTACTTACCAAAAGTGAAAAAGGTACCACCACATTCAAAAACAGGATGGTGTAATATGCCCACGAAATCCAGCCCTGCATCCTGAATTCCATAAACTGAATGTGCACCGTGCTGTCGGTATAAAGTTCTATCAGTGGTTCAATTACATAAGCATACGTAATAATACTTCCGGTGAAGACAATAAATTTTGCAATGGCTTCCAGGTGTTTTTTGGTAATCAGCTCCTTCAGGTTTATGAACTTGCGCATTGGAATAAGCAGGGTAAGCGCCATGGCCAGCCCCGAATGTATTGCTCCGGCTACAAAATACGGTGGAAAAATTGTGGAATGCCAGCCGGGAAGCAAACTTACGGCAAAATCCCAGGAAACAATGGAGTGCACGGAAATTACCAGCGGTGTGGCCAACATGGCAAAATAAAGGTACGAACGGTTGTAATGCCGCCACTGGCTCAAAGCGCCCGACCACCCCAGCGAAATAAGCGTGAAAAAGCGGGTGCGCCAGTGTTTCTCGCCCAAACGCTGCCTGTAATCATCGCGCAGGGCAGCAGCATCCGGAATCATTCCCACATAAAAGAATATGGTACTGACGGTCAGGTACGTTAAAATTGCAATTAAATCGAGCACCAGCGGACTTGAAAAATTGGGATACAGGGCGCGCTGGTTTGGATACGGCAATATATAATAAAATACCCACAGCCGTCCCAGGTGTATCAGCGGAAACAAACCGGCCGTCATCACTGCAAAAACGGTCATCGCTTCTGTTGAGCGGGAAACGGCGTCGCGCCATTTAGAGCGGACCAAAAAAAGTATAGCCGAAATAAGTGTTCCTGAATGTGCAATTCCAACCCAAAAAACAAAGTTGGTAATGTAGGTTCCCCAACCTACCGGGTGGTTAATTCCGGCAACACCCATTCCCATTTTAACCTGATAAATCCAGGCAAAAACACCCCAGCTTATAACCAGAAACAAAAATCCCATAAACTGAAAATAGGTTTTTGTTGCCGGGCGCATTCCGCCGATTATCGTCCGGTTAACTTCGGCAAATCTGATATTGGATGTATATTCTGGCAAAGTATTTAATTTTAAATGGTTATTTTTTTTAGGTAAACTACTGCAGTTTTTGTATTTAACTCATTCAAAAGCTGATATTTCCGGTCGTTTCTTATCAGTTTTCGTACTTTTGAATTTTCATCCATCAGGTCACCAAAAACGATAGCTTCTGTCGGACAGGTTTGTGCACAGGCCGGTACAATTTCGCCATCCAAAAGCGACCGGTTTTCTGTTTTGGCATTGTATTCCTTATTTCGAATCCGTTGAACACAAAAAGTACATTTTTCCATCACTCCTCTTTCCCTGACCGTCACTTCCGGATTGAGCTGCAGATTTCGCGGGTAATCATACTTGATGTTCACCCAGTTAAACCGCCTTACTTTGTACGGACAGTTGTTTGAACAATAGCGCGTTCCGATGCAGCGGTTGTAAATTTGTGCATTCAATCCTTCTTCGGTATGCACCGATGCATAAACCGGACACACGGGTTCACAAGGCGCCGCATCGCAATGCTGGCAAGGGACAGGCAGGTATGCAGCATTTTTCTCTGAAATTTTGTAAGGCACCACTTTTAACCAGCTCATTTCGCGCCCTTCCCAACAATTTTCCCTGCCAACCACCGGGATGTTATTTTCGGCATAACAAGCCGCCTCGCAGGCTTTGCAACCAATGCAGGATTGCAAATCGATTACCATTCCCCACCGGTGATCTTTGTGTTCGTGCCCTTTATATAGATCTCCTTCTTTTGTGTAACCGCGGGGCATGGGCCAGTTCATTTCCTCGGTTTTTGCTGTTTTATTCTGTATGGCTTCCAGTTTTTCATGCTGAAGGAGTTCGCGATCGTGCTGATCTTTAGTGGCGTTGAGGTAGAGCAGCGGTTTGTTTTTTCCTGTTTTTTCAATTGAAACTTCGGGCATATTATCTCCCGTTAACGAAAGGAGAAAAAACGGATTCACTCCCACTCCATTTGCAATTTCGCCAAGTTGCTGATGTCCCTGGCCTGCATCAATGGCAAGCGTATTTTTATCCACGTCATCAGTTAAACGCACCGGCACATTAATCGTTGAGCTTGTTTCCGGAGACGATACCGTTACCACATCGCCATCCGCAATTCCCAGTTCGCGGGCTTTTTCAGTGTTCATATCAATCCAGCTTTGCCACACCACATTCGAAACCGGATGCGGAATTTCCTGCAGCCAGCCGCGGTTGGAAAGGCTTCCGTCGTAAAAATAATGCGAAGGCAAAACATGCAGGAAAAAACTGTTTTCTCCTTTTTTATTTGCTGAAAGTAAACTGGTTCCGGCAGCAGAAAAAGTGGATGTAAATTCTTCTTTTTCTTTTTGCAGATATCCTTTTTGCAGCAGCAGCGAGAAGTTTTCGACCGGCAAACTCTGCTGATTTTTATCATCCCCAACAATTTCTTCAGCTGTTTTTCCGGATGACCATTTCCGCCAGTTTTCACGTACAATATCGCTGAAGTTTTTTGGCGCTCCCTCAGGGTTCAGCAACAGAAAAATGTCGCCTGCACTTTTTGTATCGAAAAGAGGCTGCATTACCGGTTGCATCAGCGAAACAGTGCCGCTCCACGGTTCATAGTCGCCCCAGTTTTCAAAGTAAAAATTCGAAGGTAAAATCCAGTCGGCAAAGGCAGCCGTTTCATTGGGCATGTTCCCGATGTAAATTACTTTCCATGCCTTTTCAATGTATTTTGTTAATTCGGGATTGGTGAAAACCGGGTTGGTATCGTGAATAAACAAAATAGTATTTTCTGTTACCGATTGAAAAAGTTCAAGAATTTCTTCGCTTAAAGCGGTTTTACTGAGTGCATGATAAGTGCCGGTGTCCACCGCCTGGTTGCCCAGCAATTCGTTTAACCGGTTGGCTGCACGAACCGTCATCCGGCCGGCATGGCTTTTATCGGCTGCACCTCCGGCCAGAATCACCGGATTTCGGGCCTGCCTGATTTGAGCGGCAATTTCATCCAGTTTTTTATCCAGTTCTTCCGGAATTTGCATTCCCGAAAGCGATACATCCGAATTTATTCTTCCAAGCCGGTTCATTAAAGCGGAAATAATATGTGCCTCTTTTCCGGGTTCTGTAACAATAAATTCATCGGCATTCATTGCCGTCATTGTATTTGCAGGCCCGAAATATATAAACCGGCCAATGTTATTGTTTTCGAGGGAATGAAATTTTCCAAATTCGCGGGCATATTCCACTGGCGACAACCACGTTTCAAGGAAATCGGCGCCAAAACTTACAATTAAATCGCTATCCTGTAAATTGTACCGCGGAATAATCGGCTGCCCGTAAACTTCGGCATTTGCCTTCCGCATCGATTCATAATTAAAAGCCTCGTAATAAAGCGGTTTTTGGTTAAACCGCGCCGTAAATTCCTCCATTACACCGGCCAGCGAACCTGTTTGAATATTGGTTACCAGTTTCACATCGGTTGCTGCCGAAAGTTCATTGCGGATTTCCGACAAAGCTTCTGTCCAGTCGGTTTGAATAAATCCTTCCTCTCCGTTTTTAACCAACGGCTTTTTAATCCTGTCGGTATCATATTCTCCCAAAACCGATGATTGTCCGCGGATGCATAATTTTCCGCCGTTAATTGGATGTTCAGGATTTCCTTCCGCTTTTGTAACACGGCCGTCGCGGTACCACATCATCAGCCCGCAGCCGGCCGGACATTCGCGGCATGTGCTCAGATAATATGCCCACTCACCCGGATGAGGATATTGCGGAGCATTTACATACGGAATAAGTTTATGGATGTATTTTTCCTGCGATTGAAAAACAAAGCCGGCACCAGTTCCTCCTGCAAGTGCAAGAAAAGTCCTGCGGTTAATTTTATTTTTACTGCTTTTGCTCATTCTGAATAGGCAATAGTTGTTAATAAGGCATTTTCAGCCTGCCGCGAATCGAGCCTTGAATGCTGCACTACCACCGGCTGGTCGGAAACAAACACACTGGAATAATCGGTGCCGCGGGGAATTTCAGGATCTTTAAGCTCATTAAAGCGCAAATGGAGTGTCCGTTCTGCCGGAACGGTAACGTTGTAACCAACAGGCTCTTTATCAGAAAAATAGATGGTTATTTTGATGTTGGCTTCCGTTTCGCCTGCATTCAAAATACATGCAGTTTCGTGGCTGGTAAAGGCCGGTTCAGGACCATTGCTGCCTTCGGGAATGTAACCTTCGGCAATTACCCAGATTGTTTTACCTATTTTCATTGGTATATTTTTTAAAGATTACTTACTTATCATCCATTGCACTTTTCTGCTTTTGCCGAAGCGCCATTTGAATTATTTCGGCTAAATGCAAACCTTCCCTGCTGGTTTCCTGTTTTATCTGCTCCTTACAGCTGAAACCATCGGCAATTATCAGGGTTTCCTTATCGGCACCCCTTACTTTTGGCAGCAGCACGCGCTCTCCGGCTTTTACAGAAACTTTATAATGCTCTCCTTTTTCGTAACCAAAATAACCGGCCATTCCACAACAACCCGATTCAAGCACTTCAAGGTCAAGGCCCATTTTCTTCAGCACTTCTTTTTCACTGTCGATAGACATAATTGCCTTGTGCTGGCAGTGGCCATGGAGCATTGCTTTTTTCTCAAGCTGAGGGATTTCAAAATCGGGAGCATATTTGGTCAGAAATTCGGCCAGTGTATAAGTTTGCTGTTTCAACCGCTGCGCATCCTTATCATGTGGAAAAAGATTACAAAGTTCATCCCTGAATACGGCGGTACAACTTGGTTCAATTCCAACAACCGGAATTCCCAGCCTGATTTCTTCCCGCAAAGTTGACAGGATTTGCTGCAGCAGTTTTTTTGCGAGTTTTATCCAGCCAAAATCAAAAAGCGGCCTTCCGCAACAGAGCGATTTTTTTGGAACAATCACATCAAAACCGGCTGCAGTTAAAACTTCATGGGCCGCTTTTAATGTGGGTGGCATAAAGTTATTGTTGAAGGTGTCCGCCCATAAAATAACTTTGGGTTTACCTTCCTGTTTATGATTTTGCGATTTGTACCAGCTCTTAAATGTTTTGGATGCAAACTTTGGAATCTGGCGTTGTTGGGCAACTCCTCCCATTGACTTCACAATATTGCTGAAACCAAAAGTTTGGGTAAAGAAATTAACCAGTCCGGGTGCTGAGGAAGCAGCTCTTGCCCACCAGTAAATTAATCCGAATGCATAGGCAGTTCGCGGCCGTAATTTTCCTTTATAATAATGCGAGAGGAATTCTGATTTGTAGGTGGCCATGTCCACATCCACGGGGCAGTCGCTTTTGCAGCCTTTACAGGCAAGGCAAAGGTCAAGCGCTTCCTTTACATGTTTATCATTCCAGCCGCCCTGAATTGCTTCGCCCTGCAGCATTTCGAAAAGCATATGTGCCCGGCCGCGGGTTGAATCATTTTCCTCGTGGGTTACCATATAACTCGGGCACATGGTACCACCTCCCGAGCGCCGGCATTTTCCAACACCAACACAACGAAGGGTTGCTTTGGCAAAACTTCCTTCGTCTTCCGGAAATTGAAAATTAGTTTTGAATGAAGGCGGATTATAGTTCAATCCAAGTCGCAGGTTTTCTGTTCTGCTGTAAGCATCAATTACTTTTCCGGGATTCATTTTCCATTCCGGATCCCAGGCAGATTTAAATTCGCGAAAAGCATTTATAAGGTCTTTTCCGTACATAATTTCGAGTAAATCGCCCCGCGATTGGCCATCGCCATGTTCTCCGGAAATAGAACCATTATATTTCATTACCAGATGGGCGCCTTCCTGAGTAAAATTCCGGTAATTTTGCAATCCTTTTTTGGTTATTAAATCGAAATTTATGCGGCAGTGAATGCATCCTTGTCCGAAATGTCCGTAAACAGAAGCGCTGTAACCATGCTTATGAAATAGTTTTTTAAGATCCTGCAGGTACTCCCCCACATGTTCCGGATCGACTGCCGAATCTTCCCAGCCGGGCCAGGTATTATCCATTCCGGGAATATTTGCTGTTGCTCCCAGGCCGGATTCGCGGATTTCCCAAAGTTTTTCTTCCTGATCTTTTTCATCGAACAGGCTCATAGTTGGCGGATTGTCTTCTTTCTTCAGTTTCTCCATCAGCTTTTTTGCCTTTTCATCTGCCTCCTCTTTGGTTTCGCCGCCAAATTCCACAAGCAGCCAGCCATTTCCGTCAGGTAGCAGAGGAATATCGCTAATATGAAGTTGTTTTTTCTTCATGTATTCAATCAACATATCATCAATTCCTTCGAGCCCGATTGGTTTTGCCTTGATCACTTCGCTGCAGTGTTTTCCTGCAGCAAAAACATCGGGATAACCAAGTACAACCAATGTTGTTGCTTTGGGAGCATCAAGTAATTTCATTGTTGCTTCAAGAATTACAACACAGGTTGATTCTGTACCAACAAGCGCTTTGGCCACATTAAAGTTGTTTTCAGGCAGCAGTTCATTGAGGTTGAATCCGGAAACCCGTCGCGGAATGTCCGGATATCTTTCTTTAATCTGCGCCGAGTATTTGTCCCTGATTTCTTTCAGCTTTTTATAAATTTCACCACGTCTTCCGCCCTTATCAATTATTGATTTTAGTTCTTCTTCCGATGTTGGTCCCACTTCCATAATTTCTCCGTCGTAAGTCAATATTTTCAGACTGTGGGTATTATCTGCAGTGCGGGCGCCATTTCCCTGAAACGCGGCCATC
Source organism: uncultured Prolixibacteraceae bacterium (assembly GCA_963771595.1). Classification (GTDB taxonomy): domain Bacteria; phylum Bacteroidota; class Bacteroidia; order Bacteroidales; family Prolixibacteraceae; genus CAVYUC01. The sequence continues at coordinate 280,316 of CAVYUC010000012.1, read as the reverse complement.
ACCGAATGTATTCCGCAGGAATTGTTTCCAAGCATTCCGCCAATTGTACAATGATTATGAGTTGCAGGATCAGGACCGAATGTTAATCCTGCAACTTCCTTTGTATGATTTCTCATATGATCGAGTACAATTCCGGGTTGCACTGTTACCAGTTTATTTTCCTTGTCAACATTAAGCAACTTGTTGTAATATTTTGATGTATCCATTACAACAGCCTCATTGCAACATTGGCCGGCAAGACTGGTGCCTCCGCCCCGCGAAAGCAGCGGAACTTTGTATTTGCGGCATAAAGCAACCGTTGAAATAATATCTTCCTGTGTTTTGGGTAAAACTACTCCAATAGGAATTTGCCGGTAATTTGACCCATCAGTTGCGTAAAGAGCGCGGCTTCCATCATCAAAACGGACTTCGCCTTCAATTGCTTTTTCCAATTCCCTGGCAAGTTCTTTCATTTGGATAGATTGTTATTAATAAATTTTATTTCGTCAAGTAAATCTGTAAAATAATGTCACTGAAATCCGCTCCGCACAACCGGAACTTGTTTCATTCCAACTATATCTTATACCGTTCAGCATCTGCGGCTTTTAATTCGAGGCCCAGACCGGGACGATTTAAATCAGCACAAAGTTTTCCATTATTTGCTGCCTGAAAACCATCAAAAAAAAGTTGTTCTATTCTTACATGATCGTGAAAATATTCGCCGGTAAAAAATCCTTCGAGAGCCAGCGCGGCATGCAAATGTATCGCCGGTGCGCAGTGGAACGAAAATGGTACCTGAAAAGCTTCAGCAAGATTCCCGGCCTTCAGAAAACCGGTTATTCCCCCGCAACGTGTAGCATCGGCCTGCAGCACGTCAACCGCATGATTTTCAAGTAAATTCCGAAAATCAGATAAATCAAAACCATATTCCCCGGCAGCAATGTTTACACCTGCCGCACAATGATCTTTTATGAAAACAAGGCCATTAATATTTTCCGATGAAACAGGTTCTTCATACCATTCCACATTGTATTCGTTAAAAACCTCCGCAATTTTTAAAGCCTGCTTCACCGAATATGCCCCGTTTGCATCGACAAACAAAGTTGTTTCGAGATTAATGGAATTACGGGCAATCCTTATTCTCAGAATATCATTTCCCGGATTGCGGCCAATTTTCATTTTAACCTGCCGGAAACCGTTTGCCGACCAGTTTCCCAACTGATTGGCCAATTGTTTTTCGGAATAGGAAGTGAAGCCGCCGGAACCATAAACAGTTATCTCGTCGTGTACTTTTCCAAGCAAACTTACCAGCGGCAAATTCAGCAACTTCGATTTTAAATCCCACAAAGCAATGTCAACCGCAGAAACTGCCATAAAAGCAATCCCACAATTTCCGTTGTTTCTGATGCTATGGTGTAACGCCTGGTAAATTCCTTCAATATCAAAAGGATTTTTTCCTTCCACAATATTCCTGAAATTCTTATCAATAAAAGTTGCTGCCGAAACATCGGCATAGGTATAGCCAATTCCTTTTTTACCCGCAGCTTCCAGAGTTACCAGAACCATTGTGGTGCTTTCCCATTGCAGGGTTCCGTCCGATTCCGGACTGTCTGTTGGTATTTTATAAGCAGTTACTTCCAGTTTGCCAATGACTGGATTTGTTATGCCATCAGTCATAATCAACTATTTGGAAATAAACTTTTCATTGCATCTTTAAAAGTTTGCCGTATAATACTTTTTTCGTGCGGATCTCCTTTAATCAGAGTTTTGCTCATATGTACCATTTGTTTGAAGGTAATATGCGGCGGAATAGTCGGTACATTCGGATCGGAAAGAATATCCAGAACAACGGGTCGATCAGCAAGAAAAGCTTCGTCCCAGCCGCTGCCAATTTCTTCCGGTTTGTTCACTCTTATTCCCTTCAACCCAAGCGATGCAGCGTATGATGCATAATCAAATTCCGGAACATCCTGCGATGCTTCATATTCGGGATCGCCCGAAAGCACACGTTGTTCCCAGGTTACCTGGTTCAAATCGTGATTGTTCAGCACCATAATTACCAGTTGCGGATTGCTCCAGTTTTTCCAGTATTTCGAAATGGTAATCAGGCCATTAATTCCGAGCATCTGCATGGCTCCATCGCCAACCAGCCCAATTACCGGCCGTTCGGGATAAGCAAATTTAGCTGCAATTGCATAAGGAACACCGGGACACATGGTAGCCAGGTTTCCGGAAAGGGAAGCCATCATTCCGTTACGTATTTTCAAATCGCGGGCAAACCAGTTTGCTGACGATCCGGAGTCGGAAGTAATAATGCAGTTTTCGGGCAGCCGCGGCGATAATTCCCAAAATATTTTTTGCGGATTAATTGGTTTTGCTTCTGTATCTGCTTTGGCTTCCAGCACTTTCCACCAGTCTTTAATTTCTTTCATCAAATATTCCTGCCACGACCGATCTTCCTTTCGTTTCAGCATCGGAATTAAAGCCTGCAACGTTTCCTTGCTGTCGCCATGCAGACTCACATCCATCGGATAACGAATATTCAGCATTTTAGGATCGATATCAATCTGTACGGCTTTTGCCTGACCTTCTTCGGGTAAAAATTCGGAATATGGAAAACTGCTTCCAATCATGAACAGTGTGTCGCATTCGCTCATTAGTTCCCAACTGGGTTTTGAACCGAGCAAACCAATTGGACCGGTAACATAAGGCAAATCATCCGGAAGCGCTGCGCGGCCCAGCAATGCTTTTGCAACACCGGCACCAAGCAATTCGGCCACTTCTTTAACCTCTTCCTGGGCATGCATTGCGCCGGCACCAATTAGCATGGCTACCTTTTTTCCTTCGTTCAGAATATCGGCAGATTTTTGAAGCTGATCTTTGTGCGGTGTAATGTGGGAATAAGAATGTCCAACTCCGCTGTGAACCGAACCATGCTGACGCGGTGGTTTAACAACTGCATCCATTTCCTGCACATCGTTGGGTATAATAATGCACGTTACTGTGCGCTCGCTTTTGGCAATTCGCACTGCCCTGTCAATAACATGCCGCAATTGTGCAGGCTCAGTTACCATATGCACATACTGGCTGGCCACATCTTTGTACAAACTCACCAAATCTATTTCCTGCTGATAGTTGCCGCCCAGCGCCATTTGTTTTTGCTGGCCCACAATGGCAACAACCGACTGGTGATCGAGTTTTGCATCGTACAGGCCATTCAAAAGGTGAACAGCTCCTGGTCCGGAGGTAGCCAGACACACTCCTACTTCGCCGGTAAATTTAGAATGTGCCGTAGCCATAAATGCGGCCATTTCCTCGTGCCTGGTTTGTATAAATTCCATTTTATCATCGGCGCGGTTTAACGCTCCCATAATTCCATTGATGCCATCTCCCGGGAAGCCATATATTCTTGAAATGCCCCACTGCAATAATCGATCGATTAAAAAATCACTAACTTCTTTACTCATACTTCAGGATATTATGATTAAAACTTATTTGTTTATTCAAACTAAAAGGCCTCAGTTTACGCTGAGAATGCGCCCTTAAAAGATTTTTTTATATTGAAAGTGGTAAACCGCACTCGAAAGCCATAAATCATGCCAGCAGAAAAAATATATTTTACTCTTTTAAATACAATTTTATTGAAAAACAAATGTTCAAATACCTGAAGTTCTTATATTGCAATAGTTTAAGTTTTGGGATTTAAAAGAAGGCCCGTTTGGCTGCCGGTAAATTTATTTTAAACGTTGGATCGGTGGATTTTGCTGTTGTAGAATAATTGCCTCACACCTGTGAAATTACACCTCATACATTCAGGAATCATTTTTCTCTTTTTTTCTTTTTTCCTGCAACTTTTTATTAAACTCCGAATTGGTGTACAACTTCTCCGACAGCGGGTTTGCCGAAACTGCATGAATAAAAGTGGAAGCAGCAACAGCATACGAAACAACAGGCCAAAGCTCGTCGTGCCCCGGATATTTGGTAATAATTAAAGTAATGTAAAACAATGCTGCAACTCCAATTGGACCAAACCAGCCGGCAAAAAAAGTATCTTTTATGGTAAAAATTTTAATCAGTGATTTTAAAGCAAATAATGCCGGAATCCGTCTTATAAAAATAATCAATGGAGTAATTATCCAGATATAGACAGACATTTCGGACCAGGCTGCCCAGGGAATCATTGCCCCCAGAATAATAAAAACAGGGACAATAAAAATCCGTTCCATCATCGATTGCACCTCTTCATGCTTTATTTCTATTTCTTCCTGAATCTGGGTTTGAAAAGCAATTCCGGCCGCAAATACACCGATAATCCCGTTTAAACCAATAACCGAAAAAAAAGTGAGCACAAAAAAAGTGAATGAAAGTGCAACTGCCATAAGTGTTTTTGTGACCATTGCCTTTCTTTTCTGAAAAAAAGTGAATGCTTTACCCACAGCATATCCCAGAAGACCGCCAATGATGATGGCGCCAACGTTTTGCCACAGAAACACTTTTGTAATCCATTCAACAAAAGGTAGATTATGGGCTTCCATCATATAAATCGGAAGCAGCACAAAGGCGAAAGCCAAACCATCGTTTGAGGCCGATTCAGCAGTTATCATGTTTCGCAGCCGCAGCGGAATATGCTCGTTGGCAAATGTGCTGGAAACAATGGCAGTGGCCAGTACCGGGTCGGTTGGGGCAAGTATGGCTCCAAGTAACACACTTTCCCATAAATCGAAACCGGCAATAAAATAAAACAACGACGATAAAATCAACATTATCAACATTCCGCCTAAAAGCACCACTGCATAGGGCCTGACATTTTTTTTCAGATAATCGGAAGGAAGCCGGAGCGCAGAAGACATAACCGCCAATGCAAGCGTAAAACGGGTAAACTGATGTAGAATTTCATGATGATCTTCCCAGGTAACCGGGTTAATTATGCCCAACAAATGAGGTCCTAAAATAATACCAAAAACAAGGGCGATTAAGGGTTCTGAGACAAATGACTTTTTTATGTTCGCCTTTATCAGGCCCATGGCCAAAATCAAAAATGAAATAATGGCGATTGTAATGTTTATTTCTTTCATCTGAATACGGTTGGATAATTATTGTTGATACGGCATATCATTTTACAATTTTTGCGGAAATTTTACCAAAATCATACCACCGGTAGTTTTCATCCCGAATTAAACGAAAGATGGAAAACCTGTTTTTTTAATGAGGAAGAAAACCACAAGAAAGTTGCAGAAGTGTGGATTTTTACACACAAAGGTTCACTTTACCCAAACCTGCAGTTTCCATCAGTTCCGGAAAAACTTATTGCGATAAATTTCAAACAGCCTGCAAACAGTGACTTTGCGCCTGCTCCAAAATTGGTATAAAGTCCTGTTCTCCCTCAATTTAAAAGTTGCTCTGGCTTGATTCTTGAACTATTTGCACGCAGCAGTAAAAGAAAAAACGAACTGAAATTGGAAATCTTCATATTCACCAATCATTTAAACAGATTCAATGGAAAAAAGAGGAGTATCCAGACCTGGCGCGGAAAAGGAAACCAAAAAACATCAAAAAAAAATGATGCAAAATGGTGAAATGGACACGGAAAAACGAAGAGAAATGCTCCATATGCACCACATGCAAACCCTTTGGATATACTGGATGCTGGTTATTTTGGGAGTTTGGCTTGTTCTTTCTCCTCTAACTTTTGATTACGGAAAAAACATTGTTATGCCAAGTGGCGGAAGAAGCATCTGGTTATCGGATGCCGGACGAATTGCCGCCATGAAATGGAGCGACATCATCAGTGGAATTATTCTGATATTTTTTGGCTGGCGCTCGCTGCTGCCCAACCGGCCAATTAGTTTGTGGATTGCCTGTTTTACAGGAATATGGATAACTTTTGCGCCGGTAATTTTCTGGGCACCAACTGCTGCCGCCTACCTGAACGACACTCTTGTGGGAGCGCTTGTAATTGCATTGAGCATTTTGATTCCCGGCATGCCCAATATGATTATGTATATGAAAATGGGAGGCGAAGTTCCCGATGGCTGGTCATACAATCCCTCGAGCTGGCCGCAGCGCTGGATAATGATTGTCACCGGTTTTATGGGATGGATGGTTTCCCGGTACCTTGGCGCTTTTCAGCTGGGATATATCGATGAAATCTGGGACCCGTTTTTTGGACTCGAAAGCCAGCTGGTGCTCAACTCCAAAATGTCGCACTCGCTGCCTGTTTCCGATGGTGCTTTTGGTGCGCTGGCCTACACTTTTGAATTTCTGATGGGGTGGATGGGAGCGCCAACACGCTGGCGGACAATGCCATGGATGGTCACATTTTTTGGGATTCTTGTAATTCCGCTTGGCCTGGTGCATATTTTCCTGGTTATTTCGCAACCGGTAATTGTTGGCCACTGGTGCACCTTTTGTTTGCTGGCAGCTGCAATTATGCTCCCCATGATTCCGCTGGAAGTGGATGAAGTAATTGCCATGGGCCAGCACCTTGTAAAACGTATGCGAAAAGGCGATAATTTCTGGAAGGTATTCTGGAAAGGCGGAAAAACTGAGTCAACCGCAAAAGATGAACGTTCTCCTGAATTGATGCAGCTTCCAAAAGATTTCGGAAAAGTTTTTAAAGCCTCTGTTTGGGGAATAAGTATTCCTCCAACCTTGCTGATTTCAGCAATTGTGGGAATTCTGCTGATGTTTGCTCCCGGCTGGTTTGGCGTCCCAATAGAAAAAACCCTTGCCGACATCAATCACCTGGGCGGCGCTCTTGTAATTGTTGCTTCGGTTATCAGCATGGGCGAAGTTGTTCGCCGCGGCCGCTACATCAACATTCTGCTTGGCTTGATTATCGCTGTTGTACCATGGTTTTTGGAAAGTGATTTTACTGTATTGAAAGTTGCCGATGTAATTGCGGGAGTAATTTTAATACCGCTGGCCCTGCCAAGAGGTCCCAAAAAAGAAACTTATGGTTTATGGGATAAATATGTAACCTGATTGAATCATAAACTTTTCAGGTAAAACGATTCAACAAAAAATTTAATATTAAAAAAAATGGTGAAAAGTGTAAAATCAAAATTAGTGGTTATAACGGGCGCTTCGGCCGGAGTTGGCCGTGCTACGGCCCGTGAATTCGGAAAAGCCGGAGCCATGGTGGTTCTTCTGGCCCGAAACGAAGAGAGTTTGGCAGGAACAAAAAAAGAAGTTGAAGCTGATGGTGGCGAATGTTATTATTACAGCCTCGATGTTGCCGATCAGGAAAACGTGGAAGCAACCGTTCAGAAAATTGAACGGGAAATCGGGCCCATTGATATTTGGGTGAATAATGCCATGGCAAGTGTTTTTTCCCCGATAAAAAAAATTACAACCAAAGAATATCAGCGGGTTACGGAAGTTACTTACCTGGGCCAGGTTTACTGCACCATATCAGTTTTAAAATTTATGCTGAAACGGAACCGGGGCAGCATTGTACTGGTTGGTTCAGCGCTCGCTTACCGCGGCATTCCGTTGCAGGCGGCATATTGTGGCGCCAAACACGGAATTCAGGGATTTTTTGATTCGCTCCGATCGGAGTTGTTACACGACAAAAGCAACGTAACCGTTACCATGGTTGAACTTCCGGCCCTGAACACTACGCAGTTTGGATGGGTTCTCAGCCGGTTGCCAAACAAAGCCCGCCCAATGGGAACTGTTTATCAGCCTGAAGTTGCTGCACGTGCAATTTTGTATTCTGCCGTTCACGACCGGCGCGAAATATTTGTGGCAATGCCAACTTTCCAGGCGATAATCGGGAATAAATTTTTCCCGGGGTTGCTGGATAAAATGATGGCCAAAACCGGTTTTAAAGGACAGCAAACTGATGAGCCGGAAGATCCGAACCGCAAAAACAATCTTTGGAAACCGGTGCCGGGTAATCACAGCGCACACGGCACCTTCGACAATATTTCAAAAAGTTCGAGCCCTGCATTGTGGCTTTCAATGCATCCCGGTGTTTTTTGGGGAATCATTTTTCTGCTGATCCTTATTATTGTTGCGCTGATTTTTTAAAAAACAAACAATATAATGCTCAACAAAAACGACTTACAAAAAAAAGCAAAAGATTTGATGTTTTCGAATATGATTCATGGGTATGCAAAAAACATGGATTATCATTACTGTTTTACGCAACCTTCGCCTGAACGCTACCCGTTTCAGTATTTTTGGGATACTTGTTTTCATGCAATTATTTTAGTGACACTGGGCGAAGCGTCGCATGCCAAAAAGCACCTGCGAACACTTTTCGCAGTTCAGCGTGAAGATGGTTTTATCGGAAATATTATTTACTGGAAAAAAATAATGCCTGCCCGTTTGGCCGATTTCTTTCAAATGAAAATTTCCACCATCCTTGAATTAAAATCGCCGCACATGAGTAACATCATTCAGCCCCCTTTAATTGCGCATTCGGTACTGCGGATTTATGAGGAAACCGGCGACAAAGCTTTCGTTGACGAAATGGTTCCGAAACTTAAGCGCTACTACAACTGGTTGGCTGATAACCGTGATTTTGACGGCGATCATTTATTATCGATAATTTCGCCTTTTGAATCGGGAATGGATTTCAAGCCAACATTTGATCCTGTTGTTGGTTTTAGCGGCAAAGCCAACAGAAAATTGTTTTACAAAGTTGTTGGGGTCGATTTTAAAAATTTCATCCATAATTACAATCTGAAAAAAATCGCCAAAGCAAATTATTTCAACGTGAAGGATGCCGGATTTAATTCGATTTATGCCCGAAACCTGGAAGAATTGGCTGAACTCTGCCAGGTAGCTGGTGACAGCGACGGACCGAAATATAAGGAACTGGCAAAAAAAGTAATGAAAAGCATAGTGAATATTATGTATGATGATGAAGATGCCGCATTTTATGATACGTATGGCCGTGACAATAAAAAAATAAAAATCCTCACTCCCACTATTTTCTATCCGATAATTATCGATCATGTATCAAAAGAGATTGGCGAAAAGGTAATGGAAAAACATTTTTACAAGAGCGACGAATTTCAGACGCCACATCCCATTCCGTCGCTTGCGCAAAATCAAGCCGCTTTTAATCCGGAAGCTTCCATGTATATCTGGAGAGGTCCAACCTGGATTGTGAATAACTGGTTTATGCACAAGTACCTGGTTCATAAAAAACACAACGACAAAGCAAAAACATTAATGGAAAGCATGCTTCGGCTGATAGAAAAAAGCGGGTTTCGAGAATATTACAATCCGTTTACCGGAGAAGGTTATGGCGCCAAAGATTTTACATGGGCCGGATTAATTCTTGATATGATGAAGTCGGACGAAAAAGACAGCAACTCATCCACCAAATCAAACACAAAACAAAATTAAAACCAAATGAATGGGTAAAACCGAAAAAAAAATGAACTTCAATGCTACCTGGTCAATGTCTGTTGGAGGTATGGTTGGAGGTGGTATTTTTTCAGTTCTTGGAGTAATTATAAATACAGCCGGACAGTGGGCATGGCTAAGCTTTTTACTAGCGGGATTAATCGCTCTTATTTCGGCGCACAGCTATAGCCAGTTGTCGCTGAAGTACAAAAAATGTGGCGGCGCTTTTACATTTTTAAACGAAATCAGCCGCGAAGGACTTGCCGGCAGCCTTTCGTGGGTGCTTGTTCTTGGATATATTTTCACCATTTCGGTTTATGCTTTTACTTTTGGACATTATGTTGCACATGTGTTAAACTGGGGCGACTGGTTTCCGCGGGTACTCGCATTTGTTGTTATTGCTGCTTTTGCGCTGGTAAATCTGAAAGGCGTGGGCGAATCATCAAACGTGGAAATCATTACAGTTTGGGGAAAATTATTTGTACTGCTGGGGCTTTCAGCTTTTGGATTGTTTGCCTGGGACACTTCGCAATTAACTGCCGGAATTGATGAAACCAGAACATGGAGCGCCGCAATAGTGGGCGCCGCAACTATTTTTATGGCATACGAAGGATTTCAGCTGCTTTCTTACGATTACAGCGACATTAAAAATCCGGAAAAGACGTTGCCAAAAGCTACAATTTCGGGAGTAATTTCGGTTATTGTTATTTACCTGCTGGTTACTTTTGGCGCATCAATGCTGGTGGGCGCCAACACATTAATTGAACAAAAAGAAGTAGCGCTTTCAGTGGCAGGTGAAAAAGCCCTGGGACTAACCGGACTAATTCTTGTAACTGTTGCAGCAGCTTTTTCTACCGGTTCTGCAATTAATGCAACGTTGTTTTCCACGGGCAGGTTAATGCAAAATGTGGCCGAACATGATGAGATTCCGGATATTTTTTCGAAACAAAACAAGGATAAAATTCCTTTTTATTCGATACTTGGTATTGCAGGACTGGCTGCCGTTCTTTCTGTCATTGGCTCATTAAGCGATTTGGTTGATTCGGCCAGCCTCGTTTTTTTAATCACTTTTGGCACTGTGAACTATCTTGCATTCAGGCAAAAAACAAAGTATTATTTTGTAAGTCTGGCAGGTTCTGTTGGCTGTGTGGCGGCAATAGTTCTGGCCGGAATTGAACAGGTTAAAAGAAATCCGGTTTCTTTAATCGCCATTGGTGTTGTTATTATTGCTGCCCTTATTGGACGGCCGCTGTATCAGAAAAGAAGAAGAAAAAAGAATAAATGAAATTCGTTATAATGGTTCGTTTATGCTGATGCAGTGAAAACCTCCGCCAAAACGGTTCAACTCGGCCGCCTCCACTTTTACAATTTCTTTTGAAGGAAAAACCTGCCGGAAGATATTTTCCACCTCTTTTTCCCTGGCTAAGAATATTTCCCGGTTTGAATCGTCGGAATTGTTCATGTACGATGGAAGGATTACAAACGAATTAGTCACAATAAAATTCATGTAACTGGTTACCACAGTTGCCATATAACCCGTTGTTTGTGAGGTTAACCTGCGGGTAATAACCAGCGGTGCGTACGGAACTTTTATTACTTTAAATTTATTTCCATCCTGATCAGTGGCATTCACCAGGATGTTGTAGTTTTCATCGAGCCGCTTTTTAGCTTCTGCCAAAACAGAATGAGAATTTGCTTCACTTTCGGAAACACTGCTGATTAAAATGGTTGACGCATCGGCAAAACGGCAAAATTCATCCATGTGCCCATTTACGCCATTCGGATAAACATCGTCGTAGAGCGGGCCGCTATATTTGCTATCGTCCTGCGGAATTCCCTGTTTCAGCCATATAATTTTTTTCAGCGACAAATCATTCTTTAATTCCTCCTCGATTTGCTGTTTGGTTTTTGGTTTATTTTCTTCCAGTTCATGCGCTTCGCACAAAAGCATTGTTCCTTTGCCGTTTACTTCTCTAGCGCCTCCGGTACTGCTAATTGTGCTCTGAACAATTGGAATGTTTTGTTTTTCGGCAATCTGATTATTGAAAACATGGCGATTTCCGTAATAGTAAAAATTAACCAACTTTTTCTGACCTTTGGAATTAACCAGATAAACCGGCCCAAAATCCCGAATCCAGGCATTTTTTGGATTTTTTTCGAGTTGTACAATTTTTATATTCTGAAGGTTTCCGTGGTATTTTTTCAGCGTATTTTCGATGAAATCAATATCGGCATCTTTTTTACCAACATACAATGTTACTTTATCTTTTGCTGAAATTATTCCGGCAATTTGTGCTACAATCTGATGAAAATCAGCGGTCCAGAAAAAACAGGTTGAAGCGGAAGGATCGAAATCTGCCGGATAAACAAAATCGTTACCGGTTTCGCTGTTTTTGCAGGAATCCGCTAAAAAAACCAATAATAAACCAAGGAATAAAATCGAAAAAACCCGCCTAATCAACATCATCTGAATTCATTTTTAACCTGGTCAAAAATATCTTTTATTTATCCAAATCCAAAAAAATATGAAATCAGGATACAAGGAAGAATAATACAAATTGAAATTCCGGACGGCAGAAAAACGCCAATTTATCTGGATTTGCTGTACACTTTTTCCGGACGTTTAATTGCCCTCACCACCAGAAAAATCCCGAATAAAACAAATGGAATACTTAACCACTGCCCCATGTTCAGCGCCATTCCGGCTTCAAAAGCTTCCTGATCTTCTTTAATAAACTCAATAAAAAAGCGGGCGCTAAAAATAAGAATGAAAAAAGCCCCCAGCAGGAGTCCCTGTTTTTTTCGCGCGTTGGTTCTCCAGTACAGGTACATTAAAATTCCGAACGCCAGCAGGTAAGCCAGAGCTTCATATATCTGGGTTGGATGTTTGGGAACAATTTCGCCGTTTCGTTCAAAAATAACACCCCAGGGCAAATCGGTCTGAACGCCATAAATTTCTGAATTCATGAGGTTGCCGGTTCTTATCATTGCGCCGACCAAAGCCGTTGGAACTACCACACGGTCAAGTGTCCACAGCATGGAACGTTTGGTAACAAACACGGAATAAAGAAACATGGCTACCAATATTCCCATTGCCCCACCATGACTTGCCAGTCCGCCATGCCACACCATTAATATTTCGCCCGGGTGCTGCGAATAATAATCCCAGCCGTAAAAAAATACATGCCCCAGCCGCGCACCGATTACAGTGGCAACAATTAAATACACGAACAGACTGTCGAGCCATTTCAGGTTTTCGTTTTCGTATTTAAACATCCGCTCCACAATGTAGTAACCAATCAAAAACCCGGTGGCAAACAACAAACCATACCAGCGGATGGATAACGGGCCAAGGCTAAAGATTTCGGGATTTACATTCCAGTGAATGTAGCTCAGAAAGTTGATCATGATTTACTGTTCAAAAAAGATGAATTTTATTACAAGCCCCTTCCGTGGCATTGTTTGTATTTTTTGCCGCTACCGCACGGACAAGGATCATTCCGTCCCACTTTTTTCTCCACTCTCACCGGCTGCGGCCGCGAACGTTCCTGTGTTTGCGTATTTGCCCCTTCCATGGCATTTTCGGTTCCGGGCAAATCCGATTTCTGTGTTTTAAACCGGCTCATATCCATTCTCTTCCGCGTTTCTGCTTCTTTTACCTGCTCGGCGCTCTGAATTGGAATGTGGCCTTTCATCAGAGTAGAAACTACATCTTTGTTCACCTTGTTAACCAATAATTTAAATAAATTGAACGATTCAAACTTGTAAATCAGTAATGGATCTTTTTGTTCGTAAGTGGCATTCTGAACCGACTGTTTCAAATCGTCCATTTCGCGCAGCTGTTCTTTCCATGCTTCATCAATGGTATTTAAAACAATCTGTTTCTGGTACGATTTTACCAGCTCTTTACCTTTGTTCTGGTAAGCTTTTTCAAGGTTGCAAACAATCTGAAACACCCTTTTTCCGTCAGAAATCGGAACAACAATATTCTTGTAAACCTGCGATTTTGTTTCGTACACATTTTTAATAACCGGATAAGCCTGTTTTGAAATAACTTCCACTTTCCGGTTATATCCGTCAATCATATTGGAATATATTTTTTCAGAAATTTCTGACGGATTCCATTTTTTAAACTCTTCATCCGAAACAGGCGATTCAATGGACAACAAACGCATCAGTTCCATATTGAAATCTTCAAACTGATCTGTTCCCTGGTATTCATTTACCAGTTCTTCCACCGAGTCGTACATCATATTCAGAACATCCACTTCGAGCCGTTCGCCAAAAAGGGCATGTTTGCGGCGTTTGTAAACAACTTCGCGCTGCGAGTTCATTACATCATCATATTCGAGCAGCCGTTTACGAATTCCGAAGTTATTTTCCTCAACTTTTTTCTGTGCACGTTCAATTGATTTTGAAATCATGGAATGCTGAATAACTTCACCTTCTTTTAAACCAAGCCGGTCCATAACCCCTGAAATACGGCCGGAACCAAACAAGCGCATCAAATCGTCTTCGAGCGAAACATAAAACTGGGAAGAGCCCGGATCACCCTGTCGTCCGGCACGACCACGCAACTGGCGGTCTACACGCCTTGAATCGTGGCGTTCGGTTCCAATTATTGCCAAACCACCGGCTTTCACAACTTCAGGAGTAAGTTTTATATCGGTTCCACGTCCTGCCATATTGGTTGCAATTGTTACAGCACCTGTCCTTCCGGCTTCGGCAACAATTTCAGCTTCGCGGGCATGCAGTTTTGCATTTAATACATTGTGTTTAATGCCTTTCATTTTCAGCATCCGGCTTAGCAATTCCGAAATTTCGACTGAAGTAGTACCAACCAAAACCGGTCGTCCGATCTGGTTTAGTTTCACAATTTCATCGATTGCAGCATTGTATTTTTCGCGCTTGGTTTTATACACCAAATCTTCCTGATCTTTCCGAATTACCGGACGGTTGGTCGGAATTACAACCACCTCAAGCTTGTAAATGTCCCAGAATTCGCCTGCTTCTGTTTCGGCAGTACCGGTCATCCCGGCGAGTTTGTGGTACATTCTGAAATAATTCTGCAAGGTAATGGTTGCAAAAGTCTGGGTTGCGGCTTCCACTTTCACTCTTTCCTTTGCTTCAATTGCCTGGTGCAAACCATCGGAATACCGGCGCCCTTCCATGATACGGCCGGTTTGTTCATCCACAATCTTCACCTTATTGTCAATTACAACATACTCCACGTCTTTTTCGAACATGGTGTATGCTTTTAAAAGCTGATTGATGGTATGGACGCGTTCCGATTTTACTGAATAATCCTGCAGTAACTGGTCTTTCTTTTCCTGAATTTCCTCATTCGGAAGACCGGAATTTTCAAGCTCGGCAATAACAGCTCCCATATCGGGCAGAACAAAAAATTCTGAATCTTCAAAACCTGCAGAAATTAAGTCAATTCCTTTATCTGTTAATTCTACCGAATTTTGTTTTTCCTCAATTATAAAATAGAGCGGATCGGTAACAATGTGCATGTTTTTGTTGTTTTCCTGCATGTAAAAATTTTCAGTTTTTTGCAGGATTCCCTTCATCCCCTCTTCGCTTAAGAACTTAATTATCGATTTGTTTTTTGGAAGTCCTTTGTATGCGCGCAGCAGTAATAATCCACCTTCTTTTTTCTCATCGTCCGTCTGATTTTCCTTTGTGAGTAAACGTTTTGCATCGATAAATATACGGTTAACCAATTCGCGTTGTGTCTGGTACAGTTTTTCAACATAACCTTTTAATTCTTCAAACTGCTGGTGCTCTCCTTTCGGAACCGGCCCGGAAATAATCAATGGTGTACGCGCATCGTCAATTAATACCGAATCCACCTCATCCACAATGGCATAATGATGTTTTCGCTGCACCAAATCTTCAGGATTGATGGACATGTTGTCGCGGAGGTAGTCGAAACCAAATTCATTATTTGTTCCGTAGGTAATATCTGCATTATAAGCTTTTCGGCGTGCCTCTGAATTGGGCTGGTGCTTGTCGATACAGTCAACAGACAAACCATGGAATTCGTACATTGGCCCCATCCATTCGGCATCGCGTTTCGACAGATAATCGTTTACCGTTACAATGTGAACTCCGCGCCGTGCCAGTGCATTTAAAAATACCGGAAGTGTTGCGGCAAGTGTTTTACCTTCACCGGTTGCCATTTCGGCAATGTTTCCTTTATGCAGCACGGTACCTCCAATCAGCTGAACATCGTAATGCACCATGTTCCAGATAACTTCGGAACCACCCGCAATCCAGCGGTTTTTCCAGATCGCCTTGTCGCCTTTAATAATGATGCTTTCGCGAGTTGAAGCCAGATCCCGGTCGAATTCGCTGGCGGTAACTTCCACATTTTCATTTTCGAAAAACCGGCGTGCAGTATCTTTTATCACTGCAAATGCTGTTGGCAGGATTTCCAAAAGGACTTCCTCAATTTTTTCGTTTATTATTTCCTCCAGCCTGTCAATGCGTTCGTACAGTTTTTCACTTTCGCGAATATCAATTTCGTCAACTTTGATTTTTAATTCTGCAATTTCATCTTCTTCGGGTTGAATGCGATCCTGGATAATGCGCTTCAGTTTTTCAGATTCTTCGCGCAGTCCGTCGTTTGATAATTTAACAATACGTTTGTATTCTTCCTTTATTTGCTCAATTACCGGATTTATTTCCCTGATATCTCTTTCTGATTTATTTCCCAGGATTTTCCCCAGTACTTTTGTTACAAAAGCCATTTTTTCTTTCTATTAATTCAACTTAAAAGCCGGTACAAATGTAACTATTTGTAAAGGCTAAAAAAACTATCAAAATATTTTTATAAAAACTGTACCAAAAAACAAAACTGCCTGCTTTGACAGAAATATCAAAAAAAATACATTATCTTATGCCATTTAGGCAAATCAATTTTTTATGATTTCCGGTAATTCAGCAGTTGTGAAGTATCTGCTAATTGTTCAGTTTCATTAAAAAAATTAAAACAATAAAAAACAAATAACTGAGCTTGCTGTTTAATTAAATTAATATGTTCAACTAGAATAACGATGCCAAATGTTCCTAAAACAAAGCAATGCAATATTTATTATACTCTTGAATGAAATCTTTCATTGATTGTGATTTTCTTTTTATGAGTTGTTTAAAAAAAATATCAACTTTGCTGTAATTAATTTGAATTTGTTTTTAATTGATAATTTATTTTTAACATTAAACTTTAGTACTATGAAATTAAAACTTTTACTTTTCTTATTCTTAATTGTCAGTGTTACTGTAAGAGCCCAGGAGCCTTACCGATCGCTGATAATTAGTGAATCGCGCTCCAATGCACAACCCGACAATTACATTGAGCTTACTAATATGGGAGATCAGCCCATAAATTTAAGCGAGTACAAATTTGGCTTAATGCGTCCATGGATTCCGGAGCCTGTGCTTGATGTGTGGGTTGACCCTTGGGTACCGGAAGGTAACCGATCTTTTATGTTACCCGATGTTGTTCTTCAACCCGGCGAATCATGGGTTATAACGACAGCTTATGACTTTGGACCGGAGCAATACCAGAAAAAAGTACCCGGATTTGAAGGAAACCAACGAATGAAACAGGTAGAAATGTATGATTTGGCCGATTACCTGATTCATGTAGCTGAACCAAAAGGTGATGCAACAGACAGTGTAACCACTGACGCCACCTATGGCGATGCTTACCCCTGGACTTTTGAAACCTGGAATGGCCGCGGAGCTTTCTATATTGAACATCATGTATCGGATGTGGATTCTTTCGTTGTGGATCAGGTAAATGGTGTTTTTGACAATGAAGGAAAAAACTTTTCCCAAGCCTATGATGTAGCGGGTGTAACAGGAGCTACAGGAAACTCAGTACTTGTTCGTAAATTCAGTGTTAAACAGGGTAACCTCGATTTTGCCAATGCCCGTGGTGTTGGTCTGGAAGACTCGGAATGGATGCCAATTCCAAACCCCGAAGGCTCATGGCGTGATGTTTACTGGACAGTTGGTAATCATGGCCCGTACAACCTGGATGAAAATACACTGGTATCGGATGATATTGATGTAGATTTTGCAAACAAAACATTAACCGTTCCATGGGGCGTTCGCAGAGGCGACGGCATAATGCATCACATGGAAAGAAAGCCAGGTGTTGCATGGCAATATCACCTTTCTCCGGCTTTTGAAGATTCTTTAACTTTTGCCGCACGCACCGGCGACCAGATAACTATTTATGTTGCCGGTAATGATTTGGATGTTGCAACATTTGATATTGTTGTTGCAGAACCTACAGCAGATGCCAATATCGTAGTTCCCGTTTCAAACCTTGATCCGGGAGGCGGCTGGAGAGATGACAATGAAGCAGGTATTCTGGGCTGGCCAAGAATTACCCAACATGAATCAGGTGTTGATACCATTACCGGGACCTGGTATGGTATTCCTTATGCAACCCGTACCGATAGTTTAATGGAACGTTTGGAAAAAGCTTCCAATGCTTCCTGGCATTTCGAATTTGTTGATGGCGTTGAACGCCCGGATCTTAAAAATGGCGATAAACTGGTGATAACTGCCGAAAATGGCGATACCAAAGAATATTTTATCCAGGTTCAGCCATACAGTCCTAATCACAATGCCTCCTTGTCAACCATTACATGGCCCGATATACCATTGTTCTACAAAGGCATTTACGGATGGAAGGGTGACACTATCCCTAATTTCAATTCTACAACTTATAATTACCGTGTTCAGGTACCTTTCGATGTGGATGGAATTCCGGCACTTATTGCAAAACCGCAAAGTTTAAATGCAAAAGTGGATGTAACACGTGCTACTTCTCTTTCAGGTACTGTCGACCAAAGGACAGTAAAATTTAAAGTAACCGCTGAAGATGACAGTGTAACAAACACCTATAATGTTGAATTGATTAAAGAAAAAGATATTTCCAAAATTCAGCCTTACAATGCTGAGCCTTTCCTTTCAGAATTTGTATTCTGGGATCAGTGGAGCAACAGTTTTGCTGAAATTATGAACCCGGGAAACCAGCCACTTGATTTAAGCAACTATATGTTTGCTATGGACTGGATTACCAATCCGGCTGATATGATTACTTCAGGAGCAGGAACTGATGAATGGCTTGATCGCTATGATAAATATGTTCCAGGTTACAAATGGGTTGATGAAGCTACATGGGCTGTTAGCCCCGCCACACTGGTGCAGGACCTGAACGTAAACCCGATTGTACAACCCGGCGATGTATTTGCAATGGGATATATTGCTGAGGACGGACAAACCGTCTTTTCATGGGGACCAGATTATGTATGGCCGGTTCCCGGACAACTGGATGTGCAGTTTAACAATTATACCGGAAATCAAACTTATGAAAATCCCTGGGGAGAAGCAGTAAGTGATAACGGAAGTCCGGTTCGCAAATGGGTTAATTCTCAATGGTATATGTTCAAAATTCTGAATGACTCAGTAAAACTTGGACTGAAACCAGCAACTGATCCAAATGATTTCGAATTGATTGAAACACTTGGTATGGGTGAAGAAACAGATTGGGTTATTGGTGGCGAAGCAGCCCAAATGATTACCAACTGGATTAGAAAACCAAATATCTATAAAGGAAATCCGGATTTTAAAGGTTCATTTGGAACAAATTGGGATGATGCAGAATGGACTAAAACGGATCAACCTTACTGGCAGGCAAGAAATGCCGGATGGCCTTATGAACTGCTGAATATCGGAAACGACATCGGACAGCATTTTATGAATCCGCCTACGCATTACATGTCAACAGTTTCTTCAATTGTTTACAAAGTGAGCGACGGCTACTCTATGAATGAAGAAATCCGTGGCGTACGCACCGGACAAACCGTTGCCGATTTGATGAGCAATGTGGTAAAAGCCAATGAAGGTCAGTCCTTAAAAGTTGTAGGAACTGAAAGTGGCAATGAACTTGGTATGGATGCGTTGCTGAGCATGAACGATACATTGGTTGTATTATCAGCCGATAGCACCAATACTACTAAATACGTTCTGGAAGTTACTGAAGCAGGATTGAATTCAGATGCTGTTCTGGAATCTTCCAAATACAATATCGAAATTACCCAGCAGCCTTCTGCTGTTGCTGAAGGAGCCAGTGCTGCCGAAATGGGCAAAGCTACTATCAGCGGGTTTGAATACGGAACCCAGATTAATACCCTGTTATCTAATATTATTGTACCCAACGGTGCATCACTTTCAGTAATTAACGGCGAAGGCGCTTATGTGCCGCTGACCATGCTCAATTTCGATACTTCGTATGTAAGTGTAACGGTAAACCACAACACCTATTTTGAAGTTGTTGCCGAAGACGGAATTACTTCCATTCTTTACCAGTTGCAGCCACAGGCTTCAGAAAGTTCAGCTTTCTTAACCTCTGATGTTTACACTGTTGACCAAAGAGATATGTTAATTCAGTATGTTCCGCGCGGAACTTCTGTTGATGCATTCCTTTCAAATGTGGTTCCGTCAGTTGGAGCTTCGATTAAAATCGTGGATAAATCAGGCCTCGAAAGAACCGACGGACAGATTTACCAGGATGATAAAGTGGTGGTTACATCACCAAACGGTGAAGTGCAAAACGCATACTACCTGTCGATGTTGCGTACCGAGTACATCAAAACCACTACCTACCTGGCCTATGTAACTTCAAATGTTTACAATGTAGATCAGGTGAATATGACCATTTCAGGTGGTTTAACAGGAAGTACCGATCTGAATACCTTCTATTCAAGGATTACTCCTGCCATGGGTGCAACAGCAATTGTTGTTGACGAAAACGGCACAGAGAAAAATTCAGGAACATTGAGTGCAGGTGACATGGTGAAAGTTACATCTGCCGACGGAATGGTTGAAGCAATGTACGATGTTCAATTTTCAACTTCAGCAAAATTGAACAATGCACTGAATATCCAGCTCTATCCGAACCCAACCAGCGGAAAAGTAAATATTTCAGGCGTGAAAGCTGGCGAAAAAATTCGCGTGTACAATTCAATGGGTGCAAACATCAGTGACATTAAAGTTCAGAGCAATCTGGAAATGATTTCACTGGACAGCCATCCTGCAGGAATGTATATGATTGTTATCAGCGAACAAAATCAAACTATCGGTAAATACAAAGTATTGAAAAGATAGGTTGAAGAAAATATATTGATTAAAAAAAGAGGCTGAATTCGAATTCAGCCTCTTTTTTTTACTTCAAAATAAAACGAAAGAATTCCAGTTTAAAAGAAACAACTTTTTGAATTTGTATAATAAAAGATATTTTTGAATGATGATTTACGAAATGAACTTGTATGAAGTTTAAGGTAACATTTCTATTTACAATTGTTTTGCTGTTTTCACTGGGTTCGTGCGACAAGGCCCAAAAGGCTGCTCCGCTTTTTCATCCGGCAGATTTTGCACCTTCTGCTTCCACCTGCTTTGTTTGGTCGGCCGATTTTTATGAAATTGTACCGGAACTGGTGTCGGTAATTTCGGCCAAAGACAAAGTGACACTGTATATCGGAGAACATAAAAACGATACAACCGGAATGCATTCCATGCTTAAAAAATACGGTTGTAATTTTCAGAACATTCAATTCGTAAAACTCAATCAAAAACCTGAAAATGTCTGGATCAGAGATTACGGTCCGGTCTATCTCATAAATAACAGCGGTGAAAGAAAAATAGTCAATTTTAAATACTTTGGGAAATATCAGACTTTAAGCAAAGAAATTGCTGCCAAACAAAATATTCCATTAATACAAAGCACTTTAAACAGTACCGGGGGTGCAAGAGAAGTAAACGGCAAAGGCACTATAATTCTTTGCGAAACACACGAACTGGATGTAAATAAACCAAAAACCAAAGAACAAATTGAAAATGAAATCATAACGAACCTGAAACTCAAAAAAGTTATCTGGCTGAAACAGGGCATTCCGCAAGACGACAACCAACTGAACGGACCACTGTTTAACCAGATATATCCAAACGGAGTAAATGGCCATGTTGATGAATTTTGTCGCTTTGTCAATGCTGAAACAATTCTCATCAGCAGCATTACGGAAGATGAAGCAAAACGTCATCCAATAATGACTGAAGCAAAAAAACGATTGGATGAAAATTATGAAATTCTAATCCATTCAACTGATCAGAACGGGAAAAAATTCAACATAATTAAAGTCCCTTTTGCTCCCTTATTCGTTGTTGATAATTCAACCGGGGACTCAAAAAAATATGTTACTCCTGTTACCAGTTATCTCAATTTTATCGTTACCAATTCTTTTGTAATTATGCCGTCATATTTGGGTAAAAATAATAACCGGCAAGATTATCAAACAAAAGAAAATAAAGTTGAACAAACCTTTAAAAAAGTGTTTCCTTCCAAAGAAATTATCAAGATTCCGGCTACTGATTTAAATTACTTCAGCGGGGGGTTTCACTGCATCAGCATTAACGAACCAATGGTTGAAAAGTAATAGCTGTCTGCAAATTGAAGTTTCAATTTAAAAAAACCTGTTTACCGGGTAAACTAAACTCACACTTCCTTTTAATAACCGTAGCTGCATGAATATTAGAAAATTATAATTTTATTGGAAAAACCAAACAATTTGTGTTGAAATTTTCATTGCTCTTTCTGTAAAAATATTTGCAATTTATTAACATATATGAATTAACAGAATGTAATTCAAAACATTAACTCATGATAATTTTCTGTCTTCAAAATTAACCTCAACCGGTAGTACCAAATTGACTGCCAGTTTATAGAAGCACTTATTCTGGAAATACACAATAATGACAAATTTTTCCACTTTTTGGATTTTATTCATTATTGGTTTTATTTGTGAATCAAAAATCAATATTTAACAATCATAAATGTTTTCTTTTTATCGAAAGTTTAATGTCATCCTGAAGCATGTTTTCATGCCAAAGGGTGGTTTAATTTCATAGTATCTAAAGTTTAAGATTGCCGGTGGCAAAAGCTGCCGGCAATTATTAACCGGATAAAAAAATATGGAGGAAACTAAAATTTGAATAGTTTGAAAGATTACTTGTACCAATATCATTAACACTTAAATTAAAAAATTGTATGAAATTGAAACTTTTACTTTTCTTTTTACTCATTTCCGGTGGTGTTCTGCAAGCACAGGATACCATCCGCTCTCTGATAATTTCAGAAGCGCTGAGAGTTGGCGTGGATAATACCTACGCCGAAATTACCAACATGGGGGACGAACCTGTTGATTTAAGTCAGTTTAAATGGGGTAAAATAGCGCCATGGGATCCGGCCATCAACGATGTTTATGCCGACCCATGGGATCCGGGTACAGATTGGTTTTATCTTCCGGCAGTAATACTGGCTCCAGGTGAATCTTATGTAATTACCACTGCCTATGATTTTGGCCCGGCCCAATACAACAAAAAAGTTCCCGGGTTTACAAATCCAAGGTACAAACAACCTGAGTTGTATGAACTGGCCGATTTGTTAATTCATGTTGCAGAACCAAAAGGCGACGAAACCGACAGTGTAACAACTTACGTGAGCCCAAAAGGTGGCGGAACTATTGAACCTGCTTTTACCAACTGGCGCGGTCGCAGTGCCTGGTATCTCGAACAGCATCTGTCAGAAACCGATTCAGTGGTTATCGACCAGGTTGGTGGTGTTTTCGACAATGAAGGACAGAACCGGGATGCTGGTTATGCCGTTGCCGGTGTTGAAGGCGCAGTTTCCAACTCAATTTTGGTACGTAAATACAGTGTGAAAAAAGGTAATTTGAATTTTGCCGATGCACGCGGTGTTGGTCTGGAAGATTCGGAATGGATTCCGATTAAATTCTCCGGAAGCAGCTGGAGAGATGTGTTCTGGACAGTTGGCAACCACGGTAATTACAATCTTGATGAAAATACACTGGAATCGGATATCGTTGATGTTGACTTCGCCAACAAAAAGTTAATTGTTCCGTGGGGAGTTCGCAGAGGCGACGGTATCATGCACCAGATGAAAAGAAAACCCGGTATTGCATGGGAGTATGTTTTAAATCCAAGCTACGAAGATTCGCTGACTTTTGCAGCCCAAACCGGCGACCAGCTGATCGTGTATGTTTGTGGAAATGACCTTGATAAAGCCACTTTTGATATTGAAGTTGCAGCACCAACTGCCGATGCCAATATTGTAGTTCCTGTTTCAAATGTTGATGCAGGTCCTAATGCCTGGTGGAGAGACGACAACCAGCAGGGTTATGTTGACTGGCCATGGGTTACCCAGCACGAATCAGGTATTGATACAATTACCGGTGTGCTTTTTGGAATTCCTTACGCCACACGTGCCGACAGTTTGCTGGAACGCCTGGAAAAAGCGCCAAATGCAACATGGAATTTTGACTACGTTGACGGCGTTGAACGCCCCGACTTGAAAAATGGCGATAAACTCGTGGTAACCGCCGAAAATGGCGATGTAAAAGAATATTACATTCAGATGCGTGCGTACGATCCAAATCACAATGCTTATTTATCGGCTATTACATGGCCTGATATTCCGTCTTTCTACCGCGGTATTTTTGGCTGGATGGGCGATACTATTCCGAATTTCAATCCTACAACTTACAATTACCGCGTTCAGGTTCCTTTTGATGTAGATGGAATTCCGGCACTTATTGCCAAATCGCAAAACCTGAATGCTAAAGTTGATGTATCGCGTGCCACAACACTTTCCGGCACAGTAGATCAACGCACAGTAAAATATACTGTAACCGCCGAAGATGACAGTGTTGTAAATACATACAATGTTGAACTGATTAAGGAAAAAGACATTTCAAAAATCCAGCCGTATAAAGCTGAGCCTTTCCTTTCTGAGTTTGTTTTCTGGGATCAGTGGAACAACAGTTTTGCCGAAATTATGAACCCGGGAAACCAGCCACTCGACTTAAGTAATTACATGATTGCCATGAACTGGATTCATAATCCGGCAGATATGATCTCTTCTTCCGGTGCACCTGAAAACTGGCCGGACAGATACACCAAATATGTTCCCGGTTACAAATGGGTGGATGAAGCTACATGGGCGGTAAGTCCTGCTACATTGGTACAGGATCTTAATGTAAATCCAATTGTACAACCCGGCGATGTTTTTGCCCTGGGCGACATCAGAACTGAAAGTGCTGCACATCCTGATTGGTTGCCCGATTATGTATGGCCGGTACCTGCTCAGCTGGATGTCCAGTTTAACAATTTAAATGATCAAATCCACAATCCATGGGGTGAACCGGTAGGAATAGATAAGAGCCCGGTTCGTCAGTGGTCGAATTCAGAATGGTACCTGTTCAAAATTTTGAACGACTCCATTAAACTTGGCCTGAAACCAGCAACCGACCCGAATGATTTCGAATTGATTGAGTCGTTTGGTATGGGCGAAGATGCCAGTTGGGTAATTGGTGGAATAGAAATACCGATGACTTCAAACTGGATGAGAAAACCTGAAATTTACAAAGGAAATCCAGATTATAAAGGTTCTTTCGGTACAACTCCGGAAGATGCAGAATGGACATACACTGACCGTGCTTATTGGCAGAAAAGAAATGTTGGCTGGCCATTTGAAATTCTGAATATTGGAAATGATATAGGACAACACTTCATGTATACGCCAACACATTACATGTCAACAGTTTCTTCAATTGTTTACAAAGTGAGCGATGGTTATTCCATGAACGAAGAAATCCGTGGTGTACGCACCGGACAAACTGTTGCCGACCTGTTCAGCAATGTGGTGAAAGCCAACGAAAACCAGACGCTGACAGTTAAAAGTACCGCAGATGGAAGCGAACTGGCAATGGATGCTTTGCTGAGCATGAATGATACTTTGGTTGTATTATCAGCCGACAGCACCAACACTACTAAATATCGTTCTGGATGTTACTGAAGCAGGATTGAACTCAGATGCAGTTCTTGTTTCATCAAAATACCAGATTGAAATTACTCAGCAGCCTTCTGCAGTTGCCGGAGAAAACAATGCTGCCGAAATGGGGAAAGCTACTATCAGCGGGTTTGAATACGGAACTCAGATTAACACTTTGTTATCCAATATTATTGTTCCGAATGGTGCCTCGCTTACAGTTATTGATGGCGAAGGCGCTTATGTGCCGCTGACCATGCTCAATTTCGATACTTCGTATGTAAGTGTGACGGTAAACCACAACACTTATTTTGAAGTTGTTGCCGAAGATGGCGTTACTTCCATTCTTTACCAGTTGCAGCCACAGGCTTCAGAAAGCTCAGCTTTCCTGACCTCTGATGTTTACACTGTTGACCAAAGAGACATGTTAATTGAGTATGTTCCGCGCGGAACTTCTGTTGATGCATTCCTTTCAAATGTGGTTCCGTCTGTTGGGGCTTCAATTAAAATCATAGATAAATCAGGCCTCGAAAGAACCGACGGACAGATTTACCAGGATGATAAAGTAGTGGTTACATCGCCAAACGGTGAAGTGCAAAGTGCATACTATCTGTCGATGTTGCGCACCGAGTACATTCAGTCAACTACTTACCTGGCTTATGTAACTTCAAATGTTTACAATGTCGATCAGGTGAATATGACTATTGAAGGAGGTTTAACAGGAAGCACCGACTTAAGTACTTTCTACTCCAGGATTACTCCTTCCATGGGGGCAACAGCAATAATTGTTGGTGCAGATGGCACGGAGAAAAATTCAGGAACATTGAGTGCAGGTGATATGGTGAAAGTTACATCTGCCGATGGATTGGTTGAAGTAATGTACGATATTCAAATTTCAACTTCAGCAAAACTGAACAATAAACTGAATATCCAGCTCTATCCGAACCCGACCAGCGGAGACGTAAATATTTCAGGCGTGAAAGCTGGCGAACGGATTCGCGTGTACAATTCAATGGGTGCAAACGTCAGTGACGTTAAAGTTCAGAGCAATCTGGAAACGATTTCACTGGATAGCCATCCTGCAGGAATGTATATGATTGTTATCAGCGAACAAAATCAAACTATCGGTAAATACAAAGTATTGAAAAGATAGGTTGAAATAAAAATTAAAGGCTGAATAATTGTTCAGCCTCCAATTAAGAGCCCATTTAAAAATGGGCTCTTTTTTCTTATTAAAAAATCAACTTTTACCTTCCCACAGCATCTATTACTCTCCACAGTTCGGCACGAACAATTTCCCTTGAATTATTAGTATCATCCATTAATTTATTTGCATCTTCATTAGCATGAGCTCTGGCAAAAGCTCCATTATAATCTGCAGCATTAATTTTTGAAAAATCTTTAATGTAATTTACAGTGGCATACTGAAAATCAAGACCTGAACCAGTAGGATAAATGGTTTGCCACAACGACCAGCCAACACGCGAACCATCATTAATAAATTCCTTGTGTACCGGCTTCCACACGTTATTTTCCACATCAACATAAGCTCCACCCATTCCGGGTTTAACTTTCATAAAATCAACCTCAATATATTCAAAAGGAGAAGGCCCGCTATCCGGCTCTACTGATGAAATCATCTGAATCATGTTTCTTTTTACCAGCTGCCTGCTTTGCAAAGTCTCTTCACTAATTTTGTCGATATCTTCACCCGGAAAAATTTTTTCAAAATCAATATTCTCAAAAGGAAGTTCCAGTTTAGAAGGATCATCAACAATTGTTGATGTCACAAAATTATATTCATCACCGGAACCTGCAAATCGCACCTCATATAAAATCCAGCGCACTATTTCCCCCTGGTTTACTCTCTCCTGGTGAATTTTTTTCCAGTAGTTTCGTTCAACGTCTACATAGCTCTGCTCATCTCCCTGTTTCACTTTCATGTATTCAACAACTGCATAAACCGTGGGATTTTGTTCCTGCGCATTTCCGAAAAATGGTAATACTGCCAATAACAGCGCAATTGCAACAACAATAGCTCCTGCTTTTCCTTTGTTTGCATTCTTTTCTTTCATAACCTGATTTTAATTTATTAACTTTTAAACAGATACAAGTTAATGCTTATTTAGATTTAATAAACATAGAATCAAGTTTATTTTTTTGAAGAATTAAAATCCAATCCTTCAAATAGAAATAATGCCCATAAAAACCTTCGGTTGAGCAGAAAGAACCTGGTGCTTTTTTTATTTCTGATTATTTAAAATTAACCAAGGTTTACCGGATTGAAATGCACTTTATGAATTGTTATTCTGCATTTTCATTAATGGCCAGTTTGTATGCTGTTAATGCTCTTTCGCGTGCATGCTGATGTTCGACCATTGGCTGCGGATAGTCTGAAGTTTCAAATTCAGGAATCCATTTTGCTATATATTTATTCTCGGAATCGAACTTTTTCTGTTGACTTTCCGGGTTAAAAATCCGAAAATAGGGAGCTGCATCACACCCACTGCCGGCCACCCATTGCCAGTTTCCATTGTTCGATGCCAGTTCATAATCCAGCAGTTTTTCGGCAAAATAAGCTTCTCCCCACCGCCAGTCGATTAACAGGTGTTTTATTAAAAAACTTGCTGCAACCATCCGCACCCGGTTGTGCATAAATCCGGTTTCATTCATCTCGCGCATTCCGGCATCCACAATCGGGTAACCTGTTTCTCCCCTGCACCACTGCCTGAATTCCTTTTCGTCGTTCCGCCATTTAATAAAATCGTATTTTGGTTTGAATGCTTTATCCACCACTTCGGGGAAATGCCATAGAACAGAAATAAAGAAATCGCGCCAGATAAGTTGATTTAAAAAAACCTCCGACAATTCAGATGCAATGCGAGTAAGTTCCCGGATGCTCACGGTTCCAAACCGCAAATGAATTCCAAGGCGCGTGGTTCCTCTTATGCCCGGCAGGTCGCGCACCTCGGCATAATTTTGTATAACATCTCTCGAAATATAGGACGACGGAAAATTCATTTCGCTTTTTTGAAAACCCATCTCCTTTAATTCCGGCAATGCAAGCGGCAGTACTTTAAATAAATTACCAATGTACTCGTCGGAAGGAAAAAACTGTATCCCATTCTGTTTCAATAGTTTTTTCCATGTTTTGCTGTATGGTGTAAAAATAGAATAGGGTTCTGCGTTATCTTTAACAACTTCATTTTCTTCGAAAATAACATGATCCTTAAACAGTAAAAATTCAATTCCGTGTTCATTTAAAAAAGAGCGGACTTTTATATCGCGCTGAATGCCATAAGGTTCATAATCTTTGTTCGCATAAATCTTTATTATTTCGAAATCTTTTACCAACTGCTCAAAGGCATCCAAAGGTTTTCCGTAAAACACTTTAAAGGAGCTCTCCTGTTTTTCAAAAATTGCTTTTAATTTCTGAACTTCATTATAAATAAAAGTAACCCGTGCATCGGTTTTCGAAGCAACTTTATTTAATATTTCAGTATCGAAAATAAATACCGGAAGTACCGGAAAACCGGAGGTTAGTGCCTGATAAAAACCATGATTGTCGTTTACTCGCAAATCGCGGCGGAACCAGAACACAACAATTTTTTGAATCATGCTCATAATTTTATAACTGGTTTTTCAGAATTCAACAAAAACAAAAAAAATCTGTTCAGTTTTGAAAAGCGTTTTTCTAATGCGAACCAATGGCAGCCGATGTAGCAACCGAGGCGGCAACTGCCTGCGAAGCCCTGATTGCACGGGCTACTTCAACGGAAACCGGATTCTCAACTGTTAGTTTTTTGATGTGGATTTTTGCCTGGTTTCGTTTTGTTCTTTCCGGAAAAATTCTTTTTAGCAAACCTGCAGGCTTTAAAAACGAAAGCAACAGAATTTCTTCTTCATTGGGTGTGCCATAAAAAATTTGCTTTTCTATATTGTCCACCAAATGAAAAACCGGTTGTTTGTTAATTAAAACAGGTTTTTTCCAGCGAAAAAAAAGAAACTGCCGGTTTTCCAATTTTATGATGCGTTTACTGACCAGGCTTTGCTGAATTTCGTGCCGGATAAAATTTGACGAAAAGTGCAATTTTCTTATCCACATGGATATTTTTACCGGATGGTCCTTTTTTTTCATTTTATCGAGTAAAAAATGGTGCAACCGCTCCTTCGATTGTGAATTCCTGACGACAATTCTTTTGTTTTCGAATTCGATATTTTTATTTAACCAAAGTTCCATGAACAGCGAACCGGGAAGCACAAAATCCATTGCCTTGCGCGCCGAAATTATAATTCCTCCCTTTGAAGGATGAATTCCCAGCAAATAAATTTTTTCTGACAATGGAATTGATTGGTTCATTTTTTTATGCTTTTGTTTTTTCCTTACTTTATACGCAATTTCAATAGTTCTGAAAGTTACAAAGAATCTGTAAAATCAACTAATTTAAAAAATATATAAATGACGAAAGGATTTGCCAGCGATAATAATTCGGGAGTTCACCCGTCTATTTTCAAATCGATGGAAGCAGCAAATGTTGGCCATGTTACGGGTTATGGCGGTGATTCAATTACCGAAAAAGCAACACGGATTTTCAAGGACAAATTTGGTGAAGAAACCGAAGTTTTTTTTGTTTTTAACGGCACGGGAGCCAATGTTCTGGGGCTTTCGACTGTAACACAAAGTTTTAATTCGATTATTTGTGGCGAAACCGCACATATTCAGGAAGATGAATGTGGCGCTCCTGAAAAGTTTACCGGCTGCAAATTGTTGCCGGTAGAACCTGTTAACGGAAAAATTACACCCGAAGCAATTCAGCACCATTTAAAAGGGTTCGATTTTGAACATCATTCGCAGGCACGGGTGATTTCAATTTCGCAGGTTACCGAAATGGGAACTGTTTACCGGCCTGCCGAAATTAAAGCGTTGGCTGAACTGGCCCACCAAAACAATATGCTGCTGCACATGGACGGCGCCCGGATTGCCAATGCAGCTGTAGCATTAAACCTTGAATTCAGGGAATTTACAAAAGATTGCGGTGTGGACATTCTTTCGTTTGGCGGAACAAAAAACGGAATGATGCTGGGTGAAGCTGTTCTTTTTTTTAATCCGGAATTAACGAAAAACACCAAATACATCCGCAAACAAAGCATGCAGCTTTATTCCAAAATGCGTTTTGTGAGCGCACAGTTTCTGGCATATTTTAAAAACGATTTATGGAAGAAAACAGCATTGCATGCCAATAAAATGGCGCGGTTGCTCGAAAAAGAAGTGACCGGAATTCCGGAGATAAAAATAACCCAGCCGGTGGAAGCAAATGGAGTTTTTGCCATTATTCCCAAAAAAATAACAGAACCCCTGCAGCAAAAATTTTTCTTTTACATGTGGAACGAAAAAATTAATGAAGTTCGCTGGATGACCTCGTTTGACACCACAGAAAAAGATATTCATGATTTTGTGGAATTGATTAAAAAGTTGTTGCAGTAATTTCGCCTTTGCCGCAACCGTTGATAATTTCAATATTATGTGCCGGTTTTACTTGCAGTGTAAAACAATTGTTAGAATTGAAGTTTAAATAAATATGAGCCTTTTCAGATATTATCCGAGTAATCCCAAAAAGCTGGACCCGGAGCTGGAGAAAAAAATCTTTTTTCACAGCCTGATTCTTCCGGCAGCTTTTGTTGTGGTGCTTTGGATAGTGGAAATTGTTGAACAAGTGGGAGGCTATAATTTCGTCAGGTTGGGAGTTTATCCACTACATTTAAAAGGGTTGCCGGGAATTCTGCTTTCACCGTTTATCCATTCAGGGTTCGAGCATCTTATTTCCAATTCCATTCCCTTTTTTATTCTGGCTGCCATGCTGGTTTATTTTTACCGCCGCATTTCGTACCGGATTTTCATTCAGCTTTACCTGCTGGCCGGTATTTGCGTGTGGCTTGCCGGCCGCGAAGCCTGGCACATTGGAGCCAGCGGAGTTGTTTATGCGCTGGCAGCATTTCATTTTGTTAGCGGAATTATCCGGAATGATGTCCGGTTGCTAACCATTTCGGTGGTGGTTGTATTTTTGTATGGCGGCCTTATTTGGGGAATGATGCCCATCAATCCTGAAATTTCGTGGGAAGGTCATTTATGGGGCGCTGTTTCCGGGGTGATACTTGCGTTTTATTATCGGAAATACCTCATCCGCCGCGATAAATTTGATTGGGAAGAAGAGGATGAAAAACAGGACGACGGGCAGGAGCAGTCGCCTGACGAAAAAGCAGAAGTTAACAACACACAGCCGGTTTTATCGGAAAAGAAAGAAAAAGATGATTTAACAAAATCTTTACACAATAAAGGCTTTAATCCGGGAAATACAAGTCATACCGGGCAATTTTAGAACGACAAAAATACCTTACCTCAGCAACCGAACATATTCAATGCCGGATATTATCCTTTAATTTTAGAATATTTTACATTCAAATTTCATTTCCGGGAAATTAGGGAATAAACCTGTCCTATTCTCAAAAAAAGATTAATTTTGCCGCAGTTAAAAACGAAACAGGAAGTTCATTAAAGAATGATTAGCAGAAGGATTATACGTACAAAGGTGTTGCAAATGTTGTACGCCTATTACTCTTCCACCGATAAATCGCTCAATAGCACTGAGAAAGAGCTGTTTTTTTGTATACATAAAACTTACGACTTATACCATTATCTTTTGTCGCTGATTATTGAAATAGCAGATTATGCGGAACAACGCATAGAAATAAGACGCAACAAACACCAGCCAACACACGAAGATTTGCACCCGAACACCAAGTTTATCAGCAATCAGGTTATCCGCCAGCTTCGCGATAACCGCCAGCTGAATGCATACCTTCAGCAAAAGAAAATGAGCTGGGTAAATCACCCGGAACTGATAAAAGAGTTGTACCTGTTTTTGGTGGAATCGGATTTTTACAAGGAATACATGAACGACAAAACCCGCTCGTTTATGGACGACCGCAAATTTGTGGACAAAGTTTTCAATAAAATAATTCTGATAGCTGAAGATTTGTACGAAGTGCTGGAGGAACAGAGTATTTACTGGAATGACGATGTTGAATTTGTGGTTTCAATGATTTCCAAAACACTGAAAAAATTTAACGAATTATCGGATACTGACCAGCGTTTGCTGCCGCTTTTTAAAGATGAGGAAGATCGGGATTTTGCCAAAGATTTGTTGCGCAAAAGCATTATCAACCACGACGAATTACTTGCATTTATTAAGGAACATTCTAAAAACTGGGATTTGGATCGCATTGCGTTTATGGATATCCTGATTATGCAACTGGCAATTACCGAATTTTTATACTTTCCATCCATTCCAACTAAAGTTTCGCTGAATGAATACATCGAAGTTTCGAAATATTACAGCACTGAAAAAAGCCGCAATTTCATTAACGGCATTCTGGACAAAACGCTGAAGGATTTAAAGAAATCAGGTGAAGTGAATAAAACCGGCCGCGGATTGGTTGGCGAATAAAAAATGAAACCGTTATTGCTCATATTCATCGCTGTTTTTATGGCCTGCAGTTCTCCGAAACAGGATAAACAGGAGCAAAATGCAGAAACAATGCAACCGGAAACAACAGTTGAATTTAAAGAGGAAATACATGATTTTGGTCTTCTCGAATCTGGTGAAACAATAGTTTATTCTTTTACATTTACCAATTCCGGAACCAGTGATTTGATTATTAAAAATGTTGAAAGCGACTGTGGCTGCATTTCAACCAGCTATTCCGACAAACCGGTAAAGCCCGGAGAAACAGGATTTATTGAAGTGGAATTTAATACATCGGGATTGTTCGGAAAGCAGTTTAAACCCATTACTGTTGAAGCAAATGTGAAAGAACCAAAACATTTAGCTATTTTTGCCGAAGTAAATAACGAACTATTGGAATTTAAATATTAAAAATTTTTTAGCAATGATGAATATTATTTTAATGATGCAGCCCCAGGGAGAAGATGCCAATCCTTTAATGAGTTTTCTGCCCTTATTGCTGATAGTGGTGGTGTTTTATTTTTTTATGATCCGCCCGCAGATGAAACGTCAGAAAGAAGTGCGCAAGTTTAGGGAAGGACTTGCCAAAGGCGACAAAGTTGTAACTACCGGTGGTATTTACGGCAAAATTGTGGAAGTAAAAGAAACCACGATTATTTTGGAAATTGCAAAAGACGTGAGTATAAAAGTGGATAAAAACGGTGTGATTAAAGATATGACCGATGCACCACAAGCACGGTAACAAACAGATATAATAAATGGAAAAGGCTGCCTGAAATTAAAAGGGCAGCCTTTTTTGATATTAAAAATATATAGAATCTGGTTTTTCTTTTCTGATAGCTACACATTAAACCTGAAATGCATAATGTCGCCATCCTGAACTGTGTAACTTTTCCCTTCCACTGCTATTTTACCGGCTTCGCGGCAGGCATGTTCCGAACCTAATTTTACGTAGTTTTCGTATTTAATTACTTCAGCTCTAATAAAACCTTTTTCGAAATCGGTATGGATAATGCCGGCTGCCTGCGGTGCTTTTGTACCTTTTACGAAGGTCCAGGCACGGCTTTCGTCAGCGCCGGTGGTAAAGAAAGTTTGCAGATTTAACAATTTATATGCGGCATGAATCATTTTATTTACACCCGGCTCTTCCAACCCAAGTTCTTCCAAAAAAAGCTGTTTTTCTTCGTATTCCTCCAGTTCTGCAATGTCGGCTTCAGTGGCAGCGGCAATTACAAGTAATTCGGCATCTTCATCCTTAACCGCTTCCTTCACCGCATTTACAAACCGGTTTCCATCTTTTGCCGAAGCTTCATCCACATTACAAACATACAACACCGGTTTATTGGTGAGCAGGAAAAATTCCCTGGCAATTTTTGCATCTTCGTCATTCAGTTTTAATGTCCGTGCCGATTTACCTTCTTCCAGCACAGTTTTGTAGCGCAACGCCAATTCAAACATTTTTTTGGTTTTCGTATCGTTGCCATGACGCGCCTGCTTTTCCAGTTTGTCTATCCGGTTTTCAATGGTTTCCAAATCTTTCAACTGGAGTTCCATATCAATCACTTCCTTATCGCGCACCGGATTTATTGAGCCATCAACATGAGTTATATTGTCATTTTCGAAACAGCGAAGAACATGAATAACAGCATCAGTTTCGCGGATGTTTCCCAAAAACTGGTTGCCCAGCCCCTCCCCTTTGCTTGCGCCTTTTACCAGGCCGGCAATATCAACTATTTCGATGGTTGTTGGCACCACTCGTTTTGGGTGGTCGATTTCTGCCAGCCGGATTAACCGTTCGTCGGGAACAGTAATCACTCCAATATTCGGTTCAATTGTACAAAAAGGAAAATTTGCAGACTGTGCCTTTGCGCTTGATAAACAATTAAATAAAGTTGATTTACCAACATTGGGTAAACCCACTATTCCACATTTCAATGCCATTCTTTTCAATTATAATTGCGGTGCAAAGGTAACCGTTTATTGAAAAATGAATCTGTTTTTCAGTAAAAACTTAACCAAACCGAAAAGAACGGACAGGAGCGCGATGCCGGAGATTAAAGTTAATGACGAAATTCAGAAAAAATAAAATCTCAATTAGTACATTTGTTAAAATTTCAAGCTTATGATTCTAAAAAACGTATCAGTTGATTGTGTTATTTTCGGTTTTAAAAACGATAAACTGAATGTTTTGCTTTGGCAGGCCGAACCGGAACTTCTTGAAACTTTTCTTACTACCAAACAGGAATACGAGGAAATTAAAATCCTTTTTGAAAAAAATCCTGCGCTTGGTTCAGAAGATTTCTGGGGATTAATTGGAACTCATTTGCCTACCGAAGAAGATTTAAACAGCTATGCAAAAAAGATTTTACAAAAAGCCACCGGCCTCAATGATGTTTACCTGAAACAGGTAAAAACCTTTGGTTCATTAAACAGGGTGCCGCATTACCGGGTTTTAACAGTGGCTTATTACGCCCTTATCAACCCGGATTATCACGATCTGAAACTTTCGGCGCTGGCAAAAAATTTGAAATGGTTCGAAATTAACAATCTTCCGAATGTCATTTTCGATACAAAGGAAATAATACATGAAGCACTAACAAAACTGCGGGAAGAAGCTCTTTATCATCCGGTTGGATTTCATTTGCTACCCGAAAAATTTACGCTGACACAACTTCAAACCCTGTACGAAGTTATCCTGGACAAAAAGCTGGATACCCGGAATTTCAGAAAAAAAATACAAAACATGGGATTGCTTGCCGACACCAACGAAAAGCAAATAAATGTAGCACACCGCGCCGCCAAACTGTATTCATTTGATCGCGACATTTACGATAAACTTGTGGAAGAAGGCCTTAATTTCAGAATATAAACCACATTAAACCTTTTGAACAGAGAGAGGTCTTATCTTTTAAATTATTAATTTATGCAGAATGACGACCGTGACCTGATTGCCGACCTAAAGCAGGAAAACAAAAGGAATCTTGCATTTCATACGTTGGTAAAAAAATATCAGGAACGGTTGTACTGGCACATTCGGAAAATTGTAATGAACCACGAAGATGCCGACGATATACTTCAAAATACTTATATTAAAGTTTGGAAAAGCATTGGAAATTTCAGGGAAGAATCCAGCCTTTACACCTGGTTATACAGAATTGCAACAAACGAATCCATTACTTTTTTGAATTCGAAAAAAAGAAAATCAGTTTTACCGCTGAATGAGGTGAGCGACTATTTGATGGATAATTTAACTTCTGATCCGTATTTCGAAGGTGACAAAATTCAGCTAAAATTACAGGAAGCAATTCTTAAATTACCGGAAAAACAACGTATTGTTTTCAACCTTAAATATTTTGATGAAATGAAGTATGACGACATGGCACAAATATTGGATACTTCGGTGGGCGCTTTAAAAGCATCATACCATCACGCAGTTAAAAAAGTAGAAGAATATATTAAAAATACAGACTAAAATACCATTAAACTTTTTCAAAGTAAAACAGTCAAAAAATGAAACCGATGGAAGAAATGAATGAATTAAAAAAAATAGCGCCTGAATTATCGAAAATAAAAAAGGAAAACCCGTACGGGGTTCCCGATAATTATTTCGATGATTTTTCGGCCCGGCTTCAAATGAGGTTGGATGCTGAAAAAAGGATTCTTCCCGAAAAAGAAAATAAAATTATTCGGCTGTTAAAACCGGCTTTTGGTCTGGCAGCCAGTATTGCCCTCATTTTTATGCTTGTTTACTGGCCACTAAAAATGTTTATGCCTGCTCATGAATCGCAGAATGCAGAAATTGCCCAAACAACTGCTCCGGAGCAGTCTCCGTCGCAGTTAAGTGATAATGAATTCCAGACGATAGTGGAAAATATGGATGAAAATTCATTCTACACCTTGCTCGAAGAACCTGCAATTGCAGTTGACATCAGCGATGAAGATCTGGAAAATTATCTGACATCGAATATTTCGGATTATGAAATTTATTTAGAAACTGATTATTAATTACAATGAAAAAGTTAATATTATTATTCGTATTCTTCTCATTTGTAGCCGCTTCAGTAAATGCGCAGGAAGAATCGCGCGAAGAACGGCGGGAAAAATACAGGGCAGAAAAGATTGCTTTTATAACCGGCAAGCTGGAACTTACACCATCGGAAGCACAGAAATTCTGGCCCGTTTATAACGAAATGGAAAATAAAAAATGGGAAATCCAGAAAAACCGGCGGGAGCTTGAAACAAAAGTACGCGATACCGATAAAACACTTTCGGATAAAGAAGTGATAAAACTTACCCGCGATTTCGCAAGTAACCTTCAGAAAGAAAGCGACTTGTACGCCAAATATAATGAAGAGTTCCTGAAAGTTTTACCGCCGCAAAAAGTTTTGAAACTGTATAATGCTGAAGGAGAATTCAGAATGCACATGATTAAAAAGTACAGAGACCGGCATAAAGAAGATTAGCAGTTGCAGTTAATAAATTACAGAGACAGGGAACAAAATTTCCTGTCTTTTTTGTTGTTTTACATGGATTTAAACCAATTCTGAAAATACTTACCAATATACGGAACAACCTTTTTTTCGTCATTAAATACACCAGTCATACTTATTATCCAGAAAATACAAATTCCCAAAGCAAATATCCAGCCCACTACCGGAACGAGTAACCCGGCATACCAAAGAATATTGATACCCAGCATCTGACGGTTGTAAAACCGGGCAAATTCATCTTTTTTATCAATGTTCATTACCCAGGAAATTAACCACCCAATCAGTGGAATATGTGCAATTATCGCAATTGTTTTTCCATCCATTCAATAAAATTTCAAATGTTTTTAGTCGTGTACAGGAAATTGTCCCTACTTAAAAAACCCTAAATTCTGATTTTTTGTTCAATGCTAAAAATTGATTGCAACAATTCAAACGTTTAAAAATTTAATCCGGAAAGATTCAACATGTGGTTTTTACTTTCAGTACTAATCGAAAAGCATTTCACCAATAAATTGTATCAATTATTTTGTTGAATGAGTTTCTGCTGACTGTTGGAGTTACTTATCGTAATTAAAATTTTTCAAATGGTGCCCCATCCGGTCACGCTTTGTTTTGAGGTATTTTTGGTTGTACTTGTTGGGCATAATTTCGAGTGGAATAATTTCCACCACTTCCAGTCCGAAACCTTCCAGTCCCACCCGTTTTACAGGATTATTGGTAATCAGCTTCATTTTTGTAACACCCAAATTTCTCAGAATCTGGGCGCCCACGCCATAATCGCGTTCATCGGCTTTAAAACCAAGGTGCAGGTTCGCTTCAATGGTATCCAACCCCTGATCCTGAAGTTTATAAGCGGCAATTTTATTCAATAATCCAATACCGCGTCCTTCCTGCATCATATAAACAATCACGCCTTTTCCTTCTTTTTCGATTAAATCCATGGAAGCGTGCAACTGGTCGCCACACTCACAACGCATTGAACCAAAAATATCGCCGGTCATGCACGAGGAATGCACCCTGACCAGAATTGGTTCATTGGGATCCCACTTTCCTTTTATAAGTGCAACATGCTCGGCGCCATTCATTTTCTGACGAAACGGAACTATCTTAAAATCGCCGAACCGGGTAGGAAGTTTTACTTCTTCGCCTTGCTCAATCAAACTTTCGCTTTGAAACAAAAAAGATATTAAATCTTTAATGGTTACAATTTTCAGGTTGAATTTTTCGGCCATTTTAACCAGTTGGGGTAAACGGGCCATTGTTCCGTCATCGTTCATGATTTCAACCAAAACACCGGATGGATGCAGGCCTGCAAGCCGCGCCAAATCCACTGCAGCTTCAGTATGTCCGCTTCGGCGCAGCACACCGCGCTCTTTTGCTTTTAATGGAAAAATATGTCCGGGGCGCCCCAAATCTTCGGGTTTTGTTTTTGAGTCGACAAGCATTTTTATAGTAATAGCCCTGTCTTTCGCTGAAATTCCGGTAGTAACTTCAGGATGAATTGCATCAACAGAAACAGTAAACTGAGTTTCGTTATGCGAAGTATTTTTGCCCACCATTAAATCGAGTTCCAGTTCCTCACAGCGTTTTTCAGTTAAAGCCACACAAATTAAACCCCTGCCATGTATGGCCATGAAATTGATTATTTCGGGAGTTATCAATTCTGAGGCTACAATAAAATCGCCTTCATTTTCCCGGTCTTCATCATCCACCACAATTACCAGTTCACCATTTTTAATAGCTGCAATTGCTTCCTGAATCGAATTCAGCTTAATATCACTCATGAAAAGCTTTTTTTATAAGCCGCAAAATTACAATAAAATATTTAGATAGCTATGATTTTAGGTTGACTAAGCCCTTTTCGATTTTTCCCAGTTAACAGATTGTTTTCCCTGGAAATAGCGCCAGATTCCCCGGACAGAGGCGTAATTAATTGATACAAAATAATAAGGAACAAAAAGTAATTTGAACCTTAATTTGCGATTTTCGAAATACCAGCCAATGGCAGCCAGCAGATAACAAACCAGTTGCAGGTAAAAAAACAATGTGTAAAAATTAAAACCGGTCCATGTATTGTACCGAAATATGATAAAAAAATTCAGTACGAACAGAAAAAACAATGAAAACGGCGCCAGCGTCCACCGCAGCACTTTGTGCGAAAAATACTGCCACGTAAGCATTCCATGTTTAAAAGGATTGAGTAATCCGCTCAACCTGAAAAGTGTTTGAATTCCGCCGGCGGCAATCCTGATTTTTCGCTTTAATTCTTCCTTAACATTTAATGAAGCTGTTTCTTCGGCAAAAGCATTCGGCGTGTAGGCAATTTTATATCCTTTTTGCGCAATTCTCAGCGAAATTATAAAGTCATCGAGAATAGTATCAGTTTCCACTTCTTCGAATAAATCGCGGCGGATGGCAAACAACTCTCCCACCGCTCCAACTGCAGAATTAACCCCTGCATCCATTTTTTTCACCAGCGATTCAAATTTCCAGTATAAACCTTCGCCGGCAGCTGCTGCTGCATCCGCATCATTTTCCTTAATACGTTTTTCGCCGGCTACACAACCAATTTCGGGATTACTGAATTTGGCCACTATTTCGCGAATTGCAAATTTATTCAGTGTTGTATTCGTATCCGAAAAAATAACAATTGGAGCTTGAACAAACTGCATTCCCCGGTTCATGGCGTGCATTTTTCCACGTCGATCTGGTGAATGATGGACTTCAAGATTTCCATATTTTTTAAGTAATTCCGGTGTTCCATCGTCCGATCCGTCAGTAACCCATAAATACTGAACTTTTTCCTTCGGGTAATCCAAATCAAATGAATTTTCTACTTTCTGCCGGATATAATCTTTTTCGTTAAATGCAGTCACAAACAAACAAACCCGCGGTTCAAAAGCTTTATCAAACTGGTTTAATTTAATGGGAAACAACCATTTTTTGAAATAAAAAAGAACAGATAATATTAAAGCATAGCCAATGTAGGTGTAAATCAGAATAAAAAAAAATACCCAAAAAAGAAGTTCAAGGTTCATTCGGTATGCAGTTTATAAAAGCCGGTAAGTGCGCCGGCAATCGCTAAATTATC
Source organism: uncultured Prolixibacteraceae bacterium (assembly GCA_963771595.1). GTDB lineage: Bacteria > Bacteroidota > Bacteroidia > Bacteroidales > Prolixibacteraceae > CAVYUC01. The sequence goes on along the minus strand of CAVYUC010000012.1, from coordinate 239,945 downwards.
AAATTTTTCGTGGATATACTCAATTGCATTGCGGCTAATTTCCTGGTATATTTCGTCGTTGGTTATCAGCGTTGAAACAGCAGTTGTAAAATCCTTGACAGAATCAGCAATCAAAATATTTTTTCCTGAAGTTGTTGAAATTCCTTCCGTTCCGATTGAAGTGGTAACAATTGGTTTACCCAGCGCCATTCCTTCAATTATTTTAATGCGCATGCCGCTGCCCGAAAAAAGCGGAACCACCATCACCGACTTTGAATTCATAAATTCGTATGCATCAGGAACTTCACCTTTAAAAATAATATTGGGCAAATGAAATTTGCGGGCCAGCCAATCGGGTGCATTGCGGCCGGCAATGTAAAATTTAAGCTCCGGGAATTTTTCATGAATCCGAGGCCAGCATTTTTCCACAAACCAAATCAGCCCTTCCTGGTTTGGCGACCACTCCAGAGAACCAATATGAAATAATGAAGGATGTTCCAGATTTTTCGAATGCGGTATTAATGCTGTTGTATCAATTCCGGTTGGCGAAATATGCATAGGTTTTTTATTGCCCATTTTATTCAGAATAGTGCCATCGCGCTTGGTTATCGGCACCAGCAGGTCGTAGGAATTCAGCAATTCCTCTTCAAACTTTTTTAATCGCTGCGAAAGCATTTGCAGATATAACCTTACAACCCCTTTTGACAATGTTGAGGAACGTTCCCAAATTTCGTGTTCGATGTTGTGAGCGCGGTAAACAATTTTAGCATCTGTATATTTTCTGATTACAGGAATATACGGGCAAACATACAGTCCCTCGAGTTGAATAATATCGAATTGTTTTTCCTGCAGCAATTGGGTCAGTTCCTTACTGAACGATTTGGAAATAAAACGCACTGCATTGTATGGTTTTGATGAAAACATCAGGTTTACCAGCGCCGGAAAAAAGGAAATTTCGGCAGGTACATCCACCAACCTAAATTCAGCCCAGTCTTTTATCGACTCGGGAATTTCTGAAATATCAATATGATGTTTGGCAGTGTTCATGGAAAGCACTGTTACCTGGTGCCCCAAAACGGCAAATCCGCGGGTAAGATTCATGCAGGCAATGGCACCTCCGTCTTTTACCGGGTATGGAACTTTATTTGTTACCTGCAGTATTCTCATTTACCTTTTTTCGTTTGTAAAAAATGGAGTTCAATCCAAGTTTATTGAATAATTTGATGTAGGTTTCTGCGTTCATCAATGCCGCATCGGTACCGGCTTTATAAGCAAGCCAAATGCCGATTGGCAGGAACACAAATGTTGAAAACCACATTCCGCTAAACATATTCCAGACATCCTCGCGCGCCGATTTTTCGCCGGTCATCGAAACAATATAATAGGCAATAAACAATAAAATGGAAACTACCACCGGCATTCCCAATCCGCCTTTACGGATAATTGCCCCCAGTGGTGCGCCAATCAGAAAGAAAATAAGCACAGCAATGGAAAGTGTGAATTTCCGGTGCCTTTCCATCTTGTATTTATTAATGGTCTTTTTGCGGTTATACAACTGGCTGTCGTACATATTCAGGCTTTGAACATTACTTCGGGCGCTGCTTAATGCAGCCTGCGTAATTTCAGCTTTTATCCATTTATCCTGATTGTTAAAATAGGTGGTGAAATTAAAGATTGAATCGGGATGGACATCTACATTGCGTTTGAGAGAATCATCGGGCACAGTAAGATTATACATTCTTCGCGAAACAGACGAGTTGAGGTTAATCTGCATCAGATAGGTACGCAACCTGCTGCGATAATCGTTACTTAAAGTATCTTCCATGTAACTCAACTGTTTGATATTGAGCATGCGGTACATGTTTTTAAAAATACTTTCATCGCGCCGGTTAAATTCAAAACCGCGCAATTCAATCCTGATGGTTTCTTCTTCAAATTTGTCGCGACGGAACGGATAAGTTTGATTCCTTCGGTTTCGGGCTTTTTCTTCTTCTGAATAATTCACGCCGTTAAACAGATTGAGAACCATGTACTTTTTGTCTTCCGTAATTTTCAAATAGCCTGAGTCTGCAATAATTACACTTTCGTTACTTTTGTTTCCGGTATGGTTGTAAATAAGTAAATCGTACAGCATATTATTTTTAGGGTCTTTCCGACCAACCCTGATGCTGTAATCATTAAGTTCGTCGGTAAAAACACCTTCGCGCAAAACCAGTTCAGGCCGTTGCTCTTTCACACTGTAGAGCAAAGTGGTAAATCTCAAATTTGTTTTTGGAAGAATATAATTTGAAAAATAAAACGCGGTGATGGTGATAAATACAGCTATTACCATTAAAGGGCGCATAATCCTGAAAAGCGAAATACCGGCAGATTTCATTGCCAGCAATTCGTAATTTTCGCCGAGCGAACCAAATGTCATTATTGAAGCCAGCAACATAGCCAGCGGAAAAGCGTAGGGCAGCAAACCAAAAGATGCATAAAAAATCATTTCTGCCAAAACATTAAAATCCAGCCCCTTCCCTACCAAATCATCTACATATTTCCACAGGAACTGCATAAGCAGCACAAATACCACAATAAAGAAGGTCATGAAAAATGGCCCAAGAAAAGATTTTATTATGTACCAGTGCAACTTCTTCATCCATCTGCTTCCTTTGAAAGTAAAAAATACAAAACTAAGCTATTTTAGTGATTTGTAAAGCAAAAAAAAGTTAACAGGCCTGCACAGTCCTAATAAATGATATCATATTAATATAGTGGGAAATACTTCTGTAGGGCAAACAATATTTCAGGTTTAGGAACCAAGAACATGTCTCAGATCTGCCACCTGCGAATTCCACAAATCGGCAGTCTCATCCTTTTCATCTTCTTCAGCAAAATCGATAATAATAAGCGACACATCGCCGGTAAGTTCATCCTGCGAAATTTTAAATTCAAAATATACATCTTCTTCATCCACCCAGTTAAACCGAACCAGTCTGTTTTCTTTGTGAAGCGTCATTTCGGCAACCTGTTCGGTACTGTCCCAAATAAATGTATATCGTTTGCCCTGCACACGGACATCGTCTGCAAACCATTCTGACAAACCCGAAGCTGAGCTCAAACGGTTGTATAAAACCTTTGGTGAGCAATTAATTACGTACTCCAGTTGAATTTTGATTTTATCTGTCATTTTTTTGATTTTCGGCAATATAGTTATTCTGTTTTTAACAAACAACAACCTGTTTTATCTCTGATAAACTTCGGGCCAATTTTTATAAAAAAAATGATGGTAAAAAAAAATTAATACTATATTTGCACCTCGATTTTTGCAGGTAGTTTAAAGGAAAACCCGAAAACAACAGCCAGTAAAAAATTAAGTTGAAATAAAACATTTGGCGAGGTAGCTCAGCTGGTTAGAGCGTCCCGATTAGTATCGGGAAGGTCGGCAGCCGCAAACCTCATAATATATAATTGACATCATGGCGAGGTAGCTCAGCTGGTTAGAGCGCGTGATTCATAATCACGAGGTCGGCGGTTCAAGCCCGCCTCTCGCTACTGAAAATCAAAGAGTTACAAAAGAATATTGTAGCTCTTTTTATTTGGTGCAAGTAATGTACAAGTGATAATGAGCATATTTCCCCAGCATATTACACGGAAAAATAAAATGGTAATTACCATTTTCCGACAGGGCGGCGCGGGGTCTTTCTGGACAGAAGGGGGAAAAAATAAACCTTTTTAAAAGCTAAAAGCTTGATTGTAAGAGCTTTAATTTTTTGAAGACTGGACGGGCTTGACATTGGTGACAGAACAAAAAAAACCGGTAATTACAAAACGTAATTACCGGAACTAAATGTTTATCATGCTCCTGAATTAATCCGGATCATTCTTTACCTTTTTATAATTTTCACTTTCAATGATTGTTCGAAATATTCTTACCAATTCATCATCACCAAAGGTTATGTATTTTAGCTTATAATAGAACGAAGACGTTTTAAAATTACTGTTTTCCATTAATTCGAGTTTGTTTCCGTATAATCGAATAATTTCTGTAAGTTTCTTTTTAAAATCATCATACTGAAACGCCTTTCTTCGCATTTCTCCAAATTTCATTTCTTTCATGGCTAAACGTATTTTTTTACATTTCTAAGTGCTTCGAAAAAATTTGATGCAGGTTTATCTTCATCAGCTCCCTGTGCTTTTTTCTTTGCAGATGTGCTATTTGTTGTAGTTTCCTGAAAATGTTCAAAAAATGGATTCCCTTCAATGCCAAAAACAGACAGCAAACTTCTATTATTTACAGCATTTCCATTTTTGTAATTGCGTTCACAGTATTCAATTAGCGGTGTGCTAATATCTGTTTCAGTCAACTTTTCAATGTGGTAGCCGTAATTTCCATTAACTTCAATAACAAAGGTTTTCCCATCTTTATCTTTCATTATATCCACTCCGGCAACCTCTAAACCACATGCACGAGCAGATTTAACACAGATTTCCTGATCTTCTTTTGATAGTGTAATCTTTTTACCGGTCCCGCCCTGGCTAATATTGGATCGCAATTCTCCTTTTTTTGCCGTTCTTTCCATTGCAACAACAACTTTTCCATCAATAACAATGGCTCTTATATCCTTTTCACCGCCATTAATAAAGTTCTGTAATAATAAGTTGTCTTTTCGATGAAAGAAATTTTCAAGAAAAACATTTGATTGATAAACGTCTTTCAATGGATAAACGGATCTTCCCTGGCTGCCTTTTAATCCTTTTGCAATGGCCGGTAATCCTCCAGCCTGATCAACCATCCAGGCAACATGCATTGCTTTATCCCCTAAAACGGTTCGTGGAACTCTTAATTTTGCCTGGCTTATCTTCTGCATTGATATAAGCTTATCGGAGGCCGTTTTTATACCCAATGATGTTTGAGTAGAAAAAATGCCTAAATTATTATTCAGGTGTTCAAGAACCGCAGAACCATAAGACATATTTGTCCCAATTCTTGGTATAATTGCATCCAGTTCCTTTGCAGTTAATCGCTCCGGTGCTAAATTCCGGTCAAATCCATCATAAATACGATCGTAACCATTTACCACATCTGAAATGAGTAAATACAAAAAGGCCGGATTCTTAACTATCATTGTATGGCCTTTCTTCTTTCCAGCTTCAACAATACTTTTTGTTGCGCTGCTGTTCGGTGCTGCTGATAATACTAAAATTTTCATGGTAACTTCATTAAAATGTTTGTAATAAAATCTCTTAAAAACTCACTTTGTGAAAGATTCATTTGATTAGCTAATCTTTCAACTTTTTCCTTTTGTTCTTCTGTTATCCGGCTGCCAATCCATGCCGGATATTTTTCATTTTTTTTCATTTGCTGTATTTTTTCTGTTAATGTAAACCTGAAAACAACAAATAAAAAGGACACATTTTACAATTAACAGATTATAAGGAACTTGCAAAACAATTTATATTAATTGTCAAATTTTCCCCATGCTTTTTCAGCGTCAAAACTGATTAATTCTCGATCTAAATTTTCCTGCAAGTCTCCTAAATGCATTTGCAGGTAGCTCAAGTTTTTTAGATGTTCTAAAGCAACTTCATCATTTTTTTCAACTTGTCCTGTTGCTGCATAAATTAGATACGTCTTAGCATCTTCAATCTTTTTAATGTAGCTCAAAACTTCTTCTGCTAAAAGCAGCTCGGATTTCACAACTGTGGATTCTTTTGTTTTCATAATTTTTTTACTTTTAGAATTTTATATTTATAAACTTAAACACCAGAGCAACAACCAAAGTAGCCTTATATTGATAGGCTGCTTTTTTTTGTTTGCTATCAGTAATTCATTCATATCTTTATAATTTTTCGGATAAATGATTTTTGAATAATCCGTTTACCCTGGAATGTATTTTTTTGATTCTTTGAGCTGCCTGGGTTCCGGTTTTATCGTTATCCAGGTAAAGATTTATTTTTTGGTAATCGATTAAGCTATTCTAAAACTGCATCCAGGTTGCTAACTGAATTTAAAATGATACAAGTACCGGCCGGTTTTCGCACCTGGTAAAATTCCAATAGCAGATCAACATATCTGATAAACCCTTCAAATATGCTTACAGCTTTCCGGCTCCCTGGAATGGTTGTTATTGCTTTGGGGCTGCTGCTGCCTTTAAAATATTTATTCCGTAATTCAAAACCGCCTTTATCGTTTTTGAATGCCAGGGCAAAATATTGTTTACCGTTTACCTGGTAATATGCTTCCTGAACATAGTTAACCGCTTTAGCTTTTGATATTTGACGGCTTGCAAGGTATTGTACCAATGCACGGTTTTGTAATGGCTGCAAATGTTTGATTTTTATTGAACTATCAGAATTTTGCTGTTCAGAAAAAGAAAAAGTTTGTTTTGAAAGTTCCGGTTTTTGAAGTATAAGCAATGCACCAGTTAAGCCGGTTCTGTTTATCTGCATAACAAGGTCTAAAATATTGCCTCCGGTTCCGGTTCCGAAATCGTACCAGATATTATTTTTACGATCAACTTTGAAGCTTGGTTTTGTTTCCTGCCGGAATGGTGAACAATACCATGCAGAACCATTTTTTAAATTATTTGGTTTGATTCCCAGGCTTGCCAGATAACCTATAATTGATATTTTTTTAGCTGTGTGAACAATTCATTTTTTTCTTTTTTGAATAGCAGTTTTTCATTAAAGTTGTTATTATATTGGATATCAGCTATTAAAGTACTTTACTTTAATTATTCGCTATATATAGTAGGTTAAAGTAAACCAGTTTTTTTATATTATTTATTCAATTCATTCATTATCAGTTATTTATATCACGTTTACTTTAATTAAAGTGCTAAAGTAAATCGTTAAACCTTTGGTATATTTGAGTAGTATAATTTTGTCTGCTCGTTATAATTCAAATAATTCCGTTGCTTCAAATACGTTAGGAGGCTCTTACATTTGTTGTCTCCAAATTGTATTTCAATGGATTGTAAAGAAGCATTTTAATCCTTTTATGATTCTGCCATAAGGCAATGCATAGTATCCATTTAAAGTTGTTTTTACAATTATTACTATTTGGTCAGAAGTAAGTTCGTTTGCTTTTGGATTTTGCGGTTCATATTCCTTTACTGCCTCTTCATCTGATATTTCGTTATTCTCATCAATCGAATATGCAAATGTTTCAAAATCCTTATGCCTGGTAAATTCCGGTTCAACAATAGTTAGCCTGGTTCCGCTTGTTTCATCCCTCACTAATTTTGCTACGGTTTCAGCCTTATTCATTAGTTCGGTTCCCAGATGTCCCCTTGCGTTGGCATCTCCTTTGTTTTGGTGCAGGATTGTAAGAATATGAATGTTTTTTTCCTGTGTCCACTTCAATAATTTATCAGCTATAAATGTTGCTTCTCTTTCATCGTTTATAGATGAGACAAAATCTCGGATTCCGTCAATCACTACAAAAGATAAATTCTTAATATTATTTATTGCATAGTTGGTTAGCTCTATACGCTGCTGGTAATTGAATGGCCGGAATGACAGAAAATGTAAATTTGTTGGGTGCTCTTTTTCATTTCCTGTTACCAGTTTAGAAATAAATTGAATTGTTTTAATGCATTCTGGTTTTCCCTGCTCTGTATCAATCCAAAGTATTTTTTTCTTTTCATCTGGCAATTGTGGAATGAATTTTAACAGGGTTTTATTTAAAAGAAGTGACCCAACTGTTATTGCTGTAAATGTTGTTTTTCCAACTTTTGGCCGTGCCAGGATAGTAGAAAAGTTTCCCAGGGTAGCAAAAATCTGTTTTCCAAATTCCCCTTCAATCTCCAAACAAACCGGCGGAGCTTCAAATTCATAATCTGCTTTTAAAACTGACTGACTTAAAAGCGTTTTCAATTGTTCCTGAGTAAAACTCATTAAATTTATTTTTGAGAATTTTCAGTTCGATTTTTGGCCAATTTCGCTAAATGTTTAGCGGCTTTTTTCTGGCTGGTTTGTTTCTCTGTGGTTTGTTCGTTCATCCAGTCTTTCACCTCATTCCGGCTAAATACCAAACGTTTCCCAAACTTCCGGTGTGGGATCGCATTTTTTGAAGTGAGCTTGTAAATTTGCGAATAGCTTAAGCCGGTTAGTTCCTGTATTTCTTCAATTCCTGTGCGATCATCTTTATGAACTTCTATTTCTTCAGGTGCTTTATTTGAAGTTTTTTGTTCGATGAGATCGAGAAATTGCCCGACTGTAATAACTGCCAAAGGTGTATTGTCATCTATTTTTGTCATGGCCTTATAAGTTTGGAATGATTTGTTTAAATGAATGCCGGATTAACTGACTTAAAGGAATGTTGTTTTCGTGGCAAAAATCCCTGATTTTTTTCGCCTCGGTTTTAGTGAACCGTGCTGCAAAGGTTTGGTCTTTAGGCTCAAACCTTAGCTGTTCAATTTGTTTGTTCTTTGTCATTTTATTTGTGTTAAAAATTGTTTTAACAAAGGTTGCATATGACAAATAATTCAATCTTATAATTTGGAAAATTAGGGTGTGTATAATAGATTGATAAATAGATTGATAATAAAATTCAAATTTTACTAAAAAATGTATTTTTCTACCTTATAGTATGTTAGGATAGGTAAAAAAATGACAGATTATTTAAATAGTAACTCTTCAAGTTCTGGACTATTAAATAATTTACTTACTGCTGATTTGGAGTAATTTAGCTCTTTTGAAATTTCTGAAATATTTTTTTTGCCTGAAAGATGTTCTGTGAAAGTTCTCTTTAAATCGTAATTTGATATTTTATTGTGTATTTCATCTTCAAAAAAGGCATTAAATGACAGGTTTGAATTGGTTTCTAAATATCTGTAATGCTGTTTTATTAAGGTTGCTTTTTTCAAGTCTGTATCTTGAAAATTAAAAATCCGGTAATAATAATTAACTACTTCAGAAATAGTTTTATCATTCCTTCTCATTTCTATTTCTCCGCTTAAAAATTCAATGAAAACCATTTCCAAAACACTATTAATTAAATCAATCTTATCTTGAATTGTTGGACAAAAGAAACTGTTTTTGATTGAATGAGGTTGTTTCTTTTTCACCTCTGTTGTAATCTTTAAAATAGAAAAACCTTTTTTTATATAAGATTCCAGATAGCCTGGTAAGTTTCTACGGTTGCGATAATATGAAATTTCAGGATTAAAATTTTTATAAAACGGTTCTTTGACTATGAGTTCTAAGAAAGATTTTAAATTGTTCGAATATCGTGCTTTCCAGCTATCTATCCTGAAAAAAATCTTAGGTACAAGTGATATATTGAATTCACTCTTTAAGTTCTTGAGGTTTTCTTTTTCCTGCTCAGTTAAAACTTTTAAAATATTGCTTCTATCAAACAGAATTGCTTTTGCAATGTGTTTTTTTACAGGTAGTAGTATGGTTCTGGTTGCTTCCCTTTTATATTGGCTGGTTGTTTGGTTCATCCTGTTTTGATTTTGATTCGTTTTGTGTAAAACCTGTCAGCAATGCCGCGTTTTTAGCTCTCTCTTTCTTTTCAAAAGATGCAAGGTAGTTTTCAGTGGTTTTTATGTCAGCGTGTCCCAGGCTCTCAGAAATATACTCTACGTTGGTTCCGGATCGTTTTAGTACAGTTGCGAATGAATGACGTGCTGTCATTATATTTACCCTCTCGAAACCTAAATCTTCGCTAATTTTTTTCATTTTTCGGCGGATACGGCCTTTAACATCGCTTATCACTTCAAATTTTCGCTTTTCATTCATATCAGTCTGCAAAAAAGGAAAAATATAATTGTCAGGTTCCGGAGGATTCCCCCACTTTTTAATAATTGATTCCATTTCGGGAGCAATAAACGCCTGTATTTGTTTTTTCTTTCTATTGGTGTTAATTGTTTTTTGCCGATACCAGGTGAATTCTCCATCAATAATATTGGAGTATTTGAGTTTTAGCAAGTCATTAATGTTAATGCCATTACACATATAAGAAAAAAACCACAAATCCCGATATTTTTCAGTCCCAGGGTTCCCATCACTGAAATTTACAATTTCACTAACTTGCTCAATGGTTAATGCAAGTTTGCGGCTTGATCCGGTGGGTATTTCATATTTATTTTTACCAAATGGATATTGAAACGGTTTAATACTGCCTTTTTCTATGGCTAAATTGAAAATATGCCGAATTCCTCTTGTGTAAATTCCTACTGTTGTAAATGTTTTACCTTCATCCAGTAAAAATTGCTCAAACCGTTTTAACCATTCTGAATTTACAGAAACAAGTTTAATGCTTTCACCTTTATATCTTTCAACGGCCTTTTTTATGTTGGTGTAATATTCCTGTGTTCCATACCTGTTTTCTTTCCCCAGGGTATCAATTTTTTGTTGCAGCATGTTATTTAATGTTTCGCTGTCATTTCGCTGCAACCTGCTATTTAATGCTTCAAAACTGAATGTTTCTTTTTCTGTCAATTCCTGCACATGCTTTTGTATTATTGTAAATGTACTATGAATATCATTTCTGATCTTCTTTAGATTCCGGCTGTTGGTGCGCGGTAAGTCGTCCCATTCGTTCGGTGATAATTTCTTTCCCGTGGAATATTCTCGAAATTTCCCGTGGTTAAATACTCTTATCCTTACTCGATATAAACCATCGCTTAAGGCTCTCCTGGTATCTAAAACTGTTTTGATTGAAACATCTTCTTTTTGATATGAATACATTGCTTGTAATTTTAGGTTGTACAAATATGTACAAGTATTGTACAAGCAAAATTAGCTAAAAAAAGAAAACTAAAGAAATAAAATGAAAACATTATTTCATATATTATACTGAAATGTAGGTTTTTATATTACTTTTTACGTAAATATGAAAATATAAGAAAACTGCTGAAAAGTAACTTTTCATGATTCATAATCACGAGGTCGGCGGTTCAAGCCCGCCTCTCGCTACGAACAAAAGGGAAGTAAATAAGTTTGCTTCCCTTTTTGTTTACTAAACTTCAATTTTATGAAACACTTTGTTTACATTCTCTACAGCAAGACCAGAGATCGCTATTATATCGGCAGTTCTGCCCATGTAGAACAAAGGCTTCTTAGGCATAATGCCGGTGCTACTCCTTCTACCAAATCAGGACGTCCCTGGATAATTGTTTTTACTAAAGAATTCGATTCAAAAACCATGGCTCTAAAGTTTGAAAAATATTTAAAGCAGATGAAAAGCCGAAATCTTATAGAGTCTCTAATTGAAAATGATAGCTCAGCTGGTTAGAGCGTCCCGATTAGTATCGGGAAGGTCGGCGGTTCAAGCGCGCCTCTCGCTACGAACAGGGAATGAACTAAGATTCTTTCCCTGAAAATGGCTTTGAAGAACACAGGGTTCCAGGAATAATTATATTTTTTCCGACATTTCTTTTACCTGCTCAGCCTCTTTAATGAGTGGTTTTAGGCGATCTGATTTTTCATCCAGACTGGAAAGCGGTTCTTTCAGGCGGTGTTCAATTTCCATAAAAAGTTTTTCGAATATTCTGGAGATTTCGGTGTCGAGTCTGTTCCGAAACTCAACTCTTGATTTTTCCATCTTCCGTGAAAATTCGTGCAAAATGCCCGAGCGTTTCCATATTAATGTTGCGGCAATAAGTCCGGCCCCGCCAAGTGCAATAATGCCACCGGTGATATCAAATATCATCATGCTTGAAGTTAAAGCAATAACTGCCCCAAGTGCTGTAATTCCGCCACCGGCAAGTGATAACCTGCCAATATCCGACCCCTGAATTCCCTTTTCGCCGGCAATATCAGATATTCTTAAATCGTATAGTTGCTGTTGCAAACGAGCAAGTATTTCTGCCCGGTCGAAGCCCATCACCGGAAATCGTTCAACCGTAGCGCTGTGGCGGTGATTAATTGCCTCCGTTAACTCATTAAACATGGTCGTCATTTCATCTGAAATATCTTTTGACACCCGTGAAGTTTCGGCCTCAATTTCTTTTTTGGTGGCATTTTCAAAATTGTATTGAAGTTCTTTCAGCCAGGTTTTTATATCCGTATCTCTTATAAAAGGAATGGCCCTCCTCAACACGGCGCCCACTCCAAGTCCTTCCTTAAAATCCTGCTCCAGCCGCGATGCCAGACGATCGTATGACATGCACAAGCTATCTACGGCCAACCGCCGGAGAGCGTTTGCCTTTTTGCGTCGTCCGTTTACTTTAGCCAGCAGGTCATCATAAAAAACCCGGTCGTCGGCAATGGCTGCCTGTTCATCGTGCAACCTCAAAATGAGATTATCAACTATTCTTCCGGCAGTGTCGCGTGCACCTTCAACTTTCATCCGCCAAACATCTCCCTTTTGCACAGCATTGCTCAGATACTTCCGAAATTCGCTAAATCCACTATCGCTGCCTCCTTCCGACTCCAATTTTGCAGACACTGTAAACACCACAGGGTTTTGTACATTTCTTTCCCGCGCATATTGCTGAACCCGTTCCTGATTAATTGCGAGTTCGCGATCGGTTGCCAAATCGGATTGTTGCAGGATAAACACCATTTTCCGGTGCCACTCTTTCCGAACAAGCGAAAGAAAATCCCAGGCTGAACCTGTATGCGGATTTTTTGCAGAAAATACAAAAATCACCAGATCGCTTTGCGGAATATAATTTTCGGTAATGGTTTGGTGGTTCCGTATAATTGAGTTGGTTCCAGGTGTGTCAACAATAGAAATTTCTCGAAGCACATCTTTGGGCAAACTTAATTTTTCCCAATTTGCACCCAACTCTTTTTTGGTCCGTTCATCACCATAAACAAGTTCCTGGATTCCGGCAGTGCATGGATCCGGGGCAACCTCGCAAACATCCTCACCTAATAAAGCATTTATAAAACTACTTTTTCCAGATTTAACCTCACCAACAATAACCAGCAACGCCGCTGATTTTAAATGGGCCAACCTGTCACGGATGATCCGGTTTCCTTCGGCATCTGAACAATTAGTAGTTAGCACCAGACAAGTATGAAGCAATTCATTGAGTGCTTCATATTGTTGTTTTTGTTCTGAACTTAAAACCTGTTGCGACATATTAACCCTCCTCTATTTTAGCTGAAAATACAAATTTCAATTGAAAAGGAGAGAATAACATATGATTTCTTTTGAAAAGATTAAAAGAAGGAATTCAGGTTTCGTTTTTTTTTTACAAATCAATCATCGCTTTAATGGCGTTATCCTTGTAACCTTCCACAATATCAAAAGCTTTTGCGCTTTCGTCGAGGTTAAAGTGATGAGTCACCATTTTTTCCACATCCACTTTGCCTGATACGACCAAATCAATGGCTTCCTGCACACAATGGTTTTGGCGGCGCACATTAATAACAGTAAGCTCTTTGCGGCGCATCAAATCCATATCAAAAATATATTGTGCTGAAGGCGGAATGCCAACAAGCACCAGCTTTCCCCCGGGTTTAATAATTTTAAGGGCATTATCCACTGCTTTTTGATCGCCGCTGGCTTCAAAAACTACATCGAGCAGCAATTCTTCCTGTTCCTTCACCTTTTCTTCCACTACTTCCTTTTCAGGATTTACAAGATAGCGTGCGCCAATTTCCTTTGCTTTTTTCAACCGGTAATCCAATGGCTCTATCATACCTGTATTTGTAACACCTTCGGCAATAAGCTTTAAAAGAATACTTAAACCAATTGGCCCTGCACCAAAAATTGCTGCTGATAAATTTGAATTTTCAAGCTTTGCAAGATTAACCGCATATACGCCGATGGAAAGCGGCTCAATAAGTGCGGCCTTAACCGGGTTTAATTTTCCGGTAACCGGGAAACAGGTAAAACCGGGCATTACAATATATTCGGTAAGACAACCTTCGAGCTGGCCGGGACAACCTAAAAACCTGTTATTCCGGCAGGTGTGCGGGCGCCCGGAAAGGCACTGGTCGCATTCACCGCAATGTACTGCAGGATCAACCACCACCAAATCCCCGACTTTAACATGAATTACTGATTCTCCCGCTTCCACAATAATTCCGGAACATTCATGGCCAACCGCAAACGGATATTCCACTACCTGTGTACCTATTTTTCCTTCGGAATAGTAATGAATGTCGGAGCCGCAAACTCCAATGGAAGCCATCTTTATTTTAACTTCGTTTTCATTAAGCACCAATGGCTCCGGGACATTTGTCATTTTCATTTCCCTGATTCCGGTAAGTATTGCTTTTTTCATATTCTTTTATTCCTTATTTTTTAATTTACAAATTTTCATAATTTTCTGCAGCTAAAGATAGAAATCTGATTGTTTGCTTCAATCCTGTTCTATCTGTAATTTCAATAAATCTCAAACAAACATTCTATTAAAATTCTATAAAACAGATTCAAATTTGAATCATTTTCGAAAATATTCGAAAAAAATCTGTAATTTATTGTGTATTTATTTTGATTTCATAATCAATAATTTACAAGAAGCTCAAAAACAATTTTTAACAATAATTAATAAAAATTTCAATTCAATTCAGGTCTATGTTAATTTTATATTATCTTAGCAGAAGAGTTTTTAGAAGTGGGAAACATAATAATTGTAACTACCTTTTCTCGGTTAAACCAATAAATTTTCCAGGTCTAACTAAACTAAACTATGAACAATCGGGTTATCGCCACCATTGGTAACCCGTTTTTTTATGCCTTTTTCCGAAGGTTATATTTAAACCGGGAATAAAATAAAATTCCTGCTGAACCCAATCCAACCAGAAACCCGTACCATATTCCCCGGGGACCAAAGTCCAGCAAAAAAGCAAAAATATAACTTGTTGGAATTCCTATTAAAAGATAAGCGGCGAATGCGAAAATCATAGGTCCTTTTACATCCGACATTCCGCGCAAAGTCCCCAGCATGATAACCTGCAACCCGTCGAAAACCTGAAAAACCGCAGCAATTACAAGAAGCTGTGCCGCAACAGCAACAACCAATGGATCGCTTGTAAACAGCAACGGCAGATAAGTGCGTGTAACAACAAATAAAATTCCCATTGATGACATAAACAACAGCACCAAATGCGTGGATGCCAGAGCCGCCATTCTTAAAGCTTTGTAATCACCTGCCCCCATTTGATGACTGATTCGTATGGTTGTTGCCTGAGAAATTCCAAGCGAAACCATGTACGTCATTGAAGCCAGTCCAATGGCAACCTGGTGCGCCGCCAGCGGAATTTCGCCAAGCCACCCCATCATTACTGCTCCTATCCCAAAAGTGATAACCTCTACTATTATCTGAAAACCAATAGGAATTCCAATTTTCAGCACGGCAATGATTTTGCTTTTTTTTACGGGCTCGAAATATGCCAATCTGAAATATTCGCGAAACCGTGGAATTGCAAGAATATAAATCAAAAACATCAGCGGCATTACAAGGCGCGAAACGAGTGTGCCAATTCCTGCCCCGTTTAATCCCATTTGCGGAAATCCGAATTTTCCGAAAATCAGCAAATAATTAACAGTTACATTAATTAAATTCGCTGTTAAGGTAATTTGCATGGCAATTTTTGTGTTGCCAATTCCTTCAAAAAATTGTTTTATTGAAAAAAAGAGCATGAAAGGCATGTACGAAAAGCAAAGCAACAGAAAATATGGTTTTGCCAATTTCAAAACCTCAACCGGCTGCCCCAGAAAACCGAGCAAAAAATAACCGCCAAACATTAACAGGCTTAAAAATACGGCTGCAATTAAATGGGTGAACATGCCATTTTTCAACCATTCAGAAACTTTACTAAGTTGTTTGTTTCCGAACGCATTGCCAACCAGCGGCGTAATACCGTATGTAATTCCCATGCCAAAAAACATTCCCACCATAAATACATTGTTGGCAAATGAAGACGCCGCCAATTCGGCTGTACCAACATGCCCCACCATCATATTATCGATTAACGAAACGCTAACCTGGCCTACTTGTGAAAGCACAACAGGAAAAGCAAGATGAAGGTTACGCCTGTAATAAGGTATATACTGTTTAAAATTCACGCGACAAAATTACATTTTTGGTTTACACCGAAAACCAAAAACTAATTTTTAGCATGAATGCGTTTTGAGCCGCAACTTTTGATATTCCTTTAAAACTGTTTAAAATGGAAGGTTCGTAATTACTTTCATAGCGTGTGCGGTTGTTGGTCCACACAAAATAAACGGTCGAGCCGGTTTTGTATTCCCAGCGGGCAACAAAGTTTGAACGAAATTCCTGAAAATTAAAATCAGGGTTTCCATTGGCAAAATCGTACACCAGGTTGTTGTTTCCATCCCGCAAGTATTTTCCCGGCCCAATATCCTGAATGAATAAATCAGCATACCGTTTCTGCAGGTTATCCGATTTTGAATCGGCTACTTTACGGTAATTCAAATACTTACCATTTGATGCATAAGGGCTTCCGTAAAACTGAAAAGACAATTCGGGCGTTACAAACAGTTCGGCACGTAAAGTTGTATAAATGGTCTGACGGTCGATTTTTCCTACAATATATTCACGGTTGCCTGCAACAACAGGTTTCATAACATACTGGTTATTATCGGTCTCATCAACAAAAGTTGTTCTCCAGGTAATATTTAACTGATTATTTATAAGCCACTGCACGTGAAAAGTATATTCCTGACTTTCTGTTAATTTATCATCGTATTTTCTGAAATCGGCGCCGGCTCCAAAAAACAGGTTTTTACTGGTATTGGTTTGAACAAAAGCCTCGGCCCTGGTGTGCCCGCCAATTTTTAGCGATGGGCCGCCACGCAGCTGTCGCGTATCAATTTCATCAAATGTCCGGTTCAGTACCAGGTCGGTTTTCCATAAATTTTTAAACTGAAAACGAACATGGCTGTTTAATTCATCGCCCAGATTTTCGCCGCCGTAACTCCAGTGATGCTGTTGTTCCACATCAAAATAATAACTCAGCAAAATTCCCTGGGGTTTATTCACGCGGTAAACCAGTGAGACTTCTTGTTCCACATAATCGGCCTGGCGCAGGTAACCCACATCGTTTAGTTCAACCCCCGGCGAGCGCCATTCCAAAGAACCCTGCAACCGGAGTTTTCCGCTTCGTTTGCCGCCGCTGACTTCGCCACCCCATCCCTGCAAAGTTGTTAAATCCGGGTTGTATTCCAGGTGACCGGCATCATTACGCTGATATAAATGCCGTGGATTTAGTTGCAATGCTGATATTGCCTCCGGTGTTCCATTCACCTTCGAAAAAAAGCTCTTTCCATCAACAAAATATTTTCGGTTCAGCCAGTTGTGCTGAAAATCAAGTCCGCCAACAACAGAATTATCCGGCAGAAATTCAAGTTGTTCGGCTTTTATGTTACGGATTGTTGAGGTAATAATTCCGCCCAAAACTGTGCTGCCATTATTGAAATCCTGTTTTGCCCTGCCAATAAAATAATTGGTAAAAGGTTCTATGCTTTCATGCCGCTTTGTACCATCAGAATAAATTGTGGCATCTTCCTGTGCCGTCATACTGTTAATAATTCCCATTGAAAATCCGGAACGGTTTTTCCCGGTCAGTTTTAAAGCATTTAAAATTGAAGTTTGATCAGGAACAGAAATGGTTTCATCCTCCTGTAAAACGGGATAAAATTCAGGAGCGTGGCCAATCCGTCGTGAATAAAAAAGTAAATCGGAACCGGAGCCGTATTCCAAAATACTGTTACCCTCAAGAAAAAACGGCCTTTTCTCGTCGTAAAAAACTTCGTACGATGTAAGATTAAGAACAGAAGGATCTGCCTCCACCTGCCCAAAATCGGGATTTACAGTATAATCGAGCGTAAAATTGGAAGTGACGCCTATTTTACCATCCACGCCAAACCCATAACTCCACGGGTTTTTAACATCGGAAACATATTTTGTTTTGGCGTACGGGAGCACTTCAAAATTTCGTTTGTAAGGAATATCATTAATTCCGCGCAATTCGCCAAAAATATAAACCATTGCCGGCGCATCAATCGGAATCAGTTTCCACTGGTCTTCTTCATTTAACCGGTCGATCCAGCGCCAAATGTGCATTCCCCAAATGTGTTCCTTTTTATTGGCATACCGCAGCTGGCTGAAAGGAATTCTCATTTCGGCATACCAGGCCGAATCACCCACCGATGATTTGCCGTCCCAAACCGCATCCCAGTTAAAATCCCAGCCATATTCACCCAGGTGCATTAAATCGATTTTCTGGCCGGCTGCGGTTAGATTGAATTCAAATGCAGTTTGTTTGTCAAAATAGGAATCGATAGCAACGCCGGTAACATCGCCATTCATTTCATCGCGCCGGCCAAGTACCGGTCTCATTTTCTCCGGTTCGTTATCGTAACATCTAACAGCTATGTATAAATAGGAATCGTCATACAAAATTTTTATTTCAGTTTCCTGCGAGGGTGGATTCCCCTGATGGGGTTGCTGCTGCACAAATCCTCCATCCCAATTGCCCACTTTCTGCCAACATTCATCCTGGAGCTTTCCATCAATTTTAGGTTTTAAGGAAGTGCGCGTTGCGTAATAAACTCTTTTGATGCTGGCATAATAATTTACCAGCGAATCATCAGAAAGTGTATAATCATAATTTTGAGCAGATAGTGTATTTGCACAAAAGATTAACAGAAAGATTAAAAAGTGTTTGCGATTCATTGCAGGTTTTTAGTTAGATGGTATAAAAATATATTGTTTTGTTGAACAAAAAAATTTTTTCATGAATAAATGCTTTTGCTTTTCAATTTTAGACTTTATGCTTTTTATATTCAAATTGAAATTTTAAAAATCTGCTATAAAACATACAATTTACATTTATTAACATTTTTTGATTTGCAGTCTTCGGTACATCAAGTATTTTGTGCCGGGAAATTTCAAAAAAAAAATACTTTAAACAATTTCAGTTATAAAAAGTTATTTTACTAGGTATCAGTTTATGAACGTTTGCCGATATTAATATATCTCAATGAATAACATTAAAAAGATTCTTATCGCCAACCGCGGAGAAATTGCCATCCGTATTATGCGAACCTGCAGGGAATTGGATATTGAAACCGTTGCTGTTTATTCAGAAGCCGACCGCACATCACTTCACGTAAGATACGCACACGAAGCTTATTGTGTTGGAAAAGCTGCTTCGAACGAAAGTTACCTGAACATTGAAAAAATCATTGAAGTTGCCAAAATAAGCAATGCCGATGCTGTTCATCCGGGTTACGGTTTTTTGTCTGAGAATGCAGAATTTGCGCAAAGATGCCAGGAGGAAAACATTATTTTCATTGGCCCGTCGCCGGAAGTTATTACTCAAATGGGAGATAAAATTCAGGCGCGTGACGAAATGAAAAAAGCCGGAATTCCGGTTGTCCCCGGCACTCCGGGAAGTGTGACTACCGAAAAGGAAGTTTTGGATGCAATTAAAGAAATTGGTTTGCCGGTGATGATTAAGGCATCGGCCGGTGGCGGAGGAAAAGGAATGCGGCTGGTTTATCACGAAAAAGATGTGGTTTCAGCTGTAAGGGCAGCACGCTCCGAAGCAAAATCGGCCTTTGGAAACGATTCGGTATACATCGAAAAATACATCACTTCACCGCACCACATCGAATTTCAAATACTTGCTGATAATCATGGACATGCTGTACACCTTTTCGAACGGGAATGCTCCGTTCAGCGTCGTCATCAAAAAATGATTGAGGAAACTCCTTCGCCACTAATGACCCGCGAGTTAAGGAAAAAAATGGGCGATGCAGCTGTGGAAGCCGCAAAAGCTGTGAATTACAGCGGTGCCGGAACCATCGAATTTCTTGTGGATGAAGACCTTAATTATTATTTCCTGGAAATGAATACCCGTTTACAAGTGGAACATCCCATTACAGAGCGTGTTACCGGTATTGACCTTGTTAAACAACAAATAAAAATTGCCGAAAATCAGAAACTGGAATTTAAACAGGAAGATTTGGAGCAAAAAGGCCACGCGATCGAATGCAGGATTTACGCCGAAGACCCGGATAATAATTTCATGCCCAGTGCCGGAAAAATCTACAAAATTTCGGAACCGCTGGGTTTAGGTGTCCGCACTGACGGTTATGTTTACGAAGGCTACGAAATTCCTATTTATTACGATCCAATGGTATCAAAACTGATTGTGTGGGGAAATACCAGGGATGAAGCCATTCGCCGGATGCGCCGTGCCCTTTACGAATACAAAATCACGGGCATCAAAACTTCGATAAAATACCTTGAGCGGATAATGAATAACGAGAATTTCATTCAGGGAAAATATGATACACATTTTATTGAAAAGAACCAGGAGCAGTTGATGAATTCCATACCTGTTGAAGATAAAAGCGACATGGTAGCAATCGCAGCTTTTGTCGATTACCTGGATAAAATAAACATGGTTCAGGAAAACAACAAGGAATTTACACCGGCCCAAAGCCGCTGGAAAAAAATATCGTACTTAAATCATTTTTAAGATTACATTTTATGCCTGTTGAAATTAAAATTGACGAACGGGTTGCCTGGGTAAACCTCATCAGCCAAAACGGAAGCAAGCTGGAGGTGGAAGTAGATGGTAAACACTACGAAGTGGATTTACTGCACACCGCCGATGGTACTTTTTCCATTCTCGAAAGCGGACATTCTTACAACATCGAACTTGTTCCGAATAAACCAAAACATTACACTGCATATACCCTTTACAAATCATACGATGTTGAAATAATTGATGCTGAAGCCCGCTACCTGATTAACCGCGGGGGAAATGGTTTTGCTTCAAACACCAATACCATTTCATCGCCAATGCCTGGCAAAGTGGTAAAAGTAATGGTAAACGAGGGTGATATTGTAAAAGAAGGGGAAACTACAGTTATTATTGCCGCCATGAAAATGGAAAGCGAATACAAAGCGCCAAAAGACGGGGTAATAAAAAAAGTAAATGTTAAAGATGGCGATACCATCGAGGGGAATCAAATTCTCATTGAACTGGAGTAAACCTGATTAATTCTGAAACGTACATGAACCGGCAGACACAATCGTGGTTGAACAAATTCCCGTGCGGATTAATCAGGCAGTTCAAAACATATATTTTCAATATTACTGTTAATTGAAATTCAAGTTATTAACTTTTATATATTCACATGAATTTAAACGAAAAATACCGCCAGCTGGAAGAGCTGAACAAACAGGCTGAAATTGGCGGAGGCAAGGAGCGTAACGAAAAACAACATGCTGCTGGAAAAAAAACCGCCCGCGAGCGAATACTGCAACTTCTCGATCCCGGAACGTTTAATGAAATAGACAAACTGGTTACTCACCGGAATCATGATTTCGGAATGCAAAACAACAAAATTCCGGGCGACGGTTTAATTTCGGGATATGGAAAAGTTGGCGGCCGGCTGGTATATGTTTTTGCACAGGATTTTACCGTTTTTGGAGGTTCGCTCAGCCGCGCAAATGCCGATAAAATAGTGAAGGTTCAGGAATTGGCCCTTAAAATGGGAGCGCCACTCATTGGACTGAACGATTCTGGCGGCGCCCGTATCCAGGAAGGCGTGGAAAGTCTGGCCGGTTACGCTGATATTTTTTACAACAACGTTATTTCATCGGGAGTAATTCCACAGATTTCCGCCATTTTGGGTCCTTGTGCAGGAGGCGCTGTTTATTCGCCTGCACTCACCGATTTTATTTTTATGGTGAATGAAAAAAGCCACATGTTTGTTACAGGGCCCGATGTTATTAAAACCGTTACCCACGAAGATGTAACCAAGGAAGAACTTGGTGGGGCTCATACACATAACACAAAAAGTGGTGTAGCACATTTCAATGGTGCCGACGAAGAACAGACTTTAATGATGATCAGGGAGTTGCTTAGCTTTTTGCCATCCAATAACCTGGAAGATCCGCCTGTAAAATCCACGATCGATCCTTCCGACAGGAGCGATGAACTTTTGCAGGAAGTGGTTCCGGCCGATCCGAATAAACCTTACGATATGCACGAAATCATCCAAAATGTAATTGATAACAAACACTTTTTGGAAGTGCAGCAGCAGTATGCGCAAAATATTATTGTAGGTTTTGCACGTTTCGGCGGCAAACCAGTCGGAATTGTGGCCAACCAGCCGGCTCATCTGGCAGGGGTTCTCGATATAAATTCTTCGGTGAAAGCTGCCCGGTTTGTCCGTTTTTGCGATGCATTTAATTTGCCGCTTGTAACTTTTGTCGATGTTCCGGGTTTTCTGCCGGGAACCAGCCAGGAGTTCGGCGGAATCATCAAACATGGCGCAAAACTTTTGTATGCCTTTTCTGAGGCAACGGTTTCCAAAATTACAATCATCACGCGAAAAGCTTATGGCGGCGCTTACGACGTAATGTCGAGCAAACACATTGGTGCCGATGTAAATTTCGCATATCCCACATCCGAAATTGCAGTAATGGGACCCGAAGGAGCAATCAATATTCTTCACCGGAATAAAAATGATGAAGAAAAAGCACAGGCTGTTCAGGAGTACCGCGAAAAATTTGCCAATCCGTATAAAGCTGCTTCACTGGGTTATATCGACGAAATTATTCATCCGAAAGATACCCGCAAAAAAATAATCGGTGCATTGGAAATGACACAGAACAAGCGGAAATCAAATCCACCAAAAAAACATGGAAACATTCCGCTTTAGCTTGAAGTGTTAAATAAATATAAAGCTTCCTGTTGGTTTTCCGGCAGGAAGTTTTTTTTAAGGCATCGTATCAGGCAGTTTCAAAATAAAAGACAATCGATCTGGTTCAGAAGGTGAACTTTCAAACCAAAAAACAATTGAAATAAATTAGTTATAATTACACCCCCGAAACACTTCAACTAAGAGTTAGTGTTACAGAAGAACGTGAACGGGAATGGAAAGCAAAAATAAGTCGATCAAAGAATTACTAACCAGGATAAAAGAACTTGAAAATGAAAATAAAGTTCTGAAATCACTTTTCTATGAAAATGGGAAAGGAAAAAATAAGGAGTTTCTACAAAATGTACAGTTAATTCTTAATCCCGGTAATGCTGTTAATATTGATAAACAGCCACGTATCGATTACACAAAGTTAAACAACAAAGGAATTATTCTAAATACTGTAGGGCCAAAAATTTTAAACGCAATTGTAAACGATTTCATGGTGCTGCTGGAAACTTCGTGTGCAGTGTATGAAAAAAACGGAGATTATGCACTTGGAATATTTTCTTCGGGCTGGTGCAAATTTCTCGACAGTAAATCCTACAAGCACAGTAAAAGCAATACTTTGCAGGAAGCTGTTAACAACGGCAAATGGCACTGCCACGAATCATGCTGGAAAGATGCTTCACAATCTGCCATAGAAACCGGAAAACCAACAGATGTAAAATGTCGTGGCGGTTTACAATTGTATACTGTACCAATAAAAATTGATGAAGAAGTAATTGGCGCAATAAATTTTGGTTACGGCAATCCTCCTTTAGACGAAGAAAAACTCAATAAAATTGCCGCTGATTTTAATGTTGATTTTTCGAAACTGAAACAAATTTCAAAAAAATACAAACCACGCCCGCAGTTTATAATTGATTTAGCCAAAAATCGTTTGGAAAAAGCAGCAGCCATAATTTCGCTTATTGTTGAACGAAAACGAACAGTGGATTCACTCGTTGCGGCCAAAGATCATGCTGAGGTAAAGGAAAAAAATCTCAAAAAAATAAACGAAGAATTAAATAACCGGAATATTTTTATTCAAACAATTCTCGATAATCTGCCGATTGGTTTGGCATTGAACAACATTAACGACGGAACGGCCACCTACATGAACAAAAAGTTCGAAGAAATATATGGCTGGAAATCCGAAGAAATTGCCAGCATCGGCACTTTTTTCAATAATATTTATCCCGACCAGGAATACCGCAAATCAATTACCGAAAGAGTGATGGCCGATATAAAAACCGGCGACCCCGAAAAAATGCATTGGGAGAATATAGTGGTTACAAGAAAGGACCAAAAGCAGCGTATTGTTAATGCAGTAAACATTCCACTGATGGAGCAAAACACCATGGTTTCTACCGTCATGGATATTACCGAACTTCAGCAGATACAAAAAGATTTAACCCTTGCCAAGGAAAAAGCCGAAATCAGCAACAGCTTGAAAACTGCATTCCTGCAAAATATGTCGCACGAAATCAGAACACCAATGAATGCGATAATCGGTTTTTCCAACTTAATTAACGATCCTGATTTAACGCCCCAAAAAAGGGAAGGATACTCTTCGATTATCATAAACAGCGGCAATCAACTGCTTTCCATCGTAAACGATATTCTTACCATTTCGGCGCTCGAAACGAAACAGGAAAAAGTTAATTCTGAAAAAACAAGTATAAATGGAATTTTGACTGATTTGTATGCGATTTTCAAACCACAGGCCGAAGTGCAGAATATTACGCTGAAATTAAAAGAAACACTTTCAGTTTCAGAATCGCAGGTTTTCACCGATGCAACCAAATTAACCCAGATTCTGACAAACTTAATTTCGAATGCATTGAAATTCACCCACGAAGGAACCATAGAATTTGGTTATTCCCTTAAAAAACCAAACCTCGAATTTTATGTAAAAGATACCGGAATCGGGATTCAAAAAAATCAGCAAAATGCTATTTTCGAGCGCTTTAATCAGGGCGATTATTCCTCCACCCGAAAATATGAAGGAACTGGTTTGGGATTGTCTATCTCAAAAGGTTTTACGGAATTAATGGGCGGAAAAATCCGGGTGGAATCGGAAGTTGGAAAAGGTTCGGTTTTTTATTTCACTATTCCCTATAAACCGGTAAATGATAAAACTTAACTTCTCTGCCGGGGTCACCCTATAAAAATTTTCATTTGAACCGAATGGTCAATTTGCAGATAATGTTATATTTGCAACCCAGATGATGAAAAAAATAGTTTCAATAGGTTTGTTAATGTTTACCAGTATGATTTTATTGGCGCACGCAATAATTCCACATCATCATCACAACAGCGAAATTTGTGTTTTCAATCCTTATTCTTCTGCTGAACATAAAACAGACGAACACAATAAAAACTGTTCGACTAATCATAAACACGATAAAAGTAACGACGACCAGACCTGCATTCTTAAAAAGATAGTGGTTTTCCGTTCGGGTGCAGAACAGGATTTTGAAGTTGCTCGCTTTATCGATATTTACAAGGATTATTTTTTTACAGCAGTTCTGCCATCCGGCAGGTTAAACAGTCCGAAACCGCCGCGGTTCCAGGATTCCGTCCGCTGGCCTGTTTCTTCCTTTTACTCCTTTTTTGCGCCGAAGAGTTTCGGTCTTCGCGCTCCTCCGCTGGTTTAATCTAAATATCATGTTCCGGCACAAACCAATTGTTGCAGGGGCGCTTTCTTTTTAAATTTTTAAATATTTAGCGGAATTTTAAATGAAAACAAAAATATTTCTTTTTGTTTTTGCTGCCCTGATTTATTCAGGTTGCGGGCAAAACAATCCAGTTCAGGAAACTGACAATCACAACGAACAAACAACCGGACATGAAGATGAAGAAACGGAACACGATCATGAAGCCGAAGAGGTAAAAATTCATCTCACAGCATATAGCGATAAATTTGAGGTTTATGCCGAAGCCGACCCTTTTGTGGCCGGGCATCCGTCAAATGTGCTGGCGCATTTCACACATCTAACTGGTTTCAAACCACTTGAAAAAGGCAGTGTAACACTGAACCTGAATGTCAACGAAAATGAAACGGCTCAAACCCTGCAGCAGCCCAATCGCAAAGGAATTTACAGTTTTACTGTAGAACCCGAAAAAACTGGAAGTGGTGAAATACAGTTTCAGATAAATTCCGGCGACAGTCTTTACACTGTTCATGTCCCAAATATTACTGTTTTTGAGGATGAGCACGATGCCATTCACGAAGCGGAGGAAGAAGAAATTACCGAAGCCAATGCCATTTCTTTCACCAAAGAACAATCGTGGAAAATAGAATTTGCCACTGAACAGGCTAAAACCGAACCTTTTGGCGAAGTTATCAAAACCACTGCATTGGTCCGCTCCGCCCCCGGCGATGAAACACTTGTGACTGCCAAAACCAACGGGATTATCAACTTTGCAGCACAAAAACTTGTGGAAGGTGAAAGTGTTTCCAACGGCCAGACTTTGTTTTCGATTTCAGGAAGTGGCTTTGCCGACAACAATTCGCAAGTGCGGTTTGCAGAGGCTAAAAATAATTATGAACAGGCCAAAGCAGATTACGAAAGAGCAATGAAACTGGCTGAAGATAAAATAGTTTCGCAAAAAGATTTGCTGGCAGCCAAAAATAATTTTGAAAATGCAAAAGCCATTTACGATAATCTGAACAGTAATTTCAACTCAGCCGGACAAACTGTAAAAAGCCCGATGAAAGGTTATATAAAACAACTTTTCATCCAAAACGGCGAATTTGTTACTGCAGGCCAGCCACTGGTTGGGATTTCACAAAATAAAAACCTGCTTTTGCATGCCGAAGTTCAGCAAAAATACCTTCCTGTTTTGGGAGCAATCCAATCGGCAAACATTCGTGTTTTGAACGATGAAAAAACATATACACTTGAAGAATTGAACGGTAAAATAATTTCGTATGGAAAAACTGCAAACAACCACAACTACCTGCTTCCGGTGAGCCTGCAAATTGATAACAAAGGAAGTTTCATTCCCGGCGGTTTTGTAGAACTGTATCTAAAAACCATTACCAATGCACAGGCGGTTACGGTTCCAAATTCGGCATTGCTTGAAGAACAGGGGAATTTTTTCATAATGACACAAATTACTCCCGAATTATTTGAAAAACGCGAAGTAAAAACCGGCGCTTCCGATGGACGCAGAACTGAAATTATTAACGGAATAACCGGAAATGAACGTGTAGTTACAAAAGGCGCAGTTTTGGTTAAACTTTCACAATCCACAGGAACCCTGGATGCACATTCCGGTCATGTTCATTAAAATCGTTCATCATGTTAAATAATCTGATAAAATTTTCTTTACGCAATAAATACATCATTTTATTCACCACGGTATTCCTTGTAATTGTGGGAGTGCAAACCGCGGTAAATATGGATGTTGATGTTTTTCCGGATCTCACTGCGCCAACTGTTGTGGTAATGACCGATGCACACGGAATGGCTTCGGAAGAAGTGGAACGGCTGGTTACTTACCCCATTGAAACGGCGGTGAATGGTGGAACCAATGTGCGGCGTGTTCGTTCGTCGTCGGCGCAGGGTTATTCATTTGTGTGGGTCGAATTCGACTGGGGAACTGATATTTACAAGGCGCGGCAGATTGTCAGTGAAAAACTCATTACTGTTTCATCGCAAATGCCGCTGGGAGTTGACCAGCCGATGCTTGCCCCGCAGTCGAGCGTCATGGGCGAAATCTTTTTCATTGGCATGCAGGCCGACAGCACCAGCTTGATGGAATTGCGGACACTGGCCGAGTGGAATGTTCAACCCCTGATTCTTGCTACCGGAGGCGTATCACAAGTGACAATCATTGGCGGTGATTTTAAGCAATACCATGTACTGGCCGATCCGCAAAGACTGAAGTTTTACGGTGTTTCCATGAATGAACTTGCAGATGCAACCCGCGGAATAAGCACTAATTCAACGGGCGGAGTAGTGAGGCAGTATGGCAATGAATATGTTGTGCGCGGAATGGCTCGCACTGCCGACATAAACGAGCTGGGAAATTCCTATATAAAATCGGTTAATGATAAACCGGTAAGAATAAGGGATGTGGCCGATGTTGAGATTGGCAGCGCTGTAAAAATGGGATATGCGTCAGAAAATGCAAAATCGGCAATTATCATTTCCGTTTCGAAACAGCCAAATACAAACACACTGGCGCTGACTGAGCGCATTGAAGAAAACCTGGAAGTGCTGCGGAAATCACTTCCGCCCGATGTAAAACTGGATACAAAAATTTTCAGACAGGCCGATTTTATTGAATCATCGGTGCACAACGTGCAGGATGCATTAATTGACGGCGGAATTTTTGTGGTCATCATTCTGTTTATTTTCCTCGGCAGTTTTCGTACAACCATTATTTCGCTGGTAGCCATTCCGGTTTCGCTGCTTTGCGCAATTTTAGCTATGAAAGCGCTGGGGCTGAACATCAATACAATGAGTCTTGGCGGAATGGCAATTGCAATTGGCTCGCTGGTTGACGATGCAATTATTGATGTTGAAAACGTATATAAACGCCTGCGCCAAAACCGCCAAAAACCCCGTAATGAGCGCCTGCCGGCATTTACTGTTGTTTATGAAGCATCAATTGAAATCAGAGCGTCGATCTTCAATGCAACATTAATTATTATGGTTGCTTTTCTGCCTTTGTTTTTTCTTTCAGGTATGGAAGGAAGAATGTTGAAACCGCTCGGCATCTCTTTCATTGTTTCATTGTTTGCATCGCTTATTGTTGCAATGACGCTGACACCGCTGCTTTCAAAATTAATGCTTTCAAATGATAAGTATCTCGCCCGGAATACAAGGGAAAAATGGCTGGTCCGCCGGTTAACACATTCCTATGAAATTGCATTGAAATGGGCCTTGAAAAATAAAACAGTTGTCATTGTTCCAATTGGAGTATTATTTATCCTTTCGCTGCTTATTTTTTCAAATTTGGGCCGAAGTTTTCTTCCCGAATTCAATGAAGGTGCACTTACACTTTCAGTAATTACCACACCCGGAACGTCGCTGGAAGAAAGTAACAGGCTTGGAAACCTGGTGGAAACGGAAATGCTGCAGATTCCCGAAGTTATTAGCACTGCCCGGAGAACCGGAAGAGGTGAACTTGACGAGCATTCACAAACCACCAACAGCGCCGAAATCGATATTAATTTTGATTTGGACGAACGCAGCCAGGAAGTTTTTATGGCCGATGTAAGAAGTACTTTATCGCAAATTCCCGGGATTGCATTTACTGTGGGACAACCACTTGGCCACCGCATTGATCACATGCTTTCGGGAACACGTGCCAACATTGCGATTAAACTTTTCGGTACCGATTTAAATAAAATGTTTTTAATCGGAAATCAAATCAAAAGTTCAATCATTGGTATCGAAGGTTTGGTTGACGTAAATGTAGATCAGCAGGTTGAAATTCCGCAGATTCAAATCAGGGCAAACCGCGATATGCTTGCCAGCTACGGCATTTCACTTGAAGAGTTCAATGAATTTGTCGAATTGGCTTTCAGCAACGAAAAACTTGCTGATATTTACGAAGGACAGCGCAGTTTCGATTTGGTTTTGAAGCTAAATAAAAATTATACGGAAACGATGGAAGGAATCGGTTCGGCATTGATTGACACCCGCGACGGCAAAAAAATTCCGCTGGAACAAGTGGCCGAAGTGGTTTCAGTTGCAGGGCCGAGTTCAATCAGCCGTGAAAACGTACAACGCAAAATTGTAATTTCGGCAAATGTTGCTGAACGGGATTTACGAAGTGTAGTGGATGATATCCGGCAACACATCAACAGCGAAATCACTCTTCCGGAAGGTTACCGGGTTGAATACGGCGGACAGTTTGAAAGCGAGGCAAAAGCTTCCCGCACATTAATGCTCACTTCCATACTGGCATTAATTATCATCTTCGTTCTGTTATACCAGGAATTCAAAGATTTCCAACTTGCCGCAATCATTCTTATCAACCTTCCGCTTGCGTTAATTGGCGGAGTTTTTGCCATCTGGTTTACGTCCGGAATTTTGAGTATCCCGGCCATCATCGGGTTTATCACCTTGTTCGGAATCGCCACCCGAAACGGCATCCTGCTGATTTCAAACTATCAAAAACTTGAACGCAGCAATTATTCACTCTACGATACAATAATTACAGGATCCTCTGATCGTTTAAATGCAATATTAATGACTGCATTAACCGCATCGCTGGCACTAATTCCGCTGGCTTTCAGGGGAAATTTATCAGGGAATGAAATTCAAAGTCCAATGGCAAAAGTAATTTTGGGTGGATTATTAACTTCCACTTTACTGAATATTTTTGTGGTACCTATTATTTATAGCAACTACAACAAACGCAAACAAAAAAAATCAGAAAAAGCATGAAACAATTCATATTCATCTTCATTTCGGTAGTCATTTTTAATTCGGCATTGTTTGCACAGAAAATTGATGCTGTTTTAGCTGAAGTGGAGAAAAACAATACTGCACTTTCTGCCCTTCGCGAAAGAACTGATGCCGAAAAAATCGGGAACAAAACAGGTATCTTTCTTAATAATCCCGAAATAGAATTCAATTATTTATGGGGAACACCTTCAGCAATTGGCGACAGAAAAGATGTGAGTGCAACACAGTCGTTCGATTTTCCAACGGTTTACAAATACCAGAAACAGATTTCAAACTTAAAAAACGAACAGGCCGAACTGCAATATCTGAAACAGCAAAAAACAGTGATACTTGAAACCCGACTGCTGCTGTACGATTTAGTTTATGTGAATGCACTTGAAACGGAGCTTAACAAACGGCTGCAACATGCCCAAAGTATTGCAGATGCATACAAAACACAGTTTGAAACCGGCGAAACAAATATTCTTGAATTTAACAAAGCACAGTTAAACCTGCTTCAGGCGCAAAAGCAACTTGAGGCAACCGAAACCAAAAGAAAAGCTTTTTTGTCGGAGTTGCAGGGATTGAACGGCGGAATCTTTATCAATTTTACCCAAAACAGTTTTCAGCCGGTTTCCCTTCCAACTAATTTTGAACAGTGGTATAAACTGGCGCAGGAGCAAAATCCGGTTTTAAATTGGCTGAAACAGGAAATTGAAATTAGTGAAAAACAGGTAAAACTGAATCAGGCGCAGGGATTGCCGAAATTTCAGGCGGGTTACATGAGCGAGAAAGTGATTGGCGAACAGTTTCAGGGAATAACAATGGGAATATCCATTCCGCTGTGGGAAAACAAAAACCGGGTGAAATATGCCAAAGCAAATACGGAAGCTGTGGCGTTTGAAACAAAAAACATCAGGCTACAGTTTTACAGCCACTTGAAAACGCTGCACAGCAAAGCGGTCGGGCTGCAAAAAAATGCATCGGATTACCGGGAAAAGCTGGCAGCACTCGATCATTCCGCTTTATTGCGAAAAGCACTTGATGCCGGTGAAATATCGCTGACCAATTATATTCTCGAACTTTCGGTGTTTTATGAGAGTGTAAACCAGCTGCTTGAACTGGAACGTGATGTGCATCAAACAACAGCTGAATTAATGCAATTTATGTAAACAGTGATTGAATGTGGAATGTTGAATTTGGAATGTTGAATGTTGAATATGGAAATAATAACTGGGTAATAAATGCAGAAGCAAATTTCCTTGTAGTTGGCAAACCAACATCCTGGCCAAAACCGTCACCCTGGGCGTAGTCGAAGGGCATAATTGAATATCGAATGTTGAAGGTCGATTAAGGAGGGCATCATTGAATATCGAAGATCGAATGTCGAATGTTGAATATGGAAATAATAACTGGGTAATAAATGCAGAAGCAAATTTCCTTGTAGTTGGCAAACCAACATCCTGGCCAAAACCGTCACCCTGGGCGTAGTCGAAGGGCATAATTGAATATCGAATGTTGAAGGTCGATTAAGGAGGGCATCATTGAATATTGAATATCGAATGTCGAATGTCGAATAAGGGAAATAATAAATGTAAACCGGCGAATTTAAAGGTGTGTGAAGTGTAAATAAATGAGATAAATGGCAAAACCCTGAGAATAAAAGTGTACCTTTGCCAAAAATACAGGTTTGAGAAGTTGTGCTTTATTTACTAATACCCCAAACAATTGTTAGTTCACATCGCTCTCTTTTTTAAATCTCTTTTTTAAATATTTTAACATCAGGCATTTAAACGATGTTGTACATTTTATTTTCATTAACGTGAAAACAAAAACTGCCTGTTGTTACTTCAAAAACAATTAAAATTTTTTAAGATGAACATTTATGTTGGAAACCTTAATTTTAAGGTAAATGAAAATGACCTCGAAGGTATTTTCGAAGAGTATGGAACAGTAAGTTCTGCAAAAATTATTATGGATAAATTTTCGGGCAGAAGCAAAGGTTTCGGTTTTGTAGAAATGGCAAATCAGGTGGAAGCCGAAAAAGCAATTACCGATTTAAACGGTGCTGAGCTTGAACAGAGAGAAATGGTTGTAAATGAAGCCAGACCCAGAACAAACAATTATTAAACAAGAAAAATATTATGGCAAAAGGTAAAGTAAAATGGTATAACGAAACCAAAGGTTTTGGTTTTATCGAATCTGAAAATGGTGATGATATATTTGTTCATCGTTCAGGACTTGTTAGTACATTTGGTGGCTTAATGCCCGAACAGAGCGTTGAGTTTGATGTAAAACAAGGCGAAAAAGGCCCAATGGCAATTAACGTAAAATAAAATCCGTCCCCATCTGATAGTATATTTATTATCAAAAAGATAAGTCTAAAATACCCATCTCCTCTGCATAAGAGCGATGGGTATTAATTTTTTTCAACAAAAGCATGCCCTTATGAGTTAGTTTAAAGGACAGGTACACAAATAAGAATAAATATTAATGCGTCAGTTAAAGATAACAAAACAAATAACCCAAAGGGCAGGAGATTCAGTAAGTCGTTATTTTCAGGAAGTAAGTAAATATCCGATGATTTCGGCAGAAGAGGAGATTGAGTTGGCCGAACGAATCAGAAACGGGGATCAGAGTGCACTTGAAAAGCTGGTGCTTTCGAATTTGCGTTTTGTTATTTCAGTTGCCAAACAATATCAAAATCAGGGACTTTCTTTTCCCGATTTAATAAATGAAGGAAACCTTGGCCTCGTAAAAGCAGCCACCCGATTCGATGAAACCCGGGGATTCAAATTTATTTCCTACGCGGTATGGTGGATTCGCCAGTCAATAGCGCAGGCAATATCCGATCATACCCGAATTGTGCGTTTGCCGCTAAACCGCCTTTCGCTCATCAATAAAATCAGAAAAGCAGTGCCGTTTCTGGAGCAGGAGCTGGAGCGCGAACCTACTGAATCTGAAATCGCCGATTTTCTTCAGCTTACCCATGAGGAAATTCAATATTCAAACAGCATTCAAAAGCATGAAGTTTCATTCGACAAACCACTTTCCTCAGACAATGAAGGTTTCAATCTGTACGATATAATTCAAACTGAAGATATGCCTTTGCCCGATGACGAAATCATGTACGAGTCAATTTCAACAAATATTCAGCGGGCATTGAACAAACTCTCGAAACGTGAAGCGGATGTGCTGACCATGTCATTTGGATTAAGCAGGACCCGGCCCAGTTCATTAAACGATATTGCATCAAAATATCAGATTTCTTCTGAACGTGTTCGCCAGATAAAATCAACAGGTCTGTCCAAGTTAAAAAAATTGCTAAAAGAAAAACATTCTTTTTTAGAGCAATAAAAACAACTATATTTACAGAAATTATTCACTTTTTAAAACAGTAAAATAAAATTAATGGGTAGATCGCAAGAATCTTTTAATAAAAAAGAAGTTCGGAACAAAAAAGAAAAGAAAAGAAAAGAAAAGGAAAAGAAAAGACTGGCCCGGAAAGATAATGACAAAAGCAACAGCCTTGATGACATGATTGCTTACGTTGACGAAAACGGAATGATCATGGATACACCACCCGATCCCGATAAAAAAACTGAAGTAAAGCTGGAAGATATTGAAATTGGCGTTCCCAAAAGTGAGGACATGGAAAAAATGGACCCGATAAGAAAAGGGACTGTTACATTTTTCAACGACTCGAAAGGCTACGGTTTTATAAAGGATTCAGAAACGAAAGAAAGTATTTTCGTCCATATAAATAACGTAGTTAACGAAATTAAAGAGGGAAACCTTGTAAGTTTCGAAGTGGAAATGGGTCAAAAAGGACCAGTTGCAGTTGATGTAAAACTGGTTAAATAATTGCCTCCCGGAGATTTCACAGAAAATAACGATAATATTCCTGTTGTCTGCAGGAATATATTTTTTTCAGGATATTAACATAGCGGCCGGAGATCCATAAATCAGCCGTTTAATACCTTCAAATTAACCTGTTGTGCAGAAAGTTTTTTGTTCTGCAGGAAGTTGCATTCACTATTTCCCTAATTAACCAATAATAGTCCCCGTCATATTTGCGCTCAGGATTCCATACGCTCCACAAGCAACCTTTCGCAAACGAGCTGCGAAAATACTTTTTCTGTACGATCTTTATAACTGACCTTCATACTTTTGTCAAACGGTTCAATTGAATCAATGTAAATTTCAATACCGAGTGTTAAGCCATTATTATCCAGGAATTGGATAAAATTGGTGGAATCGGTGGAGATGGCTGCCAGCATCACCTTTTCTCCTGCCTCACAATCGCTGAGCCGAAGACTGATTTCCCGGTTAATATTGCCGTGTTTATCAGGAATTGGTGAACCGTGCGGATCGAATTGCGGAAACCCCAGCATTTCATCCATTCTGTTAAAAAAAGCCACCGAATTAATGTGCTCTATTTGTTCGGCAATATCGTGCACTTCTTCCCAACCGAAACCCATCTTATTTACAAGAAACATTTCGGTGAGCCGGTGTTTGCGTAGAATGAGTGAAGCCTCTTTTTTTCCCTTTGGTGTAAGTGAAACCGGTTTGTACTTTTGGTAATTAACCAGCCCCTGGTTTTTAAGTTTTCTCATCATGCTGTTTACTGTTGGCAGTCTCACTCCGAGTAATTTACCCAGTTCAGACAAACTTGTTTCCTTATCCCGCCCGGTGAGGGTAAACAACGATTTCAAATAATTTTCTTCCGTTTGCGAAGCCATATTATTTTATTTATAAAAGTAAATATAAACAATTAATCTAAATGAATTGTTAGATTAACCTAAGTTACTTTTACAAAGAAAAATTTCGAAAAGAAAATTGTCCATGAAATCGGAATCATTAAGCGAAGTTCACTCCACAGTTCGGACCGATAAAAAAGGATGGCGTAAAATTCTGGCATTTCTTGGCCCGGCCTATTTGGTTAGTGTGGGATACATGGATCCGGGCAACTGGGCTACTGATATTGCAGGTGGTTCCGAGTTTGGATACAAACTTATCTGGGTTTTGCTGATGTCGAACCTGATTGCTGTTCTTTTACAATCATTAAGTGCCCGCCTGGGAATAGTCAGAGGAATGGATTTGGCACAAGCTTCGAAAAACAGCTACCCGAAATGGGCAAATATTCCATTATACATTTTGGCCGAGATTGCAATTGCCGCCTGCGATTTAGCTGAAATTGTGGGGATGGCCATCGGTTTGAATCTGCTTTTTGGTCTGCCGCTAATCTGGGGCATCAGTCTCACTGCCTTGGATACAATTTTATTGCTTTTCCTGTTGAACAAAGGGATGCGGGTAATGGAAGCATTTATCGTCTCCCTTGTATTTATCATCGGACTATCTTTTTTGGCAGAGATGTTCATCGTTTCTCCTGATTACGGAGATGTTGTCAAAGGTTTCATACCTTCAGGTTTAAATGGCAGTGCCCTGTATATTTCCATAGGAATTATCGGAGCCACAGTGATGCCCCACAACCTCTATTTACACTCTTCGCTGGTACAAACAAGGAAATTTGACCGGACAATAAAAGGCATGAAAAATGCTA
The DNA here is from genome assembly GCA_963771595.1 of uncultured Prolixibacteraceae bacterium. Taxonomy (GTDB): domain Bacteria; phylum Bacteroidota; class Bacteroidia; order Bacteroidales; family Prolixibacteraceae; genus CAVYUC01. Next base: position 204,361 of record CAVYUC010000012.1, on the reverse strand, counting down.
TCCGGATGAATTTTTTTGATACCACGATTGCATTGAATCTGGCCTTTTTTGTAAATGCTGCCATACTGGTATTAGCTGCGGCAGCATTTTATGTAAATGGCTATTTCAATATTGCTGAAATTCAGGATGCTTCCCGGTTACTCAATAATCTGTTTGGAAATGCTGCTCCCACCTTTTTTGGGATTGCATTAATCGCAGCCGGACAAAGCTCAACCATTACCGGCACACTGGCCGGACAGATTGTCATGGAGGGCCATTTGAACTTGCGCATTCAACCCTGGTTGCGCCGGTTAATTACCCGTCTGCTAGCTATTGCTCCGGCAATATTTACCATACTTTATTTTGGCGATCAGGCATTGGGAAGACTGCTGATTTTAAGCCAGGTCGTCCTGAGTCTTCAACTTGGATTTGCAGTTATTCCACTCATTCATTTTACTTCGGATAAAAGAACCATGAAGGAATTCACCATTAAAACATGGGTAAAAATCCTGGCCTGGATAAGTGCTTCCATCATTGTTTACCTGAATATCCATCTGGTTTACGATGAAATTTCAGCCTGGATAGCCTCTGCCGGCAACAATAAAATCATATTATATATTACAGTTATACCGCTTGCCTTCGCCTCATTGTTCCTGTTACTATATGTTTTTGTACATCCGTTTTTTAATACCAGAAGCAGGAAAGAGGCACAACTTCCGCACGGACAAGCAATAGATTTTGCCGGAATTGAAACAATCAGTTATGAACACATTGGCATTGCCATTGACTTTTCAGGCAACGATCAGCAGATCATAAAAAGTGCGCTGAACCAGGGTGGAAAATTGGCCCGTTATACATTAATACATGTGGTGGAAAGCGCTGCAGCCCGTTATTTGGGAAAAAACACAATGGATTATGAGACCGGCATTGACCGAAACAGTCTTGAGAAATATCAGGCAAAACTGAAGGAACTAGGTTACCAGACGGATATTTATATTGGTTTTGGAAATGCAGCAAATGAAATAAGCAAAATAATTTCAAGCCGGGACATTGATCTTTTGGTAATGGGTGGACACGGCCACAAAGTATTTAAAGATCTAATCCTGGGAACTACAGTTGATTCTGTCCGGCACAAAACCAAAATTCCTTTGTTAATTGTAAACTGAAATTAATTCGCCCGACGAATCATTTAATAATCGGTGTTAAAATGATATTACGGTACGAAACCTTACCATGATCGCCCTGAAGGTAAATCGGCCCGGATTTAAATACATCGGCAATTATTGCGCCTCCGGTAGGGCCGTATACCGGCTGGTTTTCAATTATGGTTTTCCCGTTTAAATTCACGGTAACGTGCCGGTCACATAACGTAATATCCAAAGATTGCCATTCCCCGGCAGGCTTCTCGGCTGCAACAACTGGAGCAATCCGGCTGTATAAACCTCCCATATTGTGCGAATCAAGTTCTTTTCCATAGGTATCAGCTACCTGAATTTCGTACATCCCCCGTAAATAAATGCCGCTGTTACTATGCTCCGGGACATTCACTTCCAGCTTCAGATTAAAATCTTCATATTCCTTTTCAGTACGGATGTTACCATAATGTAACCGCTGCCCTTCCTCCTGAACAGGATCGTTTACAAGCATTCCATTCATTACCCTGAAACCATTCACTTGCTTCGGATCAATCAATTTCCATCCGGATAAATCCCTGCCGTTGAAAAGTTCTTCGGATTCTCCAAATTCTTTCTTTTGCAAATCGGGAGCTGGCGGAACATCCGGAAGTTTCCACCCCTTAAATTTAGTTTTGCTTATACCGCTGCTGTCTGAATTCGGTTCAATTAAAGTTCCGGTTATTTTAGTACCACTTTTTTTAAAATTAAATACCTGGGTTACCGTATGTTTCCGTTCCGGCTCATCGGCTTTGGAACGCACGACTTCCCGGGTGCGGGTGACAACCAGATTTTTTTTGCCAATAAAATAAACATCAGACACCGGAACCACGCTTCCTCCGCGCCACAAAAGTTCAGCATCAAGATATCCATTTTCATTATGTACATTAAGCCAACCAACTGCTCCATCTTCAATTTCGATGGTCCACATTCCGGCAAAACCGTTAAGCGAATTCTGGCTGAAACCTGAGAATGCAGACATAACAACAGCCGCAATAAAAACCCACATTAAATTTTTCATTTTAATCAGATTAATTGGTTTAAAATTATATTTAACATATATAAACAAGAAATTGTCTGAATGACGGGCAGCACGGATATCTGGCAAACCATCCGGATTAAACCAAATCACACGCATCAGCCGGCATCCAGTGCCTGTCTTTGCCATCCCATTTGATATTACAGCCAATGGGGTTGGTAACCGGAACCGATACCGGTCGGCCGGATGTTAATTCTTCCAGTGCATTTTCCAAATCGTTAACGGTAATCTTTGAAGCTTCGCGGGGATTATCCACTCCCCTGCCCGTATAAACCAGCTTCCGCTCTTCATCAAAAACATAAAAATGCGGGGTGCGCAAAGCTCCGTAAGTTAAGGCCACAGCCTGAGATTCATCCCTTAAATATTTCCAGGGAAAATGATGTTCTTCCATACGCGAAACCATGTGATCAAAATCATCCGATTCGTAAGTGTTCGCACTGTTTGAATTTATCCCGACAAACTCAACACCTTTTGGCTTAAACTTTTCAGCTGTAGCACGCGTTATTTCATCACTGCCAATTACATATGGACAATGATTACAGGTAAAAAAAATTACCAGGAATTTTGCCCTGTCAAAATCACTCAATTTATAATTATTCCCGTCGGTTGCCGGTAAACTAAATTCAATTGCCTTTGATCCCAATTCAAGAGTAAAAGCCATAACCATCTTTTTGTTGTTTATATTTAAAGGATATTGAACCATAAATTGTTTAATTCAAATAAAAAATCTTGCTTACTTTTAATCTTATTATCATTTTTGATGTTTCACTAAAAACTCAATACTTTTTCAGGAATGAACCGCGATGAAGCTTTAAAGGAAATTACCGGTTTACGTAAGGAACTGGATGAACACAATTACAGATATTATGTATTAAATGAGCCGGCAATCAGCGACTTCGATTTTGACATGAAACTGAAAGTGCTGGACAAGCTTGAGAAAGAGTTTCCGGAATTTAACGATCCCAACTCCCCGACACAACGCGTGGGCAGCGATATCAGCAAGGAATTCGAACAGGTTGAACACCGCTATTCCATGTTGTCGCTTTCGAATGCCTATTCAGAAGAAGAAATAAAGGAATTTGATGCACGTATAAAACGAATAATCGAAACCGATTTTGAATATACCTGCGAACTGAAGTTTGACGGCTCTTCCATCAGCCTGACCTATGAAAACGGGTTGCTTATGCGGGCAGTAACCCGTGGCGATGGTACAAGAGGCGATGATGTAACCGGCAATGTGCGTACAATCCGGACAATACCGCTGGTGCTTCGCGGCAATGATTTTCCTTCAGATTTTGAAATCAGAGGCGAAATTCTGATGCCCTTTAAAGTATTTGAAATGTTAAATGCCGAACGGGAAAAAGCCGGGGAAGCGCTGCTTGCCAATCCCCGTAATACTGCAGCGGGAACTCTGAAAATGCAAAACTCTTCTCTGGTCGCCTCGCGAAATCTTGATGCCTATTTCTACTATATTTTAGGCGAAAATCTTCCGGAAGACGGACATTATCAGCTTCTTCAGAAAGCAAAAAAATGGGGATTCAAAGTTTCGGCCGGCATGCAACTGTGTAAAAATCTGGATGAAGTTTTTGCATACATCAAAAAATGGGATGTGGAACGCCATAAACTTCCGGTGGCCACCGATGGTGTTGTAATTAAAGTGAATTCGCGGAATCTGCAGGAAAATCTGGGATACACCGCCAAATCACCCCGCTGGGCCATCGCCTACAAATTTAAAGCCGAAAATGTGGCTACCAAACTTAAAGACGTTAAATACCAGGTGGGGCGCACAGGAGCGGTTACACCTGTTGCCATTCTGGAGCCGGTGCAAATTGCCGGTACAAAAGTAAAACGTGCCTCGCTGCACAATGCTGATATCATACAGAACCTCGACCTCCATTACATGGATACTGTTTTGGTAGAAAAAGGTGGCGAAATTATTCCAAAAATTACAGGTGTTGACAGCACCGAGCGGCAAACCGGATCAAAACCGGTGGAGTTCATTACAGAATGCCCCATTTGCAAAACTCCCCTGGTCAGGACCGAAGGCGAAGCAGCACACTACTGCCCGAATGAAACCGGTTGCCCGCCGCAGATAAAAGGTAAAATTGAACATTTTGTGAGCCGCAAGGCCATGGACATTGACGGGTTGGGCGAAGAAACAATTGATTTGCTGTACAACTCGGGATTAATTAACGGTGTTGCAGATTTATACCGGCTGGATAAAGAAAAGCTGATGCAGCTGGACAGAATAAAGGATAAGTCGGCACAACGCATTCTGGACGGACTGGAGGCGTCGAAACAAGTGCCGTTCGAACGGGTATTATTTGCACTTGGTATTCGTTATGTCGGAGAAACAGTCGCGAAAACGCTCGCCAAAAAGCTGCATTCCATTGATGAAATACAATCAAAATCAAAAGAAGAACTTGTCGAAATTGATGAAATCGGAGACAGGATTGCCGAAAGTATTGTGGGATATTTCCGAAACCCTGTTCATAAGGAACTTATTGATTTCCTGAAAAGTCAGGGGCTGCAATTCCATATTGGCAAAGATCGGTTAAGCAACCGCACCGAAAAATTAAATGGATTAAGTATTGTTATTTCAGGCACTTTCAACCAGTATTCCCGGGATGAACTGAAACAATTGATCGAACAAAACGGAGGAAAAAATGTAAGTTCCATATCGAAAAAAAGCGACTATTTACTCGCAGGCGAAAACATGGGCCCCAGTAAATTGGAAAAGGCTACACAACTCGGTATTCCCATCATTTCAGAAGAAGATTTTATGAAAATGGTGGAAGAATAGCCATTATTGCAACTGAAAAAGGTATCGGATTTTAAAATTCGGCATTCGTAAATCATTTAATTACCTTTGTTAAACCAATGAAATTGATCGAAAAATATGCATACCGGCAACTTTATAAAAAGCTTGCCAAAACTAACCGGGCGGTTGTTTTACCCCATCCGGAGACTGTTAAAAAAGTGGGTGTTCTCTGGCAGCCAAATCATTCCGATGCATTCAGGTACCTACATGATTATTTTGCACATACCAAAGTAATTTTCAGAAATTTATGTGTGTTCGAAAATGGAGCATCTGCACTCACCACATCAAATACCATCTCCAAAAAAGATTTAAACTGGATGGGACTTCCCAAACCCGGCACCTATGATAATTTTATTGAAACAGAGTTTGATGTCCTGTTTAATGTGGCCCTGAAGCAGGATTTACTGTTGGATTATCTGACAGCGATATGTCCGGCAAAATTTAAAATTGGCTGGGCAGAGAACGAAAAAAATTACTTTGACCTGAATATTAATATTGGTCCAAATGACGATGCTTTGTATCTGGCCAAACAACAAATTTTTTATCTTGGCGAACTAAATAAAACGAAAAGTACATGAGTCAACTTTTTAAAGGAGCAGGTGTTGCCCTGGTAACACCATTTACAGAGGATAACAGTATTGACTTTAAAGCACTTGAACAAGTTATCAAAAATCAGGTGCAGGGTGGAATGGATTACCTGGTAGCGCTGGGAACTACCGCAGAAACTCCAACATTAACATCAGGTGAAAAAAATGATGTGGTAAATTTTATTAAGGAAAAATCGAACGGTTTACCTGTGGTGGTTGGATTAGGCGGAAACGACACCCGGAAAATTATAAAGCAGATTAGCAAATTCGATTTTACCGGAATCAGCGGATTGCTGATTGTTACCCCCTATTACAATAAACCTTCCCAGGAAGGCATGTTCAGGCACTATTCCGAAATTGCCAAAGCGAGTCCGGTACCCATTATTTTATACAATGTTCCTTCGCGAACAGGAATAAACCTCGAGGCGGAAACGGTGGTGCGGCTTGCTGAAGCGTCGGAGAAAATTGCTGCAGTAAAAGAAGCTTCCGGTGTATTTTCACAAATTACCAAAATCGGAAAATATACTCCCGATCATTTCGCCGTAATTTCCGGCGACGATATTCTTGCGCTCCCTATCATTTCGGTGGGCGGAAGCGGTGTAATCTCAGTCGTTGCCAATGCCCTGCCCGGGAAACTCAGTAGCATGATTCACCTGGCACTCGAAGGAAATTTTAATGAAGCACAAAAGTTGCATTTTGAGTTGATTGATCTGTTCATGCTCCTGTTTAAGGATGGAAATCCGGGAGGTGTAAAATCGCTGATGCATTTTCAGGGAATTATTAAGAATATTCTTCGATCTCCACTATACAATATCAGTGATTCAACCGCTGAAGAAATCAAAAATGCCTATCAGAAATTAAGGTAAAAGTTCCAATGGATCAGCATAGTTAACCAACAGGAAGATATTGATAAAAAAAGGAAAAATAATTCATAAGTTCTTCCACTTTTTAGGGTAAAATTTTTATTTTGCGGCCGCAAAAGATAATGACGCTTTGGTTTTCCCTAAAAATTGTTTTGAATGAAGAAGAAAATTTTTTTTGTAATACTTCTTGTTATTTTCGTAATATTTGGAGCCTTTAAAAAACATCAGTTTTATTCAATAAATGAAATAGATGCGGAGTTAATTAACGTTTCTCTTGAAGAACAGGAAAAACAGCCGCTTGAAATTCAGGGAATAATAAATGAATACGACAGTATTTTAACTGCTGAAATCAAGGAATCGGGAACTGTTGGCGCAGCAGTTGCCATTACTTACAAAAACCAGATTGCCTTTTTAAAATGTTTTGGTGTAAAAAAATGGGGAGAAAATGATTCCATTGACGAAAATACCATCTTCCGGCTCGCTTCTGTTTCAAAAACAGTGACCGGTGTTTTGGCCGGAATCCTGGCAAACGAAAATATAATTGATCTGGACGACAAGGTTGTGGATTACCTTCCTGATTTCCGGCTTAAAAATTCAGAAAGCACCAACAGCATCACCATCAGAAATTTATTAAGTCATACTTCGGGGCTGGTGCCTCATGCCTACGATGATTTAATTGAACATCACATGTCGCTTGAAAATATATTGCCACGGTTGAAACAGGTTGGACTGACTGCTTCCCCAGGCGAAATTTACGGTTATCAAAATGTAATGTTCAGTTTAATCGATACCATTATGGCGGTAAAAACTTCAAAAAATTATGGTGAACTCGTAAAGGAAAGACTATTTGAACCTTATGGAATGACCGATGCTTCTACTGATTTTCAATCATTTAAAAATAATCCAAATCATGCTTATCCGCACACCGGCGGAAACGGAAGATTCAGGCCATTGCGGCTAAACGACAGGTATTACAGTACTGCACCTGCTGCTGGTGTTAATGCAAGTATCTCGGATATGGCACATTTTCTTCTGGCCCTTTTAAATCAGGATGATTCAAAACTGAATAAAAATGTACATCAGATGATTTTTGCACCGCAGGTTGAATCACATCTGAACAGCCGTTATTTCAGATTCTGGGATAAAGTTGACTCAAAAGAATATGCAATTGGCTGGCGGATTGTGGGCTACAAAGGCCGGCAGGTGGCCTACCATGGTGGTTATGTGAATGGCTACAAAGCAGAAATTGCCTATTGCGAAGACGATGATATTGGTATCGCATTCCTTACCAATTCACCCAATGTAACTGCTTCCAAAAGCGTTCCGCAGTTTTTAAACCTCATTTTCGACTACAACGATCATAAGAAAATATTGACCAATGCTGAAGTAAACGAAGAATCAACAGTTTCCTCCAATGGCTGATTTGGGATTGGATGGGGATGGTTGGGATTGATTGTTAATCATTGTAAATCATTGTTATCATTGTTATCAATGGTTGTCAATGGTTGTCAATGGTTATTGGTTGGGATTGGTTGGGATTGATTGGGATTGATTGGGATTCATAGAGATTGATAGTTATTCGTATTGATTCAATGTTTATAGTTAATTGAGATTTATAGTTTATTTGAGGATTTGTTGTTATTCACAGCATTTATTTAATTTCCTGTATCCATCTACATCAATAACCATCTATCTCCATCAATAACCATCAATCTCCACCAAACACATCTCCATCCATCCCCATCAATCTCTCTTCATCCCCACCAATCCCTCTTACACATTATACGTTGACGAAGCCGTATCTCCTCCTCTTCCTGTCCAGTTGGTATGGAAAAATTCACCACGTGGTTTATCTGTTCTTTCATAGGTATGGGCACCAAAATAATCGCGCTGTGCCTGCAGCAGGTTAGCCGGCAAACGCTCGCTGCGGAAACCGTCGAAATAACAAAGTGCCGAAGTTAATGCAGGTACAGGAATTCCATTGGACAGGGCTGTTGCACAAACGCGGCGCCACCCTTCCTGTGCATTTTCCACCTTTTCCTTAAAGAACGGATCCAGCAAAAGGTTGGGCAATTCCGGATTGTTATCAAACGCTTCTTTAATGTCGCCAAGGAATGCCGAACGGATAATACAGCCGCCTCGCCACATCAATGCAATTTCGCCGTAATTAAGGTTCCAGTTGTATTCCTGGGCAGCTTCCATCATCAGGTTGTAACCTTGCGCATAGGAAATAATTTTGGCCCCGTACAATGCCATTTTTAAATCATCAACGAACTGCGCCTTGTCTCCTTCGAATTTTTCTTTGGGCCCGCTGATTGCTTTTGATGCCTGAACACGTAAATCTTTTTGTGCAGACAAACAACGTGCAAATACCGATTCACCAATCAGGGTCAACGGAATTCCAAGATCCAGTGCCGAAATTCCCGTCCATTTGCCCGTGCCTTTTTGTCCGGCGGTATCCAGGATATAATCCAGCGTTTCTTCTCCGTTTTCATCTTTGTAGCCTAAGATATCCCGGGTAATTTCAATGAGGTAGCTGTCCAGCTCTTCGTTGTTCCACTTTTTAAACACATCATGCATTTCATCGTTCGACATTCCCAGCAACTCCTTCAGCAACTGGTAGGCTTCGGTAATGATTTGCATATCGCCATATTCAATTCCATTGTGTACCATTTTCACAAAATGGCCGGCACCATTCTCACCCACCCATTCACAACAGGGTACACCATCATCCACTTTTGCCGCTACCGCCTGGAATATTTCCTTCACCTGTGGCCAGGCATCGGGTGAACCACCGGGCATCATTGACGGTCCCTTCAAAGCGCCTTCTTCTCCTCCCGAAACACCGGTTCCGATATACAGCAATCCTTTGCTCTCCACATATTTTGTCCGGCGGATGGTATCCGGAAAATGCGAATTTCCTCCATCAATTATGATGTCTCCCTTTTCGAGATGCGGAATAACCATATCGATAAAATCATCAACAGGTTTACCGGCTTTTACAAGCAACATTACTTTACGCGGGCGCTCCAGCGAAGCACATAATTCCTCAACGGAATGCGTTCCGATAAACTTTTTTCCCGCTCCCCGTCCATTAATAAATTTGTCTACTTTTTCTACCGTGCGGTTAAAAACTGCAACAGTAAAACCTTTACTTTCCATGTTCAATACCAGGTTTTCGCCCATAACGGCCAACCCGATTAATCCAATGTCTGCCAATTTTTTCATGATATTATTATTTGTTACATATTTTAAATTTCGAATTGTCATTCCTGAGAATTCAGGAATCTGCTCCAATTCTTCAGCTAAATCTCTCCATTCGGGATTCATTTTATTTATTAGTTCAATTTTCCACTCTCTTCTCCACTTCTTTAATCTTTTCTCCCGTCTAATCGCATCATTTATATAAGTAAAATGTTCGAAATAAACCAGCTTGTCAACGTTGTATTTTGCTGTAAAACCATTGTTGAGTTTGCTTTTATGTTCATTTATTCTCCGCTTTAAATTATTTGTAACACCAATGTAAAGAACTCTGTTTTGTCTGTTTGTTAAAATGTAAACATAAAAATTAAAATTTCTCATAGTGCTGATATTATGAGATTCCCGCATACGCGAATGACAACTACTCTCCCACCATAAACCCCATCCTTTCCAGCTTCTCCCTTATTTCCATTTCCGTATGGCTCAGTTGAAGGGTATGTGCATGAAACTCCCGGCGCACCGGGTAGTCGCCTCGCAGCTTTTCAAACAGCTCCGGCGATTGGCGCAATGCTTCGTCATCATTTTCGATAGCGTAGGTCGAGAGGATGGCTTCGGCAAGTACTGAATACTCCCGGCGCTGAATTGCTTCAATTTCAATTACAGGATTTGCCGGGGGTTCAATGTCTTGTGGCTGCCAATCGTCAATTCCAAGGTTGAAAAACCGGCTCACTGCCTGAACACTCATTTTTGTTCCGTTTGCTTTGCCATCCCTCGAATAGCCCGCAATGTGCGGTGTTCCGAACTCCGAAATATTCAAAAGATTCAAATCAATTTCCGGTTCATTTTCCCAGCAATCTGCAATAAAACCCGATATTTGGCCTGCTTCCACTGCATTGTATACGGCTTCCGAATCAAAAACTTCGCCCCTGCACGAATTGATTAGAAGTGGTTTCTTTTTCAGCGACTGCAGAAACGGCTCATTTACCAGATGAAACGTTGCATCTTTTCCCGTTAAATTCAACGGCACATGAAAGGTAATAATATCCGCCTCGTCTCTGATCTTTTCCAAAGAAACAAATCCGGCCGGACCCTCTTCACGTTCGCGGGGCGGGTCGTTTAAAAGAACCCTCATTCCTATAATTTTACAGGTCCTGGCTACCCGCGAACCCACTTGTCCAACACCAACAATTCCAATGGTTTTACCTGCCAAATCAGTTCTTTTACGTAATACCCACGAAAAAAGTGCTGAAGCAATATACTGATTTACACTCTCCGCATTGCAACCGGGGGCATTTGTCCATTCAATACCGGCTTCTCTGCAATATTCCGTATCAATATGATCATAACCAATTGTGGCTGTTGCAATAAACTTAACTTTTGAACCTTCCAGAAGATTCCTGTTGCATTTTGTGCGGGTCCGGGTAATCAGTGCATCCGCATCTTTTACCACGGCTGCCGTTGTTTTGCTTCCCGGCAGGTAAACCACCTCGGCAAAGGGTTCAAGCGCGCCTTTTATGTAGGGTATTTTATCGTCGATTATTATTTTCATCGGATGATGTTAGATGTTGGGAATGTTGTCTTTGATTGTTGTCTTTGTTGTGAATCATTGTGATTAATTGTTATTTGTTGATGTATTGTGATTTACAGTCATTTGCTATTAGTTGTTATTCGTTTTTATTTATACAATTTATTGAAATTCCCCTAAACATCCCTTAATCTTCCTCTTCTTCCTTTTCTTCTTTTACTTTGCCTAAGCCTGAACCTTCGCCTTTCTTTCCTTTCTTTTCTTCCTTCGCCTGAGCCTTCGCCTTTCCACTCTCTTCCTCCTAACAATCTCCACCAATAACCATCAATCCTTCCTGCTTCAACCCCTCTTCTCCGGATAATAATTCTTCACCATTTCATCAAGCACCCAGCTTGTGCGTGCAGCAGATTTCCCGGTGCTGACACATTTTCCGTTTCCGCGCAATTCTTCGATAACCTGTTCCACCAGAAACTGTGAAATATGCTGTGGATTCTCAAATCCCAGTTCAGCAATCCCTTCACTGGTCTGAACGACAACTTTTTCATGTTTAAAACAGGGAAACGTAATAATTCCTTTTTCGCCAATTATCTCGATAATATCCGTTTCGGCCGATTCATCAACCACAAAACACCAGCTTCCGGTTCCGGCAACTCCTGATTCGTGCACCCATGTTCCGGCAACCGTATCCTCGGCAGGGTATAATCCAACCTTATTGGAAGCGTTGCCACTGACCGATGTAATTTTTCCAAAAACAAAATCGAGGTAATCAAACTGATGGGATGCCAAATCGAAGAAGTGGCCGGCGCCCCCTTTTTCCGGAAAAACGTGCCAGTGCATTTCATCTTTCGACTGCTGCCGTTCCTTTACCGGCTGATACAACTTTAGATTCACCAGCAAGGGTTTACCGATAGCCTGCGATTCTACCAATTCCTTCACTTTCAGAAATGCCGGAAGCGTGCGCCGGTAATAGGCCACCCGCAGCGGCATACCGGTTTCTTCCGAAACTTTCTGCATTTCCATGCATTCCTGATAATTTCGCGCCATTGGTTTCTCCACATAAACAGGCTTGCCGGCACGCATGGCTTCTATGGCATATTTTGCATGCGTATCGGGAGGAGTGGCCACATAAACTGCATCAACCTCCTTATTATTGATCAATTCCGATGCATCAGCATACCAATGCGGAACGTTATGCCTGCGGGCATAATCTGCTGCCTTTTCAGCATTGCGGCGCATTACGGCAACCAGTTCAGAATTATCCGATTTATAAAATGCCGGGCCGCTTTTTACTTCCGTAACGTCGCCCACACCAATAATTCCCCAATGAATAAGAGCCCCCTCTGAATCCCCCGGGGGGGAGAATCCGGACTTTCTGTTTGAATTGGACAAATTCATTTTAATGTTATGTTTTATATCACATTTAGAATAATCGAATTTCTTTAACTCCAACCTTCCGGGGAAGATGGGAAGGGCTTTCTAATATTCAAACCGGTCCTTGTAAGCCCACAGGCCAATGGCCGGATTGGAAACATAGAACACTTCCTCGCCATCCGGAAGTGTATTAAATCCATCATTTAGTTTTCCCACATTGTACTTAGCCATCATTTCATCAAAATCGGCATAATTAAAACCGACGCTTTTAATTTCTTCCCGGGTCAGGTTGTTTTCCCTTTTCCCCGGACAATAGGTGATACTGAACCGGCCTTCGGAAGAGCCATGGATTAAATGTGCAGCCGCACTTAAATTCCGGCGCAAGTCCTCATTTTCCTGAACCATTTGCAGGGTATGGGGCGTTCCCAAATAGCCGTATTTCCGGATGAGCTTATCGATTTGCTTATCTTCGCCAAATTCAACCAGTGCGGGAGCGAGAACAATTAATTCGCCATCATCGGCCAGGGCCATGCGGGTGCGGTATATACTTTTGTTGCCCAGCCAGGTGCTTTTGAATTCAAGTGGATCCAGCCAGACAATTACTTTCTTCAGCGGTTTCTCCACCATTTCGAAATTTACCTGCAGGGACAGTTTTGCCGCTTTATCGAACACGCTGAAGTCATCTCCCACAAACAGCCCGTAAGTTTGAAGTTTGCCGAATTTGTTCAACCCCACCACCGTTTGCACATATACAATTGGCAGGTGGCCGGAGAAATGTTCGGATGCATAATTAAATATTTTGCGCACTGGAGTATCTGCGCGGCCCATCATTTTTTCCATTCCATAGGCTGCGCCGATAAAATGGCTTTTATTAATTCCCTCAGCTCCGCCGGTTCCAACAAATACGTTTTTGTTGTAGTTAGCCATCCCTACTACTTCATGGGGAACTACCTGACCTATGGAAAGTATCAAATCGAAACCGCCTTCCACCAGCAATTTGTTTACCTGTGCCGGCCAGGAATAATCGACCGCCCCTCCGGATACTTCCTTTACAAAATCGGCAGGAACTTTCCCAAGGGTGATGACATCATTCCGCCAGTCATGCACGCGAAAGATATTTTTAGGGGTGGAGCCAAACATGTGGCTAATCTGCTCACTGGTCATTGCCGTGTGGGTGCCAAGTGCAGGAAGCACATCGGTTAATCTGTCGCCAAAGTACTGCCAGGTGAATTCGGTCAGCTCTCCCGCCCGTGATGGTAACCTTGTATAATCGGGTGGAATAGCCAGCACTTTTTTCTTCTCCCCAATATTCTTAAACGCCTCAAACAAACCATCCCGGAGATCATCTGCCGAGAGATTTGTGTTGGTTGAACCATTTTCGTAGTATAACATGATATTCAATATTAAGGGCTAAGCCCGCGTTATTGTTGTCTTTTATTCTCCGGCATAAATGCCGGAGTTAGTTAATCTCTTTTGCCAACTGCTCTGTAATTTGCAGCTTTACATTTCACCATTTTAACTAACTCTGCCATTTATGCCAGGAATAATAGTATTGAAATATTACCCGGCTAAACATATTTGCCTGAGTTAGTTAATCTCTTTTGCCAACTGCTCTGTACTTCACAACTTCGCATTTTACTACTTTAACTAACCCTGGCATTTATGCCAGGGATACGAACAGTATGACAATGTTACCTGGGCTTTAGCCCTTAACCGTAGAATCAATGAAGGGCAAAGTCCATGTCTTTTGGGCTTTTACTCTGCATCCGCCATTCTCTCCCCCCAGGTGAGTTGGAGGGGGCTTTTTACCTCTTCACCCTCGCATTCCCCGACCAGATGCTCCACACCATCTCTTCGTCGGCGGGTTGTGCATAATCCGTCAGGAATGTTGTGGCCATGGCACCTGTTGCCCAGCCAAACTGCGGCCATTTCTCCGGTTCCCAGTTTCTTAAAATCCCGTACAGCATGCCGCCGACAAATCCATCGCCGCCGCCGATGCGATCGAGAACGCTGATTTCGCGCGGCTCAACCACATGCCAGTTGTCCCCTTCCAGCATGATTGCCCCCCAAAGGTGCTGGTTTACACTAATCACTTCGCGCAGTGTGGTGGCAAAAACATCAGCATTCGGGAAAGTCTCCTTCACCCTTTTTATCAACCCTTTAAACCCATCGATTTTGGCTTTTAATCCTTCTCCCCCTGCAGGAGGTCCCTCAATTCCGAAACAAAGCTGAAAATCCTCTTCATTTCCAATTAAAATATCCGACACCGAAGCGATTTCGGTAAAGTCATCCCGTAGTTCCTTTTCGCGTCCTTTCCAAAAAGAAGCACGATGGTTTAAATCGAAAGAAATTTTGGTACCGTGTTTTTTTGCCGTCCGTGCAATTTCCAGGCAAAACTGGCTTGTATCGGGCGAAAGGGCAGCAATTAAACCCGACATGTGTACTATCTGAACGCCTTCTTCGCCAAATATTCTTTCCAGGTCAAAATCCTTTGCATTGAGGGTGCGTCCCACTTCACCTGCACGATCGTTAAACACCCGCGGGCCACGGCTTCCGTAACCACTGTCGGCGATATTAATCTGGTGGCGGTATCCCCAGGGGCTGCCCTGCTCCACTTCCGGCCCTTCGTAATCCATCTGCCGTGCCTTCAGGTTTCCTTTAATCAGGTGGGCAATTGGACTGCCTTTCACAAAGGTGGTTAAAACCTTCACCGGCAATCCAAGAAACGATGAAATGCTGGCTACATTGGTTTCGGCGCTGGTAACGTGAAGCTTGAACGTGTCACTTGAATGCACCGGCTGGCCACTGTCCGGTGTTAATCGTGTGCCCATGCTCGTGGGCACCAGCATAGCATATTTGCAGTTTTGTTTTAATTCGATACTCATATTTGTTATTTAAAGTTTAATGTTTCGTGTTTGTATTCCATTTTACAGGTTCGAATACCTATTTAAATTTTTTAAGTCCCTCCTTTGGAGGGATTTAGGGAGGCCTTTTTTATACTCCGCCAAAGGCGCTGTAA
Source organism: uncultured Prolixibacteraceae bacterium (assembly GCA_963771595.1). GTDB lineage: Bacteria > Bacteroidota > Bacteroidia > Bacteroidales > Prolixibacteraceae > CAVYUC01. The sequence goes on along the minus strand of CAVYUC010000012.1, from coordinate 188,784 downwards.
CCGCCGTCCACGGGAATAATAATTCCGGTAATAAAAGCAGAAACATCGGAAAGGAGAAACAGCGTTGCCCCTTGCAAATCTTCCGGTTCACCAAATTTTCCCATAGGGGTATTGTTCACTATTTTTTGCCCGCGGGGCGAGAAGTTTCCTGTTTTTTCATCCATTACCAGGAATCTGTTCTGATGGGTGATAAAAAATCCCGGAGCAATTGCATTTACCCGGATTCCCACTTTTGCAAGATGCACGGCAAGCCATTCGGTAAAATTGTTGACCGATGCTTTTGCAGCAGAATAGGCAGGGATTTTCGTCAGTGGCTTATAGCTGTTCATCGACGAAATATTCAGTACAGCGCCTTTTCTGTTTTTCAGCATATCTTTCGTGAAAACCATGGTAGGAAGCAATGTCCCCTTAAAATTGAGGGCAAAAACCTTGTCGAAACCTTCCATTTGCAATCCGTAGAACGTATCGGCCAGATTATCAATATCGGCCTCCTGCATCTGTTCCACTTTTGTTGTGGCCTGTGGACTGTTGCCCCCTGCTCCGTTGATTAACACATCAATTTCGCCCAGTTCACTGTTTATAATTTCCTTGGCTGACTCCAGTGATTCCTTATCGAGCACATTTGCAGCCACTCCGATTATGGTGGCGCCCGATTGCTTTGAAATTTCCCCGGCAACCTTATCCGCCACTTCCTTATTGATATCGGCAATGGCAATTTTCATTCCCACTGATGCCAAAGCACTTACCATGGCGCTTCCGAGCACACCGGCCCCTCCCGTTATAACACAAACTTTTCCTTTCAGATCATCAAATGACATTGGTTTCATAGTACACTTATTTAAATTCTTTATAAAAATCCACGTTTTCTTTGGTTACGATATCAATGGAGGTATAGTTTTCCTTTGCAATCGTCCTTTTTTGAACGACATGCCTGAACAACTTGTTTATTGCATTGTATCCCTGCTCTTCGGGGCGCTGACAGATTAGAAACTGCACGATATCTTTTTTCAGAAATGCCACATTCTCCGTTAACAAATCGTGCCCTATTATTTTCAACCCGTGCAGGCCATATTTTTCCACAAGGCGGCCAACAAAAAATACCTTCGAATTGGTGACAAACACTCCCTTTATGTTGTGCTTTACCATCTTTTCGTGTATGTTGTACATCCAGTTTTCATTGTCGGTATCTGCCACCTCTGCCGTGTACAACTGATGAATGTCGCGCTTGTTCTCACGGTACCAGTTGTAAAAACCCTTTTCCCGCAGTACCAGGTGGTTTTGATTATCCATTTCCTTGGCAAAATGCAGCACGAGAATATTTCCTTCCGGAAGAATTAAATCGAGGAGTTTCCCGGAAACCAGCCCGCTCTGGAAAGAATCCTGGCCGATATAACTGATATGTCCGCCATTTTTTATTTCCGAATCGATAAATACGAACGGTATCTGGATTTCGCGAAGCCGGGCAATAAACTGAAGCGCTTCCTTTTTAAAAAAGGGAGCCAGCACCACGCCATCGGGTTTCAGCCGGAGAATCTTTTCGGCCTCCGCTGCAAAGCTTGCCGGATTGTTCTGGCTGAATGTAAAGGAATTAATCTGAACCCCGAATTGTGCCAGTTCCGTAATCCGTTTTTTTACGCCGATAAAGGGTTTGTTCCAATAACCTTCGGGTGAAGGCGGCTGCGGCAGCAGCGTAGCAAAAACCGCCGATTTTTTTGATGCCAGTGTACTGGCCAGAATGTTGGGCTGATAATCCAGTTCAGTGATAATTTTAAGGATTTTCTTTTTCGTGGATTCAGCCACTTCTCCCCTGTTGTGTAAAACACGATCTACAGTGCCGATTGAAACTTTTGCTTTTTCGGCAATGTCTTTAATTCGTATTTGTTTTTTTGATTCTATAATATTCTGATTTATAAACACTTAAACAATAAACACATTCCCGCACGATACAAAACTACGTAATTTTTTCGTTTCTCGTGTTCGTACACGGGTAAAATATATTGTAAAATGCTAAGCAACATTTAAAGGGAAAAAGAGGGACAGGAAAGCCGGTTTACGCTTCGGGCTTTATTTCAAGCAAATATGGATTTTTAACCATTTGTTTGATGAACCGGAAAAGTTTACCGCCATGGGAACCATCCACCACCCGGTGATCAAGCGTGGCAGAAAGGGAGAGGATTCTGCGGGGAACGATTTCATCGTTTACCACAACAGGCTTTTTGATTACGCCACCCAATATAAGGACAATGGACACATTTGCCGACGGAAGTAGCGCGCCATAACCACTGTCGAGGCCAATGCTGCCAATGTTGGATATCACATAGGAGCCAAAACTGTTGGCAGAAAGGCCCAGAAAAGGGATGGAAAGCCCCCAGTGAATGGTGATAATTTTATATAACCGGTACAACCACACCCGGAACGGCCAGGGAATGGAGGAGAGCATATCTTTCGACTGCATGGTTTTGTTTTCGTTACCCTGCCTGGAGCGGGTTATCTTCTGCTGCATGATATCCGCCAGTTCGGAAACAGTAAGATGGCCGGCATTTTCCACTTTCACCGACCCCATTTGTCCGCCCGGCAGTAAAACACTTACCGTGGCATCCAGCTGCGGCCGCTGAACCACCTTCCCGCGGCGGATAAAACAATTCAGTTCCGGAATTTCCTGCGCAATTGCCCGCCCGACAATGAGTGTCATAACATGTGTAAGTGTGATTTTTATACCCTCTTTCCGCTTTTGTACAATATATTTTTCCAGTTCGGTAACATCGATATCCACCGAACCGTAAATTTTTGAATCGGTAGGTTTTTGGTAAATGGTAGAAGCTACTTTACGCCAGTTGGTATTTAGATTTAATCCGTTATCCATTATCAGCAGGCCATTTAAATTTTTAATGATATGTTTAAATTTAAGCGGCTTCAAAAGTAACCTTTTCCCGCCGATATCCCTTCAATTCCGGAAAAGGATGTGCACAGAATCCCATAAATATCGGGGGTATTGTGAATGAGACAATCAGGATTTAGTTCAATCCTGAAACATCCGGCCCTGGCACTGCGTGGCGCGAGAAGGCCTGGTTGATAGCGGTATGATTTTATTCTTTTGAATTCATTTTTTTCAATTCTTCAAGGATTTCTTTCTGAAGACTAATCACTTCTGTTATTCTTAACATCCATGCTCCAAGCCATCTTAAAACTAAAACAATTAGTACCGGACCCAAGATTAAAGTAAGTAACAACGGTCCTATTGTCCATGCCATTTCTTCCATAAGTTTGTTTTTTATTAATATTTAATTTGAGTTCTTTGAAAAGTTTTTCGTTTTCTGATTTATGCAACTGTATATCCCCTGTAAAGGTTAAAGGGTATAGTTTTCAGTCCATTTTTACCATATTGGTATCGTTGCCTTTTATTGGGGCTGCCTCTGTTAATTCCATGGTTAACGGATTTATAAAACACCAGGTTGAAGCAGGTAAGGACACATTTTATCGCCTGAAAAATAATCCCGATATCTGCTGGAGGTTGATTTTATGGTTGTTTGCAGCAAAGTTCAAAAAACTGACCGAAACTGGGAGTGATAACACCAACTCTGTAAAGTGTATGATTTTTGATGATACGGTTATTGCCAAAACCGGGAGGTTTATTGAAAAGGTGTCAAGGGTGTGGGATCATGTGTCAAACAACCACCTGCTTGGTTTTAAGCTACTTTTAATGGGCTATTGGGACGGGGTTTCTTTCATTCCTCTGGATTTTTCGTTGCACCGTGAAAGGGGTAAAAACAAAGAAAAGCCATTTGGCCTGAAAAAGAAAGAACTGAAAAAGCAGTATAAAAAGAAACGTCAGTCAGGCTCTTTTACCCATGAGCGTGCAGCAGAGGCAGACATGTCAAAAATTGACTGTGCGGTAAAAATGTTCAAACGTGCCATTTCACAAGGGTTTAAAGTTGATTACGTGCTGATGGACAGTTGGTTCACTTGTGAGGCTTTTATAAATGCAGTGCTTTCAGTAAAAAACCAGGATGTACACCTGATAGGGATGTATAAAACACCCAAAACAAAGTTTGGGTTTGCAGGCGGAAAGTACACTCACAGCCAAATCCGTAATATGCTTGGTAAAGCTAAAAGATGCCGCAAGCTTGGGTTTTATTATAAAGAGGCAACTGTTCTTTACAAAGAAAAAGAGATAAAACTCTTTTTTAGCCGACAGGGCAAAAACGGCAAGTGGAAAGTTTTTGTGTGTACCAATACGAACCTGTCGTTTATTAAGATGATTGAGATATACCAAATCCGCTGGTCGGTTGAATTTATTATTTGGGAATATTCTTTCCCATGGCGAGTCTAAAATACTTTCAATTTGCATGCACCCAATAACATCAATAAAATTCACAGTTTACTGCTTGCCCTAAAGTCTTCGGGGTGGTGTTGAAAAAGGATTAAAGTACTGGTATCCGAAATTATAATCTTAGGCATTTGCAATATCAGAATGTAAATCGGAAACAGAAGAGCTAAATACGGATACACCATATTTCCCAAGCATTTCAATAAATGCTCTTTTTGAAAGTCCTACAATCTGTGCTGCCTGCCCGGAAGAAAGTTTTGCGTCTTCGTACAATTTTGCAGCAATTATCATTGAAAAATCATAGTCTTTCAAATCAACGTTATCCGGTATATTTAGCTGAATCGTTCTCATAGTCATTCAATTTCTCAAATATACAAAATCATTATAGGTTCGGTACAGGTATTTATCAGGATATGGCACTGCACTGCAAGAAGGTCCTTTTTGTTATCAGCCGTTTTATTTCTGCCTGATTAGTTTTTGTCTTTATTTAATTGTTTTTGATGCCTGATCCAAAGTGTTCCAGATGTAATTGCAATTATACCTAAAATAACGGCAACAGGTTTATTGTCTGTCCAAAACCAGGAGATTTGGTCGTTTTTAAATGTAAATGCAGCAACGAAAAGTCCACACATTATAGTTGCGGACATCAACAGATTTCTTTTTTTCATTTAATAATTTATTTAAATGGTAAGCTGCAAAATTAATCTGTACAATGCGATCTGCAAGGTGGACAAGGGTTGATACAGGGTTGAAAAAAGGTTGATGACAGGAGTATTTGTTAACCAGAGTAGGTTACTTTTTTAATTTTCTAATCTGTTGCCGTGATTTTATTTCAAGAATTTTATAAATTTTATTTATATGTGTTTTGAGTGTGCTTAACTCAATATATAATTCATCCATTATCTCCTTATTTGATTTTCCGGCTACTATTAAATCAAAAACCTGTTTCTGTCTCGTTGTCAATTCTGTCAGTTTATTTTCTATGTTCTGTTTATTTAAAGACGTTTCATTTTTTATACGTTCTATTACATCTTTGGACTTTTTCTTTTCAATCTTTGCCCAAACCACTGCTGTAACGATTATTGTTATAACTAAAATTACGGCAATGTAAATTTTATCGCTCCACAACCATACTGTTTTGAAATTTTTGAAACGAAAACTGATGGTTAAAAAGAGAAGAAAGATGGCGATAAGTTCCAATTTCTTCTGGTGCCTGTAAAGTAAATCAGCTAAATAATTGATTATTCTCATCTCCTGGTATAGTTATTTTGGATTATCAAGGCAATTTGTATAAAAACTTCCGTTTGCTGTTAAATTTTGAATGAATATCCGCCGATTTCCATTCCGGTTTGTTGTTTTTGATTCTTTCATTATAGATACAATTAGTTGAAAAAGAGCAATATTAAGCGATTATAATGAAAAAATACTTTCAGGGAAGCCTTGCACTTATTTAATCTTTTTAGTACGACATACGATTTTACAATCATTGCACAATATACATTCGGTATCGGTTATTTCCTTATTTTGAATCATATAATTCATAACATCTATCCCCATGGGACAAATTTTATTGCATGAACCACATTCAGTACATTTTTTCCCCAAATCGGGTTTTACTCTAATTAATCCAATTTTACTTGCTGGTTTCATTACAAGTGAAACCGGACATACATATTTACAAAAGGCTCGTTTATCAGATAAAATAAAGGCAAGTGGTATTGCAATCAGATAATATATACCATTACTTAAAAACATCCATTTCATCTCTTGTTTATTTATGTAATCCGTCCATGGATCGTATGAAAGAATAAAAACTAAATACAATGGAAGAAGCAAGGATATCAGAAATGAAATGTATCTAATTTTTCTATACGAACGTGGTATGGCATTATTGTTATTTTTAATTGGCAACCAATCCAATACAGCTGCAGTCCAGCAGGCATATCCACAAAAACCACGTCGCCAGATTAATGGTCCAAATATTTTGGCAATCAAATAATGAATAAACCCTTTATTTAAAAAACCAACCAAAACAATTAACATTACACCTTCCAACTGGAAATTCTCATTATTTACTATTGGTACAAATAGAAGCAAACATGGTAATATCATTAGCAGCGAAACTTTTCTACCCAGTAATTTTTTTCTTCCTTTTAGATTTTGTCGTAAAAATATGCCTACGCTTACAGATAATCCAATCCATGGAAATATTACCAGGAATCCCCACCAATGCGTAGTCAGGTAGAGCACCAATGAAATTAATACACCTGTTCCTATTGGTAATAATGATGTTTTATATATTCTCATATGCTACATATTGGCACAATGCAGTCCGTCCAAATTTCCGGTAGTTGTTCTGTTTTGGATGAAAATCCGGCGGTTTCCATTCCATGTTATTGAATTTGGTTCGTTCATTATTGTTTCCATAATTTGGTTGAGATTGCTTAAAATAAATTGAAGAGAGCAATGTTAAGCAATATTATGTAAATAAATACTTTCGGATAAATTTACTTTATTTTCAGTCCCAGTTGCAATGTTCGGCTAACATGGGAAAGAAATGCCTGTGCAGTCGTTTATTCATAGAACAACTCCTTCTTTTGCTGGTGAACTTTCTGGTCCGTCAGCCGCCTGCCCGACTGGAAATTGTATTTATCCAATCTTCAATTGTTTTTAAATAATCAGGATGCAATTTCGACCAATAAGGAAAATCACTTTCCCCAACATTATACATGGAATGAGAGGCTCCTTCCAATAAAACGATTTTGAAATTATCATTACCTGCTTTTCTAAGGGCATCGGAAATAAGTCTATAACTATTTGCGGGTATTATTTCATCCTTTGTTCCTTGTAGAATCAGAATCGGTTGCTTTGTTGTTTCAAAGTAAGGTATTGGACTATATAGTAGTTTTTTATCTGTTTGAACTTCATCCAGATTTGGTATCCATATATGGGAAAACCACGAATTGGATTTTTCATTATTTAAAGCCTTTTCTAAATCTGTTCTGGATAGTTTACCAGCTATAAATTCAAAAACCTTCCGTTGAGATTTTGTCGCAGCATCAATTTCATTTCCGATTACGTCTGCATTTCTATTCCTCCAGTAATTCAAATCGCTTTCCAGCAAGGTAACTCCTGGACAACTTACTGCAATCCCATATTTCAAATTCTCTAATTCACTCAAAATATATGGTATTTTTGCAGCTCCTTGACTACTCCCTTTTATTCCTGTTTTCTCAAGTGGAATTCCAGTCTTCCCGGAGAAATATTTTATAGCCGTGATATCATCTGCTGATAATTCCTCAATTGTTGCAATATTCCAATTACCCTCAGAATTTCCAGTACCTCTTTTATCATAATGAAAAGTAGTAAATCCCATTTGAGCAAACAGTATGGCTTCTGCTCGCGAGGCACTTCGGTCTGCGTTTCCAGAAGAAGTTACGATTACCAAGGCTTTGCTGCCTTTGTTATTAGGATACCAAATAGTTCCATTTAAACTTAATCCATTGGACTCAAAACTAATATCTTCACTTTTGGGATTTTGGCTGTTTTCCAGTAAGTTCTTTTCTAAAGTGTAAGGAACAGTAATAGTGTCAACAGTAAGTGCCCCCTGAAGTTTGCTGTAATTATCAATCCATTTGTTTCTGAAAGAGTAAGTGTAAAAATCGCTTTGTAACTTAAAATTTATTGAATCTCCCTTTACTTCAACATTTTGAAACGGAATTCGATTGGCATTTTGCTCTAAACTTGTAAAGAAAATATTGAAACTTACAGAATCCCGTTCTATTTCAAAAAGTATCTTATCAGAAAAATTACCATGTTTAAATATTCCGCTAAAGGTCCCTGCTTTTTCATTCTTTTTATTCTCCGATTTGGGATTACAAGAAAACATTCCAAATACCAGGAATATGCTAATAATTATTGTTTTCATACGTAAATTTTAGATGAATATCTGACCATTTACATTCCAGGTTGTTGTTTATGGTTCTTTTGTCATTGTTTCCATCATTTGATCAGATAGCTTAAAATTAGTTGAAAAAGGTCAAAATTGGCTAATAATTATGTAATAAATTATTTTCGGAAAGAAATGGTTCCTTGAGGAACAAAATTTTGCAGGAAAACCGTATACTAAGTCCTGTACGATATACCACAGCGGAACGAAGTTGTAATACCGGAGTTGGAAACTCCGTCTCCCGGCTGCCTTACAATTCAGGATACCGCTTTACATCCGTTTCCCGCATTATCTCATAAACATTTTTAAAGAGAAGTTCAACGTTTGGTTTCGAGAAATATTCGCCATCAATTCCGTAGGCCGGGCGATGCTCCTTTCCTGAAAGGGTGCGGGGAGCGGTATCCAGATAATCAAATGCTTTTTGTTCCTGCAGTACTTTTTGCATCATGTAAGCCGTACCACCTCCCGGAACATCTTCGTCCATGAAAATTACCTTGCCGGTTTTTTTTACCGATTCCAAAATGATGTGGTTCAAATCAAACGGCATCAGGGTTTGAACGTCGATTACCTCAATCGATATTCCTTTAAACTTTTGAAGCAGGTTAGCTGCTTTGAGCGCGTGGTGAACATTCCATGCATAGGTAACAACGGTAACATCCGTTCCTTCCCTCATGATTTCAGGTACGCCAAGCGGAACCTTATATTCTCCATGATTTTCGGGAAGCTTTTCTTTTACATTATATCCTTTTAAGGGTTCAATTACAATAGCAGGGTCATTGCCTTCAAGCAGCGTGTTATAAAAACCAGCTGCCTGAGTTAAGTTTCTGGGGACGCATAAATATATTCCCCGCAGCGAGCCCAGTATCATTTGCATGGGCGAACCTGCATGCCATATTCCCTGCAACTGGTGTCCCCGCGTACGAATGATAAGCGGAGCAGCTTGTTTCCCTTTGGTCCGGTATTGAAGTGTTGCCAGGTCGTCGCTTAATTGTGACAGTCCGTAAATTATGTAATCCAGATACTGAATTTCTGCAATGGGCCGAAATCCCCTCATAGCCAGGCCAATGCCCTGTCCGATGATGGTGGCTTCGCGAATACCGGTGTCGGAAACCCGTTCAATGCCATACTTTTCCTGCATCCCTTTCATCCCCTGGTTTACGTCTCCCAGCTTCCCGGTATCTTCACCAAACGTAATGAGGTTGGGGTATTTCTCAAATAATATTTCAAAATTTTTACTGACGATTTGCGAACCGTTCACATCTTCTGCATCCGGGCTGTATTTAACCGGATGACCTTTTACTTTTAGCGTTGAATCAGGCCCTGTCCGGTGCAACTGGCTGTTATAAAAACCTGCTGTTCTGTCTTCAAAACGTTTAATCCAGTTTTGAAGTTCGGCCCTTTCATTCTGCACCTCGGGGTTCAAATGAATTTCAAGGTTTAACCGTTTGGCAAAGCTTAAATGTGAACGTCTTGTTGGAAAAACCTTCTGGCTGACTACTTCAAATTTCCTGTCGTTTTGCAGGTCTGTTTTTTCATCTATTTTATGAAGAATATCCTTTAATTCTTTTTGTTCATTCAAATATCCGTTCGAGAAATGCTGCCAGGCTTTTTTCCTTGCTTCTTTTGCTTTTCGCGCTGCAGATTTTTCTATTTCAACCAACCGGTCCATATCTGCCTTTCCCGTTTCGAGCAACCACATTTTAAACTGGTTCATTGCGTCAAATTCTTCTTCCCATTCGAGCCGCTCTTTTGATTTGTAGCGTTCGTGCGAACCCGAAGTGGAATGACCCTGTGGCTGTGTAAGTTCCTGAATATGAAAAACTGCAGGCACCTGAGTTTCCCTGCATTTTGCAACACCTTCGGAAAAAGTTTTAACCAGCGCCGGATAGTCCCAGCCGTTGCATGTATAGATGTCAATGCCGTTCGTATTTTTTTCTTTCTGAAAACCTTTCAATGCTTTTGAAATGCTGGCTTTTGTAGTTTGCTGATCTACCGGAACACTTATTCCGTAACCGTCGTCATAAATGACAACTGCCAGGGGAACCTGCAACACACCGGCAGCATTTATGGTTTCCCAGAAAATCCCTTCCGATGTACTCGCATCTCCGATGGTGGCAAATGCTACTTCATCCCCGTTGACATTGTTTTTTAACTGTTCTTTTAAGGAAGGCTTTTGCCTTATAAGTTTCGATGCCTGCGCCAGGCCGAGTACCCGCGGCATTTGTCCGCCTGTTGAAGAAATATCGGATGCCGAATTGTATTGATCGGCAAGGTCTTTGATTTCACCGCTTGCCGATATGTTGCCTGTACTGAAATGGTTATTGAAGTTCCGGCCAACTGTTGACGGATTCTTTTCCTCATCGGTGTCGCCGTAAATCATGGCAAAAAACTCCTCGGGCTGCAACAATCCAAGGGCCAGCATAAAAGTCTGGTCGCGGTAATAACCGGAGCGCCAGTCGCCCTTTCTAAACGTCTTGGCAAGTGCCAGTTGCACCACTTCTTTTCCATCGCCAAAAATGCCAAAATGGGCTCTTCCGTTGTGGACTTCCCGTCTTCCGAGAATACTGAGCTGACGGCTCAGGCATGCAGTGTAGTAATCATTTTGTGCATCCTGAGTTGAAATTTGATTGTTGGTTATGATTTCAGATTTTTCCAAATACATCTGCTTTTTTTAATAATAGCACTTTTTAGTCTGTAATGCACTTAAATAACGTTCTTAAAACCGATTTGTTTAATTGTTGAGCCTTCCAAAATTTGATGTATTTTTAAACAAACTTAATCGAATTATTATGAAACAGAAATTCAATTCTTTAATCAACAGGTTAAAATTGATATTCGCACTGTTCTTTTTGATAGCGCTAATTCAGGTTGCATCGGCACAAAATATCTATGTATCAACAGGCGGAAGCGATTTAAATTCAGGAACCAAGCTTTCCCCCTTAGCCACTTTGGAAAAAGCAACATCTCTGGCTTACCAGGAATTTCAAAAAAATAAACATTCAGAAATTACCATCTGGATGAACGATGGAGTTTATCCCATTGTAAACCCCCTGGTTTTTGAATCCTTTTCTTCAGGCGTTTCGGCAAACCTTGTGATAAAAGCTATGCCCGAATCACATCCTGTACTTTCAGGCGGTAAAAAATTAACCGGATGGAGATTAAACAGTGACCATCTTTGGGAAGTGCAAATTCCCACCATGCAAAACAAATACCCGCGGGAGCTTTTTGTAAACAATCATCGGGCTGTGCGTGCACGCTTTCCCAATGAAGGATATTTGCGTGTTAAGCAAGTTGGTGCCGATCGGCGAACCAATTTCTTTTTCAATGTAGAGGATTTTCCCGTTCCGCAAAAATTAAATGGAGTTGAATTGGTTTTACTACACGACTGGTCCATTTCACGGACTGGAGTAAAGAAAATCGACAAAGAACTGAATCAACTTACTGCCATTGATTCCATCGGAGCAAGGAATCCGGAATTCTTCACACTCGATCACTGGGAACCCAATCCCCGCTATTTTCTTGAAAATGCACCTGAATTTCTCGACAAGGATTACGAATGGGTTTTACTTCCGGGCGACAATAAAATCCTGCTTAAACTTCCTGAAAATATAAATCCAGAAAATCTGAATATTTACATTCCTGTCAGTGAAGGATTAATTGAAGTTAAAGGAAGTGTTAATAAATCTGTCCGGAATATTCATTTCGAAGGAATTACATTCCGGCATTCGGCATGGAATATTCCTCTCAAAGGATACTGCGGCGTTCAGGCCTGCCACTTCGATTCCCGCTCAGAACAGAACGGCTGGAAAGTTGTTCCGGCAGCAATAAAGGCAGCCTGGGCTGAAAACTGCACCTTTAAAAACTGTTTATTCGAAAATCTGGGAGGCTCAGGAATCTGGCTGGAAAAGGGATGCAAGAACTGTGTTATTGAAAATTCGGAATTTACTGACATTTCGGGAAATGGAATAATGATTGGTGAAGGCCGCGATAGAAAAATTAACGGCAACAGCTGGTGGAAAGTTGCTCCGGAACAGGTTGCACAAGGAAACAGAATTACGAATTGCATCGTCAGGGAATGCGGAAAACAGTTTTACGGAGCTGTTGGTATTTGGTGCGGATTAACAGCGGAAACTACCATCAGCAATAATGAAATCTATAACCTTCCCTACTCCGGAATTTCGGTTGGCTGGATGTGGAGCCCCGAACCAACTCCCTGCCGCAGGAATGTTGTTGAAGGAAACCATATTCATCACATTATGCAAATTCTGAGCGACGGCGGCGGTATTTACATGCTTGGCTTGCAACCGGACAGTAAGTTAACCGGCAATCGTATTCACGATGTGAAAATAAATGCCGGGCGCGCCGAAAGCAACGGAATGTTTCTGGATGAAGGAACGACAGATGTTGTTGTTGCAGGAAACCTGATTTACAATATTGCCAAATCGCCACTCCGCTTTCATCGGGCAACCACCAACCTGGTGAAAGATAATTTCTTGTTCTACACTAACCAGAATCCTCCCATCCGCTACAATACAACAAAAGAAGAAGACATCATAAAAGAAGGAAATAAAGTTTTTACGGAAGGAGATGAGAATTATGAAGAAGAACTGAATAATGCTGTTTTAAAATGGTTAAAAAAGTAATGGCATACCGTTTGAAGTTCAAAAATCATTTGGACTGAAACATGCAATTATTTCAGAAGTTCCTTCGTTTTAGCGAAAAGTAAAGGGCAGTAACATTATCTGTTGATTTTAATAAACATACTGAAAATGAATAAACTGTATAATGATTTAATGGAAGCATATTCGGATCAGAACCTGAACCGGATAACCAGCCGTTTAATCGAATTATATAAAAACAAGAACCTGGTTACCATCAGGGAAATTGCCAATAAAATTTCGAAATATGTTTTGATTGATGAAGAAAAAGATGCCAAATGTTTTTCGAAACTGATAATGCTTTATCACCCGGACAGAGGCACTTTCTTTAAAAATTCAATCAACTCCTTGTATGCCTGCAACGATTTTGAAGGGCTTCAAAAATATGCCCATATTCTTTTGGTTGACGAAATTGAAGACGTTAAAGTATTCGCAGAAGATGATGATATTGATTATCATCCGGAATATGTTTGGGATATTTACCAGGAAGATGAGTATGATGATTACAATCCTTTAAATGGTTTTGAAGAGTATGAGCCTGAAGCGGAAATTGAAAAATCGTTCTACAATGCTATTAAATTACGGGAATTCGGAGATTTAAATATCGATTTTCCTACATGGTATCTGCAGGATTTGGAAGAGTTTGAACTGTCATATTGCGCTATTGATTCGCTGTACGGTGTGGAATATTGCAAACATGTGGTAATCCTTGATGTTTCAAATAACGAAATTTCAGACATTTCGGATTTATGGAACCTGCAACACCTCGAAGAACTTTATCTTGCCAATAACCAGATTGGATATGTTGACACCCTGAGCAACCTCTTAAAATTAAGGGTAATTGATTTGTCGGGCAATCAAATTGATGATATTTCGCCGCTCCTTCAACTCGAACATCTTGAATACATAAACCTGGTTGGCAACAGAATTTCAAAATCCCAGATTGAAAAATTAAAGGCAAAAGATATCATCGTAATGTATTGATGATATAACATTGCCATTCACACACCTGAATTGAATTTACGCGGAAATAAACGGACTAATTTGTCCTAATCTTTCTATTTAGTTGATTGCTAAAAAGTTCAACTGTTGTCTTTGGTTTATGAATGGCGTATATTTGTTATTCCGATAAACCAAAACTCCTGCATTATGAAACTAAAAGGAATCAACACCAGTTACATTGGATGGATAATTGTAATCGGAGTTATTATTTGCCTGTACCTTTTTTACTTTTTAAGTTATATCCCACATCAGGAAGCGCTGCTGCAGGAACGCAGTTTCAGAATACTGAAAGAATACAGCAACAATATGCATGGCAAGTATGATTACTACCGGACCCATCTTGCCAATTTTGGCGACTATTATACCATCAGGTTCAACCTCGAAACCGGAACACCGGAGGAGATAAAAAGAAAAAAAGAATACTTCAATAAAAAGTATTCGAAAATTAATGAAGTAATCAAAGGTCTGGACAAATCCATAAAAGCTGATTCGGAACATACCAATTCCGCATTTCTCAACCAAACCAGCGACAATCAATCCTATATAGTTTTTAAACCCCAAAATGAGGATTCCGAAATTAGTTCCAATCCGGGAATAATCGGATGGGAAACCATATCCCGTTCATCTAAATTTAACAATGAAGTGGAATTCAGAGTTCCGATTTCCACATTTATGGAGGGCCTCAAATTCGACCAGCTTCTATACAATATAGTTCTGTTCGACGATTCAGCAGTCATTTATAATTCAAATCTCGAGGTGGTTCATGATATTACCAATCCCGGTGCACTGGTCGACAGTCTGGAACATCAGCAGGGTGGAATGGCTGAAGTAATCAAAATAAGGGGCGAAAAAAAGCGAATGATGATTGTGCCAATAAATTTCGTCGGCAAGCGGTTTTATCTTGCCGGTATTATTCCGGATATGGATTTTAAAAAGAAAACCCGTGCAATCAATAACCAGGTTTTGATTATAATTTCAGGATTGTTACTTCTGGTTTTGGTTGGTATGCCCATACTTAAAATCATTTATATCGATCCGCGTGATCGGATGAATGCCGGAGACTCCCACCGCGCTTCCCTTTCCATGATTTTAGGCACAGGTATATTGGTTTTAATCTCTATTGGATTACTAAACCATCAATTTGCCGACAGAAAAAAACAGAGAAAAAGGATTCAATCCATTTCTGAAACTATTTACAGCAATATCAATTCTGACTTTCAACTGATAACCGGATTCTACCGCGATATAATAAACAAGGAATCAACAGTAGGTTTATCGCAGTTTGTGAAGAAAAGTCTTCTAAACACCAATTTCACACAAATTCCAAAAGATTCGGCAACTCCGTTTCCGCTGAATGAAGTTATTCTAATGGATTCTACCGGTTTGGTACGAAAAGCAGTAACCCGCACTGCCTTTTCTGAAGCTGTGCCGGTAAACGTAAGCGGGAGGATGTATTTCCGAAATGTGCTGGATACCAACAACAGCTGGTTATTAAAGAAAATAAATGAACGGTATTATATTGAATCCATAAAATCATACAACACCGGAAATCAGGAAACCGCCATTTCTTTTCATTTAAAAGAACCGGTAGACGACTCACTGGCTGTGCTTGCCATTACCTCAGTTGTCCCGTCGCTGTATAACCAGGTTTTACCTGAAGATGTTGAGTTTATTGTAATCAATGAAACCGGTAACGTATTGTTTCATTCCATCCGCTCCAAAAACCTGCACGAGAATTTTCTGGATGAAAGTGGCCTGGACCCGCGATTAATCAGCGCAATGCAACTGAGACTGGAAGAATCAACTCAAATAAACTACAATGAAAAACCATGGCTGGCCAACATTAAACCAATTCGGGATACACCGCTGTACCTTGTTACCTTGCTGAATATTCAGTACGCTCAAAACCGAAATACCCGTATCTTTTTATTTACTTTTTATTTCCTGTTTGTTTCCCTTATTTGTGTAGTTGTTGGGATGTTGATTATCCGGTTAAGCAAACCCCAAAACAAATTCATTGAAAGTGAATCGTGGTTACTGAACTGGTTGCTTTTTCAACCTCAGAATTATATGAAATACAAAATATTGCTGGTTGCTGTAATACTAATTTTAATATGCCAGCTGCTTGGCCTGGTTATCATCGAAAAACCGGTAATAATGCTGATTTACCAGCTTATATTCATCACCTTTTCCGGATTAATTGCTATGATTATTTTAGGTAAAAGAAAGCTGCCGTTTTATAAAATCAATAAAAAAGCCAATCTCCCCGCTGCTTTAATCATATTCATCCTGGTGGTTCTGATTGTTTTATTGTTCCGGTTTACCTTTCACTGGCTTTTAATTCTTCCCTTTTTTATTCTTGCAATTGTACTTTGGTTTGTTGTGCATTCTGTACAACATGTTCTTTCAAAACAAACTGAATATCAGAATGACATTCAAAAATTGCCTTTTTTCCTGTATCGGATAGGGGAGAAAAGTGCGGAAATATCACCAGTTCGAATCCGGAATTTGTACAACCTCTGTTTTTTTATCTGGCTTCTTATTTTGGCCGTAGTGCCGGTTATTAATTATTACCATACGGTCCGGATGCAGGAAAACAGGTTATGGCAGCGGGAACAAATGAGCCAAATCGCATATAAAAACCTGATACTGGCCAAAAATTTCGAAAACAATCATGCAGCTTCATGGTATGGCAGACTGCAGGGAAACGGAATGGACGGACTTGAAATTACATACTGTGATACCTGTTTAGTTGCCAGCATTCCACCGGAGAAAAATATTCCGGATGTTATTTATGGATTATTATCAGACCCCGTTACAAAAGGTGATTACCAGATGGCTTACCTTACCAGCAAAAGTTATTTGGACGACTGGAAGCTGGAAAATAAGGAACTTGAATTTTCAACGGCGGGAATACGGGGAACGATAAAAGTGAGAGTCAGTGAAGAAAAAGAGGTGAACTTTGTCATCTGGCTGTTCTTTCTGATTCTGTTAACAGGAGTTTTATTAATCGTCTGGTTTATTATGTGTTATGTAACTGAACATATTCTCTATACCAAACAGGATAAATGGAAAAAACCCAGGCATCCTTCCTTATCTGAATTATTGGCAAATGATGATATAAACCACATCCTCCTGTTTTCATTCGAAGAAAAGCAATTGCTGGAAGAAGTCTGTAATTCCGTTTCAAATGAATTAAAAATCATACCTGCAACAGATTTTATCAGCGGCAATTATAAAGCGAAAATCGAAGACGAATCAAAAGAACAGATTCTTTGGATAAATGACGTAGACCAATGTGTGCAACAGGTCGAAAAACATTCTTCCCTTTTGGCCGGACTGCGGGATTTATTGCAAAATTTTAAAGGGAAAATAATTGTTCAGATACCATTTGAGACAGATTTTATAAATGAATATTATGAAGATTATATCAATGAAAACGAAATTGACAAAAAAGAAAAAACGGAAATTTACTCCTTAAAACACAATTGGGAAAGCGTTTTTAAAGATTTTCGAAGATGTTATCATTCAGAAATAAAAGCCGGTACAAAAAATATGGATAACACCGGTTTTACCATTGACTATCAACCTTTCTATACTTTTATCTGGAACAATCTCTGCCGTGATGAAAAACTGGTTTTATATGATTTGGCAGAAGATGGTTTATTAAACCTGAAGAATAAACGTTTAATTTTCCAGCTAATGAAAAAAGGATTAATCGTTTCTGGCGAGTATCTTGAAATATATTCCAATGATTTCAGAGATTTTATTAAGAACACCATCAAACCGGAGGAGGTCAAAAAACTGGAAAGTAAGTTGATCTTCAAAGGCATGTGGCGCAATATCCGCTATCCCATCATCATTGTTCTGGTGATACTTGCAGCTTTTATTTTTATTTCCCAGGGTTATTCCATCGAAAAAGTAACAGCAATTTTCGCCGGAATACTCACTCTGCTTGCCGGAATGGTACGTTTATTTGAAAGCAGTGTATTTCGCTAATTATTAATGTTGAACTACTTTCTGTTGCTTATTAAATAATCCAGAGAATATTTACCGCTTCCTGTAAAAAAAAGGGTCAGGTAAATCAAAAGATACAACAATGCAAGCTCTTTCCGGCCAAACGGATCCGAAGCATGAACAACAAATGCAGCCACTGACATTGTGATGATTAAGGGGATTGTTGCATAACGTGTACCTAATCCCATTGCAATAAATACAGAGCAGAAAAATTCAGCAAAAACAGCAAGTATTAACGATAAAGTGACGCCCAATCCAATTGGATCTCCAAACTTGATTTCGCCCCAGGCAATTAATTTCAGCAACTTTGGGTAACCGTGTGTGAGCATAAATCCGGCAACTGCCAGTCGTAATATCAAAATCAAAAAATCGGGTCGCGCTACAATTTGTTTGGTATGAAACAACTTCCTCATAAAATCGGTTTTAAATTCTTCCTTTATAAATAAAAGATTGCCGGATGAAATATTGTTCATCCAACCTCATAAGATAGGTGCCGGATGAGAGCATGGGAAACGCTGAATAAGCAATAAGCCGGCTAAAATAACGGCTCCAGATTTTCCCATTTTACCTTCCAGTCGCCCGGGAGACCGGGATCGGACTTTGTATTTCCTTCAAATCCGGCACACATCATCGCAACAGCGGAAAGCAAACCTCCGTTTCCGGGCAGATAAATCCGCAAACGGTCCGACTGATAATTGTGTCCGTTTTTCAGGTATGTATTTTTCTTTACATCTTTCAATAACAATTCCATAGCCTGTTCCGGTTTGCCCAAACGCGTTGCCGTCATTGCTGCCATAGGATAATCCCATCCCCAGGTACGGTCCCAATTCCAGTTTTTGGCAATGTAGTTGAATGTGTTTGCCATAACTGTAGTATCTAATCCTGCTGTGCCGGGCAACATTCCAAAAGCTCCCAATACCATTGGATGATCAGAATAATAATCTTCGTTTTGATACGAATCAGGCGCACTTTCAGCAGCAAGATATTTACCCTCTTTTTGGGCAAAACCGGCCAGATTATTAAGAACGGTTTGCCATACTTCATTTTTGGGCAGATTCATACGCTGCCGCCACTCCTGTGCTTTTGTCAATCCCCATTTCCAGTAGGCCAGCTCAAAGGGCGGATTAAAAGTTATCTCTTTTTCGAGGTTTTCCTGTGCCGGAATCAATGGCGGCCCCAAAATATACCGGTTGTTTTCTTTATCGTATCGGGCAAAATCAGCCATAAAATCAGCTGTTGCAAAAATTAACGGAGCATATTTATCCAGCGTCTCCTTATCAGGATGCTGGCGGTAACACAATTCGGCGAAGTAAATGATGTGCGGCTCCTGCCAGATTAAAAATTCACCTACACCCGAAGGAGAATCATTTCCTTCAGCATCCGTCATTTTGGGCCAGCGAACACCTTCATATCCCTGAATTTCAGCTTTACGCTGTGCTTTCTCAAAAATAGCGGAATAATAATCCAGGCTTCTCTCCAGCAATTCTGTCCGGTTCCAGTAAGCCCAGTGAACACCATGCCACCAGTGCATTTCAAGGTGTGGTTTACCGTACCAGCTGTTGTAGGTTAATCCTGTTTCCTGTGGCGGGTAATCACCGGCACATTGAATCCGCGTAACATACTGCGACAGGATTATACGACGCTCCAGTTCAAAAGCCCGCGGATCGGCAGTTCCTGATAAATCGACTGCCCCGCCTGTTGTCCAGTATTTCTTCCATGCTTCTTTGGAAAGGACAGCAGTGCGCTCAAAATCATCTGTTCCTGCAAATTCATTTTTTTGCGCAAATTCAATTGTCACCTGAAAATTGCGGTTTATTGTATCTGGTTTTAATATAAAATAATGCGCTTGCTTTTCTTCAAGTGAAGCTTTTCCCTTCCATTTCAACTGAATAAAATAACTTGCTGAATCGATGGAATGCACAAATACGGCACTGTTTTTACCTTGCCTGATAATCACTGAACGATGTTTTCCATCGTTGTTCCAACCGGCACCGTCTCCTGCAAATTCCCCGTCAGGAAAAGGAAGCCTTAATTTAAAACCAGGCAAACCTTTACCCGGCAATTCAGAATTCACTTCCACTGCAATCAAGTCCCTTTCCGGATGGCAAACCGTTTTTACATGCAATGTTGTATTCTCTACACGAAACGAACTGGTAATTTGTCCTTCCCACAAATTAAGATGCTGTTGAATATCTTTGATATCCTTTGATGAGACTGCTTCACCATGCGAATTGAAAAGCTCGAAACCAAAAATCCCAAGGTGCAGCCGGTGCGGATTCGCCCTAAAATATTCTGCTGCACTTTTCTTTTTGAGGGGTTCATTCCATTGCACGGCATACGGAATTTTTCGCCCTTCCACATCAAAATAGCGGTAAGTTTCTTCGCGTCGGTAATTTTCAACATTCGGAAAACTGTGCCAGCCCCAATCCGACTGGGTACCCAGGCATACCCCGTTTTCATAAATTTCCGGAAAGGTTTGCAAACCGGTGGCATCGACAGTATATGCAAAAGAACCGTTTCCCAGTGAAAGTGACTGGAGTGAATCGAATTTTTCAATATTTACATTGTGCCGGTTCACCAGATCAAACCGATCGATTTTTTGGGATTGAACATTTTGTACAGAATGCACCCAGACCACAAAAACAAGTAATCCAAAACGAAGGCCGTATATATTGAGGAAGGATAGCACCCTTACAAATATTCCGTTTTGCTCTTTATTTTCTCTATACGCCATTCGCTCAATTGTTTTATCCGGTTTAAAACATTTGCCGTTACCCGGTTGTGAACACCTTCCCAGATACTATTTATCCATTTTCTGACATTCTTTTCCCTGCCGTAGAAATTAAAACTAACAGCAAAAAAGAGTTGGGATTGAGCAGTTTCGCCCAATTCAGCAATTGATGATCGAACATACATGATAAATATTCCGATGGGATAACCTCCACTGCTGCGGTATAAAAGATACCGGGCATTGTCGAAATCAAAGGCATCTGGTGTTTTTTTAATCCGGATGGAGTTGAGGTTAAAAAGCGGAATCATATGAAAACCGAAGAAGCTTTTGAAGCCAAACGGATATTTTCTCCAGCCAAACGGCAATACATTAATTTGTTCAATTTCATCATTCACCCGCTGAATTTTAGCCACATGATTTGGCCAGCAGGTTGAATCGCCATTCCAATTCAGCAATTCATTAAACACATAACTCACAGGCGCTTCCACACCAATCTGATGAACATTCAACACCTTGTTCCTGTTGACATCGATTCCAACCCGTTGCAATATCCGCTCAATATATTCCTGGCGTTTTTCTTCGTTACTGAATTTAATCAAGGTTTCCTTGTCAGGTTTATTCAACAGAAAATATCTTGCATCGGTGATAACATTTCTGCTTCGCGATGGTGGTTTTTTAATTGAGTTATCTGTTGATGTACCTTTTAACATTCTCGGTATCTGTTTGAATTTTACTTTAAAAGTAAGAACAAAAATCTTGTTCAAAAAGAACAGATAAAAAAAGGGCCGCTTATCTACCGACAGCAGCCCTCAATAAATCATCATATTTTATTAAGGTCTTCCAACCAGTTCCAATCTTTCGTTTAAAGGAGCCATTTTAGGCATTAACAGATGTACAAATCCTAAAATAATCAGATAAGAAGCACCAGCCACTAAAAATGCCCAGAAAAAACCTGTATTTCCGGCATTGTCCAGTACAGAACCTAAAATTACATTGCTAATAATACCTGCAACGGCACCAACCATTCCACCAATTCCCACAACCGAAGCAGTTGCTTTTTTAGGAAATACATCCGACACTAATGTGAAAATGTTTGCCGACCAGGCCTGATGTCCTGCCGCTCCCAAACCAATAAGGAATACTGCAACCCATTTACTTTCGGTTACAGCTACAAATGCAACCGGCAAAATAATTAAAGCGCAAATCAGTAATGTTAATTTTCTGGCCTTGTTTATTGACCAACCCTTTTTAATAAAAGCGCCGGAAAGCCAACCTCCAAAAATACTTCCGGAATCTGCTATTAAATATATTACCAGAAAAGGCAAACCCATTTCCTTAATTTTTACTCCATGATTTTCGGCAAGGAAAATAGCTCCCCAAAACAGGTAAAACCACCATACTGCATCGGTAACTTTAGCCAGCGAAAATGCCCATGTTTGTCTTTTGGGAAGCACTTTTTTCCATGGAATTTTGTCTTCATTTTCCACATCCGAATCACTGTTTATGTAAGCAATTTCTTCTTTGGTAACTTTACTGTGATGTTCAGGTTTGTGATAATTTTTCCACCAAACAAATACCCAAATTGCACTTAATCCACCGGTAATCAAAAACGGAATTCTCCAGTTTACGAGTTCGCCCTGACCCCGGGAACCTCCACTCCAGTATACAATAGCACCAATAACAAAAGGCGCGGCAATTGCACCAACACTTGTTGCCGCATTAAAAATACCTGTAGCCAATGCACGTTCCTTTTTGGGAAACCATTCCGCGGTAGCTTTAATTGCAGCCGGAAAGTTTCCCGATTCACCGTAACCAAGACCAAACCGTGCCAGCATAAATCCAATTAAACTAAATCCCTTTCCGATTGTGGCATGCAGCATTCCAAAAATACTCCAGAGACCAATGGATAAAATATACCCTTTTTTGGTTCCTAACCGGTCAATTATACCACCCATTGTTAACAAACCAATTGCATACGCAATTTGAAATGCAATAAGAATATTTGAATAATCCTGTTTTGTCCAGCCGAACCATTCAATAAGCTCCGGTGACATAACTCCCATAAGGCTTCTATCAAAATAGTTGATAGAAGTTGCGGCGAATAACAGAGCCAGTATCCTGAAACGATACTTGCCTACTGGTTTTTTAACTTCAATCATGAATATTGGTTTAGATAATATTAATTTTTAAAATTTTTGATTATAGCCAGCGCCTCAGTACATTTTTTCGAAATGTAGCCATAATTTTCTTTTGCCAAAACATCTTTGGGGAATAATTGCGATCCCATCCCCACGCAGGTTGCACCGGCTTCGAACCATTCCTTTAAATTTTCTTCAGTGGGAGAAACTCCTCCGGTAGGCATGATGCTTGCCCAGGGCATTGGTCCCTTAACTGCTTTTACAAAAGCCGGCCCACCAACCTGTAAACCCGGGAAAATTTTCACCACTTCGGCTCCCAATTCATGTGCCCTGCCAATTTCAGTAACCGATCCGCAACCCGGGCTCCACGATATCTTTCTTTTGTTGCACACTTTTGCTGTTGCCTCATCAATCAATGGTGAAACAATAAAATTTGCTCCAAGGGCAATATACATGGCAGCAGTTCCTTCATCAACGATTGAGCCGACACCCATAATCATTTTAGGGCAATTTTCAATAGTCCATCTGTTTAATTCAGCAAAAACCAGCGTGGCAAAATCGCCGCGGTTGGTGAATTCGAAAACCCGCACTCCCCCATCATAACAGGCTTGTACAACTTTTTTACACACTTCAATATCTTTATGATAAAACACCGGAATCATGCCGGTCTCTTTCATTTTAAGGGCTACTTCTATTCTTGTAAATTGAGACATAATCAATGATAAATTAAAAATTAAAAATTGGAAATTATAAATTGGAAATTGGAAAATTAAAGATCAAAGTTGTTTTATAACTCATATATTAATGCAAATTGTTTCTGGTTGAAGAGGAAATTTTACCTAAAATGTTTTTCAATTCTGAAGATTCGCCAATCAAATATGTTAAATCATTTTTTAAAATTCCATTCGTTTCAAAAGTAGCTTCAATTAACCGCAACCAATAATTGCTTTCCCTCATTTCTTTAAGACTAATATTTATTTTAAAAAGAAAGTCAGTTTTTGAATAAGCTGCCTGTGCTTCCTCATAATTTGCCCCCGATGAAGTAGATGAATTTGACAGCTGAAACCGAATATTATTGAACTCCGGCTCATTTGGCAAATTTCGTAAGAATTTTATAACTATTACTGCAAATTTGAATAACCGTTCTGCAAGATCATTATCCATACCCTCTTCAATTTATCATTTCTAATTTTTACTTTTTAATTAGCTATCTGGCTACCCTTCCGGAGGCATCGCCACCCATCAGTTTTTCCACTTCATCAACGGTTACCTGATTGAAATCGCCGTATATCGTATGTTTCAGGCAGGATGCAGCAACGGCGAAATTTAACGCCTTTTGGTCGTCACCTTTATATGTGAGCAATCCGTAAATTAAACCGCCCATAAAAGAATCGCCACCGCCAACACGATCAACAATATGGGTAATTTGATAAGTTGGCGCTTCATAGAGCGTTTCGCCATCCCAAAGTACGCCCGACCAGCTGTTGTGATTGGCATTAACCGAACCGCGCAATGTGGTAATTACTTTTTTACACCGCGGGAACCGCTGCATCATTTGTTTTGAAACAGATTCATAGGCTTCGCCTTTCACCTGACCACCGGTAATATCCACGCCTTCAGGTTTTATCCCTAAAACCATTTCTGCATCTTCTTCATTTCCCAAAACGATATCGGTGCCGGCAACCAAATCAGGCATTACATCCCCTGCTGTTTTGCCGTATTTCCATAAATTCTTCCGGTAATTTAAATCGCAGGAGACGGTAATCCCAAGTTCATTAGCTTTTTTAATGGCCTCAGTACAAACATCGGCAGCACCCTGTGAAATTGCCGGAGTAATGCCGGTCCAGTGAAACCAGCCGGCACCTTCGAATACCTGTTCCCAATCTATCATTCCGGGTTTAATCTCAGATACAGAAGAATGTGCACGGTCATAAACCACTTTACTGCCCCGGCTGACAGCACCTGTTTCCAGAAAATATATACCCAACCGGTTGCCGCCCCAAATAATATTGCCGGTTCCAACCCCGTATTTACGCAAATCCATTAAACATGCCTGACCAATATCATTTTTCGGAAGCCGGGAAACATAATCGACAGGAATTCCAAAATTGGCAAGCGAAACAGCAACATTAGCCTCGCCACCGCCAAAAGTTGCAGAAAACTGACTGCTCTGCGAAAAACGAAGATAATCGGGAGTCGCCAGCCTCAGCATGATTTCACCAAAGGTTACTACTTTTTTCATTTCTCAGGTTTAAATTTTTGAATCAGCATTAGATAAAAATCAATTATTGCAACAGATACAACTATTCATTGATCAGAAATTAAAATATTCCCTGGCATTGTTAAAACAGATATTTTCTACCATCTGTCCCAGCAAATTCATATCATCCGGAATTTCGCCATTTTCCACATCATTTCCCAGCAGGTTGCACAGAGTTCGCCTGAAATATTCGTGACGCGTATAGGAAAGAAAACTGCGTGAATCCGTGAGCATACCTACAAACCGGCTCAATAATCCCAGATTGGAAAGGGCATTCATTTGCCGTTCCATTCCGTCTTTCTGATCTAAAAACCACCAACCGGAACCAAACTGCATTTTTCCGGGAACCGAACCATCCTGGAAATTACCAATCATGGTGGCTATCAAATCATTATCGCGTGGGTTAAGGTTGTATATTATTGTTTTTGCCAATTGATTATTCCTGTCCAGCCGATCAAGCAGTTTTGAAACCGGACGTGCGATTTCGAAATCGCCAATGGAATCGAAGCCTGTGTCGGGACCCAATTGTTTAAACAGGCGGGTACTGTTGTTTCGCAGCGCTCCGATATGGAATTGCTGTGTCCATCCTCTTGAATGATCGAGGATTCCAAATTCAAACAACATGCACGACTTAAACTTCAGGATTTCGGCTTCGGTTAAACTGCCTCCACTCCTGATTTTTGAAAAGATGGCAGAAATTTCATCCGCTGTATAATCTTCGGCAATGGCAGTTTCAAGGCCATGATCCGATAACCGGCAGCCATTATCGTGAAAAAATTGATGACGTTTGTCAATGGCTTTCATGAATTCCTCAAAGGAATTGATTTTTGTATCTGCTGCAATTGCAAGTTTATCGACATATTCATTAAACGAATTTACATTTTCAACAGCCATTGCCTTGTCGGGGCGCCAGGCCGGCAGTACATTCACTTCAAAACCACTCTCTTTTATCTGCCGGTGGTATTCAAGCGAATCTATCGGATCATCAGTAGTACAAATGGTTTGAACATTGGCCTTTCTGATGATATTCCGAACCGAATATTCCAGTGTCTGTAATTTGGCATTGCATTCCTCCCATATCTCCTTTGCTGTTTCCGGACTTAATATTTTATCAATTCCAAAAAACTTTTTCAATTCCAGATGCGTCCAGTGAAAAAGCGGATTGCGCAAAGTATAGGGAACAGTTTCAGCCCACTTTTCAAATTTTTCCCAATCCGGTGCGTTACCGGTGCAATATTTTTCATCCACACCATTTGCCCGCATTGCCCTCCATTTATAGTGATCGCCATACAACCATATCTGGGTTATATTTTCAAACTGCTTATCTTCTGCAATTTCCTTTGGATTAATGTGGCAATGGTAATCGAATATGGGCATTTTAGCCGCATGGTTGTGGTACAATTCCTGCGCTGTTGCCGTCTGCAGCAGGAAATTCTCATCCATAAATTTTTTCATTATTTCGTATGATTTATCTTATAAAATCAGGTAATCAGCAATTTACAAATTAAACAATCGTTTCAGATGGCGATCGTAAATGTTTTCTGCGACGCATTCGCCCACTACTTTTTCATACTTCTTCAACAGGCTGGTATATTTATCGCTCATTTCAGCTGCGACTTTATAGCCCACATGAATCAGCTGCCTGAAATTGGAATTGTAATCCGGATGGCCGGGAATGTGCCGCAGGGTATTGGCAAATTTATCACCGCTCCAGCCCGCAACTTCCGCATTTGACGGCAATCGTGCATCATCGATATCTATTACATCGGCATAAGGACCGCATAGTTCTTCTTTTCGCTCAAGTGCCTGAGCATAAATTTGCTTTGCAGCAGCCAGTCCTTCATTTCCCGAAACAGCAAGGCCAATAACTTCTTCGAGCCAGGTGGTTCCGGCTGTTTTTACATGCAATCCCTTATCGTAATCTTTAATGATTTCTGCCATAATCGGGTAAATCGTAAATTTATCGGAACCCGAATGAATGCTGAGTTTTAATCCTGCAGGAAGCCCAAAATGTTTTACTGCATAATCAATCACCAATACATCCTGCTCAAACTCTTTGGCAAATTGTTTAATGTTGCCAACATAATCCACCCCCTTATTAAAACGGCCTGTAAATTTTGGAGCAATGGTTTGTGCCGGAATATTTTCATCGGCAATCATTTTCAGAATAAAAAACAGTTCAACCGGAGTTTGCGGTTCTTCCACTTCATCCATCGAAACTTCGGTAATAAAGTTACCAGCGCCTTTCACTTCTTCGATATGCCGGTAAATTGCACCTGCTTCTTTTATTGCCGCCAGATATTTTCCGGCTACCTTTTCAAGCAACTCGTCGGTAATTGCAATTGGTTCTTCAATTCCCGGAATAGAAACTTCTTCTCCCAGCTTTTTGCACGATTCTTTGAAAGCCGCAACATAAGCAGTGGTTGAATCATTGCCGATATAAACGGCTACATCGAGTGTAAAAAAATCGGAATATTTAATAAACCGATCCACATTTGATAAATTGATGTGATCGGCATCAACAAAATATGGTTCCTGCCAACCCAATGCCTTTACTGCATCGTCTGCTTCCCTTCGGGTTCCTTCGGGTTCAGAATGAACGATATTGTGCTCGCGGTTAGATTTGTTCCATACCGGTGTTATTTTCACGCCCTTCCGGTTTGCATTTATGAGCGCTTGCAACTGTGCTTTTCCTTCGTGATTAAAGCGATCGCCAATTCCAAAACTATATTTTCCCAAATCCATTTTATGATTTTTTATTGTTTTTTGCTGAAAAAAAATTATTTCCGTGTACGAACACGAAAGTATGGATATATTTTCTAGTTCCAAAAAAAATTGCTGCAGATTTTCTTGTTACTGAATCATTTTTAGAACAGTTTTTTATTATTTTAAAATCCCGGTAAATTGAAATCAAGACTTTAATAAATTATAGTCAAGATCATAATCAATTAAGATCAAGACCTTAAATTTTAAAGTCTGGACCTTAATTTTAAAGTCTGGATCTTAAAATCCCAATCTTTTTTAAGCTGAATTTTTACAACAATGAAATATGTGGCTAATGCCAAAGGCAACAGAAGTTTATAAAATCCGTCAGCTAAAGCAGACGGCAATAAATAGCCAGTAAAATGGGAATTGATGTATAAATTGCCGTTCACTTCAGTGAACGGATTTATGGAATACACACAGTTATGGGGCTTTAACCCCATTTTCATATTTTCAGTCAAAAAGTGCCTAAATCAATAAAATAATACTTGTATGTGCAGGCAATTCTTTAACTGAAATCAAGCAATACTTTCAAATATTTTTCCTTTTCATTCTGAACCAGTTCAAAAGCCTTTTGAATTTCTGAACCGGGCATTATTTTCGAAATCAATGCTTCGGGCTTAAGATGGCCCTTATTTAAATGTTCCAGAACTTCGGCAAATTCACCATCGCTAACACGTGAAGTAACAATCTGGCCTTCTTTCCAGATTAATTCTTTAAAAAGCACAGGAGAAGGATCGTCGCCCAGGCCGAGAACACAAACTTTTCCACCGCCACGAAGGCTTTGGATGCAACTTCTTACCGGTGTATGCACACCTTCAATTTCGGTGGCATGACCAACTGCTTCAAAAGCTATATCCACACCTTTTCCATCAGTATATTTTTTAATTACATCTACCGGATTTTCCTTTTTCGGATTGATGGTGATTACATTATCAAAATGTTTTGCAGCAATTTCGAGGCGGTTTTCGAGCGGATCGACCATAAAGATTGTACCGTTTGTTTTGGTGCGGGCAGCTTGCAAAATTACCTGTCCTACCCTGCCGGCACCCCAAATTGCAAGAACATCATCGGTTTTTGTACCGGCGCGGTTGTTTGCATGAAAACCAATTCCGTAAATTTCAACCAATGCAACATGTTCGTCGGGAATATGCGGCGCGGCTTTAAAAACCATGTGCGGAGGAACAGAAATTTGCTGGGCAAACCCGCCGTCCAAATCAACGCCCAGCAATTTTAATTTGGTGCAGGCCGGGTAATGTTTTCGCTTGCAGGCCGGACATTCACCGCACCAGATTATCGGATCGACAGCCACTTTATCACCCGGTTCAAAACCGGTAACATTTTTTCCCACCGCTTCAACCACTCCGCCCATTTCGTGGCCGGGGATAAAAGGCACCTGCGTCCGCGGATGAAAATCACCGGGAAAAATATGCAAATCTGTACCGCAAATGCTGGCAAATTTTATTCTTACCAAAACCTCATCCTCTTTCACTTCAGGCGAGGGAACATCTTTCCAAATAAAGTTACTGTATGATTCAAGAACTGCTGCTTTCATTTTATTACGTTTACAATACAATGCACAAAATACAATTATTTTCAAACTCACTCAATTTTTTGTGAATGTGGACACATAAAAAAGGGAAACTCAGTTCCCTCTTTCATTTTCGAAAATATTTTATTTTTATTTGTGAATTTACTTAACTGCCACTACCAGATATTTTGAAGCCGACCAAAATTCACCCGGGTTATCAACAACTAAAGTATCTGCATTTTCACCTGTAATATGGTACGATTCAGCGGGATGTACCGAAATAACATCTGCTTTTCGCGAATTTAGCGGCAAATAATTAAAATCGCGGATATCCACTTCATTAAAATCATCGCGGGTAAAAGTATGGCTGACAACAGGTGTACTTCCAATTCCGAGAATTCCACCTTCGCGTTCAACAATTCCCTCATCTTTAAGTTCGTTAACCGAACCAACCACATAGTACCCTTTGTTCAGGTTAATATCCAGACGTTTTAAAGAATCAAGCTGTTGTGCCGAAAGATCTTCCATTTGTGTAATTTGCTCGTTCAGCATATTTATGTTTTCGCTTTTTTGCTGGATGTCTTCATTCAAACTTGCAATCTCCGTATCTTTTTCCGATACTTTTGTTTGCAGGTCTTTGGTCAATGATTCCATATCGTCTACCATTTGCTGAAGTTTATTGCTTTTAAAGCTGGAATTATTTAACCGTTTGCGAAGCGACGCAATCATTTCCTGATTATCGCGTAATAATGCATTGATAGAAGCAATGTCGTTCAAAATTCTATCCTTTTGACGGGCGCTTAATTGTTGTGCCGGCTCCGATGGTACCGACAGCATTTCCTCAAGTTTTTTTATTGAATCGAGGTTGGACTGAATTTCATTGAAATCGCCAATAAACGAATCTATAGTGGAATCCTTTTTATCGGTAATTACCTGAAGACTATCCACCTTCTGTTGTAATTGTTCAGCATCGTTTTTGTAATTGTGGCACGATGCGAATAAAATAGCCATTAAAATTATTACTGAATACTTCATGACTTAACGTTTTTAGTTGTTTTTACAGAATTACGCAAATTTTGTTCCACCTGTTTTGTGGTGGAATTTGATAAAAGAATGTTTATGTTTTACTGCAAATTAAGTTAAGCATATAATTCTGATTATCAACTATAAACTCAGTTATATTTTAAAAAATTAAATTTTAATATATTAACTGGCAATAAAAATAATAGTGTTGAATAATACCACAGTCACCACAACTAACCACAATATTTTAAAAGAAACTGCTATTTATTCACAAAAAAGCCCGTCCATTTCGGGACAGGCCATTATATGATTTACATATTGTTTTTTTATTGCTTTTCGAGTTTTAAAGTACAGGTTGGTTCATCGCAAACTTCGGTAGGACCAAAATACTGAATTGGCCCGGGATATATATAATTGGTGCTGAATGCCCATTCCCCGCGTTTCGAAATAAAATATTTAAACGGAGCGCCATTTAAATCAACCAATGCTTTTTGAATTACAGGTTTCATGTGCCCGTGCCGCCGTTCCATATTCATCATCATGGTTACTGGAACTCCACCGGCAATCCATTCTGCAGCCGGAGCCGTTAAATTACGTACAGAAGCCATGTAACCGGTTTTTCCGTCGGAAATTAAAACCGAAGCGGTATAACCCAATGCATAGCAATAATCCGAATCGAAATTTGAAGGTGCGGCACACCGGCCTTCGTATCCGAAGAAGTGGTATTGCGTGCCAAATTTACCCACAAATTTACCTGCCAGTTTCATTTTTTCAAGCTTCACTTTTACCATTTCGCCCAGCAGTTTTTCAGTTTCAATCAACGAAACCTGAACGTTTCCGTGCGGGTCGCGTTCGAGTGTCAACTGGGTGGCAATTCCAATTGGAAGCGTTTTAAAAACCCTTGCCGAATCTTTTGATAACTGAGCCGAAAGCCATTCCATACGGTGGGCTTTTTTAAGCATTTTGAATTCTTTTTCCGTCTCGGTTCCTTCTGCAAGAATATCGTTCAGTTCCGAAATCAGTTTTTTCATTTCCGGCACAAACTCTATCAATCCTTCAGGAATTAATGCTACCCCGAAATTCTCACCATTTTCGGCACGTTTGGCAATGATTCCTGCCATATAATCCACAATTTCGTCGAGGGTTTGCTGTTTTTCCGCGACCTCTTCCGAAATTAAGGTAATGTTTGGCTGGGTTTGCAATGCACATTCCAACCCAATATGAGAAGCTGAACGCCCCATAAGTTTAACAAAATGCCAGTATTTTTTGGCAGAATTTGCATCACGCTGAATGTTTCCTATCAATTCGGAATAAACTTTTGTGGCGGTATCAAAACCAAATGACGTTTCAATCATTTCATTTTTCAGGTCGCCGTCAATTGTTTTTGGGCAGCCGATTACCTGTACTCCTGCATTTTTTGCTGCATAATATTCAGCCAAAACACATGCGTTTGTATTTGAATCGTCGCCACCGATTACCACCAGTGCATTCAGGTTTAAATCTTTGGCAATTTCCAAACCTTTGTCAAACTGCCATTCTTCTTCCAATTTTGTCCGGCCGGAACCAATAATATCGAACCCGCCGGTATTGCGGTATTCATCAATAATTTCGGCAGTGAGTTCAACATATTTATGTTCAACCAATCCACCTGGGCCACCTAAAAAACCGTATAATTTACTTTCCGGATTAAGTTTTTTGATTCCGTCAAAAATTCCTGAAATCACATTATGTCCGCCGGGCGCCTGTCCACCTGAAAGAATTACGCCTACATTAATTGCCGGCCGGTTTTTCTTTTTTTCACCTTCTTCGAAAGTAATAATGGGCATGCCATAGGTATTGGGAAAAAGGGCAGCAATTTCTTTCTGGTCGTCTATTGATTCGGTTTTTGCGCCTTCCACCATTTTTACCGCAGCCACCAACGATTTTGGAAGTTTAGGCTGATACTTTGCCCGTTCTTTTTGTAATGCACTGATATCCATAAAATTTATTTTGAGTCTGTTTTTATTCAGAATCAAAAATAACTGAATTTACGGGGAAAACGGTTGAAGGGATTTAATCGCTGTTGAATTTAAAGAAAAGTTAAAGGGGAGCCTCGAAAACGGACTCCCCGTATGGATTAAAGTTTCATTTCCCAGCCTTTTTCGTATTCACGCGACCACAATTTCTGCGCTTCCTTATCACCAACAATGTGTCCGTTTTCAGGATTTATTTCCAGTGAATGACCCACCCGCTGAGCAATATTTCCCAGTTGAACAAGGAGTGTACTTTTATGTCCTGAATCAATATCAGCTTTTAAAGGCTCCCCGTTTTTAATACTGTTAAAAAGATTCTGAATATGCAGTGCATCCAAATGAATAGCGGGATTGGTGGGATCTCTCGGATCGATTACCTTTTCATCCTTTACCTCTTTTATGATATTGTTTTTCAAATCATAAACCTTGTAATCGTTTCCTCCCGAAATAACCATGCTTCCGTCTTCACCGTAAAAAACAACGCCAACCGGATTATCTTCCACATAACGACCGTTGCAGCTGCGGCCTTCCCAGGTCATGGTTAACCCTTTGTCAAAATCAAGGTTAATTACCTGTGTATCCGGAGTCTGCCAGTCGTCGTTATAGCGGTACCGTCCTCCATTTGAACTTACTTTTACCGGGTAATCCACATCAAAACCCCATCGCAGCAAATCGATCATGTGCGTGCCGTTGTTCAGCGCTTCGCCGGTTCCCCAGTGCCAGAACCAGTGCCAGTTATAGTGAACGATATTGTCTTTGTAGGCTTTTCGTGGTGCCGGCCCCTGCCAGAGCTCCCAGTTGAGCCATTCAGGAACTGCAACTATCTTTCCTTCGCCAATGGGACCACGATTATTTGTGTACCAGCCTTTTCCAAAATAAGGACGGCCAATAATTCCATCTTTCAATTCGTTTATCGCCTGCACAACGTTTGGCCACGAGCGCCTTTGGTTTCCCATCTGAACCGATTTGTTGTACCTTTTTGCAGCTTTTGTCAGCATTTCGCCTTCGGCAGGATTATGGCTGCAGGGTTTTTCCAAATACACATGTTTTCCGGCCTGCATGGCCAGTAAAGCGGCAGGTGCATGCCAGTGATCGGGGGTGGCAATAACCATGATATCAATATCCTTATCTTCCAGTGATTTCCTGAAATCACCAAATCCTTTGGGTTTTACCGATTGTGCCTTTTCAACATTGGGAATGCACTTTTCAATGGCCCTTGAATCGACATCGCAAATGTGCAACACTTCACAATCATCCTGAAATGCAAAATTTTCAGACAAGGAATATCCACGTCCGTTCACTCCCATAACCGAAGCATGCAATTTCTCGTTGGCGCCTATTATCCGGCGGTAACTTTCGGCACTAAAACCTGTAAACACTCCTCCAACAGCCAAACCGGCTGTTCCTGCAGCCGCTGTTTTTATAAAGTCGCGGCGGGATTTATTCTTTTCCATTTTTGATATTTTTGAATTAAAATACAAACAGCTCCTGAAATTACTTTTAAATTTTCAGAATCAGAAATTCTTATTTATAAAATTAACAAGATGCAGAATTAACATGTTTGAATTACAATTGTCTCAGATAAAACTGAACGTTAATCTTTCTTGAAAAGTATGCGAGATAATTTATCTTTGAATTTTATCCGGATTATTTCATACCATGCTGATTCAAATTTTATTGTTGGTAGCCGGGCTTGCACTTTTAATCAAAAGTGCCGACTGGCTGGTTAGTGGCGCTTCGGCGCTGGCAAAAAAATACAACGTGTCTGATCTTGCCATCGGATTAACAGTTGTGGCTTTTGGAACTTCCGCTCCTGAGCTTGTGGTAAATATTATTGCATCGTCTCAAAATTTAAATGATATCGTTTTTGGAAATGTAATTGGCAGCAACATTGCCAACCTTTTTCTGATTCTCGGAATTACCGGATTAATATTTCCTTTGAAAGTGCAATCTTCCACCATCTGGCGCGAAATTCCGCTTTCATTTTTTGCTGTGGTTTTGCTGTACTTTCTGTCCAACAATTTTTTTCTCTCCCCTTTTCCAGTGCTTTCCCGCATCGATGGAATCATATTGCTGCTACTATTCGGATTGTTCATATTTTATGTATACCGACAACTGAAAACTGACAAAACACCCAACGAATTGATAACCAAACAAATGCCGTTATTGAAAACCTGGATTTTTATAGCGATAGGACTTACCGGCCTGGTTATTGGCGGCCGGCTTGTGGTAAATAATGCAGTACAAATTGCCACGACACTCGGAGTAAGTGAAAAAATCATAGGATTCACCATTTTGGCAATTGGCACATCGCTGCCTGAACTGGCAACTTCGGTTGTAGCCGCATTGAAAAAAAACACCAACATTGCTGTTGGTAATATTATCGGATCAAATATTTTTAACATTTTCCTGGTAATTGCAGTGAGCGCCCTGGTTAAACCGGTTTCCTATAATCCGGTTTTTAACACGGATATGTATTTGCTGGGCGGCGGCACTTTGTTGTTGTTTGGAGCTATGTTTTCGGGCGGCCGTAAAAAACTGGACCGCTGGGAAGCTGCCATTTTACTGGCTGTTTATCTTGGATATATGGCTTTTCTTATTCTGAAAGAAGTTTAAGTTAATGTAAATAAATAAAATACAAACGGACAAAAAATTTGCTTATTATAAAACACTAAATCAATTCAATATGAAAATAAAGAAATTAGTATTTATCCTTGTTATCCTCCTGTTTTTTTCCGGTTTCAGGACAAATGCACAAAAACCAGGACTGTATGTTAAAGATCGCTTTTTATATACTCCGGCCGGAGAAAAATTAATACTGAAAGGTTTTAATGCAATGATTGTGTACTGGGATATTCATGGGGATATCAATTTCCCGGAAATTGAAAAAACAGGGGCCAATTGTGTCCGGATTTTCTGGAAAATTGATGGCTGGGCGCCACCTGCCGCTGATCTTGACAAAGCGCTCGGAAATTGTATTGATCATCATATGATTCCCATTATATGCCTTTGGGATGCTACCGGGGAATGGGAAAAACTACAAATGTGTGTGGATTACTGGACCAAACCATCGATAGCCGCCGTTTTAAGGAAATATGAAAAAAATTTAATCGTAAACATTGCCAATGAAGCGGGCAATAAAGCCATGGGCGATGCTGTTTTCACCAATACGTATTCGGATCTTGTGCAGCAAATGCGCGATGCCGGAATACGGGCACCACTGATGATTGATGCTGATCAATGGGGACGAAATGCAAATTCAGTTTTAAACACCGGCCAGGATTTATTACAATCCGATCCGGATCACAACCTGTTATTCTCCTGGCATTTGTGGGACCCCGCAACATGGGGTTCAGGAACGATTGCCGAAATCGACCGGATTATTGAAACTGCTGTGGAAAAAAACATCTGCTTTGTAGTCGGAGAATTTGGCCCTTGCGAAAATTGCGATAAATGTGCCTCCACAAAAATTAACTGGGAACACCTGATTGAAAAAGCATATGCTAATGAAATTGGTTACCTGCCCTGGGTTTGGCGCTGGACCGATTGTCATTCGTGTGTGACATATGAACCGGGGAAATACGGTGACTGGACGAATAATCCATGGGGAGAAGGCGTTGCATTCAGTAGTCAGTACAGTGTACAAAATACTGCGATTCGTCCGCCGGGAATGATAACTGCTGCAGCTGAGTTGCCTGCCCGTTCCGGATATTTAAATGTCTTTCCCAATCCTTTTACTTCAGAAATTACTTTTGAAATGAAGACGAAAATCAATTCAAAGGTCAGTCTTAAAATATTCGATTTAACAGGAAACGAAGTGGCAGTTGTTGAAAACAGCAAACCGGTTAACGGATTTTATAAAAGTACCTGGAAGCCCAAAAAAGAGATGGCAGATGGCTTGTTCTTTTACGAACTGATGATGGAGTATTCCGGTAATCATTTCTGCGAAAAAGGAAAATTTATTAAAAACTGAATCCAATTTGCTAGTCGAACCTGGAATGTTTCCAATAATCTTTGGTATCTTTCAGAACCCGAATTTGGATAAAGCAAAACATGAACAGGAAAAAGTTAGTGTTTGGTTTGATTGGATTGACGGCAACAATAATTGGATTTGCTGCCAAAATTTTTTATCGCAATTATATTTTTACCAACAGCATTGAAGATTTTGGTCTTGCTGACGCACTTCCAAGTCTGTTTTATGTCATCGGTTTTTCGCAGTTGCTGCTCATAAAACCGCCGGTGAAACCCGGGGTTCTTATCACGATGGTAGCCCTGGCATCTTCTCTTTTTGAAATCCGGCAGTATTATACGTATGGCATTGCCGATTATTTTGATATCATTGCTTCTGTAACAGGGGGATTAATTTCTTTCTTTATCTGGCGTTACGTGGAAAGGAAATTTTTAAAGACCTGATTTTAATTTTATTTAAAAATCCTTTTCTTTTTCCGGATCATTAACAGCCGAAAATGACTCCGGATTAAAATCATCAAGAGGTATTAAAATTTCGTTTCTGCGATTCACAATCCGGTAAGGAGAATTATAGACCAGTAATTCAAAATGACTGAAATGATGCAGATTCATTTTCATTAAAAATTCCTGAAGTTGAGCTTTTTTTTGTGTAACTCTGCGATTGTCTGCATATCCGCCAAAACGCAAAGTGGCCACATAAACGGCTTCCGTCTGATGCAGTTCAATTTGTTTATCTTTCGGAACTGGCAAATCATTAAAACCCATTTCTGAAGGCATTACAAAACTCATCAAAAAAACTTCTTTGTTCTCCGACATTCTGACCGGTGAAGTCATTGCTATTTTTTTATTCTGTTTATTGCCGCCAAATATGTATCCTGCAAGAAGCCGAAATCCCGAACTTTTTGTATCTTCATAGTTCCCCTCCATCTTTACTGAAGCAAGATTAGCTTTCGGATAAAACCGAATTTCAAATTTCCCTTTTTTGTAAAGGGTAGTATAGGACTGTATTTCTGTTTTTATTTCTGACATATTCCCGAACTGGTAAAAATTATAATTTAAACAAGTTATCCTTTATTTTACAATATGTGATGAGCAGGGTAAAAGGTTGCCGAAAATCCGGCAACCTTTTTTCACCACCTGCTTTCCACCCCTCTGCTTTTGTGTAGTAATTTGCTCCTGTTATCCGGAGAGCTACTGCACAATCAATTTGCTCGTTTTAAATGATTTTCCGTCCCCCGGCATAATAAAATACATTCCGGGCTGAAATTCAGATAAATCAATTCTTTTTACTGTATTATTTATTTCACTATTGAAAACAATTTTGCCAAAGCTGTCTGATATTCGGATTATTCCATTGAAATCGTTGGAATCAATATTCACGTAATCTTTCGCCGGATTTGGATAAAGCTTCAGATCATTTTCCTTAAAAGCCTCTATACCAGTAGCCGTTTGGTCGGGTAAAATTACCGTATCAATAACGTGCACTACTCCATTTTGAGCTTCAATATCGGCTGCAGTGATGTTGCTTATCCTACCATTCGGGTCGATGATTTTGGCACCGCCTTCCAGGCTGAACATCAGTTCCTGGCCCAGCAGGGTTTCGGCTGTCAGTCCTTCACTTAAATCGGATGACATTACTTTGCCGGATAAAACATGCATTTGCAATACGGCTTCCAGTGTTGCCGCATCGATATCATCCAGCGATGAAGCTCCCAATTCATCCAGCAGGGCTGCAAATGCAGCATTGGTGGGTGCAAAAACAGTAAAGGGTCCTTCTCCGCTAAGGGCTGTAACAAAATCAGTAGATAAATCTTCACGGGTGAGGGCAGCTACCAGTATGCTGAAGTCATCATTTCCGGTGGCAATATCCACCACGGTTTCCGGACGCTGGTCGGGTAAAATTACCGTATCAATAACGTGCACTACTCCATTTTGAGCTTCAATATCGGCTGCAGTGATGTTGCTTATCCTACCATTCGGGTCCATGATTTTGGCACCGCCTTCAAGGCTGAACATCAGTTCCTGGCCCAGCAGGGTTTCGGCTGTCAGTCCTTCACTTAAATCGGATGACATTACTTTGCCGGATAAAACATGCATTTGCAATACGGCTTCCAGTGTTGCCGCATCGATATCATCCAGCGATGAAGCTCCCAATTCATCCAGCAGGGCTGCAAATGCAGCATTGGTGGGTGCAAAAACAGTAAAGGGTCCTTCTCCGCTAAGGGCTGTAACAAAATCAGTAGATAAATCTTCACGGGTGAGGGCAGCTACCAGTATGCTGAAGGCATCATTTCCGGTGGCAATATCCACCACGGTTTCCGGACGCTGGTCGGGTAAAATTACCGTATCAATAACGTGCACTACCCCATTTTGAGCTTCAATATCGGCTGCAGTGATGTTGCTTATCCTACCATTCGGGTCCATGATTTTGGCACCGCCTTCAAGGCTGAACATCAGTTCCTGGCCCAGCAGGGTTTCGGCTGTCAGTCCTTCACTTAAATCGGATGACATCACTTTGCCGGATAAAACATGCATTTGCAATACAGCTTCCAGTGTTGCCGCATCGATATCATCCAGCGATGAAGCTCCCAGTTCATCCAGCAGGGCTGCAAATGCAGCATTGGTGGGTGCAAAAACAGTAAAGGGTCCTTCTCCGCTAAGGGCTGTAACAAAATCAGTAGATAAATCTTCACGGGTGAGGGCAGCTACCAGTATGCTGAAGTCATCATTTCCGGTGGCAATATCCACCACGGTTTCCGGACGCTGGTCGGGTAAGATTACCGTATCAATAACGTGCACTACTCCATTTTGAGCTTCAATATCGGCTGCAGTGATGTTGCTTATCCTACCATTCGGGTCCATGATTTTGGCACCGCCTTCAAGGCTGAACATCAGTTCCTGGCCCAGCAGGGTTTCGGCTGTCAGTCCTTCGCTTAAATCGGAGGACATCACTTTGCCGGATAAAACATGCATCTGCAATACGGAAACCAAAGTGGCAGAATCAACTTGCGTCAGAGATTCAATCCCTAACTCATTCAGAAGAGCAACGAACGCATCATCCGTAGGCGCAAAAACCGTAAAGGGACCTTCTCCCTGTAATACACTTAGCAGGTTAGCCTCGGTAAGCGCTGCTTCCAGTATCTGGTGATTGGCACTTTCCGCAATAACATCGGCTACTGTCTCACTTTTCGATACTAAACTGGTCAGCATCAAAAACATTAATGTAAACATCGTTGTAAATTTTTTCATGGTATTTATTTTTTTGTTTAACTTTCAATGTCAAACATAAAACAGCATTTATTTGTTTATGTATTAACAATAATATCTAAACAATAAGAGACGCATTAAATGTTTTACAACACCATTTTATCAGTATTTAAAGATGATTTAACCGAATTGTTAAATAAAGTTAAATAAATTCAATCCGCTCCATTTAATATCAGATTTAAAATGTTTTATAAGAAATTCCCTGGTCGGGATTAGCAAAAATTCGGGCCAACCATGTATTCTTTATTCAATTATGTCTATTTTAGCAACACTTGAAACTTAAAAAACTAAATCAATGAAAAAATTTCTTGTACTTGTAATATTTTTCGTTCCGGCAATTTCAATGATGGCGTTTGCCCAAACCGGAAAAGTGTTCGACAATCTTTCCATGAAAAGCGAAATCCTTAAAATGGATCGTAAGTTTGCCATTTATCTGCCGCCGGGTTACGACACCTCTGAAAGAAGTTATCCGGTTCTTTATCTGTTGCATGGCTCGGGTGACGACCAAACCGGCTGGGTGCAATTTGGTGAAATCCTGCATATAGCAGATAAAGCCATTAATGAAGGATTGGCAACTCCCATGATAGTGGTGATGCCTGATGCCGATACCGGTCAGCGCGGGTACACTAACGCACCGGGCGGAACATGGAATTACGAAGATTTCTTCTTTAAAGAATTAATGCCCTATATTGAAAAAACTTATCGCACTAAGCCGGATAAACGATACCGCGCCGTTGCCGGTCTTTCGATGGGTGGCGGGGGAACTTTCTACTACGCGCTGCACCATCCCGAACTGTTTTCGTCGGCTTGCCCGTTAAGCGCATCAACCGGTCCGTTAAACAAAGAAGAAGTTCAGCGCTACATGGAGCGTCGCAGCATGAAAGATGCCACAGAAGAGCAAATGAATGCGTGGTATCAGAAATACAGTGTTTTGGAAATGGTAAAAAGCATGACGGAAGAGGATTTAAAATCGGTACGCTGGTTTATGGATATTGGCGATGACGATTTTTTATATGAAGGAAATTCACTGGTTCACATCGAACTGAGGAAAAGGAACATTCCGCATGAATACCGCGTTCGTGATGGTGCACATAACTGGACTTACTGGCGTGAATCGTTGCCCGTGGTTTTACATTTTGTTTCGCAGGCATTTCATCAGTATTAAGATATGGTTCTTTATTTTTTGATTTCACCGTTTCCCTTTTATGAGAAAAATGTTCTGATAAAATTCTGCTAATACTTATGATATTTGGCAGAACTTAAGGGTAAAACTTAAAAAGAACGATCTCCCTTCGTGAAGGGAGATGCCGACAGGCAGAGGGATAGGGAAAAAGATTAAAATAATAATGATTTCAAAATAATAATATATACCCTTTTGGCTTCGCCATTTTCCTTATTTCAATAACCAGCTAACAATTCATTAAAATGAGAAACGTATTGCCTTTCATTTTTCTTCTGATTTTCATTTCCACATCCGCGCAGGACCGCAGCAATTGGTTCGAATTTTACCTGCCGTGGGACGATTCCACAAAAACTGTCACCGACATGTCGGCCTACCTTGATGCACCGGCAGGTAAATACGGATTCCTGCAGGTTACTCCGGACGGACATTTCCGTTTT
The DNA here is from genome assembly GCA_963771595.1 of uncultured Prolixibacteraceae bacterium. GTDB lineage: Bacteria > Bacteroidota > Bacteroidia > Bacteroidales > Prolixibacteraceae > CAVYUC01. The sequence continues at coordinate 147,517 of CAVYUC010000012.1, read as the reverse complement.
GAAAACAAATCAGAAAACGAACGTTTTGTTGGAGTTGTAAATGTTGCAATTGCCAATTTCCCAACAAAAGAACAAGCGCCGGTTCTGGCTGCACGCATGGCAAAATTCGGCATTAACCTGGTTCGGATTCACCTGATGGATGTGGAAGGCCAGTACGGATTGTTTCAGAATTCGGCACAAAATACACTTCAGCTCAGTGCCTCAAAACTGGATAAAATGGATTATTTTATTAAATGCCTGAAGGACAAAGGAATTTATTTCAATTTCTGCATTCAATCCGGAAGAATATTTAAAACCGGCGATGGGCCGGACGCTCCGGTTACAAATAACCAAAGCAAGTATGTTACACTGTTTAACCAGAAAATTATCGATTTGCAAAAGGATTTTGCAGCAAAAACAATCGGACACAAAAATCCATATACAAATCTTACCTATGCTGAAGATCCTGCAATGGCCAACCTCGAGCTAACGAATGAAAACTCGCTGTTTAATGGCTGGCTGGGCTGGCAATCGGATTATATTTTCGCGGACAGGGAAGATGGAATCGGCCCATATTATTCGCACGAACTGGATACCATGTTCAACAACTGGCTGGCCCAAAAATACGGGAATGATGAGGCACTTCGTGAAGCCTGGTCGGGAAGTGGTGGTGAACCTTCTGCAGAACTGATTAAAAATAACTCTTTCGAGCAAAATCTTACCGGCTGGGGAAATCTGATAACCGGCGGAGCAAAGGGAAATATTTCCATCGACACCCAGAATGCAAAAGATGGCTCAAAGTCGGTAAAAATTGTGGTTACTTCTCCGGGTATAGAAAACTGGAATGTACAGTTAATGACCAATGATTTTACGGTAGAAAAAAACAAATCCTATAAAATCAGCTTTTACACAAAAGCAGATGTGGAAAAGGAGGTGCGGCTCGAAGTGATGGAAAGACAAACATGGAAATGGATAATGGGTCCAACCTATAAAACCACAACCGACTGGAAGCTTCAGGAAGTTTACTTCAACAGTCCTTTTGATTCAAAAGCATTGGTTGTGGCTCTGGAATGGGGTCTGCAAACCGGTACTTTCTGGATTGATTCGGTAAGTGTTGCCGAAACTTTCGGAACAGGACTGGAGTCCGGAGAATCCCTTACTGCAAAAACTATTAACCGGACCAAAAATTCGGAAATCGGTAAATACAGTAAACAAAGGGTCGGTGATAACGCTGAATTTTATTTCGATGTAGAGAAAAATTATACAGATGAGCTTTCCGGTTTTCTTAAAAATGATTTGAATGTAAAATGCCCGGTAACCTTTACCAATAATTATTTCGGACTAGCATCCATTTATTCCCAATCACAGGCCGATTATATGGATTTTCACATGTACTGGGACCATCCGAGTTACCCCAATGGCTGGTCAAACACTGATTTTACCCTGAAGAACAAATCGATGTTGCTCAATCCGCAGGGTTCTACCATAAATCACATGCTGCTGAGTAAAGTGAAAAACATGCCGCTTGTTTTAAGCGAGTACAATCATCCTTATCCGTATATATTTCAATCGGAGGCGCCTTCGTTGCTGTATGCCTATGGTTCGTTTTTCGATTTGGACGGAATTCTCTGGCACGCCTACTACGATTACATGAACAATTTTTCGCAACGGCAGCAGGATATGTTTTTCGATATTGCCATGCACCCGGTGATGATGACACAAATGATGCTGGCCCTGCCCTACCGGTTGAAATCTGTTGCTACGGCGAAAACACGGGTTGAAGCCAGCTATCGTGAGCAAGATGTTTTTAACAACACAAAAATCTATCAGGACAATGATGTGATTAATCTTGAAAACGCTGAATACGGAACATCATTTTTGCAACATGGATTTGAACATGCTTCATTTGATGCCGACAGTTCATTGTTAAACGGAACACTGAGCAATCCCGGAAATATTGTTACATCAGATACCGGCGAATTAATGTGGAACGGAAATGATGGTTATTTCACTGTAAACAATCCGTTTTGGCAGGGAGCAACCGGTTATTTGGGTACTAAAACAGTTGAACTGGACAACATTACCATTTCGAATGTGGAAACTACCAATAACCTGAATTTTGCCGCCATCCATCTTATTTCGCTGGATTCGCTCCCCATTGGAGAATCAAAAAGAATGTTGCTGTTAACCAGTGCCCGGCTCGAAAACCAAGGGTTGCAGTGGAATGCCGACAAAACCCGGCTGGTAAGCGCCGGTGGAAGCCGCGCTTTGTGCGAACCGGTGAAATCAATGATAAAATTTAAAGGTGCAAGCGCCGATTCTTTGATGGTGTATAAACTGGATGTGCGGGGCAGTCGTGCCGATTCGCTGCTGATTGACCAGTCCGGAGATGACATCCGGTTTATGCCCGATGAAAAAACGTTGTGGTATGAAATCTCCAACCACCGGTTCCACGATATCCCGCAGGGAAACAATTCTCCGGAAAGGAAAATAAATGGTTCGATGAAGATTCATCCAAATCCGGGTCGGGAATATTCCAACATTGAGTTTTCATTTCCGGAAAATTCAGAAGCCGAATTTGTTTTATACAATTCAACCGGCGGTTTAATTCAGAAGGAAACAGTCCGCATAACCCCCAACATGGTCAATACAAAGCGGATTGATTTAAATGAATTAAGCACCGGAATCTATTTTTGCGGATTTAATTTTAAGAATGGGAAGAGAATTATGGATAAACTGGTGGTAAATAATTGAACTGCCGGGTTATGATGTAATTTTAATATTCCGGTGCGCTGCACCTTCTTTTCCCTCACCTGATCATATCTACAAATATTATCGCGGCGCAGCCGCTGTAATTCTGCAGCAACAATCAAATTTTGCTGAGATACAGCGTACTTTAAAATCCTTTATAATTCCCCTACTATTTAAAATTTCGCGATGTTGCCATCGATTTATGAAAAAAATGGTACACGATTATAAAGGTGCATCGCCGAAGCATTTTTAGTAACTACAATCATTTCGCAGTTCTGAAGAGCAGCGTATTTAGGTGCAGCACACCAAAATATTTGTAGCAATAATGTTCATAACCCTATTTTGAGGTGCAGAGCACCGATGATATAATTAGCTGCCAAAATATTGTATCTTTGAATTACTACGACTAAATCAATATTATCATGGCTAATACTTACACTCAATTTTACTCCCATTTGGTTTTTGCTGTTAAAAACAGAAATGCTTTAATTAAAAAACAATGGAAAACCGATCTTGAAAAATATATTACCGGGATAATTCAGAATAACAGGCATAAAATGTTATCAATTGGTTCAATGCCTGACCATATTCATATTTTTATTGGATATAATGTAAACCAGTTAATTCCTGATTTGGTGGTAGAAATTAAAACATCTTCAAACGCATGGATTAAAAATAATAAACTATCAACATTTAAATTTGAATGGCAAAAAGGTTATGGTGCGTTTTCGCATTCCCGTTCGCAAATCGATAAAGTAGTAAAATATGTATTGAATCAGGAAAAACATCACAGGAAAAAAGATTTCAGAAGTGAGTATTTGGAAATATTACAGAAAAATGATATTCAGTTTAATGACAATTATCTTTTCGATTTTTTTGATGATGTTAAAAGCTGGGATTAAATTAGTGGCAAATTTATTTTAATATTCCGGTGCGCTGCACCTTCTTTTACCACCTCATATACGTATCTACAAATATTATCGCGGCGCAGCCGCTAAGTTTTTTGCATCAAAAATCTATTTTAGTTGAGTTGCAGCGATTTTATCAGCAATACAGTTCCCTTACAATTAAAATCATTGCGATACTGCGACTGATTTATGAAAAAAAATAATAGCAGAATTTTACTGGTACATCGTGCTGAAATTCTTATAGCAATAACATTCATTACGCAGTTCTAAGGTGCAGCGCACCGAAATATTTGTAGCAATAATTTTCATTTAAACGGTTCCAAGGTGCAGCGCACCGGTAATATTGCATTTTTTTTATTCACTCTCCACATCAATTGTTGGTGGAAAATTATCCCTCCACCAAAAATCCTGGGGTTTTGTTCCGTATGGAAACGCACCAATGTCATTGCGGCTGCCGTTTTTATCATTATATTTTTCTGCCGGATTGCCTGCATTTACAGCTGGTGAATCGGGTTTTAACCTGAAATCGCCCTCATCAGGATTAACAAACTGCGGAGCTTTCAGAATCGCATTTTCGCCAACAATTGAATAAACACTGTCTTTTAGCCAGGTTTCCAGGTAAATCGGATATTCAAACGTATTTACATCATCGATTAAATTATAATCGATTTCGATGTTTTGATTTTGCATTCGCTTTTTATCTAGCAGTCTTGTATGGCCAATTTCAAATGGGAAGTTTCGTGCAAAAATATTGTTGCGGATAATTACATCATGAAGGTTGGTTGAATAAAAATAACAACCTCCGGCAGGCAGCCAGTAATTCAAATCTCCTGCAAAGCCTGGCCCCCATCCATTCCGGTAGAATGTATTGTTGTATATTTCCACATCTTCACGTGGATTATCGGCGCCCCAGCGTGAAAAGAAGATCCCGGATGCCCGGTTGTTGTACACAAGGTTGTGGTGAATCCGCAGGTTTCGTGTATTTGGCCCTTCCTCCGAAGAAACCGCAATTCCGGCCTCGCATCCATGCACCACGTTATCATACATTTCAATATCCTCGAGTTGACCAAACCAGCCGTCGATGTACAATCCCTGCCTTTTCAGATCATGGATATAATTATGATGAACGATGCCAAAAGAGGCAGTTTCCTTCACATCAATCCCCTCTTTTTGACAATTGTAAACATGATTCCACGCTACTTCAAAATGGTGAGGCCCGGCCATACTGATTGCTTCATGTGGCGCTTCACTTCCCCGGTATTTTGTCCAGCTCATTTTCATATCACTCGCGTTTATTACCGTATTACCCAAAACACGAATATACTCGCAGTGCTGCCAGGCTGCAATTCCCGGGGAAAGGCTGTTTTCAGTTGTACAGTTAATTATATCGACATGATGACTATCCTGAATGTTGATTCCTGAACGATGCGAATTTCGTACGTAAATATTTTCTACCCGGATAAACGCTGCATTTTCAATCTGAATTAAACCATTGTTGTTTGGGTAACCCTTTGCTGATGGAACATTTATATCCATTCCATCCAATATCACTTCTTTACCTTTCTCACCGCGGAAAGTAATCCAGGCCTTTTCATTTCCCGAAGATTTAAGAATAATTATACTTTCCGGTTTATATGTTCCTTCGAGCAGCGTTAAAGTGATTCCGGCTTTCAGTTTTTCAACGGCAAAATGTATGGAACGATAAGGTTTTGGGCGAGTTCCCGGATTAGAATCACTGCCTCCGGGAGAAACAAAAATTTCAGTAGTACCAGCGGTTTTATTTTTCGCACCAAAAGCCAAATTATTCAGAATAAATAAGAAGCTGAAAAACAGTAAAAATGATTTCATTATAAAAATTTAATGTATACCCGTATATTTACCTAATTTGATTATCTTTGAGAAAAATCAATTTTCATGTCGTTAATTAATTTCATCGAAGAGTTCCCAGACGAAGCAAGCTGCAAGCAAAAGTTCAAGGAATATCGTGACCAAGTGGGTGTTGTTTGCCCCAAGTGCAAGGGCAAAGACCACTATTGGAAGAAAGACAAAGAACAGTACGAGTGCAAGAAGTGCAAAACAAGGATTACGTTAAAGAGTGGGACGGTCATGCATAAATCGAAACTCCCATTCCGTTACTGGTTCATAGCAATGCACCTTCTAACCTCTACAAAAAAGAGTTTTTCGGCAAAAGAAATACAACGGCAACTTGGGCATAAGCGCTATCACCCAATTTGGCACATGGTGCACAAGCTCCGCAACTCGATGGGGAAACGGGACGGGGAGTATGTCCTGGCGGGCAGGATCGAATTGGACGAGGGGTATTTTTCCACGGAAGTACCGGAAGATGAAAAAGATCTGCCACTAAAACGTGGCAGGGGCAGCCAGAAAAAATCGAAAGTGCTTGTAATGGCAGAAAGCACAATGGTGGAATCGCCAAAGAAAGGCCAGAAACCACGCCGGGTGGGTTATTTGAAAATGAGGGTCATCGAAGATCTCAAAAGCGAAACAATTGATGAAATTGTCAAAGACATGGCTTCCGGTGCAGAAGAAGTTGATACCGACGACTCGACATCTTATGTGAATTTGAAACGGTATATCCCCAGGCACAATTCCCAAGTCATACCAAAAGAAAAAGTGGGTGAAGTGTTGCCATGGGTACATATAGCAATAAGCAACGCCAAGAGGCAATTGATAAACACATTCCATGACATCAAGCCCGAATTCCTGCAAAACTACCTCGATGAATTCTGCTATAAATTTAACCGGCGATATTACGGGGAAGCCTTATTTAACAGATTGCTCGTGGCTTGCGTGAGTTATAAAAATGAGTTTAGGTACAAATACGGATAATCATTAAAAATTTTAATACCATAAAATTAATTAAACTTTGAAATGCAAAAGAAAGGAAATGAAGAGAAGAATTCAAAAAAATATTTCAATTCCATGTTTTACCTGAGCAAAATCCTACTTCCCCGGCAATGTTTTCTTTACCTTTGTGCGAAATCTAAAATTCATTGGTTATGTCAAAAGTAAGCAGAACAGACGCATTGAATTACCACCAAAAAGGACGTCCCGGAAAAATTGAAGTAGTGCCGACTAAACCCTACAATACGCAGTATGACTTATCGCTGGCCTATACTCCGGGAGTTGCGCAACCTTGTCTGGAAATCCAGAAAGACAGAGAAAATGCATACAAATATACGGCGAAAGGAAATCTTGTTGCGGTTATATCAAACGGAACTGCAGTTTTGGGACTTGGCGATATTGGTCCTGAGGCCGGGAAACCTGTAATGGAAGGAAAAGGGTTGCTATTTAAAATTTTTGCCGATGTTGATGTTTTTGATATTGAAGTGAATGAGAAGGATCCTAAAAAACTGATTGAAGTTGTAAAAGCCATCGCCCCTACTTTTGGCGGAATCAATCTTGAAGATATAAAAGCGCCGGAATGTTTCGAAATTGAAGAAACACTGAAAAAAGAACTCGACATTCCTGTTTTTCACGACGACCAGCACGGAACTGCAATTATATCGGCTGCCGGCTTGCTAAATGCTTTGGAACTGAACGGCAAGTCAATTGAAGATATCAAAGTTGTAGTTAGTGGCGCCGGAGCGGCTGCAGTTTCCTGCACGAAATTGTACATCAGCATGGGAGTTAAACCCGACTATGTTGTAATGACCGACAGCAAAGGAGTAATTAACAGCTCTCGCACAGATTTAAATCCGATTAAAAAACAGTTTATTACTGAACGAAAATTAAATACCCTTGAAGAAGCTGTTGCCGGCGCAGATGTTCTGCTTGGATTATCTACGGCAAATCTTTTTACAAAAAAAATGATTCGCTCAATGGCAAAAGATCCAATCGTTTTTGCCATGGCCAATCCCAATCCCGAAATTACATACGAAGATGCAACGGCCGCACGTAACGACATAATCATGGCTACCGGACGGAGCGATTATCCCAATCAAATAAATAATGTTTTGGGATTTCCATTTATTTTCAGAGGTGCACTGGATGTACGCGCCACTACCATAAACGAAGAAATGAAAATCGCGGCTGCAAAAGCACTGGCCAGTCTCGCAAAAGAGTATGTGCCTGAATTAGTGGCCAAAGCATATAACAAGCACAATATTGTTTTCGGAAAAGAATATATCATTCCAAAACCTTTGGATCCCCGGCTGATTACAACCGTTTCGACTGCTGTGGCAAAAGCTGCAATGAATTCAGGAGTTGCACGAAAACCAATTAAAAACTGGACAGCCTACAAACAGGAACTTACAAAACGGCTTGGCCTCGATGATAAATTGGTGATGACCATCAGAAATAAAGCACGCCAAAATCCAAAGCGCATTGTTTTTGCAGAAGCCAACAATTTTAAAATTCTGAAAGCTGCGCAATTTGTAATTCGCGAAGGGATTGCAAAACCAATTTTACTCGGGAATGAGGAAAAAATAAGGGAACTGATTAAAGAAAACCAGCTTCAGATTGAAAACGTCACAATAATCGATACCTATAAAATTGCAGATGAAAAGCGGCACAAATTCGCTAAAATTCTTTACGAAAAAAGGAAAAGAAAAGGGATGACTTACAATGAAGCGGTTGAAAAAATGTATAACCGCGACTATTTTGGTGCAATGATGGTGGAAACGGGAGAAGCAGACGCTTTTATTTCAGGATTTGCGCGGAAATATGCCGATACAATACGGCCTGCCATTCATGTAATTGGAGTAAAGGAAGAAGCAAATCACATCGCCGGCATGTACATTATGATCACCAAACGCGGCCCCATTTTCCTTGCCGACACCACAGTGAACATGGATCCTTCATCTAAAACATTGGTCGACACAACAATTTTAACCGCTGCAGAAGTTCGGAAATTTAATATTGAACCCCGGATTGCGATGCTCTCCTACTCCAATTTCGGAGCATTTAAAGGACACGGAAGTCCGGTCAGGGTGAAAGAAGCAGTACAGATTCTTCAGGAAAGATTTCCGGATTTACTTGTTGATGGCGAAATGCAGGCGAATTATGCGCTGAACGGAAAATTGCGGTATAAAAGATATCCATTCAATAAACTCATGGATCAGGATGCCAACACGCTCATTTTCCCAACACTGAGCTCCGGAAACATTACCTACAAAGTACTTCAGTCACTGGGAACAGCAGAAGCCATTGGTCCGGTATTAATGGGAATGAAAAAACCTGTTCATATTTTACAGCGTGACAGTTCGGTACGGGAAATTATAAATATGGTTGCCATTGCCGTTGTTGATGCGCAATCGGTAGCTGACGACGAATAATTTCCGGGTTGTTTCGCTGGCTGTGGATTGGCTGCCGGGAAATTTCTCAGGTGAAGGATTTTATACTAAAAGAGAAACCGGAAAATTGCTTTTCCGGTTTCTCTTTTTTATGAAGTTTACCAGCCCCAGTCGTCCCGGTAAGTGTGTTTAATCATTTCTTGTGCAAATTCCTGTGCATTTACTTCCTTATAATTGGTTTTAAAACTGGGTTGTTTATCCACCTTCTTATAAATATGAGAAGTTATTAATTTCAATCTTTCCCCGGGTGAAATATTAGTGAATTTCATGTTTTCACCATTCCATTCCAGTTCACGGTTTAATCCCTGCAGCCGCACTGCCAGGTTCCCCATCAAAACCATTTCGGTTAATGGCCCGGCATATTCGAAATTGGAAGCAGTTTCTTTTCTTGATTCTGCATTTTCCTTGCAGGCGCGCACCCAGTCCATTTCGTGACGGCCACCACCCAGCGGATGATCCGGAATTCGTTCGATGGTTTGCAAAGGCTTTTTGTAATCGTCAAGCAAAACCCGGTAATCTTCGCCATAATTGGCACTGATTATTTTTCCTTTGGAACCAACATACAAATTCACCTGATCAAGTGAAACTCCTTCAGGTAATCCCAAAGTCCGGCCTGGAGTTATTCCGCCATCATACCAAATCACCTTTAATTCGGGTAAAGCTGTGTAAGGCAAATTTTTACGTGCCGGAAATACAAATTCAATTTTTGATGCCTGAGGAGCACTTTCTGTATTCACTGTTGTTGAACTTGCATTTACCCGCGTCGGATATTTTAACTGAAGTGCGTAAAACGGAACATCCAAAACATGGCAACCCATATCGCCAAGTGCACCGGTGCCATAATCCCACCATGCACGCCAGCTCCAAGGATGATAAGCTTCATTATATGGCCGGTATTTAGCAGGGCCGATAAACAAATTCCAATCCAGCTTTTTAGGAATTTTCTGTTCCTCTTCCGGGCGGTGCAATCCCTGTGGCCAGATTGGCCGGTTGGTAGTTGCGTGTATTTCGGTCACATCTCCAATAACTCCGGAATGAATCAACTCTGCAACTTCACGCACTTCATCGCTTGAATGTCCTTCGTTTCCCATTTGAGTTGCCACATTATATTTTTTAGCGGCCTCAGTTAACTGCCGCGCTTCCCAAACACTGTGTGTAAGCGGCTTTTGGCAATAAACATGTTTGCCATTTTGCATGGCCATCATCGCAATAACAGCATGAGTATGATCGGGTGTTGCAATAACCACCGCATCAATATCTTTCTGCTGGTCGAGCATTTCCCTGAAATCTTTCCATTTTTTTGCTTTCGGATAGGTTTCAAAAACAGGTTCCGCATAATCCCAGTCCACATCGCAAAGGGCCACAATATTCTGGCCGGGCATGTTTCGCAAGTTTACTTTCCCTTTTCCGCCGACGCCAATTCCGGCAATATTTAATTTATCACTTGGCGGAATGTGTCCCAATCCCGAAACGGCATAATTTGGAACAACAGTTAATCCGGCCAGCGCGGTTGCAGTGGTCCCGATAAACCCGCGGCGGGAGACTTTTGATTTTGATTCTTCTTTCATTTTATCTGAATTTTATGGATTTGATTTGATTTGTTTTCCAAATAATTTGATTTGAATGTTTAAATGTAACTTTTTCGTGGCAGTTTAGAAAGTACTTCTGTCGATTTCAGGAAAAATGATTTTTGAAGGAAGGCATTTCCATTTTTTCGGGTTATTTTTGAATCCGAAACAGAACAATATGAACATTGATAAATATCCATCGAAACTGCTTGAAAATGCAGTAAATGAATTTGCCAAACTTCCCGGAATAGGTCGCAAAACAGCACTTCGACTGGTTTTACACCTGCTTCGTCGGGATGCCGAAGAAGTACAATTATTCGGGCAAACCCTCATTCAATTGCGCAATGAAATTAGACACTGTAAAATTTGCCACAATATATCAGATACCGAAATCTGTCAGATTTGTTCCAATCCGGCCCGAAACAATTCGGTAATTTGCGTGGTTGAAAATATCCGCGATGTAATGCTGTTCGAAAATACGCAACAATATAACGGATTATATCATGTTTTAGGTGGAATAATTTCACCGATGGATGGAATCGGCCCATCGGATTTGGAGTTGGAATCGCTGGTAAAACGTTCTGAAAAAGAAGAATTGGTGGAAGTAATTCTGGCACTTCCAACAACTATGGAAGGTGACACTACCAACTTTTACATTTTCAGAAAGCTGAAGGAAAAGCCGGTGCGCGTTACAACCCTGGCCCGTGGTATTTCAATTGGCGACGATTTGGAATACACCGATGAAATAACACTTGGGCGCTCGCTGGTGAACCGTATTTTGTACGAAAATTCGGTAGGAAAATAAAACAGGTTCAAAATCAGAAACATTAAATTTTTACGTTATCCAAAGGATTACCTACATTTGAAAAGTTTTTGGCTGACCTGATAAATGGAACTTTCAGTAATAATTGTAAACTACAACGTCAAACATTTTTTGGAGCAATGCCTGCATTCGGTATTAAAAGCTTCAAAAAATAATGCTGTCGAAATTTTTGTTGTTGATAATAATTCGGTTGATGGCTCCAATCACCTGGTTCAGGAAAAATTTCCGGAGGTTCATTTAATTGAAAACAAAGAAAACCTTGGATTTTCAAAAGCTAATAATCAGGCAATCCGGCAGGCAAACGGAAAATACATTTTATTGTTAAACCCTGACACCGTTGTTGAAGAAGACACCTTCAGCAAAATAATTGATTTCATGGAAAAACATCCCGAAGCCGGTGGTTTGGGTGTGAAAATGATTGACGGCAAAGGAAATTTCCTGCCCGAATCGAAACGCGGATTGCCAACTCCATGGGTGGCATTTTGCAAAATGTCGGGGCTTTCACAACTGTTTCCAAAATCGAAAAAATTTGGCCGCTATCATTTGTCATTTCTCGACGAAAACAAAACTCACGATGTGGAAATACTTGCCGGTGCGTTTATGCTCATTCGTAAGGAAACATTGAATCAAACGGGACTGCTGGATGAAACATTTTTCATGTATGGCGAAGATATCGACCTTTCATACCGCATTACTCAGGAAGGATATAAAAATTACTACTTCCCTGAAACCACAATTATCCATTACAAAGGCGAAAGCACGAAAAAGGGTTCGCTAAATTATGTAAAGGTGTTTTATAATGCCATGATTATTTTTGCGCGTAAACATTTTTCAGGAGGGCGGGCCAATGCATTTTCATTGTTCATTCATCTGGCTATCTATTTTCGCGCACTGCTTTCGATCATGAGCCGAATTTTCCACAGGATTCTACTGCCGCTGCTCGATGCACTTTTAATATTTGCAGGATATTTACTATTTACGCCCTATTGGGAGCAAATCCGTTATCATGATCCGGGCTATTATCCTCCCCAGTTTATCCGGTATGTTGTGCCGGTTTATATACTGTTTTGGTTGCTTGGAATTCTTTTTTCGGGTGGATATAAAAAACCAGTGAACCTTGTAAAAGTGGCGCGCGGAATTTTATGGGGCACAATTTCAATTCTATTGATTTATTCGCTGGTGGTTGAGGAATACCGTTTTTCGAGGGCACTGATTTTAATCGGGTCGTTTTGGGCCGCATTTATTTTGCTTTTGTACCGCATTATTTTTCATGCCATGAAAATAAAAGCTTTCGGGCTTGATATTAAAAAGGTGAAAAAAATTGCCATCGTCGGACATTCGGCCGAAGCCGGGCGGGTAAAAAAACTGCTGGAAGAAACACAGATACAATCAGAATTTGCCGGTTTTATTGCCATCAACAAAACTGATTATGGAAATCAGTACATTGGCACAATTGACCAAATGAACGAAATAATCAGAATTAACCGCATAAACGAAATTATTTTTTGCGCCGAAAACATAAGTTCAGCAGATATCATCCGGGCGATGCTGGATTTAACGCAGTTAAATGTGGATTATAAAATTGCGCCACCAGCCAGTATTAGCATTATCGGCAGTAATTCCATACACACCGCCGGCGATTTATATGTGCTAAATTTAAATGCCATTTCAAAAACATCGAACCGAAGAAAAAAACGCTTTTTCGATTTCTGCTCTTCCTTCTTTTTGCTCCTTTTTAGCTGGATATTCATCTGGTTTTTTGAAAATAAATCCAATTTCGTGAAAAATATCCTGCATGTATTTTCAGGAAAAAAATCGTGGATCGGATACATTCCCGGGAACGATATATCGCAAAAACTTCCGCTGCTGAAACAGGGAGTTTTAAATCCGGCGGATATTTTTTCGGGTAGGATTCCCGACGAAGAAAAAACGATGCAGTTGAATATGTTGTATGCAAAAAACTATAATTTACTTACCGATGCCGAAATTTTGCTAAAAGGATGGAAAAATCTGGACAGATAGTTTTAACTTTTCCCGAATAAAAAAACGGACACAACAATTTTTAAAAATGACAAATCATCTTGAATACAATAAAATAAAATTACGGGCACTCGAACCCGAGGATATTGAATTGCTTTATGAGTGGGAAAACCGCATGGAAATATGGGAAGTGAGCAATACAAAAACGCCCTTTTCAAAATATATTCTTGCACAATATATAAAAGAATCGGCCCGCGGAATTTACGAAACCCGGCAACTGCGGCTAATAATAGAAGATGAAAACAACGTGCCGGTTGGCGCAGTGGATTTGTTCGATTTTGAACCGTATCACCTGCGGGCCGGCGTCGGAATTTTAATTCACAAAAAAGAAGATCAGAACAAGGGTTATGCAACCGATGCATTGACAGCCCTTTCAGATTATGCAGTTAATATACTGGGATGTAAACAATTGTACGCCAACATTTCTGCTGATAATCTTGTGAGCATTCACCTGTTCGAAAAAAATGGATTTGCAAAAGCCGGCATCAAAAAAAACTGGATAAAAACCACCAGCACCTGGAAAGACGAAATCATGTTTCAAAAAATGCTTAGCTGAAAAACAAGTCGATAAAGAAAGAAACAACCTGAAAGAAGTTGGATATTGATTATCAATTTAACTAAATCTAAACCGAATAAAAATGCTAAAAATGACCAAACTACTGGCAATCCTTATTCTTTTTATTACCACAATCCAAAACATTTCAGCCCAGGAAGATAACCGGGTACTTATTCTTCAGAATAAAAAAACAGAAAAACAAAAAGTGGTGGCACCCAACTCACTGTTCAAGGCTAAAACTTTGGAAAACATAAAAATAAAAGGCCGTATTTCGGAAATAACCGATTCATTTTTGATTTCGGATAGCAATGATACTATCGTTTTCAATAAAATACACTGGATTAAAGCAAAAAAGAAACTTACAAAATTTGAACGAGGTGCCGGTATTGCAGGGCTTTTTGTTGGAATAATATATACACCTGCTTCATTAATTGGAACTGCTCTCACTTATGCAATGCTTTCGTCCAGCCCCGCAATTTTTCTCATAAATGCTGTTCCTGTTGGTGTAATAGTAATTTCGGTTCGCACACTTGGCGGGCGGCGTTACAAAACAAAAAACTGGGAACTTCATTTAACAAATGCGGGAATTTCAGGCAAAAACGAGTAGCTGTTTTTTTCGTAATCAATTTCGCAGGCAAAATGCTGCAAGCCGTTTGATACAATAACCTGCTGTACATGCAAAACCATATTATAACGAACCACCTGGTCGAACGCATTTTGAGTAATTTTAACTTCAGGCGCTTTAAATTCCACCATTAAATTTGGATACCCGTTTCGGTTATACATCAGCAAATCGAACCGGAACAATTTCCCGTTCATGGTAATTTGTTTTTCAACTGCCATCAGCGATTGCGGATATTTTTTTTCGTGAATCAAATACTGAATAAAATTTTGCCGGACCCACTCTTCAGGAGTGAGCAAAATGTATTTTCGGCGAATTGAATCAAAAATATATTGTTTTCCGTTTTCGGTTTTCAGGGTAAAATTATATTCCGGTAAATTAAGCTGCTGCATCCTGTGGATATTTTCTGCATATCTTGTAAACAAATGTTGGCAGGCCTCATCTAAAAATGTATTTTTGTGACAACCTGTTCCTGCGAACAAAATAAAACAATCTTCAGTAATTAAAAGTATTGATGAAGACAAAAAAAGAAATTGTTGACAACTGGCTCCCGCGTTATACGGGAAAAAACCTGGAAGATTTTGGTGAATATATACTGCTTACCAATTTTTTAAGTTACGTTGAAAAATTTGCCATGCGGTTTGAAGTGCCGGTGGATGGGGGCGACAAAAATATGCCCAGCGCCACTGCCGAGGGAATCAGCATAGTAAATTTTGGAATGGGAAGTCCGAATGCGGCAACGGTAATGGATTTATTGAGCGCGGTAAAACCCAAAGGTGTTCTCTTTTTAGGAAAATGTGGCGGACTGAAAAAGAAAAATAAACTTGGCGATTTTATACTGCCGATTGCGGCCATCCGAAACGAAGGAACTTCAAGCGATTATCTTCCGCCGGAGGTGCCGGCGCTTCCGGCATTTAACATACAAAGGGCCGTGTCGCATATTCTGCGAAACACCGGCCTCGATTACTGGACGGGTGTAGTTTACACCACCAACCGAAGAGTGTGGGAATACGATGAAAAATTTAAAAAATACCTGACCAAAACCCGCGCAATTGCCATCGACATGGAAACGGCAACTTTGTTTACAGTTGGCTTTTCCAATAAAGTCCCCACAGGTGCGCTGCTGCTCGTATCGGACCAGCCAATGATTTCGGCCGGGGTAAAAACCACGGAAAGCGACAAACTTGTTACCCTGAAATTTGTTGAGTTACATATTCAGGCGGGAATTGATGCCCTGCTTGAAATAAAAAATCACGGACTTTCGGTTAAACATCTGAGATTTTAATATGGATTACAAAGTTATTCTCGAAAATTTAAAAAAAAATATTTACCACCCGATTTACCTGTTGCATGGAGATGAACCTTATTACATCGATAAAATTTCGGATTATATTGAACAGTATGCTTTAACGGATGCCGAAAAAGGATTTAACCAAACCATTTTTTACGGGAAAGATTCTGACGCTCAAAATATTGCCGAAAGTGCGTGGCGTTTTCCGATGATGGCCAGCAGACAGGTAATTATTGTTAAGGAAGCGCAGAGTTTAAAAAAAATTGAAACGCTGGTAAATTACGCCGAAAAGCCGCTTGGGTCAACTGTTCTTGTATTGAATTACAAGTATAAAACCGTTGATGCCCGAACGAAACTTGTAAAGGCGATTAAAAAAAACGGGGTGGTTTTCGAATCAAAAAAAATATACGAAAACAAAGTTCCGGCCTGGATTGAAGGTTATCTGGCGGAAAAAGGATACAGCATTTCGCCGCAAGCCGCGCAAATATTAACGGCACATTTGGGCAACAATTTGGGAAAGGTGGCCAACGAACTCAACAAACTTTTAATTGCCGTTTCGGATACCAACAAAATTACCGCCGACCATATTGAAAAAAACATCGGGCTGAGCAAAGACTTCAATGTTTTTGAATTGCAAAAAGCGCTGGGCGAAAAAAACGCTTTAAAAGCCAATCAGATTATCAACTATTTTGGTGCAAATCCTTCATTGAACCCTATTCAAAAAACAACAACAAATTTGTACTTCTATTTTTCAAAGCTTTTTACTTACCACTTTCTGAAAAATAAAACAGAACAAAATATTGCTGCCGAACTTAAAATACATCCTTTTTTTGTTAAGGAGACTGTTGCTGCTGCAAAAAAATATTCGCCCACAAAACTTTATGAAATTATGGGAATTCTCCGCGAATACGACATGAAAAGCAAGGGAATGGAAGTTTCGGGATTAGTAGACACGGGTGATTTACAGAAAGAAATGATTTATAAAATCTTGCACTAAAATGATAACAACCTGGATAATAATAGGAATAACATCGCTGGTTTCGTTTGCTGCTTTCCAAAACGACGAACTCATGCAAAAGTTGCAGTTTAATGCAGCAATGGTGGTGCACCGGAAACAGTATTACCGGCTTTTATCGCACGCATTTATTCACGCGAGCTGGACCCACCTGATAGTGAACATGCTCGTATTGTTTTTCTTCGGAAGAAATGTGGAAGCTTACTTCGGCTATTTTTTCGGAAATAAGGCAGTGTTTTATTTTCTGCTGCTGTACATAGGCGGCATTCTCGCTTCCAATATTTACAGCCTGATTAAACATCAAAATAACTATTACTACAATGCAGTGGGTGCATCCGGAGCGGTTTCGGCTGTTTTATTTGCCTTCATTTTTTTCGATCCGTGGGAAAAACTCTACTTTTTTGGCATCATTCCAATTCCCGGAATTGTTTTCGCCATTGGCTATCTCATTTATTCTTATCAAATGGGGAAAAATAAAAAAGACAATGTTGCACACGATGCGCATTTGCTTGGAGCGCTTTTCGGTTTTGTATTACCGGTGATTTTACAACCCGGCCTGTTCAGCCGTTTCATCGACAAGTTATTTTCGTTCCTTTAAAAAATGGATTTTTTTATTTTTAATAACAAAGTAGTTGCAAAAAATGAAGTTAATCTGACTTCTGTTTTTCAGGAATCAGTTTTTCAGATTTCACAAAAAGCGTGGTTCGGGTTTGGCGGAATTCCACTTTTTAATGAGAACATACAATCGATACTGGAACAAGCGGAAGCACTGCAGTTTCAGGTACCAAAAGAATTCAGAAATACTCCGGAATTATTCCGGCTCACCAAAAGAATGCTGAACAAAAACAAGTTTTACCGTTCAGGATTGGTTCATTTCAGGCTTTTGCAAACAGCAGAAAAAGTGAATTTTATAATTACCAGCAAGGCATTTGATGATTTCGATTTTCCTTTTGCCCCTCATGGATTGCTGCTGAATTTTTCAACATTTAAAAAGTTTGCACAAAATCCGTACAATCCGTTTCCCTTTTTTAACCTTGCATTTTGGAAATCTGTTACTGCCGGAATTCAGTATTCGCTTTTTCAGAATTCGGTAATTTTTAATGAAAATGACAATGTTTGCGAATGTGCAGGCAGCAATATTTATATGGTCAGGGGAAATACAATTCTGACGCCTTCTGCAAAAACAGGTTGTTATCAGGATGTACTTCGGAAATTTGTTTTACAAACGGCAGGCGAAATTAAATTAAAAACTGAAGAGCCGGAAAATATTAAAACGAAGGATTTACTTCAAATGGATGAAGTATTTATCGCCAGCGAAGAAAAAGGCTTTCAATGGATTTTAGGAATTGAAAACAAACGGTATGTGCATTACTTTTCGCGGGTTATTCACGAAAAACTGAACCAGTTTCTTCAGGAAAAAGCCCATTAGTTCATTGCCGGATTTTCAGGAAAGTTTTCCCAAATGGTATAACGCTGTCCCACTTTTTTCACAAAATCCATCCACGATGACGGGTGAAGTTTCTGCATAATGGTTTCTTCGTCAACATTATTTACAAGCCATGAATCTTCTTTCAGTTCCCGCTCAAGCTGTCCGGCATCCCAACCGGAATACCCAAGAAAAAAGCGGATGTCGGAAGGATTTAACAAGCCAAAACTGATTTGCCGTTTCAACTCTCCAAAATCGCCGCCCCAATATATATTTTCCAGAATGTGAATGCTGCCGGGTAATTTATCGCCCAGTTTATGGACAAAATATATTGAATCGGAAGAAACCGGTCCACCGAGGTAAACAGGGGCATCAAATTCCGGAAAATCAGGAAGAATATCGTGTACGGCAAGATCAACTTTTTTATTTAAAATGAAACCAACGGCACCTTTTTCGCTAAACGCCACCAGCAATACCACCGAACGGTTAAAATAACTGCCGGCCAAAAAAGGTTCGGCAATTAAAATACGCCCTTTCTGTGGCGCCATATTATTTGTTTTTATTCTGAATATGTCTAAATTGTTATTCATACAGAAAGCAATATAAGAAAATTAAACTACCATTCAAATAGTTGAAATTTTCTTTCCCAAATTAAAAATGATTATTTAACCCTGAATTTTACTCTTCTTCAACCACAATAAACACGTCTTCATCGGGTTTTGACATGTAATATTGTTCGCGGGCAAATTTTTCGAGTTTGTCTTCGCCGGCTTTTAAATCCTCCAGTTTTTGCTCGTCAGCTGCAATCCGTTCCATGTAATATTCTTTTTGCTGAAGAAGTTCGTGCAGGCGTTGTTTGTTTTCCTGGTGGGTAACAATGCTGTTTTCATCAAAAAAAATAATCCAGGTCAGAAACAGTACCGATGCAATGAAAAACTTGTTGCCCAGTATTCTCAGCCATCCCGTTTTTTTGGATTTATCCTTTTTCATTTTAAACAGATTTACTGACAAAAATAACACAATATGAAAGCAAAAAAAAGAGAGCCGGCAAAATCGACTCTCTTTTTATAAACAATTTGCAGTTCAAACTGCAAACCGCTGAAACCGGCCCAATTATTCTTCGTCAGGCATAAAATTGGGATACGTATATTTTTCGGCCGGAACAAAAGTTTCTTTAATTGTGCGGATTGAGGTCCAGCGCAACATATTAAAAACTGAACCTGCTTTATCATTTGTACCCGATCCGCGCGCCCCGCCAAAAGGTTGCTGGCCAACCACTGCTCCGGTTGGTTTGTCGTTGATATAGAAATTACCGGCGGCGTTGGTCAACCGTTCAGTATATTTCTGAATGTTGTATCGGTTTTGCGAAAAAATAGCTCCGGTCAGTGCATAAATCGAAGTATTGTCCAAAACTTTCATCGTTTCTTCCACTTTTTCATCTTCGTAAACATAAATGGTAACCACCGGACCAAACAATTCTTCCTGCATTGTTACATAATCCGGTTTTTTAGCCTGAATGACTGTTGGTTCAATGAAATAACCAACCGTTTTATCGCAGTTTCCGCCGAAAAGCACAGTTGCATCCTTATCGTTTTTTGCCTGGTTAATGTATTTTTCGAGCTTATCGAAAGATGCCTCATCAATAACAGCATTAAAAAAGTTGGTAAAATCTTCGGGCGGCCCCATTTTTATGGATGCAATCTCCTTACCCAGTTTTTCTTTCAATTTAGGCCAGATACTTTTGGGAACATAAACCCGCGAAGCAGCTGAACATTTTTGTCCCTGGTATTCAAAAGAACCGCGTACAATTGCCGTAACCAACTGCTGAACATTTACCGTGTTATCGGCAAATATGAAATCTTTACCGCCGGTTTCGCCAACAATCCGCGGATACGATCTGTATTTAAAAATATTATCGCCAATGGTTTTCCAGATATGTTGAAATACAGCAGTGGAACCGGTAAAATGAATGCCTGCAAATTCAGGATGCGTAAGTACCACATCGGCAGCAACCGGACCCGGCGCATAAACAAGGTTTATCACACCGTCGGGAACACCGGCTTCCCTGAAAATTTCCATGATAACACCCGCCGAATAAACCGCTGTTTTTGAAGGTTTCCAAACCACCACATTTCCCATCATGGCAGGCGCTGCCGGAAGGTTTCCGGCAATTGATGTAAAATTGAAAGGAGTAAGTGCGAATACAAAACCTTCGAGCGGCCTGAATTCGTTATAGTTCCACATTCCGGGTGCCGATTCGGGTTGCATTTTATAGATTTCGGTCATTACTTTTACGCCAAATCTGAAAAAATCGGCCAGCTCGCAGGCGGCATCAATTTCGGACTGGTGCACATTTTTCGACTGGCCAAGCATTGTTGCTGCATTCATTCTGGCACGAAAAGGACCGGCCAGCAAATCTGCTGCTTTCAGGAAAATTGCTGCCCGGTGCTGCCACGCCAGATTAGCCCACTCTTTTTTGGCGGTTAATGCAGCATCGATAGCCATTTCAACATGACTGGCATCTCCCTGGTTGTAGTATCCAAGTGTGTGGTTGATATCGTGCGGAGGGAAAATTCTTAACTTCCGATCGGTAAAAACATCTTTCCCGCCAATTACCATCGGCAATTCCGTTTCCTGCAAACGCATCTCGTGCAACACGGTTTTAAGCTTTGTACGCTCCGGGGTTCCCGGCGCATAACTTAATACCGGTTCATTTTTGGCCACAGGTACATTAAAAAATCCTTTAGACATAATGTAGTTGTTTAATATTCAATTTTCGTGTTTACAAAACTATGAAATTGAAAAGGCTGAAATCATAACAAAAATCAGTGAGTTCATTTTTTTCATTATTGTAACCTGCTTTAAACGAAGAGTATAATTTTCGGAAAAATGAAAACAAAACAAAAGTCATATTTTTAAATTCAAAAACAGGAAGTACTTTTAAATTCAAAAATTATTCGAATTTTAGCTGACATTAAGTCAATATCATTATTTTTACACCGTTGAGCAAACCTGATAATTATAGTATAACAGAAAAACTGTGGGCCGGCAATTCTCCAAACGATAAAAAAAGGCTTTTTGAACTTCTGATAATTTCATCAATTATCCAGTTGGTTGCTTTATTGACCTTTATTATCCACATTTTCTCCGACAATACAGGAAGTTTTCTTTTTAACTTCGGCGTGCTGGTAGTTCCGGCGCTCGCCATTATTTGCATTTTAAACAATAAATTAACCTGTGCGCTCAATACACTATTTACTATTCCATTATTTATTTATGCGTTTTATATTTCCGATTTTAATGATCATCCGCCGCTGATTGAAACGGTTTATCATTCCGTTTGGTGGCTGGTTGCCGGGTTGGTTGTTCTTTTCTATTTTTCGGAATCGACTTCAAAAATCATCTTCTACTATATTTTTGCACTGGTAACACTTGCTTTTCAGTTTTTAAAATCAAACCAGTTATTTTCATCCTTTTCGATTTTTAATCCGCTTATGAGCCACCCCATAATTGTGTTTACAGCGGTTTTTGCGGGCGGTTTAATCCTTCGGAATAAATACAATTTTATTGTTGCTGATATTTCGGATAAGCTTAAAGCCACCAACAGCAGCATTTCTAAAGTTTTCCAGGAATCGGTTTTTTCCATTGTGCAAATAAATGCCGAACGCGATGAAGCCAACAACATCGAAAAACTTTGGATTGAAAAAGTGAACAACAGTTTTGAGTCGTCTTTTAAAATCAATTTACACGAAGTGCAGGGACAGGAAGCGGATTACATTTTCGAACTGGTTTTTCAGGAACCTCTTGATATAAATAAAATTCTGCTTTTTGAAAATCATAAAACAAGTGAATTTCATGCGAAAAAACTGGAGCGCTGGTATAAAATTCACGTTCTAAAACCAGAATTCAACAAGTTCTATTTAATTTTTGAAGATATTTCGAAAGCCAAAAAGAAAATTGCGGAACTTGAAAACAGCAAAAAAAGATACAAGGTTTTACTGGAAGCAATTCCCGATATGTTTTTCATTATTGGGAAAGATGGTGTTTACGAGGATTTTGTAATTAAGGAAAGCGATTTATTTAAAATTGAAGATGCAAATATTATCGGCAGCTCCATTTACGATGTTGGATTTCCTGAAAATATGGCTAAAAAAATCCACCAACTTATCCAGTTTAGCCTGAAACACAATTCGATAGAAACAATTGAATATTCATTAAATACACCAAACGGAACATTTTTGTACGAAATGCGGCTGGCTAAACTCAGTGCGCACTCTGTAATTTCAATTGCCCGGGATATTACCAAGCGCAAAACGGCCGAATTCAACCTCGAAAAAGCCAGGAAAAAAGCAGAAGAATCGGATCGTTTAAAATCGGCCTTCCTTTCCAATCTTTCGCACGAAATACGAACACCGCTGAATATTATCACCAACTTTACCCGCATGCTGGCCGAAGGTGGCCTTGAAAGTTTGGAAAGAATGGAAATTTCGGATGCCATTTCGCAAAACGGCAAACAATTGCTGAATATGATTGACAACACCATTCACCTTTCAAAAATTGAAACCGATTCGGTGGATCTTAATATGAAATTCAGCAAAATAAATCCGGTTTTGCGCGATGTATATAACCATTATCTGCCACGAATTCCGGATAACAAGGACCTTAAAATGCGGTTAAACCTCGATGTACCCAATCCGGGATTCGGGTTTAAAACCGATTCGAGACTATTAAATGAAACACTTGAAATACTCGTTGACAATGCCGTTAAATTTACACCAAAAGGCGAAGTCACTCTGGGTTATGAGATGATTTTGAATGAGCAGGTCCGGTTTTTTGTTACAGACACAGGAATCGGAATTCCGGAAAATGAAATGGAAAATATATTCAGCCGGTTTTACAGGGTAAACAACTCCATAAACGATCTCACATCCGGTTCGGGTTTGGGACTACCCATTGCCCAGCACTATGTAATGCTTTTGGGAGGAGAACTCCACCTGGAATCTGTGCACGGAAAAGGAACCAAATGCTGGTTTACACTTCCTTTCCACGAAGGTGAAGGTTTTTTAAGGGTAGTAAGCCGAATGGATTAAAACCGATTGGTTATCGAATTTAACTGCAGGTATCCAACCAATCTGTCGTAACGGCTGGCCAAATCATGGTAATAAACATAAATCTGGTAATCGTTTTCAGTTTCCCAAAAACTGCCTTCAATGTTTGTATGATCGGCAACTGACGCGCCCTGTGGCACATAAACATATTCGTAATTATAATAGCCTTGTTTCAAAAGTAAAGTCAGTTCGTATGCGCTGGTATCGAAATTCCAGGTCAATTCGCTGCTTTTGTTGGCATTCCAGTTGGTTAATGCCCCAAACACATTAACAGAACCACCCAATAAAACCGACTCCAGCGGCAATGTAAAATGCACAAAAAAGTAATCGCATTCAATATCGCAGTTTTCTGTTTCCGGATCCTGGCTTTCAACTACATACTTTCCATTCATTTCTTCGTACGAAAAGAATTTTTTGTTTGCCCGAACTTCATCCACTTTTAAAGTTTTGTGGTAATAAGGCCGGTGAAATTCGGTACTTAAAACTCCTTCGCCATTCACTCTTGTGGTGCGAATATCGAAATAACGAAACTCATTACCGGCTGCAAAAACATTTTCACGATTATAATCATAAACAAGTGCATTGTCGCGAATAAACATAGGCTTCAGGTTCCGGATGGAGTTGTCCCAGCGGTTGTTTTGGGTAATCACCACTTTTATCTCTTCCCGCGGGTTCTGGATTTCAAGATTTTCATGAAAAACGGTAAAATCAACTTCCTGATTTTCTCCTTTAAAAGCATCGAGTGTTGCGCGACGAACTGTTCCTTCAATATCAACACGTGGTTCAACTACATGAAACCGCCGGCTTAAAACAATGTTTTCCTTGTCGTTGTCTTCATAAACAACAATCACATAATTTCCCGACAACTTAAACTGAACATTTTCGTTGGGCAAATAAACTTCGTAATGCACATAATCGAAAGTGGTGTTAAAAGAAAGTGCATAGTCATCGATATGATTATCGGGAAAACCATCGAGATAATCTGTTTGTGGCATAAAACTTTCATTCCAGCCGGCATCGCAGTGAATAATGGTATAATAGTAATCTTTAACTTCAGCTCCCAGATCGTCGAATTTAAACAAAAGCGGCGTCTCCTCTCCCATTTCAATTATCGGATTTGACAATTCAAAACCAGCCCTGTACATCAAAACTGTTTTTATGTTTTCGTTATAAATGGCATTTTCGTAATAAAAATTTCCTTCCTGCGCAGAAACGGGAAAAGCGGCGGCAAAAATCAGGACAACCACTAAAACTAAGTTTTTCATATTTTGTATTGAATAAAAGTGACCATTCAACTTATATAATAACTGAAACGGCAAAAATGTTAATTTAATCTGAATTTTTCTCTTTTTCTTATAAATTAAGCATTCACAGAAAACTATCAGGTTAATGATTTAAATCAACCCGGCTGTTGACTTATTTGCTTGCGCTGAGCCTTATAACTTTCATAATAAAGATTGTGAAAAGAGAATTTATTATTTACTTTTGCCAACCTAAAAATAAATCTATTCTTGATTAAAATGTCAGAGGTTATAAAGTTAAGGAAAGGGCTTGATATAAAACTCGAAGGAAGTGCTGAGAAAAAGCTGGAAACACTTCAGATTCCTGCAACCGTAGCACTTAAACCTACCGATTTTCCCGGACTTACTCCAAAGCTAAGCATAAAAGCAGGCAACGAAGTAAAAGCCGGTGATGCTTTGTTTTACGACAAATATCATCCGGAAGTAAAATACACGGCTCCATACGGAGGAAAAGTTGTTTCGGTAAACCGCGGAGAACGCCGCCGGATTCTGGAAGTTGTTATTGAAACTGATCAGAATGCAGGCAGTGTTGATTTTGGCAAAGCCGATCCGACAAAACTTCCAGGTGAAAAAGTGAAGGAAACGTTGCTGAAAAGTGGCTTGTGGCCGTTTATAAAGCGGCGTCCGTACGGAATTACAGCGTCTCCGGATGACCAACCCAAAGCAATTTTTATTTCTACTTTCGACACTGCCCCGCTGGCGCCCGATTATAATTTTGTTATGAACGGCCAGCTGGAAACATTTCAAACCGGAATAAATGCACTGGCAAAACTTACCGAAGGGAAAGTGCATCTTGGAGTGAATGAAAATTCAATATTCACGTCGGTTAAAAATGTTGAAATCACCAAATTTGAAGGACCGCATCCTGCCGGGAATGTTGGAGTGCAAATTCATCATGTTACGCCGGTTTTTAAAGGCCATGTGGTGTGGACAATCAACGTTCAGGATGTGCTTTTTATCGGCCGGCTTTTCGAAACCGGAAAAGTAGATTTTACCAGAACAATAGCTTTAACCGGTTCAGAAATACAAAAACCGGTGTACTGCACAACGATTTTAGGGACAAAAATTTCTTCTGTATTAAAAGGTAAACTGATAAAAGTTGGGTACAAACAGCGCATTATCAGTGGGAATGCTTTAACCGGAACAAGAGTAAAACCCGAAGATTATCATGGTTTTTACGATTCACAAATTACGGTTATTCCCGAAGGCGATGAATATGAATTTTTGGGCTGGGCATCACTTGGCGTTAAAAAATTCAGTGCATCAAAAACATTTATGTCGTCATTGCTTCCGGCCAAATCCTATAAAATGAATGCCAATCTGCATGGCGGCGAACGGGCATTTGTACTTACCAACCAGTACGAAAAGGTTGTTCCCATGGATATTTATCCGGTTATCCTCCTGAAAGCAATTCTGGCTGGCGACATCGACAAAATGGAACAGCTCGGAATTTATGAAGTTGTTGAAGAAGATTTAGCACTCTGCGAATATGTTTGCGTATCAAAAATAAAGGTACAGGACATTTTACGGAGCGGTATTAATATAATGATTAAAGAGCTTGGATAATTTTTGCTGAAACTTAAATCAGTCTGATTAAGATGAAATTCATACAAAACTTTTTTGAAAAAACTGAACCTTACGTACAGAAAGGAGCAAAGTACTACTGGCTTCGTTCTGTTCACGATGGTTTTTACACTTTTTTATATGTCCCCAACAAAACAGCAAAAGGGGGTGCACATATTCATGATTACATTGATTTGAAACGCGCCATGTCGATTGTTGTTCTGGCGCTGGTGCCGGCTATCCTTTTCGGAATGTACAACACCGGCTACCAACATTTTAAAGCAGTTGGCGAACTGGCATCAGCCGATTTTTTCGAAATTTTTCTTTTCGGATTAATTCGTGTTTTGCCAATTATAATCGTTTCGTATGTAGTTGGATTGGGGCTTGAGTTTGTTTTTGCCCAATTGCGCGGACACGAAATCAACGAAGGATTCCTGGTTTCAGGGATGTTGATTCCATTAATTATGCCCGTTGAAACACCGCTCTGGATGGTGGCAGTAGCAACCGCTTTTGCAGTGGTTTTTGGGAAGGAAGTTTTCGGCGGCACCGGAATGAATATCTGGAATCCGGCGCTGGTAGCACGTGCCTTTCTATTCTTTGCCTATCCGGCACAAATGTCGGGAAACTCCGTTTGGGTGGCACTTTCCGATGGAAAAGCAGTTGATTCATTTACCGGTGCAACTCCAATGGCCGATGCAGCTGCCGGCAACATTAACTTTAGTGTTGCAGATGCTTTCTTCGGTTTCATTCCGGGTTCCATTGGCGAAACTTCAACACTGGCAATTTTAATTGGCGCCCTTATTTTAATTGTAACCGGCATTGGAAACTGGAAAATAATGCTGGCAACAGTTTTAGGCGGTGCATTTATGGGAGTTCTGCTCAATATTTTTGCAGTTAATCCTTACATGGCACTTCCATTCTGGCAACACCTGATTATCGGTGGATTTGCATTTGGTGCAGTATTTATGGCAACCGACCCGGTTTCGGCAGCGCAAACCAACAAAGGAAAATGGATTTACGGATTCCTGATTGGCGTGCTGGCAATATTAATACGTGTTCTTAATCCCGCTTATCCCGAGGGAATGATGCTGTCTATCCTGATAATGAACACATTTGCGCCTTTAATCGACCATTATATTATTCAGGGTTATATAAAACGCCGGATAAAACGGGCAAGAATTACTGCTTAACTCATAAACAAAAGAGATCATGGACAGAAACAGTAATACATATACATTTATTTATGCAGCCGCGATGGTTGTAATTGTTGCTGCAGTGTTAGCTTCGGTGGCTATGGCTTTGCGCCCCCTGCAAAACAAAAACTACGAAATCGAGAAAAAACAAAATATTCTTGCAGCAGTTAATGTAGAAAGTACAGCTCAAAATGCTGAAGAAATTTTTGCCGATAAAATCCAAAACCAGTACGTTGTTAATGCAGAAGGTGAGCGCGTTGAAGGTGATGCATTTAATATCGATTTGAAAAAAGAGATGGCAAAACCGATGGACCAGCAATTGCTGCCCGTTTTTGAATTTCAGTCGGACAACGGGTTAAAATACATTTTCCCAATGAGGGGAACTGGTTTATGGGGACCGATTTGGGGTTTTGTTTCATTAAATGAAGACATGAACACAATTTACGGCGCCAACTTCGACCACGAAGGCGAAACACCCGGACTGGGTGCCGAAATTGCCACCGACTGGTTTCAAGCCGAATTCAAAGGCAAGGAAATTTTCAACGATTCCGGCGAACTTGTTTCAATAACAGTTACCAAAGCCGGGCAGGAAGCTCCTGAACAACATGCTGTTGACGGCATTTCGGGAGGTACTATCACAAGTAAAGGTCTTCAGAATATGTTAATGGACGATTTTTCAAAGTACAAGGCATTCTTAAACAAGAAAAAATCATAAGTGATGAGCGAATCATTATTTTCAAAGAAAAATTTAAAGCTGCTCTCCGACCCGATGAACAACAGCAACCCGATTACCGTGCAGGTATTGGGAATTTGCTCGGCGCTGGCAGTTACAGCACAGCTAAAACCCGCTGTGGTTATGGCCTTATCGGTAATGGCTGTTTTGGCATTTGCAAATGTTATTGTTTCATTATTGCGAAATACTATTCCCAACCGGATCCGTATTATTGTGCAGCTGGTTATTATTGCAGCTCTTGTAATTCTGGTTGACCAGGTATTAAAAGCTTACGTTTATGATGTAAGTAAACAGCTTTCGGTATTTGTGGGATTGATTATTACCAACTGTATTCTGATGGGAAGGCTTGAAGCTTTCGCCCTGGGAAACCGCCCGTGGCAATCGTTTCTTGATGGAATCGGAAATGCTGCAGGTTATGGTATTATCTTAATCATTGTAGGTTTGGTCCGCGAGTTTTTTGGTTCGGGCTCTATTTACGGATACCAGATAATTCCCGAAAGCTGGTATATTGATAACGGCGGATTTTATTCAAACAATGGTATGATGATTCTGCCCCCAATGGCTTTGATAACTGTTGGTGTAATTATCTGGGTGCAACGCAGCCGAAACAGAAAGTTAATTGAAAGTTAACAGCCAAAAAAAAGAATAAATTATGGAAAACCTGATTAATATATTCATCAAGTCGATTTTTATTGAGAACATGGTTTTTGCCTATTTTCTGGGCATGTGTTCTTACCTGGCCGTATCAAAATCGGTTAAAACAGCTACCGGCCTCGGAATTGCAGTTGTTTTCGTTCTGGGAATTACCGTTCCGGTAGACTACCTGCTCGAAAAATATGTACTTAGCGAAGGCGCCCTCAAATGGTTGAATCCTGATTTTGCATCAGTTGATCTCAGCTTTTTATCGTTCATCATGTTTATTGCGGTAATCGCATCCATGGTGCAGCTGGTTGAAATGGTGGTTGAAAAATTTGCACCGGTACTTTACACGCAACTTGGAATTTTCCTTCCGCTTATTGCTGTAAACTGTGCCATTCTTGGTGGTTCTCTTTTTATGCAGCAAAAAGCCTTTGTAAACATTGGCGAAGCATCAGTTTACGGTCTGGGTTCAGGAGTTGGCTGGTTTCTGGCAATTGTTGGTATTGCTGCCATTAGAGAAAAACTTCAGTATTCGAATGTTCCGGCGCCGTTGCGCGGACTTGGAATTACTTTTATTGTTACCGGATTGATGGGCCTTGCGTTTATGGGTTTTATGGGAATTAAATTGTAAAAATATAAATCAATTTTCAATGCTTTTGCTATCAACACAAACAACCGTTATAATTACCAGTGTAGTTGTTTTTCTGGGAGTTATTATCCTGCTGGTTGCTATTCTGCTTTTCGCAAAGAAAAAACTTACACCGTCTGGTGAAGTTAAAGTCGACATTAACGAAGGCGACCGCTCAATAATTACAGAACCTGGCAACACGCTCCTTTCAACGCTGAGTAATAATAAAATTTTGCTTCCTTCCGCCTGCGGTGGAGGTGGTACCTGTGCGATGTGCCGTTGCCGTATTATAGAAGGCGGCGGTTCGATATTGCCAACCGAAACCGATTTTTTTACGCGGAAAGAACAAAACGAAAACTGGCGGCTTGCCTGTCAGGTAAAAGTTAAAGAAGATCTGAAAATCAAAATTCCACAGGAAGTTCTGGGAGTTAAAAAATGGGAATGCGAAGTTGTTTCAAACAAAAATGTGGCAACCTTCATTAAAGAATTTGTTGTTAAACTTCCGGAAGGAGAAAATCTTAATTTTAAATCGGGCGGATACATTCAGATTGATGTACCGAAAATTGATGTCGATTTTAAAGATATTCATGTTGATGATAAATTCCGTGAAGAATGGGAAAACTTTGGTATGTTCAGCCTGCAGATGAAAAACCCGGAACCTACATTCCGTGCATATTCCATGGCCAACCACCCGGCCGAAGGAAATATTGTAATGCTGAATATACGTATTGCAACTCCTCCCTGGGATCGTGCAAACAATGGCTTTAAAAAAGTAAATCCCGGAATCTGTTCGTCCTATATTTTCTCGCGCAAACCGGGAGATAAAGTGATGATTTCGGGACCTTACGGAGAATTTTTCCTGAAAGATAACGATAACGAAATGATGTTTATTGGCGGTGGTGCAGGAATGGCGCCAATGCGCTCGCATCTTTTCCACCTGTTTCATACTGTAAAAGAAAAGGATAAAAAAGTTACATTCTGGTACGGAGCCCGTTCGTGGAAAGAAGTTTTCTATTACGAACAATTCAGGGAAATTGAAAAGAATTTTGACAATTTCAACTTTCACCTGGCACTTTCAGAACCACTGCCCGAAGATAAATGGGAAGGACCAACCGGGTTTATTCACCAGGTGATTTACGACAACTACCTCAGCAAACATGAGGAACCCGAAGAAATTGATTACTACCTTTGCGGGCCGCCCATGATGAACGATGCTGTTCAGAAAATGCTGTACAACCTTGGTGTGCCGGACGAAAATGTGGCCTTCGACGATTTTGGAAGCTAATAAAGGATATTGAAATTATACAGATAAAATCCACTTTCTTTTGAAGGTGGATTTTTTTTGTTTAGGGTTTACAATTTTGCATTTCGTTTATTCAATCGTGCCCTGAAAAATCCTATGGCAATCATCAGATAAAAAACAGTATTTAACCCTGTATAAAACCAGGCGATCACCAGCTTTAAAAACTGAACAGAATTTTCGAGCATTATCGAGTAAAGAATATTAAAGAAGAAATTACCCGCAAAATAAAAAAGCACCGCAGAGTTTATCCAGATTTCGGGTGCTTTAAATAGATGCCTGATTTTTACTTCCGTCATTATTTTGTAAAACAGAAAAAGCGAAAACAGCACCATCAACAATCCTTCAACAGAGCGGGTAACCGGATACACATGCAGTCCCTGAATAAAAAGGATGTTGATAAAAGCATACGATTCGAAACCAATGATTACTGCACGCACTGTATTCTTTATTAAAAAATCCCTGAACCTGAATGCATAGAATAAACCGATGAGTAAGAATTCAATCATCACATAAAAATGCAGTGCCGGACGATTATCCTTCACCCCCAGTTCAGATGCTACCAGCAGCAACAACTCCGTTAACAATCCGAAGCAAACGAAAAAAAATATAAATCGGGTTTCCTTCGTCAAAAAACGCAGGGAATATATTCCCGCAATAACAGCTAGAAATGGCAATATGAAGCTTAAATACTCCTGAAGTTTCATGATTTTAAACCAGCTTAAGATTTATTATAATTATTTTCACAGGTGTTTTATTTTTATTTTGCAGTTACAGCCCAGTCGGGAAAAACATTCACATCGATATTAAACACCAGTGTTCCCCAAAAATACATTACCAGAGTTGCAATGATGATTCCAGCCAGATTTAACAGAATTCCCGTTTTTACCATATCTTTTACAGAGATGCGGTTTGTACCAAAAATAATGGCATTTGGCGGAGTGGCCACCGGCAGCATAAAAGCCAGCGATGCAGCCATCGTTGCAGGAATCATCAGCAGCAGAGGATTCATTTTGATGGTAACCGACAAACCGGCAAGAATGGGCAATATCATTTCGGTTGTAGCCACATTCGATGTTAATTCGGTCAGCAACGACATTAATGTTACATTGGCAAGAGTTAAAACTATGGGTTGAACGTGTGCCAGGCCAGCCAGTTGTTCGCCAAACCAAACCGACAAACCCGATTCAACAAACCCTTTTGCCAGAGCAAACCCGCCGCCAAACAACAACACTATATTCCATGGAATTTTATTGGCTGTTTTCCAGTTCATTATCCGCTCTCCTTTTTCAGTTTTCGAAGGAATAATAAAAAGCAAAAGTGCAACAAAAATGGCGACAGTACCATCGTTAATGTAGTCAGGTACGCGAAATAACTGTGCCCACCCAGGCACTACAAACGATTGAATGTTAAAGCCCGAACGGAAAATCCATAACAGCGCCAGCAGGGTAAACAAAACCATAACAATTTTCTCCTCGGGTTTTGGTTTACCCAGTCGCTGATATTCTGTTCTGAAATCTTTTATCTGAAGTTCTTCCCAGCTTTTGCGGGGTTTGTACATCAGGTAAAGCAGAAGCCAGGCTGCCAAAAATAACAAAACAGTTACCGGCATGGCAAAAATAAACCAGTCGGCAAACGATATTTCAGTCATTTCAGGGAAAATTATGTTTATAATCCGCGCAAAAGAAAGGTTTGGCGGTGTGCCGACCAATGTAGAAATTCCGCCAATTGAAGCGGAATAAGCAATGCCAAGCAATAATCCGATGCTGTATTTTCCCATTTTCTTTTTTCCCAGGCTCTCCTCCAGTTTCATGATGATGGACAGCGCGATTGGCACCATCATCATTGCTGTGGCTGTGTTCGACATCCACATCGACAAAAAGGAGGTTGCCAGCATAAACCCCAGCAATATCCGGCCCGGGCTGATACCGAACAAAATTAGAATGCGAAGCGCAATGCGACGGTGCAGGTTCCAGCGTTCCATGGCAAATGCCATTAAAAAACCACCAATGAACAAAAAAATCAGGTGGTTAAAATACATGGCCGAAATTGTTTTGCCGTCAACTACGCCAAACAGCGGAAAAAGAGCCACGGGCAACAAAGCTGTTGCTGCAAGCGGAATGGCTTCGGTTATCCACCAGGCAGCCATTAAAAATGCAATGGCAAAAGTATATGTGACGTTTCGGTTTCCGGGATCAAGATCAGTAAAAATAATTATCAACAAACTAATTAACGGCGCCGCAACCAGCGCTGTTTGCTGCATTTTGTTCGATTTACTTGCAAAAGATGCTGACATAGAAAAAGTTAAGGTTTAATTCCACTTTCTGCGGTAAAATTAAATGATGCAAAAACTTCACCGGCTTAAAGTTAAAAAAGAACACCGACAAATCAATTATGTTGAATTTCAATTGATTTTTGATTAACTTGTTACGAAGTTTAAACCTATAAATCAGTAAAAAATGTATCAATACAAAGCAACTGTTGAACGAATTGTAGATGGCGATACCATTGATGTTGTTATTGATCTCGGATTTAAAATCACTACAAACCAGCGCATTCGTCTGGCAGGCATAAATACACCGGAAACCTACAATGTGAAAAAAGGTTCGGAAGAGTACCAGCGCGGAATGGCAGCCAAACTTTTTGTTGAAACACGGATAACAGCCAACAACAATAATGTAATTGTGGAAACAGATAAACTGGTAGGAAAATATGGCCGCTATATTGGCACTATTTACCTGGCCGACAGCCCGGTTAACCTTAACGACGAGCTGGTGGAAAAAGGTTATGCCGTAACTGCTTTCTATTAATTTTACTTGTATTTAACACATTCCAACAAATAAATCCTTTTTAATGAACAACGACACCAGGAAGTTTGGCACTGCACCGGTATTTTTCACCGCTATTTCTACCATTTTAGGCGCCATTTTATTTCTTCGGTTTGGTTTTGCAGTTGGCACGCTCGGATTCTGGGGTGTGATATTAATTATTTTACTGGGGCACATGGTCACAATTCCAACAGCTTTAGCCATTTCCGAAATAGCAACCAATAAACGTGTGGAAGGCGGCGGCGAATATTTTATTATTTCCCGTTCCTTCGGATTAAACATTGGCGCAACAATAGGATTTGCCCTGTACCTTTCGCAGGCAATAAGTGTGGCATTTTATGTAATTGCCTTTACCGAAGCCTTTGAATATTTTTTCCATTACATTTCTGATACTTATGGTTTTATACTCCCGCGGCAGGTAATAAGTTTGCCGGTAATGGTGGCGCTGGCAGCACTGATTTTGAAAAAAGGCGCCAATATGGGCGTAAAAACATTGTATGTGGTAATTGCAATTCTTTTTATTTCACTGATTATGTTTTTCCTGGGAAATACAGGCCATGCCGAAAATACAACGTACAATCTTGCTGAAGCCGAAATGCGCAACCCAAAGAATTTTTTTGTTGTTTTCGCTATTGTTTTCCCGGCATTTACAGGAATGACAGCCGGTGTGGGACTTTCGGGCGATTTGAAAAAACCGTCGGTTTCCATACCGCTTGGAACCACGCTGGCCACTATTTCGGGAATGATAATTTACTTTTTTGTAGTGTACAAACTGGCAAAATCGGCACCGGTGGAATTGCTGCTGAATGAACAACTCGTTATGGCAAAAATTGCAATTGGCGGCGTAATTATGATTCCGCTTGGTTTGGCTGCTTCCACAATTTCTTCGGCACTCGGCTCGGTAATGGTAGCGCCACGAACTTTGCAGGCTCTGGCACTTGACGGTGCTTTTCCTTCGAAAAAAGCCAACCAGTGGCTTTCAAAATCACGTTTGGCCGATTCTGAACCGGTAAATGCCACCCTGGTTACCACAATAATTGCATTCGTTTTTGTGGCGCTGGGCGATGTAAATGCTGTGGCTTCCATTATTTCAATGTTTTTTATGGTAACTTATGGTTCGCTCTGCCTCATTTCATTCTTAAATCATTTTGGCTCTTCCCCCTCCTACCGCCCGTCATTCCGGTCGAGATGGTACATTTCGCTGGTGGGTTTTGTTATTTCGGTTTGGGTTATGTTTAAAATAAGCACCGTATATGCGTTGTTATCTTTTACAGCAATTGCCCTCATATACGTTTATGTAAATTACTACAACAAAAACCGAAGAGGGTTTGCATCTATTTTTACCAACTCCATTTTTCAGCTCAACAGGAACCTGCAGCTTTTTATTCAGAAAAAAAGCGATACGCACAAGGAATGGCGGCCAAGTATAATTTGTATTTCAAAAGCATCGTTTAAACGCGACAAATCGCTGCATCTGCTCAACTGGATTTCGTACAAATATGGCTTCGGAACATACCTTCATCAAATTGTGGGGTATTATTCGAAAAACACCGTACAACAAGGACGCGAAGAGCTTAAGAAACTTTTTGAGCTGATAAACGGCATGGAAAACCACATTTACATCGACACCATAATTTCGCCGTCGAATACTTCGGCCATTGCGCAGGCCATTCAGATTCCTGGAATTGCAGGGATGGAAAACAACATGATTCTTTTTGAATACGACAAGGAAAACCCTGACAATCTGGAAGATATAGTTGACAATTTTGCATTGGTACGATCCGGCGATTTCGATATTTGTGTTCTTGCCAGCAGCGACAAAACTATCCAGTTTAAAAACGGAATTCATGTTTGGATAAATCCGTTCGATACCGAAAATGATAATTTAATGATTTTACTGAGTTTCATTATTTTAGCTCATCCCGACTGGAAAAAAGGAAAAATCCAGATTTATAATATTTGTCGTCCCGATGAAGTTGATAAAACAAAAAACCTGATGAAGGAACTTGTTTACTCAGGCCGTTTACCCATTTCGGACAAAAACATAAAACTGATAATTCAAGAACCCGGAATTTCAACAAAAAAAATTATAAATGAGCATTCGGCAATTGCCGGATTAACGTTAATTGGTATCAGGGAAGAACTTATAAAACACGAAAAGCACAAGGTGTTTGAAGGTTACGATGATATTGGGACAGCATTGTTTGTACATTCTAAAAATCAAAAAGTTATAGACTAATGGCACGATTTATAAAAAGCCGGAAAAAATCGCAGGGCTCGTCCCCGGGATCATTGATTTTTCTTGGTAATAAAAAAATGGAACAGCCGGAGATACATTTAATGATTTACGGCAAAGAATCGGTTACTGAACGCCAGCTGGAGAGTCTGGATGAAATTCCGGATGAAATTCCGGATAATTCAGTAATGTGGATTAACATTTTCGGCTTGCACGATACAAAAATTATAGAAACACTTGGAGATTTTTTTGATATTCCGTCTTTGGATTTGGAAGATATTTTAAACCCCGATCAGCGGCCAAAATTAAGTGTAAATCAAAATAACCTGAACATTTTTCTGAAAATTCTGGAATTCAAGGAAGATCAGAAACGGGTTGCCGGCGATCAGCTTTCAATAGTGGTAGGGAAAAATTACATCATTACTTTTCAGGAAATGGTTGCCAGTTATTTTGAACCTGTGCGCGAAAGAATCAGAAACAGCAAAGGCAAAATACGGCAATCGGGACCCGATTATCTGGCATATGCACTGATAGATACACTGGTTGACGGCTACATTCATAACATTGAAAGTCTGGGCAGTGCAATTGAAGCAATGGAACAGGAAGTGCTTCATCAAACACGAAAAGAGACGCTTTTCAAAATTTACCAGTTGAAAACCAACGTCAGCTTTGTACGCAAAAATGTATGGCCACTGAAAGAAATAATGCTTTTTCTGAACAAAACGGAAACAAACCTCATTCATAAAAAAACCCTGACGTATTTAAAAGATTTACAAGATTTAACAACACAGGCGCTCGAGGCAATCGATATTTATTACAACATGACCAACGATTACCTGAATATTTACCACGCCAATGTTGGAAACCGCACCAACGATGTGATGAAAGTGCTTACCATTTTTGCGTCTATTTTCATCCCGCTTACATTTATTGCAGGTGTTTACGGAACTAATTTCGATTACCTGCCTGAACTGCATTATAAGTACAGCTATTTTATAATGCTCAGCGTAATGCTTTTAATTGCGCTGGTAATGTTGTATTATTTCAAAACAAAAGACTGGTTATAAATTAAAAATTAAAACAAATGCAGGTTATACTTGGAGCAGGCGGCCCCATTGGCGTCGATTTGGCGCGGGAGCTCAAAAATTACACCGACAAAATCCGGCTTTTTAGCCGAAATCCGCAAAAAATAAATGATGATGATGAACTTTTTCCGGGAGATTTAACCAATTCTGAATTGGTGGAACAAGCAGTGAAAGGAACCGAAGTTGCTTATTTAACCGCCGGTTTGCAATACCGCGTTACGGTTTGGAAAAAACTTTGGCCGGTGATAATGCAAAATGTTATTTCGGCTTGTGAAAAACATAAAACCAAACTGGTTTTTTTCGACAACATTTATATGTACAGCGAAAACCAGCTCAACCCAATGACGGAAGAATCGGAGATCAGGCCGCCATCCCGAAAAGGAAAAGTAAGGGCCGAAATTGCGAAAATGCTGACGGATGCAACCAAATCGGGAAAAATTGATGCATTGATTGCACGCTCTGCCGATTTTTATGGCCCGGGAATTAAAAACAGCATGTTCAACGAAATGGTAGTCAAAAACCTGAAAGCCGGAAAAAAAGCGATCTGGTTTTGTTCCGCTCAATACAAACACAATTTCACTTACACTCCCGATGCTGCAAAAGCCACAGCTCTGTTGGGAAATAGCAGCAATGCGTTTGGCCAGGTATGGCATTTGCCCACTGTGTCGCCATTGCCGGTAAAAGAATGGATTAATGCTTTTGCAACTGCAGCCGGAACTAAACCAAAAACCATGATAATTCCGTCATTCATGGTTAAAATTATGGGCTTTTTTGATCCATTAATGAACGAAATGGCGGAAATGCTGTACCAGTTTAACCGCGATTACGATTTCGACAGTTCGAAATTTGAAACCGTATTTAAACAAAAACCAACGCCGGTTAACACGGCTATCAAAGAAATTATTCAAACCGGTTAGCGATATAACCCCTGATAATTTAAACGAAATGGAAACCATCCGTAATTTTTTAAACCAAACAACAGGTTTTTCGCACCAGACAATTAACAATCTGATGTTGTCTTTTGCGATTTTAGTAGTGTTGTGGTTGATTCGAATAATAATATTAAGGGTGGTTTGGCGACAAACAAAAAATGTAAAAACCCGGTACCAGTGGAAAAGGACACTTTCTTTCATTATTCCATTTATTGGTCTTATACTGATTACCGGAGTTTGGATTCGTGCATTCCGGCAGTTTGGAGCTTTCCTGGGGTTGTTCAGCGCCGGACTTGCAATCGCACTGAAAGACCCGTTAACAAATATTGCCGGCTGGTTTTTTATTGTTTTCAGAAAACCTTTTGTTGTGGGCGACCGCGTTCAGATTGGAAAACATTCAGGCGATATTATTGATATCCGTATGTTTCAGTTTACAATTCTTGAAATTGGAAACTGGGTAGACGCGGATCAAAGTACCGGCCGGATAATTCATCTGCCAAACGCGAAGGTATTTCAGCAGTCGCAGGCTAATTTCAGTTCGGGGTTTAATTATATTTGGCACGAAATCCCGGTTTTGGTTACTTTTGAAAGCAACTGGAAAAACGCCCGCAAAATCCTTGAAGATATTGTAAACAGAGTGACAGAGCACATGGGAAAGGAAGCCGAAAAAGAGATTTTCAGGGCCAGTCGCAGTTTTATGATTTACTACACACACCTCACACCCATTGTTTATACGAAAGTGGAAGATTCAGGTGTTAAACTCACCATCAGGTATTTATGCAATCCCCGAAGCAGGCGTGGTACCGAAAATCAAATCTGGCAGGATATTTTAACTGAATTCGAAAAACACGATGATATAAATCTGGCTTATCCAACTATCCGTTATTATACAGCCGGCGAAGAAAAAGGATTACGATAAAATTTCACTCTGAAATATTTTGCCTTTATTTATTATCTTTTCCCGAAACTGCATTTTTGTTTTTATCGGCCGGCCGAATTATCAGCCGCAGCGACTGGTCGTAGGTCATATAATTCCAAAGCCAGTTGATGAAAATAACGAGCCTGTTTTTAACACCAACAATCGACATTAAATGCACAAACATCCACACCAGCCATGCAACGAAACCGGTAAAATGCAAATGAGGTAAATCCACCACCGCACGGTTTCGGCCAACAGTGGCCATCGAACCTTTATCATTGTATTTAAATGGAATCAGTTTTTTCTTCTTTTGCATATTTTCCAGGTTATGCGCAAGATTCGAAGCTTGCTGCAGCGCCACCTGCGCCACCTGCGGATGTCCTTTCGGGAATTCTTCAGTTTCCATGTAAGCGATGTCGCCAATTGCAAAAATGCGGTTATTTTCCACCTGGTTTAACTGGTTCACTTTTATTCTGTTTCCATGCACCACCAAACCGACATCAATTCCTGCAGGCATCTGGCCTTTCACTCCTGCTGCCCAAATCAAAGTTCGGGTATTAAAATTTTCGTGGTCTTCCAGCTTTACCTCTTTACCATCGTAACCCACTACTTTATGCTGCAGTTTTATCACCACTCCCAGGTTTTCGAGATAAGTGCGGGCTTTATCTCCCGATTTCCTGCTCATTCCGTGGAGTAGCTGATTACTCGCTTCTACCAGGGTGATGCTCATGTGGTTAAAATTGAGTTCCGGATAATCCTTTGGTAAAACAAATTTTTTCATTTCGGCAAGCGCTCCGCATACTTCCACACCTGTAGGACCGCCGCCAACCACAACCACATTCAGCAACCGCTTTATTTCCTGTTCGTCTCTGATGGTAACCGCCTTTTCAAAATTCTCGAGTAGCCGGTTTCGCAGGAACAATGCTTCAGGCACCGACTTCATTGGAATGCTGTTTTTCGCAAAACTTTCCATTCCAAAGAAATTGGTGGTTGCACCCGTTGCAATTACCAAATAATCGTACCAAACAGTGCCAAGCGTGGTTTGCAGCATTTTTTTATCCTGAAAAACTTTCTCCACTTCAGCAATCCGGATGTAAATGTTTTTGACTTTCTGAAATGCCTTTCGAAGCGGAAAAGAAATGGAACTTGGCTCGAGTCCGGATGTTGCCACCTGGTAAAATAAAGGTTGAAACTGGTGGTAATTAAAACGATCAATTAATACAATTTGAAAATCTTTTTTGTGAAGCTTTTGAGCGAGCCGCAATCCGGCAAAACCTGCCCCGATGATTACAACTCTTGGTTGTTCTGTTTCCGGAATGTTAACTGGCATAATGTTTTATTGTTTTAGAGACCGAACAAAGCTGGAAAGGGAAAGTTTCGCAACAACAGTTGATTTAAATTTTTAAAAAGAATGTCTTACATTTGATGGAACATTCGACGCGAAAAACGGCAAATGAAATTCATTAAAAAATTAAACTATCGTTATGGAACAGACAGTCACCACAAAAAACACTAAGAATCAAATACTTGAAGCATACAATAATCTGCTGAAAAAGGTACAAAGTCAGAAATCGGAAGAACCTAAAAAAGAGCAGGAGCAAAAACAAAAAGAAGATCTTAGCAATAAAGCAAAATCATTAAGCAACGAGGGGATTATTAAGGAAGTATCGGGATTAAAAGTGGGCATTTCATCGGCACTAGACAAACTGGCAGACCAATTTATTACCGAATACAAAAAATTTGAGGAACTGCAAAAAGCTATTTCCATTGAAAAACAGAACCTGGAAGATTTATATCAGCTTTCGGCCAGCACGGATTCGCTGGCTGCCATGTTAATGGCACAAAAAGAACAGCGGGAAAAATTTGAAGAAGAAATGGAGCAGCGCAGGCAGGAGCTAACCGAAAAGATCAACACCGAAAAAGCCAACCACGAAGCAGAGATGCAGGAAAAAAGGGAACGATGGAAAAAGGAACTGGCTGAACGCACCGCAGCAGAAAAAGAGGAAGCAACCAGATTAAAAAAAGAACGCGAGCGGGAGGAAGAGGAATACAAGTACAACCTTAAAATCAACAGAAAAAAAGAGGCTGATATCTATGAAGACAAAAAGCAAAAACTGGAAAAAGAATTAACCGATAAAAAAGCAGCGTTTGAAAAGGACTTCCAGGATAGAAAAATAAAAATTGAAGAAGCCGAAGCCGAACTGGATGAACTCAGGAAGAAAAATGCAGCCTTTCCCGGAGAACTGGAAAAAGCAGTGAATGACGCAGTAAAACAAACAACGGACAAATTAAAAGCAGAACATAAATTCGAAATGCAACTTCGCGAAAAAGAGGTGGAAGGAGAATTAAAGCTGAAAGATCAAACGATTTCAGCATTAAATTCAAAAATTAAAGAAATGGAAGCCAGCATGAAAGAGATGTCGCAGAAAACTGCCGTTGCTGAAACCAGCGTAAAAGAGATAGCCATCAAAGCCATCGAAAGCAAATCGAAATCTTATTTTATCGAAAAGAATAGAGATCGACAGGATCAAGAGAAAGATTGAATTGTAAGATGACGATTGTTTCAGGTATATTGAATGGCATATTGTTGCAAATTTGGGAAAAAACATTTTGGATTAATAGATGATTTAATTTTAATTCATAATTGGGTTTTCGACCACGTTTTTCCCCATCAAAACAAGAAATTCAATAGCATTTTATAGAAGTTTATTTATCTGCTGAATGGCCTGACTTCCCTTGCAACGACTACTGCGTCAAAAACATTTTCTCCGGATTCGCCAGTTTTCTGAAACTGTCCATTGTAATACGGCTCGTTGGGGACAAATTTTACTTTTATACATTTAGGCGACATAATGTTCTCGTATTCACCTTCGTAGCCACTGGTAATCACGGGCATGTCGGGTGGAAACTTTTTAAGTTCTTCAATAAGCCGGGCTACGGTATATTCAGGTTTCATTGTTGTTTTTGTTTAATTTACTTGTATTCGCAAAATTAACGAAAGCTTTATTAATATCATATAAAACATTACTATCGACAGATTGATTTTCAGTCATAATTAATTAGTTGATAATTAAAGCTATAAACCCATTCTTTCAGCGAAAAAAGTTATTATTTTAGCAAATTGTTATCATCCTAATTACAAAGATTTACAATACGTGGCTATACCAATCAAATTTTTACTCGAATTTATTCCACCCTCAACCCCGTCACCAACGTTTTCT
The DNA here is from genome assembly GCA_963771595.1 of uncultured Prolixibacteraceae bacterium. Taxonomy (GTDB): domain Bacteria; phylum Bacteroidota; class Bacteroidia; order Bacteroidales; family Prolixibacteraceae; genus CAVYUC01. Next base: position 105,537 of record CAVYUC010000012.1, on the reverse strand, counting down.
TTTGCAGTGAGAACCAAGTTAATCCAAAAATCCAGAGGAAACCATTTACTAAAATCAGGGCTACTACAATAACAACAGTGCTAAACGAAACATCGGTATTATTGGAAAGCAGTGCCGGCAATGTGGCAACCACCGCAGCCAAAAAGCCAATGAGCACACCGGCAAACAATAGCGTAAGGTATTCTGTGGTAATAATCCTGAACAATGGTTTGTTATTGAACCCAATGGCCTGCATTACTGCAATTTCGCGGCGGCGTTCCAAAAGTGTACGTGCCAGAATGACCGCCAGACCAATGGTTCCAAGAATAAGCCCCAGTGCTCCCAGCGCCAGAAATATAGAAAGATAAGTGTTGGTAACCGAATAAAACTGAACCAGCCGCTTGGCCGTGGATTCCATTTGCCAGCCGTAGTCGCGAAATACCGACTGCAACTCGTCGCCAATTTTTTGGGCATTATCCGGTTTTCCTTCAATCAGGAAAATTTGTGAACCACTACTGGATGGGTAATTTTTAAGAAAATTTTTATTGGAAATAATTACGTAGCCCTGAAAAATAGATGGTGTGGTTCCGGCAATCAGTTTCAAGCGCAACGTATCACCCAATTCATTCTGATACAACAAAACGTCGCCTTCTTTCTTTCCCAATCCCCACTGAATAACGGTTTGGTCGGCAATGGCGGGGATGGTGCCATCGTCATATGTCTGGTCAAGCGCCAGCCACGGATCAGTATCGCCCAGACCTTTCATTTTTGCAGCAAATGAAAAGCGACTTTTCAGCGCCTGCGGATCAACGCCCAAAATGGCTGGTTGTGAACTCCGGTTCAGGTTTAAGCAGCTTGCATCGTCACCTTCCACTTTACGAAATTGAACCGCAGTAAAATCCTCGTAAATACCTTCTTCTGCCCTCTTTTCTTTGTCATTTAAATTATACAAAACGGGCATGGTTGTTTCGGCAAAATACAGGAAACCACCGGTCCCGCTTGTTTTATTCTGTGCATTGGCAAACAGGTCGAGTTTATTGGAGCCGGTTGAAACGACAATAAAAGTTCCGAGCGCAAACAAAATAACCACGGTAAGCGATCGTCCTTTGTTGCGGGCCAGGTTCATCTGTGCCAGTCTTTGCAATCCTATTGTATTCTGTCTTTTAGCTTCGGAACGAATAATTATTTTTCTAAATAACAATATTAATCCCAGCAATAATAAGGTTCCCGAAACAAAAAATAAAGAAGTATTCATTTGTTTCGAAACAAAAACCTGCATTACAAAAATGGCAATGCCGCTGATTAATGACAATGAAAACAGCACATCCAATACAAATTCCCATAACCTATTGCCTGCGGTAACTGTTTGCTTTTGCAGGTTGGCGGTACGTTGTTTCTGGTAACGCGAAACCGAAATAAAAATGGCCAGCAATGAAACAACAATACTAATAACTAGTCCTGAAAGCAGCGTGATTGGATAAATACGAATAGTAAGGACGTCGGTACGCACAATATCGTACCAAAGGGTGTTCAAAATTTTAAACACGAGCGAGGTATATGCGACCGAAACCGCCAATCCGATTAAACTACCAAACAAAGCCACGGTTAATCCTTCAGACAGGAATAAACGTCGTACCTGTTTTTGTCTAAATCCCAAGGCATCGAGCAGCCCCACTTGCGTAGAACGATTTTCCAGATTTAACCGGAATAACAGCGAGGTAAGTACAATGGCAGCTACCAGCAGGAAAAAACTTAGCCCAATAAACAACCCACTGAAATCGGTACCATTTTTTGCCGCACTTACTCCTTTTTCGCGGATGGGTTCCACGGACATTCCCAAATCGCCGGGATGAATATTTTCAGCAAAAACCTGTTTGTATTTTTGAACATCAAACTGACTGGAAGGGTACCGCACTGCGGTATAATTTCCAAACCGGTTCGACCACATTTTCAAAGCATCATCCAGCGAAACATAGGCTTTGGGCGCCCCACTCCATTTCGCCCAGTACGCTTCATCTTTATCGCGAATGGCATCGAGGTTGATGGGTACACCAGCTTCCCACTCGCGACAGTGGCCTGCATCGGAAAGTCCCGGCAAATGCGGCATCCGCGTTGAATCGGCCCACTCGGGAGTCATCGGAACAATTCTTTTTCAACACGAAACAAATGCTGTGCATTTACCAACTCACGCAGCGGTCCGATTATCCAGTATTTCAACTGAATGCTGTCTCCCACTTTGGCACCCAAATCATCGGCTGCCCATTGGTTCAGAATAATTTCATTTTTACTGAGTGAATAATCGTCCAGCGATGAGACAAACGAATATGGTGTTTCCTTGTCATTCTGGTAAATTCCGTTGACAAAATAGGTAAGCATAGGTTTGGCACCAGGAAGTTTTTGAAGTGTTTCTGCTACTTTGTCTTCAAGAAAAACCCGTTCGGTTGAAATTTCAATTTGATTGGTAGCTGCAATTTTTTTCTGAATCAACCCGGCATCTTCCGGAGTAAGACAGTCATCTACTACCTCTTCAACTTCGGCTGTTTTCAAATCGGTTGAAATCAGGATTTGGTTGGCCTTTCCCTTGAAATCCATCAAATTATTTAGCTTATCGAGAGAAAGAAAAATATTGTAGGGAGCGGTTTGCGAATTTTTTAAGTTAAAACGTGCCAGGTCTTCTTTTTGAACCACATTTTTCACCACTGCCCGCATGGAAACACTGGTTTCTTCTGCCGAAACAAACGGTGCATTCATGGGAATGAGACTTGCCTTTTTGATACGTACCAGCAAATTGTCGCCTTCCTTAATTTGAAGTTGTTCGGCCAGGTTGCGGCTAACAGCAATTTCATTGTCTTTTAGCTCGCCATACAAAGGAGTACCGGCAATTTTTTCAAAACTTTTATCCACTCCAACAATTTGCACTTTATTCACCCGGCGTTGTCCACCGTCGGCCACAGCCATTCCCTGCAACAGCAAAACCGGAGCAGCTTTAATCTGCGAATTATCAGCTTCCATTTCCGCCGCCATCTCCTGCCTGAAATAGCGTTCAACCACCGAAACAAGATGCGTGGTTTCACCAAGCCTGTAGAAAGTTGCCTGCTCGAGGCTGTAACGCACCGAGTCGCCAATAATTAATGAGCCTGTTAACACTGTAGCACTCACGGCAACGCCCAATGCCACTAGTAAATTCGCTTTAAAATAGTGAATGAAAGTTTTTAATATGTATTGAAGTTTCGTCATATGAACAGCCCCCTCTAACTCTCCGTCAACTGCCGGAGAGAATTTTAAGCTTTAAACCAATTGTCCGTTTTTCAGAATGTATTTTTTATCCATCTGGTTTGCCATTTCAGTTGAATGTGTAACGGTTACAAGAGTTACACCCTCCTCCGAACTTATATTTAGAAGCAGCTCAATTAATGCAGCGGCATTATCTTCATCGAGTGCACCAGTTGGCTCGTCGGCCAGCACCAGTTTTGGCTTGTTAATTAGCGCCCGCACCACGGCTGTGCGCTGGCATTCTCCTCCCGACATTTGCGATGGTTTCTGGTCGCGCTGTTCCCAAATTCCCACTTTCTGAATGAGGTATTCAGCCCAATCCTTTTCTTCTTTTGAAATTTTGTTTCCCTGTGGCAGCAACGGAAGCAACACATTTTCCCACAACGTAAGCTGCGGCATTAAATGATGTAGCTGAAAAACAAATCCCAGTTGCCGGTTGCGAAAGGCAGCCAACTCGGTTTTAGAGTAACCGGTAATGTCTTTCCCTTCAAAATTAATTTTTCCTTCGTCGGGCAAATCGAGTGTTCCCATTAAATTCAGCAGTGTTGTTTTACCCGAACCACTGGGGCCAACCACCGCTACTTTTTGCCCGGCATTCAATTCCAGATTTAATTTATTCAGTACCGGCCGATAGCTGTGAGAACCCGGCTGGCCGTATCCTTTTGAAATGTTTTGTAGTTGTAGTAACATGATTTTTTGTCACCCCGACCCTAATCGAGGGTGTCTCTTTAAAGTTATTAATCAGTTTTCAAATTCACCCTTCGACTCCGCTCAGGGTGACGCAGATTTTCGTATAAAGTTATAATTTCTTTGGCATGATTATGAATATAGAACTTATTCTTTGTGCCTTCGTAACCGTCGCGACTTAACTTTTCAAGCATATCGGAATTGGAAAGCACTTCAGCCCAGGTTTCGCTTAGTTTTTCGGGAGTATTGGGCAAATAGGTAACACCACCACCCGACAGTTCAATGATTTCGGGGAAGGCACCCAAAGCCGGCTGAACCACCGGAACCCCGGAAGCCATGGATTCGAGCAGATACATTCCAAAAGCCTCTCCAATGCGCACCGGAACAGAAATCAGCGATACTTTTTTAAAAAAATCATTCACTGCTTTGCCTTCAAAATCGTGTAGAATTTCGAATGAATCCAGCAAATTATTTTTTTTCAGCTTGTGCCTTTGTTCTTTATTAAACTTTGTATCGTCACCGGTTGAACCGCCAGTGGCAATCAGTTTTACATCTTCGAAACCCGGTTTCTTTTTTAAATTGATGAATGCGTCGACCACAATATCAAAACCATCCTTGTGACACATTCTGGAAATGTAGCCTACATTTCGTTCTTTTTCCTTTGTGGAAATGTATTTGTAATCTTCTATATCCACACCGAGGTGAATGGTTTTTAATTTTTCTGCGGGAAGGTTCATCCGCTTTTTCATCACATCAGCAAAAAAATGACTTACAGAAACCAGCGCATCCACATCTTTGGACCTTTCGTGCATTAAATTCCATACTTTCTCCTGAAACCTGGGCTGCATCGGGTCGACCCAAACATCTTCATCCTGAAGCGAACAAACCACCGGAACACCAATTTTTTCTTTCAACCTTTTGGCCAGCCCCAAAAGAAGTGCATTCGAAAGGTGAATAATATCGGGTTTGCAATGCTCAGCAATCCAGTTCACCATTTGGTCGAGCTCTTCATTCTGATTTCCCTGCTCACCCAACAACATTGAAACCGTCATATCTTCCAGCCCTTTTGCCCGTGTGGAGCCGGCCATGGAAGCCGCCAGTTTCATCATTGGTTTCGAGTTCAGCAAATTATCGAACCATGCCGGCGCTTTTCTGAAAGCAGGATATAATTGCTTCAGATACAAACTTATAGCTCCGTAAAATATAGGTACATCAGAAATATCGTGCTCGTCGGCAAACAATGGAAGGTACATGGGAATTTTAGTTACCTGGTGACCTTCGGCACGCAAGGCATTGAAATATTTACTGTCGCGCAGACAGTTACCACAGTAAAAACTTCCTCCTGATCCTGGTATGATTTGAATAATGTTCATAGGAAAGCCCCCTCTGACTCCCCCAAAGGGGGAGAATTAAAATACTGATATGTTGATATATTTTGCATTCTCATATTAAACTTCCGGTTACCCTTTCTCCCCTTTCGGGGAGATGCCGAAGGCAGAGGGGCTATTCTCCAAAACAATATACGTTCCCGTCGAAAGCACCAACAAAAATGCGGTTTTCGACCACTGCCGGATTGCCAATTAGCTGACTGCCAATTTCATAATTCCAAACTGGTTTCCCGTCCGAAAGATTTACAATGGCCAAATCACCACGCATGTTGGCTACAATCACTTTGTCGCCAACAATTACCGGCGAGGCTTCCACCCGGCTGCCTGTATTGTATTCCCATAGTTTTTTACCACTGTTTTTATCGAAACAATATAAAAATTTATTATGGTTGGCCGTTAACACACGATTTCCCAACAACGCCGGCGAAGCAATAAACGGCAGGTGTGTTTTTTCATCGTCCCATGTCCAGGTTATCTTTTTCGTTTTCAGATCCACCTGAAAAAACTGTCCGTCATAGTCGCCAAGGTAAACTTTATCATCATCGATGGTTACCGATCCAGCCACATAAGTAGCCACATCAATTTTTTCAACAAACTTGCCGGTGGTCACATCCACCACGTGTAAAAATCCATCGCAACCGCCAAACATCGCTTTTCCGTTGGCACATGCAGCCGCTCCGTTAATGTAATTATCCGATTCGTATTTCCATTTCAGCTCCCCGGTGTTCGCATCCACGCAATGCAGGAAGAAATCGTAACTCCCCACAAAAACGGAAGTAGTTTTGCCATCGCTCCACCAATTGGCCGAACCAATGATCTGGTTTTCACATTCATATTCCCAAAGTTTTTCCCCGGTATTTAAATCGAGACCATACAACATTCCGTCGAGGTTACCGATTATCACTTTATTATCATGAATGAGTGCCGGTGCTTCAATGGAGTTGTTGGTTTCAAATTTCCAGAGAAGTTTGCCGTTGAAATCGAGGCAATAAACAAATCCGTCGGTAGAACCAATTACTACTTTTCCCTGGGCAACCACCGGTGCCGATTTGATATTATCTTCGGTTTTGAATGTCCAGAGTAATTTTGGCGAAGTGGGAATTGAAGCAGTTGAAACTCCGGTTAAATGCTGGTCACCTCGGAAAATGGGCCAGGAATTGGTGGGTTGGGCAAAAGTATTAAACACAACAAATACCAAAACTATTATAAGTGAATTTATTTTAATCATGTTTTCATTCCAATTAATGTTGAACCCTTTTAGGGTTCGGTTCACTTTCTATTCATTTTCCGTAAGTTCCACTTACGGCTATTTTTGTTTGACTCCTAGGAGTCTTTTAACAACTAACTTTCTGCTATAAAATCCTGAAAAGGATTTAACAACAATAGCGCAACCCTGGTAATGTTGAACTACAATAAATATTTTTCATCAAACTCAATCCCATGTTCATTTAATAATTCAATATATTCTTCTTTGAAAGTCTTAACTCGATGATGTTCACGCTGATTCTTTACGTAATTAATAAGTGTACCCTTCTGATTAATATGATAGGTAAAAGCACCATAACCTTCCTGCCAACCATTAAAATTTGGAAATATGCCTTGCTCTTTCAGCCACACTGAAGATGAAACCTTAACGTCTTTAACCAAAGAAGATAATGAAACTGTTGGATGAATATGAGTAGCAATATGTAAATGATTTTCTGTTCCGTTTAAACGATACAAGACGCATTTTTTATTATTCAAAAGACCCCAAATGTAACGATACAATTTTTCGCTTTCATTCAGCACCATTGTATTCTCAGTGTATTTTGTTGAAAACACAATTTGATACAATATTTGTGTAAATGTTGCCATAAAACCATTTTTTTATTGAACCCTTTTAGGTTCTTTTTTTTTACATCTATACCGTTCCACTTACGGCTATTATTGTTTGGCTCCTTCGGAGTCTTTTAATTGTCAATTTTTGTTGCCCAAATCCTGAATAGGATTTAACAACAATAGCCGTAGGTAAAACCTACGGTCACTATCCGATCGCGCAATTCACAACCCTAAAAGGGTTGAACTACAATAAGCATTTTTCATCAAACTCAATCCCAATGTTCATTCAACAATTTTATTATTTGTCTTCTGCTGAGTTTTTCAACGAAATTGCGCCGGTAGGGCAACCTTTAGCCACTTTTTCTGCCGTTGCCGTTAATCCTTTTTCCAGTTCTTCGTTGAAAGGAACTCCGATTTCCACGTCGAATCCTCTGCCAATATACGTAAATCCAAATTTCTCGGTGTATTTTTCAGTCAGTCTTACACAAATTCCACATTTGATGCATTTCTGCGGTTCGTAAACTACTGATCCATGGTTCATCATTTTTGTGATGTTTCGGCGTTCGCTGGTTTTAAACCGCTTTTGATCAACCTGATATCGGTCAGAATAGGTTCTGAGTTTACAATCGTCGATGGCACGGCAGTCGCAATGCAGACAGCGTTCTGCCTCGGCAATGGCTTCTGCCGCTGAGAAACCTGAATTTCCGCCTTTTTCCGGGAATGTTCGTTTACCTTCTTTCGATTCCTTTAAATATTCCGAATACTCATTACTTACCAACCTGCCAAAGCGCGAATTAAATAAACGCGGCTCTCCTTTAGGCTCCTGATCATTAAAATATTGCAGTACCGAAAAAGCCACCTCTTTTCCCTGGCCAACAGATCGAACTGCCAGTTTTGATGAGCGAAGTACATTCCCAACTGCAAATACATTTTCTACTGAAGTTTGATAGGAATTCCGGTCGGCGTTAATTCCTTTCGGATTTGCTTTTAGTCCAAATACATCCGAATTTTCACTAATTGTGCCAATTGCCACCACAACTGCATCATACTGTTTTTGCAGAGATTCAAATTGTTCTGTAGTCATTTCTTTTCCACCCTGAAATTCGATGCCGGTTTTCAGAATGGCGTCTATTTCTTTTTCGAGAACATCTTTGGGCAGTTTTTCATCGTCGATGGCCGTGCGAAGCAAACCGCCCGCTTTTTCATTTTTATCGAATAAAGTTACCTGCACTCCTTTCAATTGCAAATAATAGGCAGCAGCCAATCCGGCGGGCCCCGAACCAATGACAGCCACTTTTTTTCCTGTATTTTCAGCGGGAATGATTTTCGGTGTAGCACCTTCGTCGCCTACAAAACGTTTGAGTAAACAAATGGAAACCGACTCGTCGACAGTTCTGCGGTGGCATGCACCTTCGCAAGGCGCCGGGCATATACGTCCCAAAACCGCAGGCAAAGCAATATCGCGTTTAACTACTTCCAGCGATTCATCGAATTTGCCGGCTGCAATTAAACGATTCATAAGTGGAATATTCATGTGTGCCGGACAACCAATCTGGCAAGGCGCCTCGCAATCGCCCACATGCTCGCTAAGCAAAAGTTCAAGTGCTGTTTTCCGGGCTTCCTGAATTTCCGCATCCTCAGTAAGGATTTCCAAACCTTCGGCAGCTTTTACCGAGCAGGATGGAAATAGTTTTCCGTTGGCCTGATCTTTCACCAGGCACAACATACACGATGTAAAATGCTCCAGTTCATCGTGCCAGCACATGTTGGGAATATTGATACCCATCTTTTGCGCGGCCTTCATTACCGACGTTCCTTCTTCAACTTGAATTTGTTTGTTATTTATTTTGAGTGTAATCATGTTTTGCTCGCAAAGGCGCTAAGACGCCAGGATTATATTTTAAATTCTTTGTTTTTAGTCCGCTTTTCAATTTACTTTTTCAATTGTTGCCCCATGCTACATAAGCTCTTTTCTTAACATTCACACGTGGGACAATTTGTTTTTTCATTTTAATCACAGGGCGTTGCCCTGTGCTGAAATATTTTGCCCTTACAGGGCTTTTTCAATAAATCTTTTTCTCGCGCTTACTTTGAACATTGAACTCTAAACTCTAAACTAACGTACATCAATCGCATCCACCGGGCAAACGGTTCGGCAGGAATCACATTTAATACATAGTTTGGCGTCAATGGAATGCTTTTCATGTGGCGTAAACGGGATGGCATCCACCGGACACTTTTGCACACACTTGGTACAACCAATGCAATTGTCGTTTACCGAGTAGGTAATCAAATCCATACATTTTCCTGTCGGACAAGTCCCGTTAATGTGCGCTTCATATTCGTCGCGGAAATATTTCAGCGTACTCAACACCGGATTTGGCGCTGTTTTTCCCAGTCCGCACAAACTGCCTTTTTTTGTCCATTCGGCCAGTTTTTCCAGTTCTTCAATGTCACCCTGCTTCCCTTTTCCTTTGGTTATATTATCCAGAATGTCGAGCATTCGCTTGGTTCCTACGCGGCAGAAAGTACATTTTCCACACGATTCTTCCTGTGTGAATGAAAGGAAATAGCGGGCAATATCCACCATACAATCGGTATCGTCGAGCACCACCAAACCGCCGGAGCCCATCATGGCGCCCATTTCACTCAGCGATTCATAATTAATAGGAGTATCTGCATATTCTGAAGGTATACAGCCCCCTGAAGGGCCGCCAATCTGTACCGCTTTAAATTTCCGTCCATTGGCAATTCCACCACCAATTTCTTCTATTACCTGTTTGATGGTAATTCCCATAGGCACTTCGATGAGTCCACCACGTGCCACTTTTCCCGCGAGTGCAAAAACTTTCGTTCCTGTACTTTTTTCGGTACCGATATTTTTAAATTTTTCTGAACCTTCGCGTAAAATATAGGAAATCTGGGCCAGGGTTTCGGTATTATTTACCAGCGTTGGAAATCCCCACAACCCTTTTTCAGCCGGAAAAGGCGGACGGATTCTGGGAAATCCGCGGTTTCCTTCAATGGAAGCCATTAATGCCGATTCCTCGCCACATACAAATGCACCGGCTCCTTCGTAAATCTGTAGGTCGAGATTGAATCCCGTTCCCATAATATTTTCACCCAGTAAATTGTTTTCATTACAAATTTTCAGCGCTTCACGAATTCGCTTCACTGCCAAAGGGTATTCCGCACGGATGTATAAATATCCATTGTGAATATCGGTTGCATAAGCAGCAATGATAATTCCTTCGATAACCCGGTAAGGATAGGATTCCAAAAGCATCCGGTCCATGAATGCACCCGGGTCACCTTCATCGCCGTTACAGATTATGTATTTGATTTCGCTATTTTGCTTTTTTACCAGTTCCCATTTAATTCCGGTGGGAAAACCGGCGCCTCCACGCCCGCGAATACCACTGTTTTTTACCTCAGAAATGACTTCGTCAGGTGACATGTTTTCCAGTACTTTTTTGAGCGCAGTGAAACCTCCGCGACTTTTATATTCGTTGATGTCCAGCGGATTAATCATCCCACGATATTCAGTAGCAATTGGAATTTGTTTTCCGAGAAATGAAGCTACCGGTTTTTCGCGCATGCTGATTTCATACCGTTCAATTCCGTCCCAGTTGCGGTCGGTTTGGATATCTTCCGCAAAATGGAGGAGTTTATTTTTGAATTTGGTTAACAGGCCGGGCGCTTCAAAATGCGATTCCACGATATTTTTCACATCCTCCGGTTTTACTTTGGCGTAAAGTGTCGATTCTCCTTCATTGGGCACCACTTCTACCAGCGGAACCTGGTGACACATGCCCACACAACCCACATGTTTCAGCTTTACGCGCAATCCACTTTCGTTAACAACACCTTCTACTTCCTTCCTGATTTCTTCGCTTCCACTGGCTACACAGCACGAACCGAGTCCAATACGGATTTCTCCCTTGATTTCTGAACCGTCAGCTTTACGAGCTTTTTTAGCATTTTTCTTTCCTTTCTGGCTTTCAAAATCGGAAATAATTTGTTCCACCTGATCCGGCGCTACATGCCCGTAAGTAATTCCGTCAACCTGAACCACCGGCGCCAGCGTACAACAGCCGAGGCAACTCACTTTTTCAACGGTATATTTACCTGATTCCTCTGTATTAATGCCCGCAGGCAATTTGAATTCGCGCCGGAATGCATCGTAAACCTGAACAGCGCCTTTCACGTGGCAAGCCGTTCCCACACAAACTTTAATCATGTGTTCGCCCACCGGCTTCAACCTGAACTGGGAATAAAAACTGGCTACGCTGATTATTTCCGAATGGGTGATTGAAGTAGTTTCACCCACATATTTCAGCACTTCCTCAGGCAGGTAGTTGTATTCTTTCTGAATAGCTTGCAAAATGGGAATCAGGCTCTTTTTTGTGGAGCCTTTTTCTGCGATGAGCTGGTCGATATTTTGAAAATTATTATCCATTTAAACATTCCTTCGTATGCTGTCATTTCGAATCTGAGGAACGAAGATGAGAAATCTGTCGCATGACTGAAAAGATTTCTCCTCCTTCGTCGTCGAAATGACATACCTTATTTTCCAATACAGTACAAATTGTTCTCGCCACGGATGAAAATATGCCCGTCGTCGAATGCCGGGGTTGTTCCGGCAGTTTCCCCCAATTCGTTTTCGCTGATTAATTTCTTTTCTTTTGAAAATTCATAAATTCGCATCACGCCGTCGTTATCCATTATAAATAGTTTTCCGTCGGCAAAAACCGGCGAAGAATATAATGTTGTTCCAACATCGTCTTCCCAATACATATCACCGGATTTTGTATCGTAACAGGCAATTACACCATAACTTGTGCAGATTACCAGCAATCCGTTGTGAGCCAGCGGACTTGAGGCTTCGGGCAGGTATTCATCGTCTTCCCAAAGTGTTTTATGCGTCCGGATATCGATGGCCACCAGGCGGGCGTATTCATTGGCGGCAAAAACAATCCCATCGCTGTAAGCAACGGAAGGCCCAACTTCGCCCATCATCGCTTCCACCGACCAGAGTTCTTTTCCGGTTTCCACATCGTAGCCCGCCACAATCGGATCGGCAGTTAAAATCACCTGGTATTTTCCATCTACTTCAGCAAGTACCGGACTGGCCCACGAAATTTTTGACTGCCGGACTGTTTCCCAAACCGGATTTCCGGTGGCTGCATCGAGCGCCATCACCTTTCCGCCTTTGTTGGTATCGTATTGAATAATCAATTTATTTGCCCAGGTAATCAGTGACGAAGAATGACCATAATGATTATCGGGAACCCCCAGGTTTTTTGCCCACACCCGTTTTCCATCCATATCGAAAGCAATGACATCGCCGGTGGCAAAAATTACAAACACCCGTTTGCCGTCAGTTGTAAGTGTGGGTGCTGAAAGTCCGGTATCGGCGCTGACTCTCGGACGAGAGGATGGTGAGCCGGGAATATTACCGGCTTTTGCTGTCCACAGCAATTTTCCAGTGTTCTTGTCGTAACAATAAACCTCTTCTGAACTTTCATCCGCTCCGGCAATAAAAATTTTGTCGCCCCAGATTATAGGCGAATTAAAACCATTTTTCGGAACGGGCGATTTCCATCGAATGTTTATACCAGCCGAACCATCCCATTCGGTGGGTATGTTTTTGTGATAAATTACTCCCTGCGCCAATGGCCCGCGAAAGGAGTTGTGGTTCTTTTTTACTGACTCCAGGGTTATTCCCGATGAAGCGGATGTAGTAGAAACGGAAGCCGGGGCAGCCGGTTTGGGCTCTTCTGTTTTTGTTTCAGTTTGTTCGGACACCGGTTGTGCTTCTTCTTTTATTTCGGGCTGAACAGGTTCAATTACCGATTCATTTTCTGCAGCTTCTGTGGATTGCTCATCCACCTGATTTTCTGTGGCTTGCTGTGGAGTTGTCCCGATATTAATTACTTCAATTTGTTCGTCTGTATCTGCAGGAACTCCTTCTGCCACCGCATTTTCAATACCATAATTATCCAGTTGATTAACTGTAATGAACGAAGCGCCAATTGCCAGCACAAAAATAAATCCGCCAACAATTATAATTCCCTTTTGCGCCAATATCCGGCTCACGATTTCATTTTCATGCTTGATTTCCGGTTCGGCAATTTTTTCCTTCAGCGAATAATAAAAACGTAATGCAACTGCCAGGACAACTGCACCAAAAAGCAAAAGATATGCACCTGTTTTCACCTGCCATTTGCTGTTGAAATAAGCTTTTCGCGCCAGCAAATCGAAATTACGGATTTCAGCTTTCAGCTCATCATTGTTTGGCTCCTGTTTCAAACGCTCCACCAACGCTACCAGTGCTTTGCTTTCGATTGGGTCGTTGTTTGTCGTTTGCCAGAAGTTGAGCAATAGTAACAATGCTACTACAAAACAGAAAATTCCTGCAATAATAGCGGTGTTTTGTGACAGTTTCAATTTATCGTTAATGGTCATTGTTATATTATCGTTTGTTGAATCCTTTCAGACTTCATTAAATTCTTTGTGTTTTATTGAACTCCTTCGGAGTTCTGATTGCTCCTCGTTACTCATCCGTAGGTTGCACCTACGGCTATTTTTGTTTTACCCTTCGGGTAATGAACAGCAATTTGAACTTCCATTTGCTTTTCAATATTGTTCTGCATGTTACTCATCCTGCTATTCTTGTTTTACCCTTCGGGTAATAGTTGCAATTTGAACCGTTGGAGTTCCAATTGCATTTCAACATTGTTCTTCATGTTACACATCAGGCTATTTTATTTCAATTCACTGGTTTCCTGCTCATACTGTGATTATTTCAGTAAAAACTGTAGCATTCAACTCATTCTATGTCTGCACTCCTTTTCCCCTCCTTCGGAGGCGTTAGGGGAGGCTTTTACTTTTTACTTTTCCTTTTTCACCGGGCAATAATCCATGCACCGTCCGCAACTTACACAATTTCCTTTATGCGGGACGTATTCCTGGCGTTTTCTGAAAACAACCGTATTCAGTAAAGTCATTCCGATGACCAGGCCCAGAAATCCGCCCATTATCATACTTCCGGTATAAAATTTATCCTGAATAACTCCGGCTTCCTCCACCAGCGTATCCATCGATTTTCCGGATGCCATAAAAGTCTGCACATCAAGATTATCCGGATCGTTTTTTACCTCCGGATGTGAAATCAGCAGTTCTGCCAAATAAACATCCGGATTTCCTTTCGATAAAAATGTATGTGATTTCGCGCCAACAAACACTCCCAAAGCAATCCAAACCGGAATCAGGGCAGCGTAAATAACAAATCGTTTTGGTCCGAGTCCTGATTTAGCAACTTCTTTTTCATCAGTCGGATAATCAATTGCATCAAATGGACAGGATTTGGCGCACAATTTACAGTTTATGCATTCTGCCGGAGTAATGGTCATGTGTTTTTTTGAGAACCGCGACATCCAACTCAACATTACTCCGTATGGACACAAAAACCGGCAATACGGGCGGCCGATAAACATGCCAAGCAACAGGAAAGCTACTCCGAGGACAATCAGCAAAAAGAAGCCATTCATCCTGAAAATTCCGATAAACGGGTCGTACCTGCAAATGATAAAATCAGTACCCGTGGCTGCATAAAGCACAGCAAGTGAAAGAAAAATATATGGAATTAACCCTAACGTTTTATTTAACCATTTGGGCAGATGAATGGGTTTAATGATCACCAAATCCTGAATTGCACCGAGCGGACAAACTCCACCACAGAATGTTCTTCCGTAAAAAAGGGTAATAATCAGCGGCAACACAAAAAACAGCAATATCACAACCGATATGGCGTAGGTGGGATCGAAAAATGAAAGCGTCACATTTTGAACCGCCCCGATTGGACAGATACAACCCTTTCGGTAAAAACCAAAATAAGCCACCGCTGCCAAAACCAGGAACAGCATCGCACGCCGGGATCGCCGTTTTATCATGAAATAGGAAGCCAGTGCCAGAAATACTATCAGCACCAGCACATCGAAATACTCCAGCATTTGAGCTCGCGGTTCCGGAGTAACAGGTGTCGGTTGCGTGTATCCGGTATCGAACTCAGGTTTTGGGAAACGCTGTTTTTGGGAATATGCGGAAAAAGAAATAAATAGTAACAATAGGAAAAAGAGGCCCCTCCTAACCTCCCCCAGGGGGAGGAATTTAAGAAAATTAACAGTCTTTTTATTTAATAAATTTTTCATACTGTTACTAAATTTATCAGGCTTTTGGTTTTTGGGTAAAATCGCCTTTCACATGGTATGGCTGGCTTCCTTTTACCCGTGAAATGGCATCCGACGGACAAACCCGCGCGATGGAACACTGGTTACAGTTTACACAAATGTCGTGGACAATTTGCAGGTGCAGCGAACCATTTCCAAAAGAGGTGCAGCCTTTCACACATTTTGCACAGCCAATACACAAATCTTCATCGATGGTATATTCGAAATAAGGATCTTCTACGTAAGTTCTTTTAATTGCTGAAGTAGGACAAAGCTGGTTCTCGCCGGCTGTTGTCCGTGCATTGGCATCGGGTTTCAGATAGCCGCCGCACAAATCGCAGTATCCGCATAAATCGAATGCATGAATGCACTTCACCGCAGAGGGTTCCAGCACGCACTCAGTGGCACAGCGTCCGCACTGGTTACACAGAAACGGATCGATTTGCCAGACGTAATCGTCTTTTACCACCTTGCTCAACGATAATCCGCCAATTCCTCCCAGTGCCAGCGCCAGCGTAAGCCGCACGCCATCGTGTATAAATTCGCGCCTGTTTTTTGATTTGCTATTTTCCATTTCTCTCCTTTTTTACTTCCGGCTCAACACAATCATCATAAATCCCACATTTTTTGCAGGAGGGAGAAACTGAGCAGGTGGCGGTAACCTGTTTGTTGATTACCAGATACCCTGTTGATGCGGTTATTCCGCCGAGGATAAGAATCCGCCCTGTTGTTTTTATAAAATCCTTCCGGTTCATTTTTTAACTTCTTTATATTGAACCCTTTCCGGGTTCGATTCCGCAAATTTTTCATCCCGTAAGTTTCAATTACGGCTATTTTTATTTAACTCCTGCGGAGTTTTATTCTCATTCAGCGAATAATTGTTCATTCATTCAACCCAATTCCATTTGCGGCGCATGCATCGTCTGTATTTCAATTCACGAACGTGAATGCGCCTCTTCTGTTCCAATCTTTCGAATCCCCCGGTTGAAACCGGGGGTTAGTTTTATTCGCTTCGATGAATAATTTTTCATTTATTATTCAACCAATTATTCATTAGCGGCGCATGCAACATCTGTATTTTAATCTGCTGACGTGGATGCGTCTTTCTTTATCACGTTTCCCTAATCTCCCGGATACCTGTCCTGCTTTTGACGGAAAACCGGTGGTCATTTTTATTTAACTCCTCCGGAGTTTTGTTTTGGCTCGAATACACGAACCATTTTTTTATCAAAATCGAGCGCGTAAACATTGCCCGAATTATCGGCGGCAATATCGGGCGCTTCCCCTTCGTCCTTAAATTTTGCAGGTGCGGCAACCACGCCATCCAGCTCGCCGGAAGGTTTGTACAGCTTAATCCGCACCAAACCTTTTTCGCTGGTTAAAAACCGCCCGTCGCTCATAAATTTAAAATGGGCAGGATTGCAACATCCGCTAAATTCATCCACTTTAATTCCTGAACTTTCCCAAAATGCCCGAAAATCGCCATCTAAGGTATAATTTTCAAGGGCGTGCAAACCAGGATTCACAACCCAAAGTTCGCCATCGCTGTTGATATCCAGA
This sequence comes from uncultured Prolixibacteraceae bacterium, assembly GCA_963771595.1. Classification (GTDB taxonomy): domain Bacteria; phylum Bacteroidota; class Bacteroidia; order Bacteroidales; family Prolixibacteraceae; genus CAVYUC01. The sequence goes on along the minus strand of CAVYUC010000012.1, from coordinate 88,601 downwards.
TCGAAATACGGACTGGGAACGATAAAACCATGCAGTGCATTTTCGCGGCTTTTCCCCTCAAACTGCCCCAGAAATTCGCCTTCAGGTGAATATTTCAACACGCGCCTGTTTCCGGCATCGGCCACAAAAACCAAATTATTTGTTGCAGTCACCGAAGTAAGAATTGAATTTTTTCCCGGATGCTCCCATTCGCGCAGCTGATTTCCCTGCAGATTGTAAACCATAATCCGGTTATCTACAACCGTATATATCCTGCCTGCTTCGCATTGAACGGTTTTTGGTTTTCCCGGCAAATTAATTTCAAGCAACAGTTTCCCGGCAAAATCAATGATTTTCAGTTTTTCGTCGCCCACAAGATAAATCCTGGTGCTGTCAACAGCTATACCAGCGGGTTCGCTAAAACCGATATTGAAATTTTTTGTCTCCCTGAAATGAATTAAACCGGGATCAACCGCTTTAAACTCCTCAACACTGAATTCAAAGGGATTGGCAGATCTTTTCTCTGGCCGGTTGGTCAATACATCTCCAACAATAACCGCGACGATTACAAAAGCCAGGAGGATGAGAAATATGACAATTCCTTTATTCTTCATACGATCGACTTTTAGATTTTAAACACAAGTACCAGGACAAATATTTTTATATTTCCTGACTTTTACATTGTCAAATCCAGATTCAGTAATTATAACTATTCCTTCTTTTCCCATTGTTTACGTTTTGTTATTTAAATCGATACAAATCATTGTTTCGGCATCGCGAAGGATTAAATATCCATTGGCAATGGCAAACGGCGCCCATGCATCGTGTCCGTTTTCAATTACTTTCGCCTGATCGAGTTCGATATACTTATCGACGCTTGGTTTTGTGATATACAATGTTCCGTCGTCATTCAAAACGAAAAATTTGTTATCTGCTATAAAATATGGCCCCAAACCGAAACGGGTTTCCTTTCCGCTCGACCAGATTATCTTTTGCGGATTGGAAGGGCTGACACAAACCAACTGGTTTCTCAAAGCACCGCCGTCTTTGGGAAGAATACCGAAAAGATGGTTGCTCCAGTAGATTGGTGTTTGCTGTTCGCAGGCCAGTCCGTCTTTCGGAGCATATTCTGAAAGGGGTTGAATTGAAAACCGGCCGTTGTTTTCAGAAAGCTGCAGCATCATACTTCCGGCCCCGTAACCGGCGGTCATAAATATTTTTCCGTCGGGCATGCAAACCGGCGACGGTGCAACCACTGAGTGATTCCATGCCGAAGTCTCCCACAAAACTTTTCCGGCATCATCCCCATCTGCAGCAATACCAACCAGTCCGCCAACCGCGCTGTAGACATACATTTTTCGTCCGCCAAAAGTGAAAGGAATTACCGATGAATGTGACATTTTCCAATTATTTGGATTTGGCGTTTCCCAGATTTTATCGCCGGTTTCGCAATCGATGGCAACCATCAGCGCTTTTCCGCCGGTGGCAATAATTGCTTTTCCCTCATCAATCAGCGGGCACTGCCCTGTGTACCAGAGTGGAATTTCAGATTCATATTCCCTGGCCACATCCAGCCCCCACAACAGATTTGCATCTTCTCGACCGAGGCACATCACATGGCACATGGGGCCAATGGTAACAATATAATCCTCGGTAACTGCCGGAATTGTGCGAGACATTCCGTGGTTGCGTTTTACATTCACCTGGTAACCACGGATCCACATTTCTTTTCCGTCAACCAACGAAAAACAGCGGAGTAGGTCTGCACGCTGTTGTTCATCGTAATCCAGAACATATGCCAGTCCTTTATAAATGGCAGCCCCTGAATGACCTTCGCCCAATTTTACCGACCAAAGAATTTTTGGCCCATCCGGTCCGAATTTATCAATTAAGTTTTTTGAATCTTCTGAAATGTTGTTGTAGTCGCTTCCCCTGAATCGTGGCCAGGTACCTGAAAGTTCGATATATTCCGTTTCGTATTCCTTGAAAATTTCACCTATACGAACCGTCTGTATGGAATCGCCTTCGCCACGATTATCTGCCCCGGCAACACTGACCTGGAAATCGTTTGTTGGATCAGTACTTAACCACCAGATGATTGTTGCAGTCCCAAGAATCGCAAGGGAAATCAGGGTAATATTTATAGTTCGTTTTGTGTTCATTTAAAAATTTTGTCTTACCACTGGTATTGCAGGCGCAATACATCGCGTCTCTTCCATTTGGAAATCATTTTTCTGTTACATCGTAAACCATCAATGCATCGCCATGCCGGATAAACAGCCTGCCATCGTAAATTGCAGGATGCGCCCAGTGCGGCCCTGCCCCATCTTCAATTTTAAACGTGCTTACGATATTGAATTTTTCGGCATCTGGTTTTACCAGCGCCACATTTCCGCTTTTTTCTTCATACAAATAAAGCATTCCATCGGCATAAATTATTGAACCTTTGTTGTGCCAGTCCTGCTCCCAGTTGGTTTTGCCGGTTCCCCAGTTAACACTTGTCCATTGCCCTTTGGCATTATGCTGCCAGTTGGAACCGTACAAATTTCCATCGACCAGAACATCACCACCATGATGTGTGTCGATGGTTTCGTTTTTCCATTTTAGCCGAACCGATTTTCCATCTTCATCCAGAGAAAGCAGTATTCCCGGATGATCATAGCCGCTGGTGATAAAAATTTCGCCGTTGTGGTAAATCGCCGGATTAGCCTGCGCCCCTTTTCCCTGGCTTTTTTCGTGGAACTGAATCAGGTTGTAGTTCCAGAGAATTTCGCCGTTTAAAGGATTTATCCCGATGATATTTTCGGAAGTTTGTGCAAAAACCAAATCTTTCCCGTTGTGGTTTATCAGAACCGGGGAAGCATACGCTTTTGCACCGCCCAGACTTTTTGTTTTCCACACCAGTGATCCATCGGTTTTATTCAACGCCACCATTGTATTTTCTTTGCCCCCGGTTGTATATAAAACTGCATTTTTAACAACCAGCGGCGATTCAGCGTCACCATGCGTGTAAATTTCACCACCATATTCCTGAATGGCATTTACCTGCCATATGATTTTCCCTGTTAATGCATCCACACAACTCACCTGTCCTGTTCCGCTGGAAACATACAACTTCCCTTTTTCCCAGGTGGGCGTGCAGCGGCTGTCGATGTAAGAGGCAGTCCATGAGCGGCCATAGGAAGTTTCCCAAAGCATTTCGCCATTTAAATTATAAGCTGAAAGTACATCGACAGTATCTTCTTTTATGCCTGTAACAAAAATTTTCCCATCGGCAAAAACCGGTTGTGAAAAGCCTTTTCCAATACCTTCAATTTTAATTAAAAGTTTGGGACCGTCTTCCGGCCATTGTTTCAACAAACCGGTTTCGTCATAAATTCCGGTTCTTCCCATACCACGAAACTCTGCCACCTCCTGTGAAAAAACAGAAAATGAGAGGAAAACGAATAATATGGCTGAAAAAATATTCATTGTTTTTAATGGTAAAGACGCGATGCATCGCATCTCTGCATTCAATTCGCAAATATTATTTTTCTTTAATATCATAAACCATCAATGCATCGCCGTGGCGCATAAACAGTTTTCCGTCGGCGATAAAAGGATGCGCCCAGTGTGGCCCGGAACCTTTTTTAATCCGGAATTCGCTCACCAAATCAAAACCATCAGGATCAGGTTTTACAAGCCCCACTTTTCCACGTTCGTTATAACAATAGAGCATTCCATCGGCCATTACAATTGGACCTTTTGTATCCCAGTCGGCCACATATTTAATATCGCCGCTGTTCCAGTCCATGCAAACCCAGCGCCCCTGGCTGTTGCTGTACCAGTTTGAACCGTACAAAAATCCATCGTAAAGCACCAGACCACCAATATGATTATCCAAAGTGTGATCGCGAAATTTCTCGGAAACCGAAGTTCCGGTGGAATCCATTTTCAGCATAACAGCGAAATAATTGTACCCCATGCTCAGAAAAATCTCATCGTCTTTATAAGTTGGCGTATTCGCCCAAATCAAACCATCCTGATCCCACAATTCCGGATTCCAGAATTTATAAGTCCAGGCAATTTCGCCATCATCCGGTTTAAGCGCAATCAATTTTGTCCCGGTTGCCGCCAGTATGTAACGGAAATTTTTGTATTCGTAAAGTGTTGGAGAAACGTATGATCTAGGTCCTCCAACCGACTTGCTTTTCCAGATAAGTTCGCCGGTCATTTTATCGAGCGCCACCACACTTGTGGTTTCGCCACCGGGAGTAGCAATAATTTTATTGTCAACGATTAGCGAGGTTTCTGCATTTCCCCACCTGTGATAAACGCAATCGTACTTTTTATCCACTTCAACTGCCCAGATGTCTTTCCCGGTTTCGCGGTTAATACAAGCCACCCGGCCGGTTCCGCTTTGTACATAAATCCGATCGTCTTCAACCACCGGTGTGCTGCGGGTATCCGGATATGACTGATTCCAAGAACGGCCGTAAGGAACCTGCCATTTTACATTTCCATTCATGTCGATGGCCGTCAGGTAATCCAACGTATCTTTCATTCCGGTGGTGTAAATCATTCCGTCGGCAAAAACCGGCGATGACCAGCCTTTTCCAATATCATCCACTTCCAATACCAGTTGCGGACCATCTTCGGGCCAGCTTTTCAGCAAGCCGGTTTCATTAAACTGTCCGTCGCGATTTGAACCTCTCCACTGAATTACCTGTGCACCTGACGAGTAAACAAAAAAGAAAGAAATAATAAAGAAAAATAATCTATTCATGTAATAAATTTTAGTTGGTTTTACATTGATATTTTTGGGAAAACAATTCTATTTTTTGATGTTATAAGCAACTATTGCATTTCCATGCCTTAAATAAAGCCTGCCGTTTTTTATTACCGGATGCGACCAATGCTGGGCTGTTCCCCATTCAATTTTGGTTTTGCTGATGACGTTAAAAGTTTCAGGTGTTGCTTTTACCAGCGCCAGTTCGCCTCGTTCGCTGTAGCAGTATAACATTCCATCGGCGTAAATTACAAGGCCATTTCCAACTTCTTTGGATGCATATTTTTCCGTTCCTGTATTCCAGTCGATACAACGCCATTCGCGGTTCATATCACCCGAACCGTACAAATATCCATCAACAAGAACTGCTCCTCCGGTGCGGCTGTCGAGGTTTTCAGTTGACCAGGCTTTTTTCACACTGCTTCCGTCACTGTTCAGTTCCAGCATTACACCACCAGCGCCCCAGCCGCTGAAACAAAAAATCTTACCATTAGAATATACAGGTGTGTTGGCCTGCACATCCCAACGGTTGGTGTGTTCTTGCGACCAGAGCAATTTTCCATTGGAAGCGTCCAAACCGATTATATGTTTTGCCGTCATGGTTACCAGCAGTTTACGACCAGGCAAATCAATAAGCAAAGGAGTGCAGTAAGCTGAAAGATCTCCGGCACCCGGCGACGTCCAGATTAAATCACCGGTAGTTTTGTCCAGCGCAACTACGTTGTTTTTCTTACCGCCCGGAGTGAGGTAAAGTTTATTCCCGTCGATAACCACTGTTTCGGTTACACCCCATTGGATATTGGCGCCATCGAAATCACTGAATGCATTTTTTCGCCATTTCACATCGCCACTGTTTGCATCCATACAGGTGAGTTCTCCAAGTCCGGAATACATGTACAGCAGATTATCGTCGATTACCGGAGTTGAGCGCGCGCCCGGGTAACTTACAGTGAATTCTTTTCCGTACGATTTTTTCCACTTCAGTTTACCATCGGGTGAAAGTGCATATACAAAACCTTCGTCACCTGTCATTCCCGATAAATAAATAGTACCGTTTGCCAATGCAGGAGACGAATGACCTTCTCCCAAACCCTCGAATTGCCAGATAATTTCCGGTCCAGAGGCCGGCCACACTTTTAACAATCCGGTTTCCGGATAAATGCCGTTTGCATTGGGACCGCGCCATTGAGTTGCTGTTTGTGCAGGAAGATTTATTCCCGCCAACATAATAAATATGAAGAATATAGTAGCTCTTTTAGACATCGTTTTCTGTTTTTGAATTAAACGCCTAAAAATAAAACCAATAAGTAATATTTACAATTGAAGCAGGTAATTTATTACCTATCTAAATAGTGACATATACTTAACATTTACGAAAGGATTTGATAACAATTTCATTGTGTTTTATCATCAATTTTGCTCTGATGCAAGGCTAAAAAAGAAGCAACATTAATGTTGTTGATATTCAATTAATATAACACCCGGGATTAATGAAAACCAGATTTTGAAAGGAGCTTCAACCTCAGTGATTTAAACCAGACAATATTGAAAAAACAATGCAAAAAAAAGCCCTGCAAATGCAGAGCTAAAATATCTTTTGTTTGAAAATTATTACAATTGAATTACAGATTTTGATTGTCTTTTCCGGTCGTTTTCGTTCAACAAGATTTTCCGAATGCGCATATATTTCGGTGTAACTTCAAGGTATTCATCATTCCGGATGTATTCCATTGCTTCTTCGAGCGAAAATTTTATGGCCGGAGCAATGCTTGTTTTCTCATCGGAACCGGAAGCGCGCATATTGGACAACTTTTTTGTATGGGTAATATTCAGCGATAAATCGTCCTGGCGGGTGTTTTCGCCAATTACCTGGCCCGAATAAACATCTTCTCCCGGTTCAACAAAAAACCGTCCGCGATCCTGCATTTTGTTGATGGAATAAGCGATTGCGGTTCCGGTTTCGAGTGCGATTAATGCACCATTCCGGCGCACTCCCAAATCGCCCTTCCAGGGCTCGTAGCTGTAAAAACGGTGCGCCATAATTGCTTCGCCTTCGGTTGCAGTGAGCATCTGGTTTCGCAAACCAATTAATCCGCGTGCCGGAATCAGGAAATCGAGATGAGAACGATCATCTTTTACTTCAATATTTGCAATGTCGCCTTTTCGCTGGGTAACCAGTTCGATTACTTTTCCGGAAAAAGCTTCCGGTACGTGCACCGTCAAAGCTTCAATCGGTTCATGTTTTTTGCCATCAATTTCCTTAATTAAAACTTTTGGCTGGCCCAACTGCATTTCAAAACCTTCGCGGCGCATGGTTTCCACCAATATGGAAAGGTGAAGAATTCCACGACCGAAAACCATAAATGAATCGGCTGAATTTGTATCCTCCACCCGAAGCGCCAGGTTTTTTTCGGTTTCCTTGTACAGTCTGTCGCGCAACTGGCGGGAAGTTACAAACTTGCCGTCTTTTCCAAAAAACGGAGAGTTGTTGGCCACAAAAAGCATACTCATGGTGGGCTCATCAACACGAATTGGTGAAAGTCCTTCCGGAAATTCACTGTCGGCAACTGTATCACCGATATCAAATTCCTCCAGTCCCATTATCGCACAAATTTCACCCGATGGCACCGGTTCTTTTGTTCTTTCCTTGCCAAGTCCTTCAAAAAGATAAACCTCTTTTGCCAGCGTTTTAATAATCCTTCCGTCGCGCTTTACCAGCGACACAGATGCCCCGGGAATTAACTGGCCACGTGTAACTTTCCCCACGGCAATGCGGCCAATGTACGACGAATAATCCAACGAAGTAATCCGCATCTGCAACGATCCCTCTTTATTTTTCGCAAGCGGAATGTGTTCCAGAATTGTATCCAGCAAATAGCTCACATCGGTTGCTGGTTCCTTCCAGTCTTCGCCCATCCACCCGGCTTTCGACGAGCCAAAAACCGTTGGAAAATCCAGCTGGTCTTCAGTGGCTTCGAGACTAAACATCAAATCGAAAACTTTTTCCTGCGCAATATCGGGCGTGCAGTTTGGTTTATCCACTTTGTTGATAACCACAATCGGCTTTAATCCCAGTTCAATGGCTTTTTGCAGCACAAAACGGGTTTGCGGCATAGGGCCTTCAAACGCATCGACAATGAGTAAAACCCCGTCGGCCATGTTCAGCACACGTTCTACTTCGCCTCCAAAATCGGAGTGACCGGGAGTATCGATGATATTGATTTTGGTGTCTTTATACCGCACCGAAACGTTTTTCGATAAAATGGTAATTCCGCGTTCGCGCTCCAAATCATTGCTGTCGAGAATAAGATCTCCCATATCCTGATTTTCGCGAAACAGGTTTACCTGGTGTAAAATACGGTCGACCAATGTAGTTTTGCCGTGGTCAACGTGGGCAATAATTGCAATATTTCTGATTTCTTCCATTTTCTTGTTTTCCTAAAAAATACAACCTGTTGATTCATGAATTGTTTTCGTGACTAATCTGCTTTAAGGTTTAAAAAACCAGGTTGTTTAAATTGGCCGGCAAAAGTAAGAAAGTTTTCATTCTGAAGTGTATGCCGGTTATTATTTCCCAAATTTTAACTTGAAAATTAACTTAATAGGCGGCCTTGCAATTCAATCAGCAAAATTGCCAAACTGTTTCAGCATTTTAAACCCTGTAAATCAGGTTGAAAACCAGTTAATTATTTTCAGAATCGTTCTATGTTTGTACCGGATGATTGCGAATTAAATATTACAAATCAATTGACAGACCTTTTTGAAGATGATTAAAAGTCCCGGTGAAGCCGGGATTTTTAATTTGTTACCTCTGCAGGAATATAATCCACTGAAAAATAAAATGTACTTCCTTTTCCAACTTCCGACTCTGCCCAGATTTTCCCACCCAACATTTCAGTATAAGCTTTTGCAATGGCCAAACCCAGTCCGGAACCTTCGTATGGGCGCGAAATTTCAATGTCGGCCTGAATAAAACGGCCGTAAATTGAATCCAGTTTTTCAGGTGGAATGCCCGCACCGGTGTCAGAAATAAAGAATTCAAGTTTGTTATTATTCAACTTGTAGCCGAAATTAATTTCACCTTCCGAAGTAAACTTAAGTGCATTTTTTAACAGGTTGATTAAAATCGATTCCAGTTTATTTCTGTCAATTTTAGTAACCATTCCGTTGTGTGACGAAGGAGCAAGTTTCAGCGACAGCCCCTTTTGGATTGCTTCCGGCGCAAAAAAAGCATGCAGGTAAGTTAGAATTTCATTGATATTTTCGTTGGAAAAATTAACGGGCATTTCTCCGGCTTCAATTTTCGAAATTTCAATAATGTCATTTATAGTATACATGAGCCTTTCGCTGCTTTTGCGCACCATGTTCAGGTATTCTTCCCTTTTCTCTCCAGAAATACTGCCATTTAACAGCAAATCAATAAAACCCAAAATTCCGTTCATCGGCGTCCGGATTTCATGGCTCATATTGGCAAGAAATGCTGATTTCAGCCGGTCGCTTTCTTCTGCACGTTCTTTGGCAATCTGCAGTTCGCGGGTAGTTTTTTTCACATGCTTAAGCGTTTTGACCAGCCTTTGGTTTTGTATTTCAATTTTTTGTTCGTGTTTAATTCGTTCTGTAATATCTTTTACAAAAACCAAAAATTGTTTGTTCGTCAATTTCACAGCATCAATGCTCCAGTACCTTTTTTCGCCTTTTTTGGTTACGAAGGCAGATTCGGCACTTAAAACACCTTCTTTATTCAGAATGTCAAACCTACTATGCGCTTCTTTCAGATTTTCTTCGGGAACGATTTCTGTAAAATTCATTTGCAAAAGTTCCTCAGCAGAATAACCTGTAATTTTACATGCAGCAGCATTCACATTTAAATATTTACCTTTTTTACTGAGAAGGAAAATTCCATCGGGTGCATTTTCGATATAGGATTTGAATTTTTCTTCGCTTTGCCGCAATTCTTTTTCCGTTTCCTTTATTTTGCTGATGTCAAGGTTCATTATCTGAATTCCTTTCACACGCCCTGCTATATCCTGAACACAGGAATAAATGTTGAGCGTCCATTTTGGGCCCGAATGTTTATGTGCCTCATCTTCAAAAACCATATTACTTTTATGGCAGAGAACCTCCTTCATTCTCTCCAGGCAAATGTCGGCGTCCTTTTTGGGAAGCAGCTCGTGCAGGTATTTTCCAACAACTTCAGATTCCTGTTTTCCAATTTTTTTCAGGGCAATTTCATTAAATGCAATCACCTGACCATCAACCGTGTAATAACCAATTCCAATTCCTGCATTTTCATAAAGCAGGCGGTAACGTTCTTCGCTGTCGTACAGTTTTTCGGCGGCCAGTTTTTGCTCAGTAATATCCTGTGTAAAACCAATAGCCCTTACCGGATTATTTTTGATATCGAAATCGATGGTTGCTTTTTGTCTCACCCATTTAATTTTGTTGTTAACTGTAATCCGGTGCACAACATTATACGGTTTATTTTTCAGGGCGGCATTCCAACTTTCAAATACATATTTCCGGTCGTCGGGATGAACGGTATCAAAAAAATCTTCAACAGTTAATTTTTTTTCAAACGGAACTTCAAAAATTTTATAACTCTCTTCAGTCCAAAATAAAATATTGTTGTTGATGTCCAGCTCCCAGGTACCGATTTTCCCAATTTCCTGGGCCTTTTTCAGATAATACCGGTTTTTCAGCAACTTTTCCTGAACCTGCCGCCGTTCGGTAATATCAATTAAAGCGCCCACCATTGCCACAGTTTTTCCGTTTTTTACAACCGGCGCTTCCCTGACTTCAATAAAAACGGTTTTTCCCGGATTTATGAACCAGCTCCAAAACATAAGGTTTTTGTGGCTCACCGGTATTAATGGCCTCCATTGTTAATTCGTAACCAACATGGTTCATGGGATTACCCGAAGTGAAATCAGTCCATTTTACCATAGCTTCCTCCACATTATAACCCAGCACATCTTTTATCTGTGGGCTGATATAGGTAAGGTTGTGGTTGATATCGTGGCGGTAAAAAACATTGGAACTATTTTCGAGAATTGATCGTAATTTTTCTTCACTTTTTTCCGTATCGTCCAGCGACTCCTTCAACTGATCATTTAAATTCTTAAATTCTTCGTAAAGCGCCTCGTATTCCTGAACCTGCGAATTTAATTCCTCTGTCCGTTTCAAAACCAGTTCTTCGAGGTGTTTTTTCTCATCGTTCAGCAGTTTATCCTGCTCACGCTTTTCGAGAATTACACCCAGCATCTGGGCTGCATTCTGCAGGTTGGCCATCATCATTTTATCGTGCACTATTTCCGGTTTGGAGAAAAGAATTTCACCGTACACCTTTTTTTGTGTTGAAACCTCAAGAATGGCATCTTTTCCGGGTTCGTTCTGCCACGAAAAAAATATATGAGGCAGGAAAGAATTCAATCCCTGAATGAATAACCTTATGATTTGGTTTTTATCCTTTTGCTGTGATACATTGGCAATTAACAACAGCAAATTGTTAGAAAGTCTTTCCATTACTCAGGTAAAAATTGAGGTGCATTTTCGGCCAGCCATTTTGCCGGATCTTCAAAATGCGGGTTTTGCATCAACACATTTCCGTTTAAAATATATGGATGAGTTTTTAGCACTTGAATAATCATTGAACCTGTAAATTTCGAGGTATTGTACATGCACAAGCTAATCCACGGTTTATTGGGAATAAAATAATTTAGCCGCGCTTCGTAAGCCATCAGATGTTCCACTCCCGGAACTGCTCCAAGCGCCCAAACCATTTCGCCTATGCCGCGAATATTCCTTTTCCCGTTTTTTTGCGATTGATGATAAAATTCATTCAATCCTTTGTCCATTGCCACTGGTGAAAATGTACCGTTTGGATAGTACAATTCTTTTGCTGATTGTATAAAGAAATAATTGGGATCATCTATTTTTCCTGAACATTCAGGACAATAATCCTCAAATTTATGATGAAATTCTTCTTCAGTTTGTTCGCTTGGGCAATACAATTGCATGTCGCCCGATTGTATTCCCTTAGCAAAAAATCCGTTTATAATTAAATCCCGTTCTTCTTCTGTTTCGTACAATCCTGCGATATGAACTCCCCAATTACAGGAGTATTTTCCAACTCCCAATTCCAGCTTCTCCTGTTCTGATGTTTTTAAATACATGTCTTCCCTTTTTTTCCTTTTGCCCCATTGTTTTTTTCAAGCCGGAGATTAACATTTTTTGAACGGCCGGATATATCCCTTTCCTGTCCTGCCGATCTAATATAAACTTACTGATTGTATTAATATTGTTTTACTTCTTGTTCAAATTACAAACTATAAACATTTGCAAAAAATAATAAGCTGTTAATGCCCGTACTTGAACGTTTTAGCTCTGTCTGTTTTTAATGTTAAAAAAGTTAAATTCCTCTTTTTCACCGTTTACTGATGTCCAAATTAGGGAATATTTGTGGAAACAAAAAGCTTACTGGTTATTTTTTTCAGGCAAATAATAACTGCCGTTCAATTTAAACTGAAAACAAATCAGGAACAGAATTCATCGCACGAAAAAATTTTGGTTATCACACTTTTGGCAGTTTCCATGGATTCCGGTAGTTGGCCATTACCATTTGATTTGCTTCATCGTCGTTTAAAAATTCCTGCTTTTCGGGATTCCAGAACACTTTTCTTCCCAGCCGGTAAGAAATATTGCCGAGGTGCGAAATGCGTGCAATATGCGCTCCTGTTTCAATATCGCAATTTGGTTTTTCGCGGGTTTTCACACATTCAATAAAATTCTGCACATGTAAATCCAATCCTTTGCCGGTTCCCTTTTGCAGCGAAACACCTTCGTATCCGTTTTTAGCGCTCGTGCTGGTGGTTTCCGGAATTACTTCCCATCCTTGCCGATCGACCACCAAAGTTCCCCATTCTCCAATGAATGCCACCCCGTGTCCGCGGTTAAAGTTAGCGCCGTAAATTCCGATGGTATGATCCCACAACAAGCCAAAATCACCAAAATCGTAAACTACCATCATGGTATCAGGTGTTTCCATTGCATCATCCGGAAAAGCATATTTGCCACCAGTGGCCATTACTGATTTGGGAACATACTGATTCATTCCGAAAAGCGCATAATCGAGCAAATGCACACCCCAGTCGGCAAGCAAACCACCTGCATAATCCCAGTACCAGCGGAATGTAAAATGAAACCGGTTTTTGTTGAAGGGCCGTTTTGGAGCCGGTCCGAGCCAGAAATCGTAGTCAACACCGGCAGGCGCTTGTGAATCTGCAACCTGTGAAATTGAATTTTTCCAGCCTACATAAGACCAGGCCCGGACTGATCGAATGCGGCCGATATTTCCGGCATGTAAATATTCGACAGCCGCTTTCCAGTGCGGATCGCTGCGTTGCCACTGCCCCACCTGGATAACACTGCCGTAACGCTTTTGGGCAGCAACCATAATGTTGCATTCCTGAATTGAATTTGCCAGTGGTTTTTCTGTGTAAACATCCTTTCCGGCTTCGCATGCGTAAACCGTCGGCAGGCAATGCCAGTGATCGGGCGTGGCATTTATAACCACATCAATGTCTTTATTTTCAATTAATTTTCTGAAATCGTTGTAAATGAGCGGTTTTTTATTCTGAAGCTTTTCAACTTCGACAGCCCGCTGTTCCAGTACATTTTGATCGATGTCGCACAATGCGCCACATTCCACATTCGGCTGATTTAAAAAAGCTTTCAAATCGTTAAAGCCCATTCCATAACATCCGATTAATCCCACCACAATTTTTTCGTTGGCCGAAGCACCTTTTAAAAGAGTTGGAAATGCACCCAATGCAGCAGTTGCAAGAGCTGTGGTTTTAATAAACCTTCGTCTGTCTGATTTCATATTGATTTGTTTACTATCGTTTCAGTGCAGGTAAAGATACTTCATCTAAAATTCAAATTAAACGTTTCAGACGAATTCTTAAACTTCATCTTTAAAATAACAAAGAAGGTGAGTTATTTTTACACAGTTGAGGATTTCAATCTACAATTCACACTATCAGCAAATTAAAGACTGGTTGGTTTATGGTTAACAGCTGCTGTGGCATGATATTTTCAAAAAAAGTCAAACATGAAATTTCAAACTGTTTTTCAATACAAATGCACATCCAATAAATACTTTAGTTATGAGTGAGAATATTCATTACATTATTTTTGCAATCGCAGGTATGGTCATATTCACAAGCCTGTTCATTAAAAAAATTCAAAGAAGTTTTTTTTCGGAGCCGGTGCTGGTTATGCTTGTTGGTTTCTGCCTGAATCTGCTTCACCTGGAAGTTTTTCAGGTTAAAGATGTGCATTCGCTTTTGGATATTTTTTCAAGGATAACAATAATTGTTGCTCTGATTTCCACAGCCTTACGGGTAAGGCATGTTTTTATAATGAAATCAAAAAGAAACCTTTCGATACTTATTGTTGTGGGTATGTTTGGCATGTGGATTTTGTCTTCGTTGATATTCTACCTTATTTTTTCGCGCGATTTGTTGTTCAGCATGTTGTTAGGCGCCATAATTACACCAACTGATCCGGTAGTTGCTTCATCGATGGTTTCCGGTAAACTGGCAAAAACTTTAATTCCCGAACGTGTCCGAAGTTCAATTTCTTTTGAATCGGGCGCCAATGACGGGCTTGCATTTCCGATGGTGATGCTTTCGTTTTTACTGCTGACCAAACCAACCGGTGAAGCTTTGCACGAATTCTTTTTGAAAATATTACTTTGGGAAAATGCTGCAGCCATTTTACTTGCCGGCGGTGCCGGATATTTTCTTGCCCGTTTTTACCACCATTTTGATAAGCGTCACCTGATGGATAAAAAGGCTGTAATCGGATATTCGCTTGCGACAACATTCTTTATTTATGCGATTTTCGAAATAATCAAAGCCAACAGTATTGTAAGTGTGTTTGCTGCAGGCGTGCTATTCAATTCTGTTGTTTCCGAAAATGAAGAAATCAGGGAAGAATCCGTTCAGGAAGTTTTTGAAAGGCTGCTGGTTGTGCCCATTTTTTTTCTATTTGGCCTAATTGCGCCTTATTCCGAATGGTTAAACATTGGCTGGATTCTGGTATTATTTGCCATTGCAATATTGCTTTTCAGAAGATTACCGGTTTTACTTCTTTTGAAGCCGGTTTTAAAAGGTTATAAAATGAAGGATATTCTGCTCATGGGTTGGTTTGGGCCAATAGGTGTGGCGGCAATTTTTTATTCCATGCATATTGATAAAAAGCATTTTTATCCTGATTTATGGCCAATAGTAAGTTTTATGATTTTTGCGTCAACTGTTGTTTTTGGTTTTACGCGCTATTACATTTCCAAATGGTATCATTCGGCAAATGAAAAAGACAAACAAAATAACTCCTGAAAATAGGGAGTTTCAGCGTCAATTAATCCTCTTCATATTTTATAA
This sequence comes from uncultured Prolixibacteraceae bacterium, assembly GCA_963771595.1. Lineage (GTDB taxonomy): Bacteria > Bacteroidota > Bacteroidia > Bacteroidales > Prolixibacteraceae > CAVYUC01. The sequence continues at coordinate 73,412 of CAVYUC010000012.1, read as the reverse complement.
TCTTAACCGGACAAACTCTGGCAGCTTCTTTTATGCCCTTTTCATTGGCGGCAAAATCGGCATTCTCTTCAATAAATGATTCGCCAAACTGATCCAACCCGAAAACTTCCGGACAAGCCTCGTTGCAATATCCTGCAGCAATGCATCCCTGTTCTATATAAACTTTTTGAATTACCATAATTTCTGTTAAAAACTGTTTATATTAAAATACAGATTATAAAATTTAAATTTGAAGAATTAAAATGGCATCTTCCCAGTTTCCGGGAGGCATCATTTCGCGACTTTCGTCTGGTAAAAAACCACCGGCTTTTATTTCCTCGCCATTTTGCGGATTAAACCAAAAGGCAGCAGCCTCTTTTTTCAATACATTTTTTATTCCTGTTGCAGAACTATTGGAAAAATAAACCAGCACCTTTTGTCCATTTTCGCTTACAACAGCCACCTTCATGCTGATACCTTCTCCGGCTGAGCCGCTGATAACACTTCCATCGGGAACCCAGGTATTCCATTTATATTTTTGAAGAAATGCTTTAGCTATGCCAGCAAATTGAGCAGCTGCAGGAAAATGGAGAGCCTGTTGCCAGGTGTAACCACAATTATACTCATCACCATTGCCGCGCATGGCCCAGATTGGTCCTGCACCATAAGTATGTCCCGCTCCACCAGCAAAGAAGGTATGGTAAATCTGCCGCCGCACTTTTACAGGGGTAACCCAGCCGCATTCATGGCGATAAGAGCCGAATTCATAAGAACCTTCCAGAAAAAGACTTGGTTTAACCGGTTCGCTTAATTGATATTCCCTTAACATGGTTGAATAAACCTCGTCTACTTCGCGCCATACTTCCACACCATTCGCGGTAAGCCAGGCATCTGAATGAAACCAACTTGAAGAATTATCCATAGCATCGCCGTCCGGATGAAAGGTTATAAACACCTTATTCCATGCCGGATTTTTTTCGTTCCACGTTGGCTGCTGCCCTGTCACACCCCGGACAATACCTTCTGCCATTGCCCGGAAGATGTTACGTTTATCCCATTGCTGAAATTTAATATTTTTGTCATAACCATTTATTTGTGCTTTGGCATCGCCACCAAGCACCCAGATAATATTTGGCTCATTTTGATAACGTTTTCCCAAAAAGGTTCCGTAAATTCTGGCTTCATCTTCATCAAATTCCTGCTGAGCACCTCCCATTTGAGGAGTGATATAGGCCCTGCCCCAACATGGCAACAAAGCCAGATACATGCCTCGTTTTTTAACTTCCTGAACCACATAATCCAAATGGTCCCAGTAATCGTTTGGCACTTCGGGGCTTCCTCCTTCCACAAGTAAAGGTTCTGAAGTATTTGGAGTATCGTTGCCACCGGTAAAAGGGCGAAAGCCATAGGCATTAGCTGCATTATGAGGTCCCATTTCCATTCCCCCTCCATGCGGATACCAGAAAGCCACAGTTTGAATTACTGAGAATCCAAGATTGTGGCGATTATCGAGGTACATGTCAATTTCCTCTCTGGTGAGTTGCTGGATCATGCCCCAACCGGTATCACCAATCCAAAGGAAGGGTGTTCCGTCACTGTGTTTCACGAAATGCCCATTAGCTGAAATCTCAAGTTTACCATGATCTTGCCAGGGAGTTTGCGCTGCTGTTTTCTGCGGAAACAAATATAAACCTGTTAAGACTCCTATAATGATTAGTTTCATTTGTGTAGTGTTTATTGATGTTAACTCCCACATGTAAAATTATTAATCCCCGAAGTTTCACTAATTGCAGCCATTAAAATTGCTTAGCTTTAAGCCACTGTAGCCTTGTGAAACTGCTTTATTTTTTGAGCGGGAAACGGGGATCGAACCCGCGACCCTCAGCTTGGGAAGCTGATGCTCTACCACTGAGCTACTCCCGCTTTTTAATATTTCACCTTCAGATTGGGATACGCCAGCCGGCGGACTGCCACTGAGCTACTCCCGCCTTTATAATTGAAAGGAGGATTTCATACTGTAAAATCCACCTTTCAATTCATTGCCCAAAATTATATTTTTAATGTTCAAATTTAACTTAACTGCGGTAATTCTTATCCTCTAAACTTTCGGAAGTTTCCACGGATTGCGGTATTCCAGGTTCATCAGTTTTGAAGCGTCGTCTTCCAAAAACTTATTGGCTGAATCATCCCAGTGAATTCGTTTTCCGGTGCGGTAGGCGATGTTTCCCATTTCGGAAACAATAGCCACTTTCGCCCCTACTTCCACCGGTGTATTTACCTTTCCGCCTTCGCGAATACACTGCAGAAAATTCTGTACATGCTCATCCAGGCCATCGCCGTAATTCTTCTGCTTTTTCCCTTCAAAGAAAGGCCCTTTTTCGTTCTTTGTTATTGTCATCGGGCATTGATTTCATAACCACCGCGGTCGACCATCAAAGTTCCTTTTTGGCCGATAAATGCTACGCCGTGTCCTCTTTGGTAAGGGCCCATTCCGGGATTCAGGCCGCATTCCCAAATCATGGTATGTGTGGGATAATTGTAAAGTGCCTGCTGAATATCGGGGGTTTCCATGGCGCCTGGTTCATGGTAAAATATACCACCTCCGGGAGAGATTGAATCGGGCATCCCGGCATCCATTCCGTGAAGGGCAAAATCAAGCAGATGCACACCCCAGTCGGTCATGGCACCGCCGGCATAATCAAACCACCAGCGGAAGTTATAATGAAACCGGTTGGGATTGAAGGGTCGTTTTGGCGCCGGCCCCAGCCACATATCGTAGTCAACATAATCGGGTGCCTCTGTATCAGGAAGTGCCGGATAAGGTTCGTCGTAACCTTTATAAATCCAGGCTTTTACCAGATGGACATCCCCCAGTTGCCCCGATTTCACCACATCGGAAGCTTCGAACCAGTGTTTTGAACTGCGCTGCCACATGCCCACCTGAACGTATTTATCCGGATGCTTACCGGCCATGGCAACCATTGCATTGCATTCTTCAATACTGTGCCCCATTGGCTTTTCAACATAAACATGTTTGCCAGCTTCCAGTGCTTCCATCATTATTATTGCATGCCAGTGATCCGGAGTACCAATAATAACTGCATGAATATCAGGATCCTCAAGAAGCTTCCGGTAATCGGAATATAATGCCGGCTTTTGACCTGTAGCCTTTTCCACATCTGCTGCCCGCGATTCAAGAATATGCGCATCAACATCACATAATCCCAGGCAATCCACGTTGTTTCCATCTTTAAGGAAACTGGTCAAATCATTGAATCCCATTGATCGGCAACCAATCAATCCAACGTTTACCTTTTCGCCCGGCGATGCACAGGCACTAAAAACTGCCGGAGCAACACTAACAGCTGCTGCTGCAACTGCTGTTTTTTTAATGAAGCTTCTTCTGTCTGTATTCATTATATCTATCTGTTTAATATATTTTGTTAAATTCAGTAATTCCGAATATCAGTTATTTATTATTGAACTGCAAAATGATTTTCAACCTGCTCTCTCTTCTGCAAGATAATCCGCTTTATAATTCAGGTTGAAAAAAATAAACATCCAAAATTATTAAAATCTGTTTAGAAAAGAAATATATCCATCGGCATTCTGCCTTTATGCCTGAAACGCCTTCCATTTCCAGCGATTTCATGTTCTTTTAGTCATACCTTATACTATGTATTTAAGAATGACCGCTCGGTCATTCTTAATATTAATTTAATGTTCAAACTGTTGCATATTAAAAAAAGAGAATATATTTTTGACCAACCGTTCAGTCATAAAATATAAAAGCAAAAATATGTCTCCCCGCAGTTCGGAACAATTTGATGATATCAGGAAACAGAAAAAAAAATTAATTCTGGATACAGCGCTTGAACTGTTTGCAGAAAATGGATTTCATGCTACGTCCATTAGTCAGATAGCCAGAAAAGCGGGCATCTCCAAGGGACTCACCTACAACTATTTCGAAAGCAAGAAAGAGATTCTGGATGAATTAATAGCCAGCGGATACAATGAAATTTACGATAATTTCGACTTAAATAAAGACGGAACATTAACCGAAGAAGAATTTATCCTCTTTATTAAAAAGAATTTCGAGCTGGTGCTGAAAAACCTGCAACACTGGAAACTGTTTTTCTCCCTGCTACTGCAACCTTCTGTAACGGAAACTTTTTCAAAGGAATACAAACACAAAGGAGAGCCGGTTTTTAACATGCTCTTCAAATTCATTCAGTCCGAAGGCAGCACGACCCCCGAAACCGATTTAATGGCCATCAGTGCAATGATAGAGGGTGCATTTTTATATTGTGTTGCCGCACCCGATGTTTTTCCTGTCGATAAAATGCAGGACAGCATTATCGATGCCACTTTTCGTATTATTCGTAATCCATCTGCAAAAATATAAAATCATGAAAATATTATCATTACTCTTGTTTTTCACCCTGACCGGGACAATTAATTTTGCAACAACACAGGATATTGATGTGCAGGAAATTGTACGCCAGGCCGATGAAAAATTCCGGGGCACATCAAGCACTGGCGAAATGACAATGATCATCCAGCGGCCATCGTGGTCGCGGGAAATATCCATGAAAAACTGGACGCTGGGAAATGAATATTCACTGATTTACATTACAGCTCCGGCAAAAGAAAAAGGACAGGTTTTTCTGAAGCGGGATAACGAAATGTGGAATTGGGTACCAACCATTGAGCGGATGATAAAAATTCCGCCTTCCATGATGATGCAGTCGTGGATGGGCTCCGATTTTACCAACGACGATCTGGTAAATGAATCATCGCTTGTAAAAGATTATGACCATAAACTACTGGGACAGGAAAATATACGCGGATATGACTGCTATAAAATTGAACTGATCCCGCACGATGATGCACCGGTTGTCTGGGGCAAAATAATCATGTGGGTTTCAAAAGACGAACTCTTCTGGCTCAGAACAGAATACTATGATGAAGAAGGTGACCTGGTCAATACTGAAGTTCTTTCGGAAATAAAACAGATGGACGACCGGAAAATGCCTACTCGCCTCGAAATGATTCCGGCAGATGAAGAAGGCAATAAAACCATCCTGATTTTTAAAAATACGGATTTTAATGTAAACCTGAAAGAATCCTTTTTTTCCCAGCAAAATATGAAAAGGATTAGATAAAAAAAGCAGGAATGAGAGCATTCAGTAATGTAGCAGAACAACAACATTCCCGGATTTAAGCCTTTAAAACCTTTATAATGAAAACAAACATAAATCTGGCCTGGAGAAATTTATGGCGAAACCGCCGGCGGACCATCATTGCCATCTCGTCCATTGTATTTAGCGTACTGTTGGCATCGTGGATGCGGTCGATGCAGGAAGGTTCATACAACAGCATGATTGACAATGTAGTAAAATTTTATTCGGGATACCTGCAGGTTCAGGATACGGCATACTGGGATGAACGTACCCTTGAAAACGGATTTGAAGCTTCACCCGAACTCCAGCAGGAAATTAAAAAACTGAAAGATGTTACATTGGTCTCCCCAAGGCTTGAATCCTTTGCATTGGCAGCCAATCATCTGAAAAGCAAACCGGCAATGGTGATGGGAATTGAACCCGATGCCGAAAATCAAATCACAGCTATTTCGAAGCGCATCAAAAAGGGCCGTTTCCTGAACAATGGAGAAAAAGGGGTGGTTTTGGCCGAAGGACTGGCCGCATACCTGAACCTGGATGTTGGCGACACACTGGTAATGATTGGCCAGGGCTACCACGGCATCAGCGCCAACGGGCTATTCGAAATAAAAGGAATAATGAAACATCCCATCCAGGAGTTCAACAAACGCATGGTGTTTATGGATATCAGCAGTGCCCGTGAATTTTATTCGGCCTATGGAATGTCCACTTCCCTGGTGGTGATGGCTGATAATCATTATGCAGTACGTCATATTAAAAATCAAATTGAAGATGTACTGCCGGCCAACAGAACGGTATTAACCTGGATTGAAATGCAACCCGAAATCGAGCAGCTTATCCAAAGCGACCGCGGAAGCGGAATGATAATGCTGGCCATCTTATACCTGGTTATTGCCTTTGGAATGTTCAGCGTAATTATCATGATGGTAAAGGAACGGCAGCGTGAATTTGGTGTTATTCATGCCATCGGTATGAAAAAGGATAAATTGTCAGTTATAGTATTTTTCGAAACCATTTTTATCGGATTAATCGGTTGTGCAGTTGGTCTGGTTATCAGTTACCTCTTCTGCCTGTGGTTTTACTATCACCCGATTCCGTTAACGGGAGAAATGGCCACAGCAACCGAACAGTACGGCATGGAACCCTACATGTACTTCTCACTTAAACCATCGCTGTTTTACAGCCAGATGATACTTGTATTTTTTATCAGTGTATTCATATCCATTTTTCCGATATACACCATTCAGCACCTGAAAATTACAAAAGCATTGAGGGCATAAAACCGCCACAGGTTCAGATTGAATGAATTGAAAAGTTGAAAATTAAAAACGCATGAAGACAAATTCTGCAGGAAATAAAAAGATAACCATCAGTTTGGGAAAATTGTCTTCGGATAAAAAACAGAAAAAATGATTTGGTCAATTGCATGGCGAAATGTATGGCGCAACAAATTGCGCAGCCTCATAATGATTGCGGCAATAACTATCGGTCTGTTTGCCGGGGTATTTACCATGGCGTTTATGCAGGGTGCTGTTGATGCCCGGATTGAATCGGCTACAAAAACCGAGCTCGGCCACCTTCAGATACATAATCCGCGCTTTCCCGAAAACAATGATATCAATTTCACCATTTCAAATTCTGATGAAATGGTGGAGCAAATAAATGCACTGGATTCAGTGAAAGCAGCCAGCCGACGCCTTATTGCCGAACCATTTATAATGGCGGCTCACGGAACCGGGGGCGGGAAACTTATCGGCGTGGAAACAGAACAGGAGAAAAAAGTAACAGATATCTGGCAACATGTAATTGAAGGAAGCTACCTTAAAAAAACCAGCAGGATGCCGCCGGTTTTGATTGGCGAAAAACTGGCAAAAAAGCTGCAGCTGAAGGAAGGCTCCAAAATCAATGTGCAGATGGTGGATTTAAATGGCGACTTGTCTGCAAAAGGTTACCGGGTGAGTGGAATTTACAAAACCGATAATACCGGTTATGATGAATCACATTTATTTGTACGGTTTGACGATTTAAAAGATCAACTGGGAACCGATGAAAATTCGGCCCACGAAATTGCAGTTTTGCTCCGCGAGGGCGATTGGGCGGCTTCGGTGAAACCCGCAGTTGAAAAGCTGGCCGGAAACAACCTGGTGCAAACCTGGAAGGAAATCAGTCCTGAAATGTCGCTGCTGACCGATTCCATGGACCAGTATATGTACATTTTTATCCTCATCATTTTGCTGGCACTCTGTTTCGGAATTATCAATACCATGCTCATGGCAGTACTGGAGCGGGTGAAGGAAATAGGGATGCTGATGGCCGTTGGAATGAACCGGAGAAGAATCTTTTTTATGATAATTTTCGAATCCATCATGTTAACGGTAACCGGCGGAATTGCCGGAATTCTAATTGGTGCCGGTGTAACCAGTATTTTCCAAACCCGGCCAATCGATTTATCCATGTTTTCTGAAGGACTCGAGAAATACGGATTTGCGTCCCAGGTTTACACCTCGCTGCAAACGGATACCTTATTTATTCTGACGTTTCTGGTCATTATCACCGGAATAGTATCGGCCATTTATCCGGCACGGAAAGCGTTGAAGTTGAATCCTGCGGAGGCAACGAGGACGGAATAAAAGTAAGCCTCCCCCGGCCCCTCCGAAGGAGGGGAGAAAGGAGGAAAGGCATGAATGAAAAAAGGATGAATAAAAAGGATAAAGGATAAATACATTTAAACATTCTTACATTAAAGCATTGATGCATTAAAGCATTCATGCATTAACAACAACAACAACAACAACCATGACAATTATCAAAATTAACAACCTGTACAAAACTTACGACAGCGAATCGGTGGCGGTTCATGCTGTTAATGGAGTGGATATTTCCATTGAGGAAGGTGAATTTACTGCTATTGTTGGTCCGTCAGGATCAGGGAAAACCACCTTGCTGAATATTGTTGGAGGACTGGATGAAGCTACCAAAGGCAGCGTTGAAATCAACGGGGTAAAAATCAACGAACTCTCATCGCGGAAACTGACCGATTTCAGGATGAACAACATTGGTTTTGTTTTCCAGGCCTACAACCTGATTCCGGTCTTAACGGCCAGGGAAAATGTGGAATTCATCATGCACCTGCAGGGCGACAAAAAGGCAAAAAGAGACGCCCGGGCAACGGAATTGCTCAAGGCTGTCGGGTTGGGTGAAATGATGGACCGGCGCCCCGGCAAACTTTCGGGAGGCCAGCAGCAACGGGTGGCGGTGGCACGCGCACTGGCCTCAAAACCAAAATTTGTTTTAGCCGATGAACCCACAGCCAACCTCGATTCGAAATCCACAGAAAATTTGCTCGATATAATGGAACGGCTAAATAAAGAGGAAAAAATAACGTTTATATTTTCAACGCACGACCAGCGCGTGGTAAATAAAGCCCGCCGGGTAATTACCCTGGAAGACGGGAAAATAATAAGCGACGAAAAAAAGGAATAGCTATGAATAGGAAAGGATTTGCTCTGTTGGTTTTGTTTCTTCAGGTTACAGCAGTTTTTGGAACCGGAATAAATGATGACAAGAAGTGGAACAATCCGTCACTTAACACAGCCTCGGCAGCAAATTACCTTTCACCACTCGAAAAAGAACTGATACTTGAAATTAATAAACTGAGATCCAACCCGGCGAAATATGCCGAAGATTACATTGTTCCGTTGAAAAACCGTTTTAAAAAAAACTATTTGTACTATCCCGGCGACCTTCCTTTGCCGACAAAAGAAGGGGTGAAAGCATTGAATGAATGCGTACTGGATTTAAAACGCCGGCAACCTTTGCCATTGGTTTATCCTGTTGAAGGATTGTGCAAAGCTGCACGGGATCATGTAAAAGATCAGTCGCGAAGTGGAAAAATTGGGCACATTGGCCGCGACCGCTCAAAGGTTAAAGACCGGATAGAACGGTATGGCGACTGGCAAATACGAATTGGCGAGAACATTGCCTATGGCGGAATTTCGGCACAGCAAATTGTAATTTACCTGCTAATTGATGACGGTATCCGCGACCGCGGGCACCGCAAAAACTTTCTGCACCCCGACTTTAAAAAAATCGGTGTGGCAACGGGCAGCCATCCGGGATACAAAAACATGAGTGTGATGGACATGGCCGGAGTATTTATAAACCATTAAATATGAAAATTATACGATATATTTTACCTCTATTTTTATTGCTGAATTTAAATGCGAATGCACAATTAAAACCGGTTACTTTTAACGGCTACATCAAAGACCTTTATATGTATTACAAACCCGGAAGGCAAATTCCAGGACTGGATGCAAATTATCTTTCATCGAATCTTATTCACAACCGGTTAAACTTCAGGTGGTATGCCAACAGCCGTTTTACACTGGCGGTGGAAGCACGCAACCGGGTTTTCTTCGGACAAATGATCCGCCAGTTTCCCATCTACAAAGAGTATATCGATGTGGACAACGGCTTTTTTGATTTATCCGGAACAATTGCTTCCGGCGATGCATGGTTCATTCATTCCATCATCGACCGCGCATGGCTGGATTATATGAACGGCAACTGGCAGGTCAGGGTTGGCCGGCAACGCATCAACTGGGGCATAAACCTGGTGTGGAATCCCAATGACGTATTTAATACTTTCTCCTATTTCGATTTCGATTATGAAGAACGGCCGGGAACTGACGCTGTAAAAATTCAATATTATACAGGCGTAACTTCATCGGCACAGCTTGTTTATAAAATCGGGCGGAATGAAAATGAAACGGCCGTTGCCGGAATGTACCGGTTTTCGAAATTCAGCTACGATTTCCAGTTCCTGGGTGGCTGGGTCGGGAAAGACTATGTTATTGGCGGCGGCTGGTCTGGAGATATACGTGGCGGTGGTTTCCGCGGAGAGGCAAGCTGGTTTGTGCCGCGTGTGGAAAACAACGGCAGCTATGAAGCGCTGGTGGCTTCCGTTTCAGGCGATTATACTTTCGAAAACAGCCTCTATGTGCATGCCGCCGCTCTGTTCAACAGCCGGGGAGCAACAGAAAATGCAGGAGGACGACAGTTTTTCGACCAGAATATATCGGCTAAAATGTTGTCGCTGGCAAAATATGATTTATTTGGACAGGTCTCCTATCCGTTTACTCCCCTCTTTTCAGGAAATTTTGCAGGAATGGCAAATCCATTGGATGGCTCTTCATTTGTGAGCCCATCTCTGACATATTCGCTTGGAAATAACCTTGAATTAATGCTAACCGGGCAACTGTTTTTTGGCAGAACCGGCACCGAATTCGGCGAAATGGGAAAGGCCGCATACGGCCGGTTGAAATGGGCATTCTGAGGAAATGAGGAAATGCAGGAATGCAGGAATTCTAGCTTTCATTAACGCCTTCAAACATTCACTCCTTCTCTTGCATTCTTGCATTAAAGCATTCCCGCCTTTCTTACATTGATGCATTGACGCATTCATGCAACCACATGATCCATTCAATAAAAAAACAGGTCAAAATTCAATTTTAAAACTTAATTGAACTTTTTTTAACAAAAAAGGTATTTACTTTGGAACGATTAATTTAAAATAAAACTTATTGTTGGTTTTCAAGAATGAAAAATACTTACCAGGATCTCATCGAACAATCGTATTATTTTCCGCAGGAAGGCTTCGACCTTGAAGATGGCTACCTCAATTTTTACGGCGTATCACTGAAATACTTAATCAACAAGTACGGAACACCATTCCGGCTGATGTATCTGCCCCGCATTGGCGACCAGATTAAAAAGGCGCGAAACCTGTTCAGAAGAACAATGAAAGCCGCGGGTTACGAGGGTACCTACAACTATTGTTACTGTACAAAATGCAGTCACTTTCATCATGTAATCAATAAAGCATTGCAGTACAATGTGAACCTTGAAACATCGTCATCATTCGATATCGATTTAATCCTGAACCTTCACAAAAAAGGGGAAGTGGATAAAACGGTAAAACTTGTCCATAACGGGTACAAAACTGATGAATACATCCGGAAACTTATCGAAATTCAGGATATGGGATTTACCAATTCCACTATCATTCTCGACAACAAAAACGAACTCAAGAAAATACTGGCAATCGCCAAGGGCAAAAAAATAAAAATCGGCATCCGCAAAGCCATCGACGAGGAACCACAAAGTGCATACTACACCTCGCGGTTGGGAATCCGTGCTTCCGAAATTCTTGATTTTTACTACACCCACATCAAAGACAAACCGAACGTTGAACTGACAATGCTACATTTTTTTGTGGATTCAGGAATTAAAGACACGCTTTATTACTGGGGCGAATTTCAGAAATCGGTTAAAATGTATATAGAACTGAAAAAGGAATGCCCGACGCTGAATGCCCTGAATCTGGGAGGAGGCTTTCCCATCCGCAGCCACCTGGGTTTCGAGTACGAATATGAATACATGATCCGCGAGATTGTTAACAACATTAAGGATGCCTGCAATGCTGAAGGCATTAAAGAACCCGATATTTACACCGAATTTGGGAAATATACCGTCGGTGAAAGCGGCGCAACCATTTTTTCGGTGCTCGAACAAAAACAGCAAAACGATGCCGAATTATGGTACATCATTGACAACAGCCTGATGAATACCATCCCTGATGCCTGGTCGATTTTCGAAAAGTTTATTCTGCTGCCCATTAACAAGTGGAACAACGAGTACACGCGGGTAAACATCGGTGGAATCAGTTGCGACCATTCCGATTATTACAATTCGGAAGATTTAAACCAGCAGATTTTACTGCCCCGCTATTCCTCGCGCGAAAAAGAGCCGTTGTATCTCGGATTCTTCCATACCGGTGCATACCAGGATTCCATCAGCGGTTACGGCGGCATTAAACATTGTCTGATTCCGGCGCCGCAGCATGTTATCATCGACCGCGACGAAACCGGCAACTTTGTGGATTACGTTTACCGCAATGAACAAACCGTTGACGATATGTTCCACATCCTGGGCTACAATCCGTAAATCAAAACAACCGATATAAATTTAAGAGCCGGCTGGATGCAGCGCGGCTCTTTTTATTCAAGGGCATGATGCGTGAATGCGTGAATGTGTAATAGTTTAAACGGGTAAAGGCTTTAATTCATGAAGGCATAAAAGCAAGAATGCATGTATTTCTTTTTTATTCCGGCCTTTATTCATTTTCGCATTCATGCATTAATTCCTTCGCATTCATACATTTCTTCATTCCTTAGTTCCTGTTATTCTTGTCGAGCAGCAAAACTGAATTGACCACAATTTCCGAGATATACTGTTTTTCGCCGTTTTTGTCGTCGTACGTGCGGTTGGTAAGTTTGCCCTCAATGGCAACTTCCGTACCTTTTTTCACATAGCTTTCAATAATTTCAGCTTGTTTTCCCCAGGCTACAAGACGGTGCCAGGTTGTTTCCGACTGTTTTTCGCCTTTACTGTCGCGATAAATTTCGTTGGTTGCTATAGAAAAATTAGCAACTGTTTTTCCGCTGTCCAACTTTCTCACTTTTGGGTCGTCGCCCAGGTGACCGATAAGCCTGACACTGTTTCTTAATACATTCATGATTTCAAAATTTAAATTAATTACTAAAACGAAATTGATAATGTAAAGGTAAACCGGCCTCCAAAACTTATCCGGTAATTAAACATTTGTAATCGACAATAAACGTTTGTAACCGTTTACAAACGGATATATTTTTATATATTAGCGATTTGTAATAATGAAACACTGCAATGGAAAATGAAAGAATTTGCCTCGAATGTGGCGAACCCTTAAAAGGAAGGGCCGATCAAAAGTTTTGCAACGACCTTTGCCGGAATGCATACAACAACAAAAAACTCGGAGCTTCTTCAAAATATATGCGGAAAATCAACCGGATACTAAAAAATAACCATTCCATTTTAAAACAGCTGAACACCGACGAAAAAACCACCATCTTCGGAAATAAATTCGATAAACAGGGTTTTAATTTCAACTATTACACCCATACCTACACCACAAAAAACGGGCGAACCTATTTTTTCTGCTATGACCAGGGATATTTAAAACTCGACAACAACCGGTACCTTTTGGTGAAAAGGGAAGACATTTAAAATCAACTTTAATTCTTTTCGAAAAACTCCCCTGCCCTGCTGTTTTGCGGATATTGCATTAGTTTTGCAAAAAAACAGCAATGAATACCTTTTACTTCGAAAAAATAAAACGCATACAAACCCTTGCAGAAATCGGACTGGAGTTTTCGGATAATACCTTCGACCGCGAACGGTATGAAGAACTTCGAACCATCAGTCTGCAACTGCTTGAAAAAATGACCGGTGAGTCGGTGGAAAATATCATTGCAGTTATTGAAGATAAAAATGGCTACAAAACCCCGAAGGTGGATATTCGTGCAGTGGTTTTTAACGAAGCCGGGGAGATTTTGCTGGTGCGCGAAGGAGCCGATAACCGCTGGGCGATGCCGGGCGGCTGGGCCGACGTTGGCTACAGTCCCAAAGAAGTAGCCGAAAAAGAATGCATGGAAGAGGCCGGATTGAAGGTAAAAGCGGTAAAACTGCTTGCAGTGATGGATAAACAAAAACAAAATTTGCCACCGGCATTCGAATATGTGTATAAACTTTTTCTGTTGTGCGAAAAGCAGTCGGAAGAACTTTCAACCGGCTCTGAAACTTCGGATGTGCGCTGGTTTGCCGAAAATGCCCTGCCCGAACTTTCGGCACCGCGAAATACGGAACAGATAGTAAAAATGATGTTTAAATACTACCGCAACGAAATTACTGAACCTTATTTTGAGTAGGGTTTAACAAATAATTCAGTTGAACTAAAAAAGAACAGGAACTTAATCTCGTTAAATTCCCGTCCCGGAACTTCATGCAGGCAGCCCCGGTTTTAAGCAGGCAACCCGGTGAATCAGATGTTTTAAAGCGAGGGCTTCACTTCTATGGCCGAGCGGGTGTTTTTTAGTAGACGCGATGCATCGCGTCTCTACCTGTGGACGCAGGGGACTCACTGAGCTATCCTTTGCCGTTGGTTTTTAACCAACGGTTAGCTGAAACTATGGTATTCGGCTAAGAAATAAACTGTCATTTCGAATCCCGTATCCGGGTGAGAAATCTCTTTGTTTGAAACAGATTCCTCCTCGTACCTTGCCGGAATGACAGCGCAATGGATGGTTTCCCTGAACAATTCAGTGTTCTTTGGATAAAGTTTCATTTTGGTGCCCAATGTTATTATCTTTTGCCTAAGCCGCAAGTGCTCTATCCTTTGCCGTTGGTTTTAACCAACGGATAGCTGACAACACTGACAACAGGGGCTTGAGCCCCTAAATTTCCCGGGGCTGAAAGCCCTTTGTCTGTAGCATCCATATACCCGTCCCTTGAAAGGGACGGCAAAGGATAAGGTCGCAGAAAATCTCATGGTTTATTGAATTTAAAGGGACGGCAAAGGATAAACTTCCCTTTATGTTTCAGGCTCCTTGAAAAATGATTAATTGTTGAATATTATCATTTAGCTGGCAAATAAGATCGTATATGGCCGAGGGTGTGTGTTCTAGTAGAGACGCAATACATCGCGCCTCTACCTGCGGACACCGGGGACACACAGGGCTATTCTTTGCCGTTGGTTTTAACCAACGGACAGCTGACAACACTGACAACAGGGGCTTGAGCCCCCATAAATTTCCCGGGCTGAAAGCCCTTTGTCTGTAGCATCTATGTATCCGTCCCTTGAAAGGGACGGCAAAGGATAAGGTCGCAGAAAATCTCATGGTTTATTGAATTTAAAGGGACGGCAAAGGATAAACTTCCCTTTATGTTTCAGGCTCCTTGAAAAATGATTAATTGTTGAACATTATCTTTTGGCTGGCAAATAAGAACCCTATAGCCGAGGGGGTGTTTTAATAGAGACGCAATGCATCGCGTCTCTACCTGCGGATGCCGGGGACACACAGGGCTATTCTTTGCCGTTGGTTTTAACCAACGGACAGCTGACAACACTGACAACAGGGGCTTGAGCCCCCATAAATTTCCCGGGCTGAAAGCCCTTTGTCTGTAGCATCTATATACCCGTCCCTTAAAAGGGACGGCAAAGGATAAGGTCGCAGAAAATCTCATGGTTTTGAATTGAAAGGGATGTCAAAGGATAAATTCCCTGAAATGTTTCAGGCTCCTTGAAAAATGATTAATTGTTGAATATTATTTTTTGGACAGCCAATAAGTAGAGATCGTAATGCATCGCGTCTCGACCTGTGGATCGTCGCGTCTCTAGCCGTGCGCAATACATCGCGCCTCTACCAGCGGACACCGGGGACACAAAATTTATTTTCACCAGTAAATAAACTCGAAAATATTTTTTGTAAATTAAACTCCCGAATAAAAGGGAATCTTGAATTATCTTAAACAATTGTATAACGAATAAAAATAAATGAAATGAAACGAATAGTTGCGATTCTGTTTTTGCTGGCGCTGACTTTAAATGTTGCCCATGCGATTGTGCCGGCTGATAAAAAAGTTGTTTTGGGCGAATGGAAATATTCTGTTCCGTCGGCGCCAATTGGATACGATAGCGGCACTTTTGTTTTTACCGAAAAAGAGGGAAAACTGGTTGGCGAAGTGAAATTTTCCGACGGTTATGGCGTGGAGCTGATAAACCTGGATTTCAGCGAGGGTAAACTGAAATTTGGATTATATGTTGACACTGATTATGTGTCGGCGGAAATTGAGGTGAACGACAACAAGATGATTGGAGTTGTTACAACACCCGACGGAAAAATGCCGCTTACTGCCGAAAAAGTACTAAAGGAAAAAAAGTAGTCATTTGAGAAAAGCAAGTGGGAAGCGGACTTTCCCAAGTCCGCATTTTTTTACTAAACAACAACTCAAAAATAATCAGGAGAAAGGATTCTCCTGCTCTTTTGAACACAAACTGTCATTTCGTATCCCGTATTCCGGGTGAGAAATCTCTTTATTAAAACAGATTCCTCCTCGTACCTTGCCGGAATGACAGCGCAATGGATGGTTTCCCTGAACAATTCAGTGTTCTTTGGATAAAGTTTCATTTTGGTGCCCAATGTTATTATCTTTTGCCTAAGCCGCAAGTGCTCTATCCCTTGCCGTTGGTTTTAACCAACGGATAGCTGACAAATGAAACAGGGGCTTGAGCCTCCATAAATTTCCCGGGCTGAAAGCCCTTTGTCTGTAGCATCCATATACCCGTCCCTTGAAAGGGACGGCAAAGGATATTCCCAAAATTATCAGGGACATGGAACAATTCAGTGTTCTTTGAATAAGGTTTCAATTGGTGTCCAATGTTATTATCTTTTGGCTAAGCCATAAGCGCTCTATCCCTTGCCGTTGGTTTTAACCAACGGTTAGCTGACAACACTGACAACAGGTGCTTGAGCCACCTAAATTTCCCGGGCTGAAAGCCCTTTGTCTGTAGCATCTATATACCCGTCCCTTAAAAGGGACGGCAAAGGATAAGGTCGCAGAAAATCTCATGGATTTTTGAAGTTTAAAGGGACGGCAAAGGATAAATTCCAGGAAATGTTTCAGGCTCCTTGAAAAATGATTAATTGTTGAATATTATTTTTTGGACAGCCAATAAGTAGAGACGCGATGCTTCGCGTCTCTATCTGCGGACGCCGGGGACACAAAGGGCTATCCTTTGCCGTTGGTTTTAACCAACGGACAGCTGACAACACTGACAACAGGGGCTTGAGCCCCATAAATTTCCCGGGCTGAAAGCCCTTTGTCTGTAGCATCCATATACCCGTCCCTTGAAAGGGACGGCAAAGGATATTCCTGCTAAATTCGAGGGGTCCATGAATTAAAAAGGACTGCAAATGTTATATTCTCCAGCAGATTCAGGGGTATAGAATTTTAAATGGGTTTCAATTCTTTGAATTACAATTCATTTGGCGCCCAAACCATTATTCTCTGCCTGAACCACCAGGCGCTATCCTTTGCCGTTGGTTTTAACCAACGGACAGCTGAAACCAGAGACGACCAGGACTTTAGTCCGGTATTGTTGGGGCTTAAAGCCCCGGGTACCTTGGCATCTATGTATCCGTCCCTTGAAAGGGACGGCAAAGGATAAAGTCGCCGAAAATCTCATGGTTTTTTTTGAATTAAAAGGGATGTCAAAGGATAAATTCCAGGAAAGATTCAGTGTTC
Organism: uncultured Prolixibacteraceae bacterium; assembly: GCA_963771595.1. Classification (GTDB taxonomy): domain Bacteria; phylum Bacteroidota; class Bacteroidia; order Bacteroidales; family Prolixibacteraceae; genus CAVYUC01. The sequence goes on along the minus strand of CAVYUC010000012.1, from coordinate 56,064 downwards.
TTTGAATAAAGTTTCATTTTGATGCCCATTGTTACTATCTTTTGCCAACCAATAAGAGCGATATCCTTTGCCGTTGGTTTTAACCAACGGATTTTGGTAACAAACAGGAATTAAGGTTTTATTCAATAAAATTATTATTACAAATTATGTCCTATACAAAAATCTGGCTTCATTGTGTTTGGAGTTCACTTCACCGGAAAAATATTATTTCTGATTCTTTCCGTCCGTTTTTATTAGCTCATATTCGGGAAAATGCAAAAGAAAAAGATATCCAACTGGATTATATCAATGCACATAAAAACCATGTTCATGCCCTTTTAAATATGGGGAAAATGCAATGCATTGCAGATATTATGCAATTAATAAAAGGAGAAAGTTCACATTGGATTAATCTGCAAAAAGAAATGCCTTATAAATTTAGCTGGCAGGATGATTATTTTGCAGTTTCAGTAAGTCAATCGCATGTTGAAAAGGTTCGGAAGTATATTAAGAACCAGGATGAACATCATAAAAAATTGAATTGGGAACAAGAGGTTGAATTGTTTCTGAAGCAATATGGATTTGAAAGAATAAAAGACTAAAGTCTTTGTTATCTGGCATTCATCTATCCGTCCCTTGAAAGGGACGGCAAAGGATATTCCCAAAATTATCAGGGACATGGAACAATTAAGTGTTCTTTGGATAAAGTTTCATTTTGGTGTCCAATGTTATTATCTTTTGCCTAAGCCATAAGCGCTTTATCCTTTGCCGTTGGTTTTAACCAACGATTAGCTGACAACACTGACAACAGGGGCTTGAGCCCCATAAATTTCCCGGGCTGAAAGCCCTTTGTCTGTAGCATCCATATACCCGTCCCTTAAAAGGGACGGCAAAGGATATTCCTGCTAAATTCGAGGGGTCCATGAATTATAAAGGACTGCAAATGTTATATTCTCCAGCAGATTCAGGGGTATAGAATTTTAAATGGGTTTCAATTCTTTGAATTACGATTCATTTGGCGCCCAAACCATTATTCTCTGCCTGAACCACCAGGCGCTATCCTTTGCCGTTGGTTTTAACCAACGGACAGCTGAAACCAGAGACGACCAGGACTTTAGTCCGGTATTGTTGGGGCTTAAAGCCCCGGGTACCTGGCATCTATGTATCCGTCCCTTGAAAGGGACGGCAAAGGATATTCGCAAAATTATCAGGGACATGGAAAGATTCAGTGTTCTTTGAATAAAGTTTCATTTGGATGTCCAATGTTATTATCTTTTGTCTAAGCCATAAGCGCTCTATCCTTTGCCGTTGGTTTTAACCAACGGTTGAAAGAAGTGGCTCAGTTCACTCTTTCACCAAATACTTCCTTAGCAGATGGTACAACTCCGACTGGTCGATGGGTTTTACCATATAATCGGTAAATCCCATTTCGCTGAAACTAAGCACTTCTTCGCGCAGTGCATGTGCAGTTTCGGCCATCACCGGTAACCCGGGATGTGTTTCCCTGATTAATTTCAACACTTCGTATCCGTTCTTTTTTGGAAGGCGGATGTCGAGCAGCACAAAATCAATAGTATTCTTCCTGAACTTTGTTACAGCCTGTTCTCCATCTTCAGCAGAAATATAATTAGCCCCCGTTTTTTTGATAAAATATTCTATCATCTGAAGGCTGTACGTATCATCTTCAACAATCAAAATTGTTTTTCCCGAGAGGTCGGGGATTTTGCCCGATGTTTTTAAATCGGCATCTTCGGCAGAGAGTTCGCCGGTTTCGTACGGGATAGTGAAAAATATGTCGGTACCTTTACCCACTGTTGATTCCATCCAGATTTCGCCCCCCAGCAATTCCACAATTCCCTTGCAGATGGTAAGTCCCAGCCCGGTGCCTTTTACCAGCCGTTCCGAAATCATTTCGCCCTGTTTAAACCGCTCGAAAACTTCCTTCTGGTAGCTCTCCTTAATTCCCGTGCCGGTATCCTTCACATAAAACATGATTTCGTTCCATCCCCTGATTTCGTATCCGAATTCCACTTTACCTTCATCGGTAAACTTAAAGGAATTGTCGATTAGGTTTTGCAACACCTGCAACAAACGGTACTTATCGGATTTTATAATTGGATTTGAATTGGGCAGGTGCAATAAAAAACTGACATCTTTTTTGTCGCGCAACCGCAAAGTGCCTTTAAACTGATCTTTAAGATCGCGCATGATTTCATTCAAGGCAAAACTACTTTTCGAGACCGGCAGTTCACCGGCTTCAATGCGCGAAATATCGATGATGTCGTTTATTGATATTCAGCAATTGTTTTCCCGAAATGTGGTAACTATTTCCAGGATTCTTTTATTCTCTGTATCCTGCAGCTTTTCTTTTAAAATATCGGTAAACCCGAGGATTGAATTCAGCGGGGTGCGGATTTCGTGCGACATGTTGGAGAGGAAAGCGGCTTTGGCGCGCGCAGCCCGTTCGGTTTCGGCTTTTGCTTTTATCAGTTCCTCTTCGCGGGCCTTTACCACTGAAATGTCTTTTACAATATTTGCAACAGCAACCAGGTCGCCTTTTTCATCAATAATGGGCGATTTTGTTACCGATACATAAATTGTATCGCCTGCTTTTGTTTTATGCAGCGTTTCTACATTTTTCACCTTTTCGCCCGCTTTTACCTTATTCCGGAGCCGCTTATTCTCATCACTCTCGGGATCGGCAACCAGTTTGTCTGAGCTTTTATTCATCACTTCCTCCGCGGTAAATCCGTATAAATATTCGGCTCCTTTGTTCCACGAAACAATTTTACCTGATTTTGACACGCTGAAAATGGCATCGTCCGAAAGTTCGACAATGGAAGACAGATGTTTGCGGTATTTTACTATTTCGTTTTTATCTTCTGTTATATCCTGGACAAGGGCAGCAATTTGTTCGCTGTCAGAAGAAAAATAATGTACATGAAAATACTTTCTCAGTTCCTGGCAAAAATGCTCTTCGTGGATAACTTTCCCGTTAATTACCGAAGGGGCATTTTTTTCAAAATTGCGGACCCAATCCCCATCAGGAAAAATATCTGCTGCATCTTTACCGGTAATTTCTTTTAATGTAGTTTCAATCATCTTGGCAAATGCAGGATTGGCTTCAGCAAGCTGGTAACCGGCAATCGATTCATTTTTACCGCGCAACACATGAAACACTGCCAGTCCGTTGTCCATGAATTTAAAGAGCTGCCGGAACTGTTCGTCTCTGGCTTTCATCAATTGCTGAATCTTGTTCTTTTCGGTGATATCAGTAAAGGTGATGACAACGCCGTTTATAACATCATTTGAGGTGCGGTAAGGGCCAATTTTCATCCAGTATTGTTGTCCGCTCCCTGTTTCTATTTCTTTTTCAACCGGCACAAGGGTTTCGAGCACATCTTTGACATCTTCAACCAGTGACTGGTTTTGAAACATGATTCCAAAATCGGCAATATTCCGGTGCTCGTCAGATTTTTTTAAATTGATAATTTTCCGCAACAATGGAGTGAAGCGCTGGATATTCAATTGTTTGTCGAGGAACAGCGTACCAATCTGGGTGCTTTTCATGAAGTTGTCCAGGTCGTTGTTGATATCGGCATATTCCTTGATTTTTCGCTGCAGCTCGGCGTTGGAAGTTTCAAGTTCTTCGTTAAGCGACTGCATTTCCTCTTTCGATGTTTCAAGTTCTTCGTTGGCGCTTTGCAACTCCTCGTTGGATGACTGCGCTTCCTCGTTGGCCGACTTCAGTTCTTCGTTGGCAATTTCAAGCTCTTCAATCAGGCTGTTCAGGTAATCGCGGGTTTCCTCCAGTTCCTTTTCAATTTCAGAAATATATTCATCCGAATCGGCGGCTGTTTTCTTTGCACTATAGTCTTCTTCGCCTTTAAATTCCCGTTGCGACAAAATAGGAATAATGACCACAATAAACAGGCTATTAAACATGTCGGGTTTTTTCACCGGGCTAATCCTGATGTTTATATAACTGTCTCCCGATTTATCCTTTATCCTGATGTTGTTTATCAGTACCTCTTTTTTCTGGTTATTTTTGATTTTCCGCATGGCATTCGACAACGGAATTTTAATGTTGTCGCGGGCGGCATTCAAAATGTTGTTGTCGGGATCGCCAATCTGGAATTTAAAATAATCTTCGCACCGGCCCAGCGAGTGCAGGATTTCGCCTGTTTTTTCTATCAGCAGAAAAGGAAAAGTATAATCTTTAAGCGCCCTTCTTTCGGCAAATTCCTTAAGTGTAAGTTTTTGCTGGTGACTTGTAATCGAAGGGTGTGGATAATGGCCGCGGTTACCTGAGTAGTTGATAAAATCGCGCACGGCCTGCCGGTTTTCCTGCTTCTCAAATATTTTATATTTGCTGTCAACAACACTAAACAGCCTTGGCCTGTCGCTCAGCGATTCCGAATTTCCGAGAAACAAAAAACCTTCAGTCCGTAAACCGTAATGCAGGCTGTTTATCACCTTTTTCTGAATATCGCCATTTAAATAAATGAGAAAATTACGGCAACTGATTAAATCGATGTTGGAATAGGGCGGGTCTTTAATAAGGCTGTGTTCGGCAAAAACAATCATTTCCCTTATTTCGCGGCGAATAGTGTAATGGGCATCATGTTTTTCGAAATATTTATCGAGATATTGTTGGGGTACATCGGCTTCTATATTCACCGGGAAATTTCCTTTTCTGGCTTTTGAAAGCGCCTTTGAGTCAATGTCGGTTGCAAAAATTTTGAGATTGTTCCGCATTCTCATTTTCTCCATTTGCTCGAGCAACAGAATGGCAACTGAATAGGCTTCTTCGCCGGTTGAACATGCTGCAATCCACACCCTGATGGTGTTCCGGCTTTCTTCCTCAATAATTTTTGGCAGCACTTTTTTCTCCAGCACTTCAAAGGCTTTCTTATCGCGAAAAAAAGAAGTTACACCAATAAGCAGTTCCCGGAACAACTGATGCGATTCGTCGTTATCACGTTTAATAATTTGGTGGTATTTTTTTAGCGATTCCACAGAACGTACCATCATCCGTTTTTTAATGCGGCGGATTATAGTTGTTTGTTTGTAATTCGAAAAATCGTGTTGAACGCGGTTGCCCAGGATATCCAGAATGCTGGTTATGATTTTTTCAGCTTCAGTGTTTTCGGGCAGTCTTTCAATTCCGTCATGCTTAACGGGCAGTTCGGCAAGTTTGGCCGGCATATCGGTAATGTTGCACACAATGTCCACCACGCCGGTTTCTATGGCGCTTCCGGGCATCGATTTAAATTCCGCGGTTTCAGGGTCCTGCACTATCACCCATCCGTTTTGCAGTTTGATTTCCTTGATTCCCTGGCTGCCGTCGGAACCACTGCCGGTAAGAATTATTCCTACTGCACGTTCCTTATAATTAAAAGCCAGCGACTGGAAAAAATGGTCGATGGGCAAATGCAGTTTTCGTTCCTTTGTATTGTATTTATCTATCTTGAAGGTGTTACCTGATACATTTACATAGTGCCCCGGGGGAGCAATGTAAACGCAGTTGGGCTTCACTTGCATTCCCTGATTAATCTGTTTTACCACCATGCTGGTTTTATTCTGGATAATCCGGTCCAGAATGCTTTCGTGATCGGGCGACAAGTGCTGAATAATAACAAACGACATGTTGGTGTTTGCCGGAATTTCAGGAAAAAGGTTTTCCATTGTTTTAATGCCATCGGCTGAAGCACCGATTCCTACAATAAATGGTTCTGAAGAGGAATTAATATCAACGTTCTTTTTTTTGGCCATGAAGAATTTTTTATTTAACGCAATTTACTCAAAATAAAAAAATAAAAAAGAATTCCCAATTTTGCTCCCAATGATTTTTCAGTGTATTATTCGGGAATTTTTTTTCGCCCGTACGGTTTCAGTGAAACATAAAGGTAAAATTATCTATTTGCCCCGAAGTACGCAACCCAATTCAGGTATAATTTAACACTGCACAATAAATGTACGATCTGATTCATGGTTTTTCACTATCAGGGTCAAAAATTTTCAGGTAAAAGAAAAGTATGGATTTTAAAAACCTTCCGTCAGTTATCCAGTTTGATTACTTCGCTTGCTGCCAGCAGATACGCTCCGGTTCCGTAAACTTCGTAACTTTCGGCCGAGAAATTTTTCTTTGGATCGGCGCCAATGGGCTGCACCCAGCCCACGCGGCCATCGGGTTGAATGAGGGAATTTAACCCTACCCATGCTTTTTCCACCACCGGCAACCAGGTTTCTTTATCCAGTATTCCGTTGTTTATTCCCCAGGCCAGTGCGTAAGTATAAAACCCCGAACCGCTTGCTTCGCCACCGGGATACGAACCGGGGTCGAGAAGGCTGGCACGCCACAATCCATCTTCCTGCTGCAGGGTAATTATTTTTTGGGCCATTTCCCTGTAATTCTGAATGTAGAAATCCCGCCTGCTGTAATCTTCGGGCAGCTCTTCCAGCATTCTTACCAATCCGCCCATTACCCAGCCATTTCCGCGCGACCAGAATACTTTTTTCCCGTTTGCCTCCTTCAAAATTTCATCTTCGGGAACATCCCATTTGTAGCGGTTATCCCGGGCATATAAATGTTCGTCCTTGTCGTAAAGCAAATCATAGGTTTCTTTAAAAAGCTTATCGCTGATTTCGAGGTATTTCTTTTCGTTTAACGTCATTCCCAGTTTTACGAAAGTCGGCGGCCCCATAAACAGCGCATCGCACCACCACCAGGTAACCGGATTCATTTTACCGGTTTCATAAGGTGTTGCCATAAATTCATCCACTTTTTCCTTCAACGGATTAATCATTTTTTTGTCGCCCGAAATGCGGTACATATCCACATAAGTCTGGGCAATGGCATAATCATCGGCATGGTGCAACCGGGGACCACCTTCCCACTTGTTGGATTCGCCCATTGCACGGATGGCGTTGTATATGTTTTCATCCTCAAGGGTTTCGTAAGCGGCAAAAACACCGGCATAAAAAGCGCCGTTTGTCCAGTCCCACAACTGATGCACCGGGTGATGCAACTGCCAGTCGAGCGCTTTTCGCATCGTGTTTTTAATATATGTATCTTCAAAAATCCGCTCGTTTCCGGCTTTTTGCGCATTGGACACAACAGTAAATAAAAGCAGTAAAATGATGATAGTTATTCGTTTTTTCATCGTTTCTATTTTTTTCCTGTAAAAATATGCAACCGATTGCATCTTACAAAATAAAATGTAAAATGAATTTTCCTTTAATAAATGCTGTTCCTGCCCCGGCAGTTTGTTCGAAATTAAATAAATCCCTATTATTGCAGAAATTATTTGAAAATGAAAAACAGAACAGAACATCGCGGCCATCATTTACATTACCCGTCGGGTTGGTAGGTCGTAGTTGTTTTGTCTGAAATTGAAAGATATTAAAACAAAGGCTTGCCGCAGAAAGGCAGGCCTTTTTTTGTTAAATTAGCTCTGTAATCTGCGCGTAAAGGCCAAAACGAAAATTAAAGGAAACTGATATGGAAAATAAACTTAAAATTGCTATTCAAACCAAAGGCCGGTTAAACGAAGATTCCATGGAATTAATCCGCGAATCAGGGATTAATCTGACCATCGGAAGGCGAAAACTTGTATCGGAGGCAAAAAACTTTCCAATGGAAGCACTTTTCCTTCGCGACGATGATATTCCGCAAACTGTTGCCGATGGCGTTGCCGATGTTGGCATTGTCGGCGAAAATGAAATGCTGGAAAAACAGGAAGATGTGGTTATTGCAAAAAGACTGGGGTTCAGCAAATGCAGGCTGTCGCTGGCCATTTCCAAATCGGTGGAATATCCGGGAGTGGAATATTTTAACGGCAAAAAGATAGCCACCTCCTACCCTGTCATCCTTAAAAAGTTCCTGGATGAGAAAAACATCAGCGCCGAAATTCATGTCATTTCGGGTTCGGTGGAAATTGCACCGGGCATTGGTTTGGCTGACGCCATTTTCGATATTGTCAGCTCCGGTTCCACGTTGGTCAGTAACCGCCTGAAGGAGGTTGAAACCGTAATACATTCCGAAGCGGTGCTGGTTGCCAGGCCTGATCTTCCGGAAGAAAAACAGGAAATTCTGAACGAGTTGATTTTCCGCATGGAATCAGTGCAACGTGCAGTGGGTAAAAAATACATTCTGCTGAATGCACCCAACAGCAAAATACAGCAAATTGCAGCTTTGCTGCCCGGGATGAAAAGCCCAACAGTGGTTCCCCTGGCGCAGGAAGGCTGGAGTTCGATGCATTCGGTAATCGAGGAAAATGATTTTTGGGAAGTGATTGACCGGCTGAAGAAGGCTGGCGCAGAAGGTATTCTGGTCATCCCCATAGAAAAAATGATTTTTTAATTCACATCGATTAGCAGATTATTTACAGATTTAAAAACAGGAGACAAATCGCATGAAGTCATTTATGAAAGTAATTACATTATTTGATGCATTCCTTATTGCATCCAAATATCTCATGGCTAATCTCTTGTGTCTAACAATCTTGTGTCTAAACATCTTGTGTCTAAAAGTCTTGTGTCTAAACATCTTGTGTCTAAAAGTCCTGTGTCTAAAAGTCTTGTGTCTAAATAAATAAAATGAAAACATTCATCAATCCGCAGCGGAAAGAGTGGCCGGAAATAGTAAAACGGCCGGTTTTTGATGTTTCTGATCTTTACCAAAAGGTACAGTCGGTTTTAGATGATATCAAAAAAGACGGCGATTCGGCATTAAGAGAATACACCATAAAGTTTGACGGTGTGGATTTGGATTCATTTGAAGTTTCGGAAGAAGAAATTGAAGCGGCAAATCAGGTGGACGAGTCATTAAAAAAAGCCATTTCACTGGCTGCCGAAAACATTATCCGGTTTCATTCATCGCAAAAGACAGAAGTTAAGAAGATTGAAACTTCGCCGGGAGTTGTTTGCTGGCAAAAGCCGGTGGCAATAGAAAAGATTGGATTGTATGTTCCCGGTGGAAGTGCGCCATTGTTTTCAACCGTTTTAATGCTTGCCTTACCTGCCCAAATAGCGGGTTGTAAAGAAATTATCCTGTGTACGCCTCCCGGTAAAAACGGGAAGATACACCCGGCAATTTTATTTGCAGCACAATTGTCGGGAGTAAAAAAAATATACAAGCTGGGTGGCGTGCAGGCTATTGGCGCCATGGCTTACGGAACACAGTCGGTTACCAAAACGAACAAGATATTTGGCCCCGGTAACCAGTTTGTTACAGCAGCCAAACAACTGGTAAGCATGTCGGATGTGGCGATTGATATGCCGGCCGGCCCGTCGGAAGTGCTTGTGCTGGCCGACGAAACATCGAATGCGGCTTTTGTTGCCTCCGATTTGCTTTCGCAGGCTGAGCATGGCGCCGACAGCCAGGTCATTCTGGTTGCTTCCGGAAGGGACACCCTTGAAAACGTACAGCAGGAAATTTACCGTCAGGTTGAACAGCTGTCACGAAAAGAGACTGCCCAAAAAGCGCTTGCCAACAGTGTACTGATTGTTCTTGAAAATGAAAACGAGCGGATTGACTTAATTAATGAATATGCGCCGGAACACCTGATTTTGTGTAACCGCGATTTTGCTGCAACAGCCGAAAAAGTGGTAAATGCAGGTTCTGTTTTCCTGGGGAATTATACACCGGAAAGTGCTGGTGATTATGCTTCTGGCACCAACCATACCCTGCCGACAAATGGCTGGGCACGCTCCTACAGCGGGGTCAATCTCGACAGTTTTATGCGCAAAATCACTTTTCAGGAGATAACGCGCGAAGGACTGCAAAATATTGGCCCGGCGGTTGAAACCATGGCAGCTTCAGAACTGCTCGATGCGCATAAAAATGCGGTTACATTGAGATTAAAGGAAATCAGCAAAAATTCATAACTTTTCAGAAACCGAAGGATATTCACCCGGATTTTTAATCATGTCAAGCGTTAAATCAATATCGAGTTTATCCCAGAAGAAATGCTGGTTTTCCATTATCCGTATGTCCGAAAGCTCCTGTTCAGTAGCATTGCGAAATCCGGGGAAATTATCGTACGACAGAAAATACTGGTCTTCACCAACCAGCAACCAAAATCCTTCACCCGAAATGCCTGTAATATCCAATGCCAGATTTCTCTTATCGGGCCTTCTTTCTTTTTCCATATTGTTATCCATAGCCTTTTTTATTATTTATCAACGATTTTCTCTGTTATTTGTTGAAATGACAGAAAACGCAGAAGGCCAAAACAACATTCAACTTTTAACAGTACCACTTTATAAAATTTAATTTTGAAAAATGAACCTCGATAAATTACTCCGGAAAAATATAGCTGCTTTAAAACCTTATTCATCCGCCCGTGATGAGTATTCAGGAGAAGCAATGGTTTTTCTGGATGCCAACGAAAATCCTTTTAATGCCCCTTTTAACCGTTATCCCGATCCCCTTCAGAGAACGGTAAAGGAAAAAATAGCGAAGCTGAAGAATATTGATGCTGAGCATATTTTTCTGGGCAACGGAAGCGATGAACCCATAGATTTGTTGATCCGCGCTTTTTGCGAGCCGGCTACCGACAATATTGTCACTATTCATCCCACTTACGGAATGTACCAGGTGGCGGCCGAAATCAATAATGTGGAGGTGAAGAAAGTTTCGCTGAATCCGGATTTTGGGTTAAATGCCGAAGAAATTTTAAAGGCGGCAAACGAACAGACAAAACTTGTTTTTCTGTGCTCGCCCAATAATCCGACTGCCAATGCCCTGCAAAAAGAGGCCATACTGGAAGTGATAAATAATTTTGAAGGAATAGTGGTTCTCGATGAAGCCTATACTGATTTCGCCCCCGGAAAAACACTACTGCCGGAACTTGCAGATTTCCCTAACCTGGTCATTCTGCAGACCTTTTCAAAAGCCTGGGGAATGGCAGGAATCCGATTGGGAATGGCCTTTGCTTCACCGGCAATTATCCAATTCCTGAATAAAATAAAATACCCCTATAACCTGAATATTTTAACGCAGCAGAAAGCGCTTGAACTTATAGAGAACAACGAAAAGGTGCAAAAATGGATAAAGCTGATTATTGCAGAGCGGGTAAAAATGTCGCAATTGTTAAAAGAATTTCCTTTTGTTTTGCAGGTTTTTCCTTCCGATGCCAATTTCCTGCTGGTTAAAATGCATGATGCAGCCGGTATTTATAAATACCTGACAGAGAAGGAAATCATTGTCCGCGACCGTTCCAAAATATATTTGTGCGACAAAAGCCTGCGGATTACAATAGGAACTTCGGAAGAGAACAATGAATTGCTGAAAGCATTGCGCGAACTGATTTGAGATGCGGATAACCGGCGATTGCAAAAAAGATAACCATTTAAATCCTGCCGGAAAAGCAGTTGAACAGAAATTAAAGTTGGAATACCATATAAAACCTAAATATTGAATGAGATGAAAAAAGCGCTGTTTATTGATCGTGACGGAACGCTGATAGCGGAACCTGAAGACGAACAGGTGGATTCTTTGGAAAAGCTGGAATTCGTACCTGGAGTATTCCGTAATCTTTTCAACATCAGCAAGAACCTGGATTACGAACTGGTTATTGTCACCAATCAGGATGGGCTGGGAACGGATTCCTATCCTGAAGAAACATTCTGGCCGGTGCAAAATAAAATGTTAAAGGCATTTGAAAATGAAGGTATCTCCTTCGATGATATTTTAATCGACTCCAGCTTGCCGGAAGAAAAACTGGATACCCGCAAGCCTGGAATTGGCATGCTGTCAGAATACCTGGAGGGTGATTACGATTTGGCAAAAAGCTTTGTAATCGGCGACCGGCTGACGGATATTGAACTGGCAAAAAATTTAGGCGCCAAAGGTATTTTGCTGAACGACGGCAGTTTATCGCAGAAATTAGTGAAATCGGGACTTGAAAATTATTGCGTGCTGGTTTCGGATGACTGGGACGATATTTACACCTGCGTTGCCGCGCCCGAGCGGACAGCCGAAGTAGTCCGTACTACAAAAGAAACAGCCATTTCGGTAAAACTGAACCTTGACGGAAACGGAGTCAGTAAAATTTCTACCGGTTTAAACTTTTTCAACCACATGCTTGAACAGGTTGGACGGCATGCCGGTGTTGATTTGGAAATCACTGTAAAGGGCGATTTGGAAGTAGATGAGCACCACACCATTGAAGACACTGCACTGGCACTCGGCGAAGCATTCCGGAAGGCGGTGGGCAATAAAAAAGGAATGGAACGTTACGGCTTTTGCCTCCCCATGGATGATTGTCTTGCACAGGTTGCCATCGATTTTGGCGGACGTCCGTGGCTGGTGTGGGAGGTAGATTTTAAACGCGAAAAGGTTGGGGACATGCCCACCGAAATGTTCATGCATTTTTTTAAATCCTTTTCCGATGCGGCACTGTGTAACCTGAACATTAAAGCGGAAGGAACAAACGAACACCATAAGATTGAAGCCATCTTTAAAGCTTTGGCGAAATCAATTAAAATGGCTGTTAAACGGGATATTTACAATTTTGAATTACCTTCGACAAAAGGGAAATTGTAAAAAGAAGTCCCTCCAATCCTTCTCAATGGGAGGCCAAAGGAAGATAAATACTGAATATATGAAATTTGAAAAATAAATCAAAGTCGTCACCCTCGCGGCAAAAAGGGGGCTTTTAATTATGAAAACCATAAAACCACTTCGCGAAAAAAAGAACACGGCAATTCTGCTGATTCATTGCCCGGATAAACAGGGAATCCTGGCAACAGTAACCGAATTTCTGAATAAAAACAATGGTAACATTATATACCTGGACCAGCATGTTGACCGGCAAGAACATATATTCTACATGCGCGTGGAATGGGAACTGGAAGGTTTTGCCATTCCGACAGAAAAAATCGGGGAGTATTTCGATACGCTGATTGCCACTCCGCTGAATATGTACTGGAGGATTTATTTTACAGATGAAATTCCGCGAATGGCACTGTTTGTGTCCAAAATGCCACATTGCCTGTTTGATATTCTGGCACGCTATGCAGCCGGCGAATGGGATGTTGAAATTCCGTTCATCATCAGTAATCATGAGACCTTGAAACCTGTGGCCGAACGTTTTGGTATCGATTTTCATTATTTCCCCGTAACTTCGGAAAACAAGAAGGAACAGGAACAAAAGGAGATTGAACTGCTGCAAAAAAATGATATCGACTTTGTTGTACTGGCGCGGTATATGCAAATACTTTCACCGGATTTTGTAAAACGGTTCCCGAATAAGGTAATCAACATTCATCATTCCTTCTTACCGGCATTTGCTGGGGCCAAACCATACCATGCCGCACATGAACGCGGCGTTAAAATTATCGGGGCAACCAGCCATTATGTAACTTCCGATTTGGATGCCGGACCAATTATTGAACAGGATGTTACCCGCTGCAGCCATATCGATACGGTGCAGAAACTGGTAAGAAAAGGCCGTGATTTGGAAAAGATTGTTTTATCGCAGGCAGTGTACAAGCACCTACAGCGAAAGATTCTGGTATACAACAACCGCACAGTTGTATTTAATTGATTGTAAAATGAAAAGCTCTATCTTTCTGTTTTTAATTCTTGCGGCTGCCTGCACAGGCCGGGCGCAAACAACAAACCAGACTCCGGAAGAATACGGTTATAAAGTTGAAATCGGCCAGCAGTTACCGGAATTCAAACTGCAGTTGGCAAATGGCAAAACAATAACTGCCAACGATTTAAAAGGTAAAATCGTGATGCTGCAGTTTACGGCAAGCTGGTGCAGCGTTTGCCGGAAAGAAATGCCGCATATTGAAAATGAAATCTGGCAGAAACATAAAAACAACAGTGATTTTATGCTCATCGGGGTTGATTTGGATGAACCCCTGCCAATAGTGCAGAAATTTGCCGCCGATATGAAAATAACCTATCCGCTGGCACTTGATCCCGAAGGAAAGATTTTCTACACTTTTGCAAAGGAAAATGCAGGGGTAACCCGGAATGTTATCATCGACAAAACAGGAAAGATTGTTTTTCTTACGCGCCTATATAAACCGGAAGAATTCAACGAGATGAAGGATGTTATTGATTTGTTGCTTAAAAGTTCATAAATTGATTGTTTGTTTGTTTGTTCCTGACGGATTTCCACAATTACAAAAAAGTATGAATACCGAAAAATGAATATCGTCATCATAAAATACAATGCAGGAAATATTGAATCGGTGAATAACGCACTCAACCGGCTGGGAGTAAATGCTGATATAACGGCCGATCCGGATAAAATAAGGAAAGCAGAAAAGGTGATTTTCCCGGGAGTCGGAGAGGCCAGCACAACCATGGCTTATTTGCGAAAACACAAACTGGACGAACTGATTGTGTCGCTGGAACAGCCGGTACTTGGAATCTGCCTGGGGTTACAGCTTATGTGCTCGCATTCTGAAGAAGGCGATACCAAATGCCTTGGAATTTTTGATGAGCCGGTAAAACGCTTTATCCCTGAACCCGGAAATGAGTTCGTTACAAAAGTTCCGCATATGGGATGGAATACAATTACTGCGTTAAAGAGTGAAATTTTTAATCACAATATCGAAAATCAATACGTTTATTTTGTCCACTCCTATTATGCAGGTCTGGGCGAACATACTGCAGCCACCACAAATTACATCGTTCCGTTTAGTGCAGCGCTGCAAAAAGATAATTTTTATGCCACACAGTTCCATCCCGAGAAAAGTGGAACAGTTGGGGCGGCAATACTCGAGAATTTTTTAAACCTTTAATCCGGAAAGCGATGGACAGACTAACAATTATTAAAGTAGGCGGGAAAGTTGTAGAAGAGCCAGAATCAATGAATGCCCTGCTCGACCAGTTTAATAAAATTTCAAGCCATAAAATACTGATTCATGGCGGTGGCCGCACTGCCACTGATATTGCGGCAAAGCTGGGTATTGAAACCAACATGGTGGAAGGCCGGCGGATTACCGGCAAGGAGATGCTGGAAGTGGTTACAATGGTTTATGGCGGACTGGTGAATAAAAGAATTGTTGCCGGGCTGCAGGCACGCGGATGCAATGCACTTGGCCTTACCGGTGCCGACTTAAACCTGATTACTGCCGTTAAACGCCCGGTGCAGGAAATTGATTATGGTTTTGTTGGTGATGTTACCGATGTTAACAGCCGCGAGCTGCGGTTACTGATTGACGAGAATGTGGTTCCGGTGGTGGCGCCGCTCACACACGACGGAAAAGGGAACCTGTTAAACACCAATGCAGATACCATCGCATCGGAAGTTGCCATGGAACTTTCCAACCACTTCAGTGTGTACCTGTTTTACTGTTTCGAAAAGAAAGGGGTTTTGCTCGACCAGAACGATGAAAATAGTATTGTTTATGATTTGAACCCTGCCTTGTTTAACGAATATAAAAACTCCGGAGTAATTAGTTCGGGAATGGTGCCGAAGCTTGAAACCGGTTTTCGTGCCAAGCGCAGGGGAGTAAAAGAAGTATTGATTACCAACACAGAAAATATTGCAACCGGTAAAGGGACCCGCTTAATTTAAATTAAGACCACTATGAATTCATCAGGGTCTGCTCAAAACTCAACATTCATTTTATATTACGGTGCTCTGCACCTTCTTGGCGGAATAATTTGGGTTCTACAAAGATTTCGCCACTCTGTGGCTCTTTTAGAGAAGCAGTGTTCTGAAATCTTTGCAGATAAAATGTCTGGTACATTGCCACCGGAAAATTAATGCAAGCTTTCTTCAAAGATTTAGATATGACGGCCTATTTTAAAGGTGCAGCGCACCGGAATCTTTGTAGATAGAATGTTTTAATGTAATTAAAAGGTGCAGCGCACCGGAATATTAATGCTTAATGGTGTAGTCAAAGTTACAACAGAATTGCAATTCCAAAATCTGCAGAAATTCCCCTGGCAATGCTATTTGTATCCTGGTTGTAATAATCTTTAAACCGGGCATTTGCCGAACCGTATGAAACACTCAGTTCAAGGGCAATTCTTTCATGCAGCGAAAAGCTCAGGCCTCCGGCAAATTCATAAACCGATAGTTTGGTTTTAACCAACTGATCCGGATACTGTACATAATCAAAATCGATATCATCCTTGCTTTTGCCCAATCCAAAAGCGCCGTGCACAAAAGGTTTTACATTTTTATTTCCAAAATACACCCGAGCAAAAGGGCCAATTACAAATGATTTTGATTTAGCCACATCCCCATCCTGTTTTTCCACAGATAAAGCAACAGGGGCTTCTAACCCTACTGCAAAATTACTGGTCAAAAAATATCCCAGCATCGGGGTCAGTTCAAAGGAATTGGTTTTCACCGGATCGCTTTCGTAATTATCGCCTTCGGTATGTGTTTTTAAGAATGTAAAATTCATGTCACTGCTTCCGGCAATTAAAAACTTACCCTTTTCGGTTTGTGCAAAAGCAGTTGAAATAAAAGCAATAAAGAGAATAACAGCAGTTAATTTTTTCATAAGGTTTACATGTATATTTATTCACTGAAAATATCATCCGTTTTGTATATCAGCAACGTCCACCTGTTATCTTCGGAAGGCACATCGCTGCTGGCAACCAGCACGGCCAGATTCTTTTGAGCATTATCGGTGAAAGCAAAGAAGCCTTCTGAATTGGCTTCTTCTCCCGGAATCAGATTGGTTTCGGGTAAAGGAAATTTTCCCAGGATATCAAATTCCGAATCGTCGTAAATCACCAGCAAATTTTGATCGGGAAACCACAGCCTCTGCCGGCTGATGGTAACTATTTTTCCGTAATTGCTCAGGTGCACCATCGAATTAATCAGTTTCCCGTCGAAAAGTACCTTCACAAATTGCAAATCCGCATTCCTGTCTGCCGAACAGGTAAATACGCACTTCCCTCGGGAAACAATCCATTTCTTATCTTTTGTGATCCAGAAATTGTTGTAAATGTCGCGGGTATCCCCTACCCGCAGCGATGAATACAGTTTGTTTTCCGGCATCTCTGAAGCGTCATAAACATCGAGCGTGGATGGATGTGTATCGATGATGGAGGAAAGAATGCCATTTTTTAGGTGCGGATGTAACTCCATCTTCAGTGGCCCTGTATAGCCGGCATAAATCACTTCATCCGTCTCCAGGTTTATCCTGTAAAAATTGCCGTAATCCGATTGGATGGCATAAATCCATTTTTCATCAGGCATAATAACCGGCCTTATTCCAAATTCAGTTAGTGTTTCGCGAACAATTACTCCGGTATTTAAGTCAATAACGGAGAACCTGTCGGCCTGGCCTATTACAACTTTTTGGAGTTGATTATTCACATACAGGGAAAGTGGTTTGGAATGGAGTTTTGTTTGTTGCATCTCTCCCGTTGAAGGATCAATTTTAAGCAATGCATTTTCGGGCAGGGAAGAAATGGCCAGAATTCGGTTGCCTGTTTCGTCATAAACGGCGTCAGTTATATTATAATCAAGCGAAAACGTCTGAGGCAAAGCAGAATGAACCACCACGGGAACCCGGACAGCATTACTGAGGGTAGGAATCTGAATTTCAATATTCATGGAATAGAGTTCCTTATCAACCAGTAAACGGTTTAGCGATAAGGAAAGGGTTAGTGTGCCGCCGGCTTCCAGAATCTGATTAGATTCCATTTCGTTCCGGTAATTGACCACTTCGTTAAAAATCAACCGGACAGCAAGTGTTTTCCCGCTGTTATTGCCAATAACCAGATCTGCTTTATCGGTTAACTTTCCGAAGGTAACTTCTGCCGGAAAAGTAAGCTGGTTGAAAATAACATCCTCTTCTTTTTTGCATCCTGCCAGAATCAGCATAAAAATGAATGCAACGAGTGAAACGGTTTTTGGTTTTTTCATAGCTCTAATGGAACGTGTTAGTTGTAACCCGGGAAATTCAAATCCGAAACAAATATATATTCTTTTTTAGTGTATAAAGAGGTTAGCCTTTATATTATTCAGCAGAAATCTGTTCTATTTTTTGAAGATAAAATAAACCGCCGGCACAAGAAAAACAAAACCAATTAAATGGTTAAGCCGGAAAGTTTCATTCTTAAAAAACAGCAACGAAAAGCCAACAAAAATTACCAGTGTAATCACTTCCTTAATGCAAAAACCGAATGAAAATTTACATGCACTGAATGTCATTTTTGCTGAATTCAGGAGGTTGCAAATGAGTTGCTCAAACCAATTGTTTCATGAACAAAAGCCGGCGGTATAACTGAGTTGTAATTATTTATAACTAACAACAGAAGTAGTAGTAATAACCTTTTTCTTCAGTATTATTGGATGATAGGACATGTTTATTTCCCATACATATGGTTTTGCGGGCAGTGACATTGCAGGTACACCATCATGCTGATAAATATTCAGCTTTAAATACACTGAACTAGGAACATTCTGCCCATTCACACGGGCAGGTATAAACCTTCCGCTTAATCGGTTTATAATTGCATTTACCTGTTGTTCTATTTCAGCATTTAAAGGGGACAGAATTTTGCTACTGCTTATATATCCGTTTTCATCGAATGTAAAATTAATTATGCTTGCCCCGCTCATCCCCAAACGCAGGAAATCTTCAGGTAATTTTAGTTTGGTAACTATTTCCCAATTAAGCTGGTTTTCCCAGCCAATGAATAACAACGGTCTTTCAACCGCGGCGGTTTTAGCATTACCGTTATCGACAACCAGAAATGAGTCGGTTAGCATTTCATTTGAAAGGAATGACAGTGTATCGGAATCGAAATCATATTCCATAATTCGGTGTCCCGTTCTTTTACTGTTTACTTTCCACATTCCGCAACAAATTCCATTGTGATATTGTCCCCAGACCAATGTGTCTTTGGTTTCTTTATCGATGATAAAAGAATTTCCCTCCTTAAATTTTGTTTTTTTGTCAAGGAAAAATACCTCTTTTATAAGTCCCGAATCATTGATTTTCTTTTTTAATTTTTGTGCTTTTACGGTTCCTGAAAAAAGGATAATAGTGGTCTGGAGAATCAGACTGAAAATTAGTTTCATTTGAATGGTTTTGACCCGAAATTAGAAAAATTCCAATTAAAATCAAATGAACCGGCAGTTTTAGAATTACCGTTCTGCTGCTTTTGCTGTCAACCCATCGGCAGCAATAAATCCGTAATTCCGGAATAATTCAGCGCCCTTTTTATCTAGAACAAGTTGTGTAGGCGTGACTGAAATGCCAAAATATTGCATTACATTTTGGGTATTGGGATTCATGGTATTCAAATAAACCACGTTGATATCGGAACGGTTGTTCTGAATTTTTTCCAGTTCTGTTTTCATAAGTTTGCAAACGGTGCAGCGGTCAGTACTGAATTCGAGCAGCGTGTAGCTGAAATTTTTTCCGTTGTTTTGATAGTTAAACAAGGAATCCACCCACGCCTCGCCCGAAAGTACAACTTCTGTTCCCGCCTGTTTTTTCATTTGTTCGGATACCAGCCCGTTTATTTTTTGCTTAAAAAGAAAACCGGCCAGCAGCAGCGCTAGCACTGCACCAATCAACAAAACCGGATAAAACTTTTTGTTCATTTTGATATCTTTTCGGCACAAAGATAAGAGTTTTTGGGAAGGAAATTCATGTTGGAACAATGACACCGGCATTAAACCGACTCTGGAATTTATACATTATTTTGTTGCGATGCGATATCGCGTCTCTGCCCGCGCAAAAGCAAAATTGAATTTAACACACTGAATCTGGAATCCGGAAGTGAAGAAAATAAGGAATAAGAAATGCAAAATATGTCTTTTTTCTGTAGAGATACGATGCATAGCGTCTCTGTCCGCGCAAACAATCATATCCGGATAAAATTGAAAATAAAACCAACAACGGTAATTCCGGCGGCTACCACTGCAATAAAAACAGCAATCAATTGCCATTTCAATACTTTTTTCAGAATAATAATTTCAGGCAGCGACAACCCGATAACCGACATCATAAATGCCAGTGCTGTTCCCAGTGTCACCCCTTTTTCCATGAGCACGCTGACGATTGGAATAATTCCGGCGGCATTTGAATAAAGTGGAATGCCGGTTAAAATGGCGAGTGGAACCGCATACCAGTTGTTTTCACCCAGCAGTCCGGCCAGGTAATCGTCGGGCACAAAACCGTGTGCCCCCGCCCCCACTGCAATTCCGATGATGATGTAAATCCAGATTTTCCCTACAATTTCCTTCACCGCAGTTATACCGGCCTGCACCCGATCGTCAGCAGTCAGTTTTTGTTCCACCATGCCCGCCTGATTTGATTTGATGCTGAACACCCAATCGGCAACAAAGCGCTGCAACTTCAGTTTTTCGAGAATAAATCCAGAAACAATGGCAATGGTTAACCCGGTAAAAACATAAATCAGGGCCACCCGCCAGCCAAACAAACCGGCCAGGAGAATTAATGCGACTTCGTTAATGAGCGGCGCTGCAATGAGAAACGAGAATGTAACACCCAGCGGAATGCCGGCTTCAACAAATCCGAGAAACAACGGAATGGCGGAGCAGGAACAAAACGGAGTTACAATTCCCAGTCCCGAAGCCATTACATTTCCGGCAAATAACGACTTTCCTTCCAGCGCCTTCCGCGTTTTTTCGGGCGAAAACCAACTTCTGATTATTCCTACCACAAAAACAATAAGCACCAGCAGCAGCATTACTTTTGGTACCTCATACACAAAAAAACGAATGCTTTCGGTCAGGCGCCCGCCGGCTTTCATTCCGGCAATTTCATCGACCAAAAATCCGGCTACCGCCTGAAGGTTCAAGTAAATAAAAATCCAAACCGGCAATAAAAGGGCAGGAATCCACCAGCCGTTCAGTTGTTTGTGCAATAATACTACCCGCTGTTTCGTCATTTTTACTGATTTAAACCGGCTAAAATTTCTTTTAGTTCTTTCATGGAAGGAACATATCCTTTCACCATAACTTTTTCGTTTACCACAAGCGCAGGAGTGGTCATAACACCATACTGCATAATTTTATAGATATCTTCCACTTTTTCAACCTTTGCATCAATGTTCAACTCCTGCGCTGCCAGTTTTGCCGACTCTTCCAGTTTCTGACACTTACGGCAGCCCGTTCCCAAAACTTTAATTTCCATGGTAATTTTTTAAATTATTGCGGTTCATTTTACTGAATCGTTAGCTATATTTCGTAGTTCGCAAAATTACGAACATTCAGATAAAATAAAACATTTCCGAAACAATTTTTTCCACAAAATCAAACCAGGTAAATTTTGGCCCCTGGCTTTTGGATGGTGTTTTTTCCCGGTTTTTCCGTCAGTGGACAGTGCAGTAAACTCCGGTTGCTTTCTGCATTTCCCTGTGCACCGCGATACCCAAAACCTGATTTGAATGAAAATGGAATATTTTTACGACTTTTGTCATCTGGCAAGAAATCCAAAATCATGGAAAAATACATCGATCTGTTAAAGCAGCTAATTTCGACACCCTCTTTCAGCAAGGAAGAAGAACAGGCGGCTGAAATTATGCGCAAATTTCTGAACGACCGGCACATTCCATTTATAATAAAGCAGAACAATACCTGGGCGTTCAATAAATATTTCAGCAGTGAAAAACCGTCGGTTTTGCTGAATTCGCACATCGACACAGTAAAACCGGCCAAAGGATATACCGTCGATCCATATACACCGCTCGACGAAGGTGACAAGTTAACCGGGCTGGGAAGCAACGATGCAGGTGGCCCGCTGGTGGCGCTGCTGGCTGTTTTTATTCATTTTTATGAAACCGAAAATTTACCGTACAACCTGATTTTTGCGGCCACGGCCGAAGAGGAAATTTCGGGCCAAAACGGGCTGGCCCTTGTTCTTCCGGAGATAGCGCCGGTTGATTTTGCCATTGTTGGCGAACCAACCAAAATGGAATTGGCCATTGCCGAAAAAGGGTTGCTGGTACTCGATTGTTACGCCCACGGCAAATCGGGTCATGCCGCCCGCAAAGAAGGTGAAAACGCGCTGTACAAGGCATTGGATGATATTCAGAAACTCCGGGATTATAAGTTTGAAAAAGTTTCGAAGGTGCTGGGCGAAGTGAAAGTTACCGTCACCCAAATTGAAGCCGGAACACAGCACAATGTAGTGCCCGATAACTGCCACTTTGTAGCGGATGTGCGCACCAACGAACATTACCACAACAGTGAGGTACTAAAAATTATTTCCGAACTGCTGACATCGGAAGTGAAAGCGCGGTCGCTGCGGTTAAATTCATCGGGCATTTCAGAAAACCATCCGTTTGTAAAAAAGGCAACGGAAAAAGGAATACACTGCTACGGTTCGCCCACTACATCCGACCAGGCGATTATTTCATTCCCTTCGGTAAAAATGGGCCCCGGCGATTCGGCACGTTCGCACACTGCCAATGAATATATTTATAAAAGTGAAATTTTTAAAGCAATCGAATTATACATTGACTTGCTGGATGGTTTAAAAATCTAAGCAATTTCACAATTTATCAATTTTACAATTTCACAATTTATCAGTTTTTCAATTTTACAGTTTATCAATTTTGCAATTTATAAATGACTCAACCCAATAATCCATTACACGGAAAAACCCTCGAAGCCATTATGGTTTATCTGGTCAGTTATTATGGCTGGGAAGAACTGGGCGAACGCATCCGAATCAATTGTTTCCGCAAAGATCCCAGCATTAAATCGAGCCTGAAGTTTTTGCGCCGCACGCCCTGGGCACGGAAAAAGGTGGAAGAGCTTTACCTCGAAACCATTGGTTAAAACTATATTCCCATTCTAAAACAATAGGTGTATTCAATTCAGAAATGGCAGATATCATTTGCCGTCCCATTCATGGGGCGGATTCGAAATGCCCGGTCATCATGGACTTTAGTCCCTTGTTTTACGATTAACGGAAAAAGAAAAGGGTTAAAACCCAAAGGAGTTTACTGCATTTATTTAACCGTTGGCTAAAGCACAACGGCAAAGGATAACCGCGATACAACATCATCAGGCACCGCCAGTTCAGGATCGTTTTTACCGGAGCAGCATTTTAAAATTCCCTTGTCAAAACATAGTTGCATTACAAAACAGAAATGGCAGATATCATTTGCCGTCCCATTCATGGGGCGGATTCGAAATGCCCGGTCATCATGGACTTTAGTCCCTGCTTTACGATTAACGGAAAAAGAAAAGGGTTAAAACCCAAAGGAGTTTACTGCATTTATTTAACCGTTGGCTAAAGTACAACGGCAACCGAGAAACATCATCATCAGGCACCGCCGGTTCACGATCGTTTTTACCGGAGCAGCATTTTAAAATTCCCTTGTCAAAACATAGTTGTATTACAAAACAGAAATGGCAGATGTCATTTGCCGTCCCATTCATGGGATTTGAAATGCCGGGTCATCATGGATTTTAGTCCCTGTTTTACGATTAACGGAAAAAGAAAAGGGTTAAAACCCAAAGGAGTTTACTGCATTTATTTAACCGTTGGCTAAAGCACAACGGCAAAGGATAACCGCGATACATCATCAGGCACCGGATTGTCAAATTCACAAGCCTTCAAAAAATACCTTATCCGAATTGATGATTCATCGGATAATTATATTTTGCGAAATAGAACCTGAATCTTGGTGTTCCGTTTCAGAGACGCTATGCATCGCGTCTATAGCCGAAAAAAGTCATTTTTTAACTCTTTTACGAAGGTGATTTACAACAAATGCTGCATCTCTGCCAACGCCACCAACAAGTCCTGACGTTAATCCAAACTGGAAAATCATTCCTGCAAAATAAAGACCTTCATATTTTTCAGCAACGCCACGATAGGTTTTTGGCCAGCCATTTTCACCGGTCGCATCCAGCTTTATCCACGAAAAGTCAGGTTTGTAGCCGGTTGCCCAAACAATAGATGTCACAGGCATTACACGGCCATCTTCCAGCAGGGGCCATCCGTTTTCTACTCCTTTTATTCGGGGTAGCCGTTGAACTCCGGCTTCGTTAACTTCGTTCATGGATACACTGATTAACGGGCCGCCACTGGCCGTAACAATGGGTTTGACTTTGCGGCCGATTGGTGTTTTAATCGTCAGAATGTAGTAAGCAAACATCCAGTAAAGCCTTCCGAAATAATGAAAAATAAAATCCGGAATGTGGGGCGTTGGTTTTCCTGAAAGCATTGTTGGACGGCTTTTTGAAAGTTCAATCGCTATTTCAACACCCGATGTTCCTGCCCCCACAATCAATGTATCCGATGCCGGAAATAATTGTGGGTTTTTATATTTCGATGAGTGAATCTGAACAATATCACTGTTGAGTTCCGTAGCAAATGAAGGAACATAAGCTTTGGGATTTGTGCCTGTGGCAACAACCACATTTTGTGTATAAATATTCCCTTTTGAAGTGATTATTTCGTAACCATCGCCTGCACGGTGAAGTTCCAAAACCTCTGTTTTCAATTCAACGGGCAATGAAAATTTTTTGGCATAATCCGACAGATAATCTGCCATTTCTTCTTTAGTAGGAAGAGTTTCCCGGACAACAGGAAACTTAAAGCCCGGAAGTCCATCGTACTGTGAAGGTGTAAAAAGCCGCAGGGAATCCCAACGTTCACGCCATGAACTGCCTACTTCTTTTCCAGCATCCAGTATTATAAAATCTTCGTTGTACTTTTTCAAATAATAGGCTACTGCCAAACCGGCTTGCCCGGCTCCAATGACAACTGTTCCAACATGTTTTTTTTCCATCTCATAAAAGGGCTTCTCCAGCAATTAATTTTGATGGATTGCTTCTGAAAAGAAACAATCGTCATTGAAATAAGTTATTTGGGATAAAATAATTTCTGCCTTCGATTGCCACATTCCGGCGTACGTTGGATTTTATTGTTTTTATTTGCATTCTTAATCGATTTGATAAAGCAGGAAGAAATGGGAATAGCGGCAGGAATAATGATCATCTTAATAAGTATTGCTCACAATATTTACGGTGAAAAGAAACAAATACCTGAACTGAAAAAAATAACCAGTGATTCAATAATGATTGGCTCTTTACGAACAATGATATTTCAAGGCGGAATATTGTTGTTTGCTGTTGGAATAGTCCAGGTGTTAACCTCGGCTAATGTCATTCAACTGCCGGGAATTTCAGCTTACTTTCCCTTGGGAATTGTACTTATTAACTTCATCACAAGCCTGATAATTGCCGGTTTCATACACAGGGAAATTTTCAAAATCACGATCCCTCAATTTGTTGTTTTCTTTATCATCATTATTCTGCAGGTTTTGTCCATCCGGTAACGAATAAAAAACCGGCTGCAGCAGAATTGCAACGCCCTTCAACTTTTACATTTTGAAAATCTTTAGTAGATTTAACCGCCAAATACGACCGTCGGTGGTTATTGTTTCCGAAGAGAAATATGCAAAAATGGAAAATGTAATGCTGAACAATCATTTTGATATAACCATCCGGACTTGCTAAAAGTTATAAACCGTGAAACATAAAACATTTTATAAAGGATTTATACTACCTTCAGTACTGTTTTATATTGTTTTTGTCCTTCTGTATTTTTCAGGAAAAACAGAATTTACCGGTCCTTTCCTGATCCTGGGATTTATTGGGCTGGCAATAAGTTTCAGGGGTTTTGAAAAGCTGAAAGGATTTTCATATTCTCTTTGGATTGCAGCGGCGGTAGCCGTTTCCATGTATTATCCCACATATTTCCTTTCCATAGGAGATTTCGAGCTAAAGCTGTTGATTATACCGCTGTTGCAAATCATCATGTTTGGAATGGGTTCGCAAATGAGCCTAAACGATTTTGCAGGGGTAATTAAAATGCCCAAAGGAGTAATTGCAGGAATTATTTGCCAGTTCACCATTATGCCTGTTGTGGGAATAACTGTTGCAACTGTGTTTGGTTTTCCACCGGAAATTGCAGCCGGAATCGTGCTGGTGGGTTCATCGCCCAGCGGACTTGCATCAAACGTGATGTCGTTTATTGCCAAAGCCAATTTGGCTCTATCGGTGACACTTACCGCCTTTGCCACTTTGCTTTCGCCGCTGTTGACTCCATTCCTGATGAAAACACTTGCAGGGCAAATGGTAGAAGTGGATTTCTGGAACATGATGATCGGCATTTTCAATATGGTTATTTTACCAATTGTTGCCGGTCTGATTTTTAATATCTTTTCATTGACAAAGGTTTCACTTAAAAGCAAAATCATCCAGTTAATCAGTTATTTGCTGATTGTTGTGCTTAAAAACTACATCTCTTTCCAAACCACCGGAATTGAAGTTGGAAGCTTTATCTCCGGTATCGGGAATGATGTCTTATGGTTTATGGTACTTCCTGTTGCAGGTGCCTACATTTTTAAATTTCTGGCGAAAGGAAACAAAGAATGGCTGAACAAGACACTGGCATTTATATCCATGCTCGGAATTGGGATAATCATCACCATTATTACCGCCGCCGGCCGCGAAAGTTTGCTCGAGGTAGGACTATTACTAATTTTAGCAAGTTTCCTTCAAAATATGTTTGGCTATGGTTTAGGATACAGCATTTCGCGATTTGTGCTGCGAATGAAAGAACAGGATTGCCGCACCATTGCCCTTGAAGTGGGCATGCAAAACGGCGGGCTGGCATCTGGTCTGGCGCTACAAATGGGAAAAGTAGCCACCGTTGGTCTGGCACCAGCCGTTTTCGGCCCTATGATGAACATAACAGGTTCATCACTTGCCACCTGGTGGCGCAACAAACCAACCGGCAATGAACAGGATGAAGAAGAAAAAGATAAAATAATTGAGAAAGAGAGGATAACCTGAAAGAGCTGTAAGTTTTGCAGATATCATATCAGGAAATTGTATTGCAAAAAGAAATGTTTGAGAATAATTTTACTTTACCCTTTTGGCTCCGCCATTTTCCCTCTTGAGGGAAAGCGTTCTTTAAAAAAATTGGGTAAAAATTGAAATCTTGCAATTAGCTACATAAAAGTATTCTCCCCTCATGAGGGGAGATGCCGACAGGCAGAGGGGTAAAAAAAATTAAAATAAACATTGAGAATGAATGAAATACGAACAAATAAAACAAGTTACTCGTAGCGTCAGAAATAATGCAACACCAGAAGAGCGAAGGTTGTGGCGGCATTTAAGAAAAAAGCAATTAGATGGTCGTAAATTTTTGAGACAACACGCCATTACTTATGACTCGAATAAAGATGAACATTTCTTTTATGTGCCTGACTTTTTCTGCTACAATGAAAATTTAGCGATAGAATTGGATGGAAAAATTCATTTATACAGAAAAAAAGACGATAATCGGCGAGATGAAATATTAAATGAATTGGGGATAAAAGTATTGAGGATAAATAACGAAGAAATACAAAACATTGATGAAGTACTTTTGAAAATTAAAACTGAATTTAGAGAATGAGAATATTCTCTACCCTTTTGGCTTCGCCATTTTCCCTCAAAAGGGAAAAGCGTTCTATAAAAAATTGAGTAAAAATTGAAATCTTGCAGATAATGACATCAAAGTATTCTCCCCTCATGAGGGGAGATGCCGACAGGCAGAGGGGTAAAAAAAATTAAAATAAACATTGAGAATGAATGAAATACGAACAAATAAAACAAGTTACTCGTAGCCTCAGAAATAATGCAACACCAGAAGAGCGAAAGTTGTGGCGGCATTTAAGAAAAAAGCAATTAGATGGTCGTAAATTTTTGAGACAACACGCCATTATTTATGACTCGAATAAAGATGAACATTTCTTTTATGTGCCTGACTTTTTCTGCTACAATGAAAATTTAGCGATAGAATTGGATGGAAAAATTCATTTATACAGAAAAAAAGACGATAATCGGCGAGATGAAATATTAAATGAATTGGGGATAAAAGTATTGAGGATAAATAACGAAGAAATACAAAACATTGATGAAGTACTTTTGAAAATTAAAACTGAATTTAGAGAATGAGAATATTCTCTACCCTTTTGGCTCCGCCATTTTCCCTCTTGAGGGAAAAGCGTTCTATAAAAAAATTGGGTGAAAATTGAAATCTTGCAATTAGTTACATTAAAGCATTCTCCCCCTCATGAGGAGAGATGCCGACAGGCAGAGGGGTAAGAAAAATAAAAAACACAAATAACTTAATAATTAATAATATCATGAAAAAACTGATTCTCTTAATCGTAATTATTGCCGGAACAGCCGGTTTCAGTATGGCACAGATTGAACCATCGAATGAACTAATGAAGTTTTACACCCCAAAATGGGAAGGTGAACGCGATGCCGGCGGACGCCCGATTGTCCCCGACGAACTGCTCGACAGGCTGCTCAACCTTTCCATTGAAGAAGCCTGGGGCATTTTACGCAACGAAGGGTATCATAATCAATTTGAAGGAGGGTGGACAACCATCAACGACAAACCCTTTGTTGGCCGTGCATTAACTGTACAGTATTCTCCTTCCCGGCCTGAAATTAAAGAACAGATTGAAACCCTTGGAAAAGAACAGGGCCGAATCGGGGCATCCAATTCCTGGCCGATAGATATGCTGAAAGAACGCGATGTGTATGTGGCCGATGGTTTTGGAAAAGTTATCGACGGCACTTTAATTGGCGATAATCTGGGCAACTCCATTTATGCCAAATCGAAAACTGGTGTTGTGTTTAACGGCGGCGCCCGCGATCTGGAAGGACTTTCAAAAATCGAAGGGTTTAATGCATTTACCCGTGGCTTCGACCCTTCGTATATTATGGAAATGACGGTTACCGGAATTAATGTTCCCATCCGGATAGGCAGGGCTGCAGTAGTTCCCGGGGATGTGGTGCTGGCCAAGCGCGAAGGGGTGATTTTCATTCCCGCCCACCTGGTTCAAAAAGTGGTAATTACCGGAGAATTCATCGGGCTGCGCGACCAATTCGGCCATGAAATGTTGCGGAAAGGGGTATATACACCCGGTCAAATCGACACCAAATGGACCGACGAAATTAAGGATGCCTTTATAAAATGGCTCGACGACAATGAAGACGAACTCCCCATGTCGCGCGAAGAACTGGATGAATACATGAAAAACAGGACATGGTAAGAGTAGCTGCAAGCTAATAGCTTCTGGCTGCTAGCCCACTACCTATTTAAAATTTTTATGTTGATTTGAGAAAGCCGGAGGTATCACCTGCCGGCTTTTTTGTTTTCCGGTACCATATTTCAGCCGAGCTCTTAAAAAAACGGGAGACGAAATCTCTGCGGGTTATGGTTTCGTTGCAATCGGATTATTATGCACCTGTTTTGAGATTAAGATTGATGGAAAAAGGAAGCAATTCAAAAAATTCATACAGAAGGATTGCCAGCGAACACAATAAAAGTTTTGAATTTGGTATATTTGAGCAGGAATAAAAATAGTCGTAAAATGGAAGGAATAAAATATTTAACAGATGAAAAGGGAAATAGAATAGCTGTTCAAATAGAACTTAAAAAACACAAACAGTTCATTCAGGAATACCTTGAATTTATTGAAGACAGAAAGGATATTGTAAAAACAAGGGACGAAGAAACAGTACCTTTTGAAGAAGTCATCTCAAAATTTGAAGCGCTACATGGCGAAGATTTATAAGATAGTATTTCGCAAATCAGCAGAAAAACAATTGTTAAAACTTCCCCAACCTGTAGGTTTAAAAATAATAGGTTTGATAAAACAGTTGCCTGAAAATCCAATTCCCGGAAATGCAAAAAAAATGTCAGGTTTCCAAAATGTATACAGAATTCGTTCAGGTGTGTACAGGGTGATTTATTCTGTTGAAAATGATAAATTAATCATTGAAGTAATAAAAATCGGACACCGGCAGAATATTTATAAATAAGCATACTCCTTTATTCCAGACCATCTATAGAAATCCTTAATGATTCTCATAATATTGCCTTAATAATAGCTCCCCCACTGCATTCCCCCAAAAAATCCTTACTTTTGTCGAATTCAAAAAAAAGCTCGAAAAATTCGATTAAAATGAAGATATCCTATTCGTGGTTAAAAGATTATATACAACTGGAGCACTCACCGGAAGAAATTGCTGAAATTCTTACACAAACAGGCCTCGAGGCAGGCAGCATCGAAGAAGTGGAAACCATAAAAGGCGGCATGAAAGGGTTGGTCATCGGTAAGGTGATTACCTGCGAAAGTCATCCCAATGCCGATAAACTGAGCAAAACCACAGTCGATATTGGCACCGGTGAATTGTTATCCATTGTTTGCGGCGCACCCAATGTGGCAGCAGGCCAAAAAGTTGTGGTGGCACCTGTGGGAACTACGTTATATATGGGTGATGAAGAAATTACGCTGAAAAAAGCAAAAATCAGGGGCGAAGTATCGCAGGGAATGATTTGTGCCGAAGACGAAATAGGGCTTGGAACCAACCACGAGGGAATTATCGTGCTCGATGAATCTGCAGAAGTGGGCACCGAAGCCAGGGAGTACTTCAATGTAGAATCAGATTGGGCGATTGAAATCGACCTCACACCCAACCGGATTGATGGTGCATCGCATATTGGTGTTGCCCGTGACCTGGCAGCATTCCTTGGAAAAAAAACTGACATCCAGTACACACGTCCATCTGTTGAACATTTCAAAGTAGATAACCACAACCTTGAAATTCCGGTGGAAATCCTAAATCCGGAAGCTTGTCCACGATACACTGGAGTGACTATTACTGATGTTGAAGTGAAAGAATCGCCCGACTGGCTGAAAAACAGATTGAAAGCCATTGGCCATTCTCCTATTAACAATGTTGTGGATATCACCAATTACGTGCTTTTTGAAACCGGACAACCATTGCACGCTTTCGATGCCGGAGAAATAACCGGTAATAAGGTGGTGGTGAGAACAATGCCAGCCGGCTCCGCATTTGTAACGCTGGATGAAGAGGAACGCAGCCTGCACGATGATGACCTGATGATTTGCAACACCGAAAAAGGAATGTGCATTGGTGGCGTATTCGGAGGTATACATTCCGGAGTAAAAAAAGCCACCAAAAATGTATTTCTTGAAAGCGCATATTTCGATCCGGTGTATATCCGGAAGACAGCGCGCCGGCATGGCTTAAACACCGACGCCTCATTCCGGTTCGAACGGGGAGTTGACCCTAACGGAGTAATCTATGCACTCAAAAGAGCGGCATTGCTTATTAAAGAAATTGCCGGCGGAACCATTTCTTCCGAAATCGTGGATGTTTATCCGAAACCAATAACTGATTTTCCGGTAAATGTTTCCTGGTCGAATATCACCCGGCTGGTCGGAAAAGAGATGGGAAGGGAAATCATTAAAAAAATCCTTCAATCGCTGGAAATTAAAATTGAAAATGAAGATGAAAGAGGCCTCTCCTTGCTCGTACCCCCCTACCGGGTGGATGTGCAGCGCGAAGCCGATGTCATCGAGGAAATCCTTCGAATTTACGGGTACAATAACATCGAAATTCCGTCGATTGTAAAATCATCATTACAATTTGCTGAAAAACCAAATCCGGGACAAATCCGCAACCTGATAGCAGAGATGCTTACAGCGCAGGGATTCAACGAAATATGGTCGAATTCACTGACAAAAAGCAGCTATTACCAAAACCTGAAAGATTTCGGCGAAAATCAAACTGTAAAGTTACTCAACCCGCTCAGCGCCGATTTAAACGGGATGCGCCAGACACTTTTATTTGGTGGGTTGGAAAGCATCGCTTATAATTCGAACCGGCAAAATAAAAACCTGAAATTCTACGAATTCGGGAACTGCTATTTTTATAAAGGAACAGAATTAAAGGAACATCCGGAAACCAATTACAGGGAAGAAGAACACCTTGGAATTTTTATTACCGGACAAAAAGAGAGGGAAAGCTGGACCGGGGAACAACAGCCAACTTCTTTCTTCCATTTGAAATCGTATGTTGAAAATATTCTGAAGCGCCTTGGTTTAAAAACCGACGAAATTCAAATGGAAGAAACCGAGAATGAATTATTTTCAGACGGAATAAGCTTTAAATGGAACAATAAAAAAGTTGCAGACCTTGGAATTGTTCATCCGAAATTCCTTAAAAAATTCGAACTGGAAAACCCCGTTTATTATGCCGATTTCGATTGGGGCCAGCTTTTGATGGAAAGCAAAAAGCACAGGGTAACATTTGAAGAATTGCCCAAATACCCGGCAGTGCGGCGCGATTTGGCCCTGCTGATTGACAAACCGGTAAAATTTGAACAGATAAAAAACATTGCATACAAAACCGAACGTCAGATTTTGCGTAAAGTTGATTTGTTCGATGTGTACGAGGGCAAAGGAATTCCGGAAGGCAAAAAATCGTACGCCGTAAGTTTCATCCTCCGCGACGACCAGCGTACACTGAAAGAAAAGCAGATCGATAAAACCATGCAAAAACTCGTGGAAGCATTCAAACGGGAACTGGATGCCGGATTGCGATAATGGAAATTGTTGGTTATCTTTAATGAAAAAATGACTCGTCAGGAACATATTAAAAATACAGTTATTAAACTGAATCAGCTTCCCGATCAAAAGTTACAGGAAGTTCAGGATTTTGTTGATTTCCTGTTGCAAAAAACCGATGATAAACTTCTGGTAAAAGGAATTACACAACTTGTTTCCGATTCTAAAACGTTTGAGTATTTAAAGGATGAAGAAGATTTGTACACGGTCAACGATTTGAAAGAAAAATACAAGTGAAAAAAGGTGATATTGTGCTTATACCTTTTCCTTTCACTGATCTTTTAGGGAATAAGAATCGTCCGGCAGTTGTGCTGATTGATTCTGGCGATGATGTTACAGTTTGTTTTATGACAACACAACCGCAATGGCAATCTCAATACGATCTTTCCATTGAACCGTCGGATACGAATGGTTTAAAAAAAACAACCATACTTCGCCTGAATAAATTTGCCACACTTGATAAAAATCTGATTTTGGGACGAATGGGAAGTCTTGAAAAGCACCACATAAGAACATTAAACTTCAACCTGATCAGGATTCTCCAACTTAGTACATAAATGCAAAACCACACAAAGGGAATAATTTATGCTTCTGTAACCGCCTTTTTCTGGGGATTCCTGGCCATTGCTTTAAAAGTTGCAGTGCAGGAAGTTGATCCAAAAACAATTGTCTGGTTCCGTTTTTTTGTAGCCTTTATTCTTTTGGCTGGCTGGCAATTGGGCCGAAATCCATCTTCATTTAAAATTTTAATCAAACCTCCTGTTCTGCTCGTTTTTGCCGCGCTGGCTATATCATGGAATTACCTTGGATTTATGCTCGGCATTGAACGAACCACACCAAGCAATGCACAGCTTTTTATCCAAACAGGGCCAATCATGCTGGCAACGGCGGGTTTTGCTATTTTCAGGGAAAAAGTCAGCCGCTATCAGATTATTGGATTTGCCATAGCAATTACCGGATTGTCTTTTTTTTACAGTGACCAGCTTTCTGCTTTTTTTGAAAGCAAAAAAAATTATAACGAGGGAGTTATATTTGTAATTTCGGGTGCAGTAGCCTGGGCAATTTATGCTGTTCTGCAAAAAAAACTTGTCCTAAAACATCCGGTACAAAACCTGAATCTTTTTCTTTTTGGGTTACCCTCTGTTTTATATCTACCGTTTATCCATTTGGAGCCACTGTTTCAGTTGCACTGGACCTGGTGGCTGCTGCTGTTTTTCCTGGGCGCCAATACATTTATCGCCTACACCTGCCTCGCCCAGGCGTTGAAATATACCGAAGCCAACAAAGTGAGTGTTATCATTATCATAAATCCCATTATTACTTTTATTACCATGGGCATTTTAACGGAACTGGATGTGTCGTGGATTGCCCACGAACGATTTTCGCTGGTAACCATTTTAGGTGCGTCGCTTGTAATTTCGGGCGCCATTCTGGTGTCGAAAAAGCGGAAAATACGAAAAATTAAAAATGCAAGATAAGCCCGCAGTCATAAGGCACTTCACTTTCCCTAACCTCTAATAAATAAAGGCCTAAAGGCCAAAAAGATTCCACATCTTAAAAATACCGTTGGCTAAAGCACAACGGCAAAGGGTATTTATCCGGTTTCCTCACTTTTGCTTTACCTTTGCCTTTGCCTTACACTTTCGCCGATTTATCGTAAATTGAAATATTATAGCTTTAGAGACAATATAATAATCACCGGATTTTGTAAATTGAACCAAATTTAACACAACCAAAAATGAAAATTATCCGGTTTCCTCACCTTCGTCTGAGTTTAATCCTTCTTCTGAGCCTGAGCCTTATCCTTTGCCTTCTTACATCCTGCACCATCAAAAAATCAAAAATAATTACTGTAACCGGTGAAATTCCTGCCTCCACTATTGGAAAGACACTGGAACACGAACATTTGCTGGTGGATTTTATTGGTGCCGACAGCATCAGTTACAACCGTTGGAATAAAGACGAAGTAGTGGAAAAAGTTCTTCCCTATCTAAAAGAAATTAAAGATTTGGGATACGTTACTATGGTGGAATGTACGCCAGCTTATCTGGGCCGCGACCCGGAACTGTTAAAAATACTTTCGGAAAAATCGGGGCTGAATATAATTACCAACACCGGATATTATTCTGCCGTTGGAGGAAAATATCTACCGGTACATGCTTTTGAAGAAACAGCCGAACAACTTGCACAGCGTTGGATTGATGAAGCAAAAAACGGAATTGAAAACACAGGTGTCTATCCGGGGTTCATTAAAATTTCGGTGGAGCCAGAACCACTGGGCGACATTAACCGGAAGATTGTGGAAGCGGCCTGCATCACCCACAAAGCCACCGGACTAACCATCATGTCGCATACCGGCCCGGCAATGCCAGCATTTCAGCAGCTTGAGATTTTAAGAAGTTACGAAATTCAACCGTCGGCATTTATATGGACCCATGCCCAAAATGAACCGGATTTTAACATGCATATTGAAGCCGCGCGAAACGGTGCCTGGATTGCATTCGACAATTTCAACCCCAACCAACTGGACCGTTATGTGGAATTTGCCCTGTTAATGAAAAAAGAAAGGTTGCTCAACCGTTTACTCTTTTCACATGATGCCGGATGGTATCGCCCCGGCGAACCCAATGGCGGAGAGTTTAGAGGATTTACCGATATAGAAGAGCTGCTTATTCCGGCACTTGAAAAAAATGGCCTCGTCCAACAGGATATTTACCAGATTCTCACACTAAACCCTGCAGAAGCATTCAAAGTGCAGAAACGATTAATAGAGGAATAATGTATTGAAGAATGATGTATTATTATGACAATACCGGTTGAAATAGCAACATCGAGTGAATTTTGAATACTATGATAACGAAATAAGTAAGTTGAAAAAGACAGAAATAATTTACCTGAAACTATTTCCCTATCAGAACAAACGGTGCCCAGAAATAGGGATGACTGAATTTTGTTTCATGAATCAAATGTTTTTTTGCTTGTGCAAGCGATTCAGCCAGCGGCATTTCTTTTTCCAGATGGTTTGAATAAAAACTACTCATTAGCTGCGAAGTAGAAGCATCATCCACTTTCCAAAGCGACAACAGCAGGTTTTTGGCGCCAGCAAACAAAAATGCCCGTGAAAAACCCAAAAGCCCCTCCCCTTCTGCAATTTTACCCATTCCGGTTTCGCAGGCCGAAAGGGTTACCAGTTCGGCATTGATTTTTAGATTGTAAATTTCTCCGGTATATAAAATATTATCATAATCAGAATCATTCATGGGGGCAAAAAACAGCCCCGATAAATCAGGATTACTTTTATCGACAAAACCATGCGTAGCAATATGAATAAAATTGTACCTGTCCAGGTGCAGGTTACTAAAATTCTTTTCGGATGCGTCGGAAAACAAATACATGTCGGAAGCCAGTGCATGACGGTGAAAAACAGTGTCCACATTCAGTATTTCGCTTTCTGAATCTTCAAGCGGTGCCAGGCCAAAATCGTTTAAATTGGTTTTATACACCCACTCATCCGACACACCCGAAGAACCGGATTTAGCCATAGCAACCGGTCCCTGACTTGCAAAAACAGGTGCAAAGGCAAGTAATCTGCCGGTGTTAGGTTCTGTTGCAGGCGATTCGCGAAATTTCATCCACAATGAAAAAGAGGGAGAATAACTGACAGTAAACCGGTTCAACAGAAACGGCCATTTCTCAGAGGACAAATCCCCATTTACATTTTTCTGAAGCAAGGCTTCGAAAGGCAAAACCGCTAAATTTCCATCAGGAACAATTACGAGGTTCTTTATTTCTGAAGGCAAAACGTGTGGTATCAGCACAGTATATAACTGACGGGCCTTTTCAAGATAAATCCTGTTGAGGCCCAATGTTATTCCTTTTCGCATTCCGGTCAAAGCATCATCGAGATTTTCTGTCGGAATTCTGGTAAATTCGGTATTATTCCGGGTAATGGTAAAGCGATAAAGTGACGAATCGCCTGCAAAATAACCCAGAATAGCTGTCTGTTTATCGAGCTGCAACTGTATTTCAGCAATCTTTGGAATATCTTCACGGTATTTTAAATTGTAATAATCCGGATAATTGCTTTCCATAAATTCCAGTAACTTTTTATGCCGGAGTTTTAAAGCAAATACTTTTCCTTCCCAATAGGATTTCTGAATGCTGTCTGTTTCCAGCTCTTCCTGATGAACAAAATAGTTTATCTGCCCCAGAATTGCTTCTTCGTTGCGCAAAACAGAATCGGGAACTGACGCAAAACTCTTTCCCTGATTAACGGAAACGGACTGCAGCAATACAAGGTTTTTACTTTTCTCAACGAAATTAAAAGCAGTTTCAATATCCTGTTTTCGAAGATTGTCCTTTTGTTGCCACAAATAACCGAGAACAGCAGCGGCAAGAAGCTTTGAATTACGTGCCAGGTTAATTTTATCCGATTT
Organism: uncultured Prolixibacteraceae bacterium; assembly: GCA_963771595.1. Taxonomy (GTDB): domain Bacteria; phylum Bacteroidota; class Bacteroidia; order Bacteroidales; family Prolixibacteraceae; genus CAVYUC01. The sequence continues at coordinate 19,206 of CAVYUC010000012.1, read as the reverse complement.
ATCGAATAAGAAATTGCGCTGACCCGACAAAATGGAATCAGCAAGGTAAAAATTCTGCAGAACTTCGTTTACAGGTAATTTATTTTCTCCTGAAATGGCACCGAGCAACAGATAACTGTCGAAAAAATAGCCCGGGTCCAGGCAGGCTTCCCCAATGGTTTTTATATTGGTTTTGCCTGAAGAGTTGGCGGTTAAAGCCTGTTGCACACAATCTGAAGCCTTTGCAATATCCTTTTTCTTCAGGTAAATTTTAGCCAGATTATTAAATGAAAATGCAAGGTAAGGATGTCTTCCGTTGTACAACTGTTGCTGATGCTGAACCGTTTCGGTAAAATAGAACAGCGCCGAATCCGGTTCATTCATTATTTCAAAAGTTTCGGCAATGTTGCTTAAGGTATTTAAATATTTCTCAGGTTGCTGATTTTCAGGCCTCCGATAGATTACAGTAGCCTGGTACAGGTATTCCAGCGCTTTTAAATAGTTTTTGTTGTTGCGGTAAAACATTCCGAGATTGTTGTACAGTGGCGCAACCTCAGGGCTTTGTTTTCCAAAATTTGTTTCAGCAATGGCAATTGCTTTTTCATTAGCCTTTTGTTCATTCACCTGATCGCCCAACTCATCATATACATTTGCCAGGTTCTGGAAAACTTTACCCGTTTTTCCGTTCTCCGGGCCCAGCAGATCAGTATAAATTTTCAATGCTTCGGAATAATAACGGAAAGCCTCCTGGTTTGCTTTGAGCATGTAACAGGCCACTCCCAGGTTCACATACAGGTCGGCCAGTTTCTCCTGTTCATCAAGAGTGAGCAATACCGTTTCCGCCTTTTTGTAATATTCAATCGCCTGCGAATAGCTTCCATAACGGCTCAGTAGCACTCCAATATTTATATAATTATTGTAAACAGACGGATCATTGCTTTCGGTTTTAATTTCCACTGCTTTCTCGAAATTGGCAAGTGCTTTGTCCAATTCATTCATCGAATCGTATACCATTCCCAGGTTATTGTATATACGGCCCACCGCCGGATTGTTCATCCCCAGTTCTTTAATCCTTATCTTTTTTGCCCGTTCGAAATAATCAACTGCCTGTACATAATTTCCCAGCTGCTGGTAGATATATCCCAGAAAATTACAGGAATAAGCAATATCAAGTGGTGGAACATCAGGGGAGATTTCCTGTAATAAAAGTGTAATGCGGAAAATAGAATCAGATTTGATTAGCTGTCCGGAATAAAAGACGGCATACCCCCATTCCGTTAGTATTTTACTTTTGCTCAAATCAGCACTAAGAAATCCGGATTCATTTTTACGGATATATTTTTCAAGTTGACTAGCCACTATTTCTGCATATCCTGAAGCCGAAAGCGTATGCGAAATTTTTAAAAACCTGTTGAACCCGTCATTTTTGAAGACCTCTGGTTTATCTGTAACTTCTGAATAAAGATGGGTTACCTTTTCCCGATCATGACTATCAATTGCCTGTTCAATATCATCCAGCAAATTAACCTGTTGCGCCCTGACATGGTGCGGAACCAACCCTATTAAAAGAAACCCGTAAAATATTATCCATTTTTGCATTATTCTTCAAAAATCCGAATCACAGCGTTCTCCCGTGGATCACCCACTTCAAAAGTCACTTGATCCGTATTTCCCTCCTTGTTTACTTTTTTACCGACAACCGGAATAACATACACATTTTTGTTCGTTGTAAATGATTGCGTCGGTTCAGTACTATCCGGATCTTTTGGATCGAGGGCGGCAAGTAATTCACCTTTTTCACTGAAGATACATACATAAGTATTTCCACGGTTAGGCTCACGATCAATCTCAATTGTAGCCGTTCGGATTTTAGATGCCGTAATACGAAGGAATTCCTGATTGTCGTAAGGCGCTTCCGAAGGATCTGTATAAAGCAGGTCTGCATCAACTGAAAATTTCACCGGTGGCCGAATGTACCTCTCCACGTTTACAGGTGAAGGCACCGTATTATTTCTTAATATTCTTACTTCAGCGCTGTTCGAATTATCTTCTCCACCGTTTTGACCGAATTTGTACACATTTACATCATTATCAAGATCAACTTCATAAAGCTGCGGAATTGCCAGCAAATAAAAAGGCCGTCCCGGAGGATTTCGGAAACGCTGGTTCATAGAAAGCCTTTCTAAACCTCGGTTATCAGTAGAAATCAACTGCAAACCAAGTATCAGTGCCGACACATCGGCAACAACAGAATTGTTGGCTCCGGGTTCCCTGAAATAAAAATACCTGTCATTATCAAACCGAAGATTTTGAAGATTCTGCTGCGCAATTGTTGCTGTTGCACTCAGCAAAAAAAATAAAGTCAACAATTTATTCATATTATTTGATTTTTATTTAATGGCTTACAATTAACCAGCCGCATACAAAAATTCCCACACGACTGAACTTATTTACATTATCGGGAACAGATTTAAGACTATTTTGTCTTCATGCAAACAACATTTAGCAGACTTTAATTGTTCACCTAAAAAAATGATTTTTAGAACTTTGCATGAATCTGCTTAAAACAAACTTTCTCAAATCGAAGCAACTGCGGAAGAAGATGCTATTACTTTTAATCAGCATTTTTCACAGTTTCTTCCTGCTGGCCCTTGGGTATATTTGGCTGGGGATGACTTATACTTTTGGGGATGAAGCTTTTCTGATAAAATGGACTTCCCTCATCAAAAAAGAGATGCTCCGCATCGATCCAAAACCACCACCATCGGAAGTGTTGTTCATAAACACCTCGCAATCAAAAACGGAAGTTGAAGTAAATACCGATCCGCTTTCCATCGTGCCCGTAAAAATGGAAATAACCGACAGGATGCAGTTAGCAAAGTTTCTGCAATTAATGGCTCCATACAAGAATGAAATTAAACTCGTAGTATTGGATATTCTTTTTGATGTTCCTTCAAAAGATGACTCCCTATTGCAACAGCAATTTTACTTTTATGGCGACAAAGTTTTGGGTGTAAGCCATTTTCAAAACAAGGATACCTATCTGAAACCGGTGCTTCATCTGCCCTTTGCACTGGCCACTTATCGTTCGGCTGCCGGTATGTATTTTAAATATCCGGTTATTTACCAGGGAATAGAAACACTTCCCACTTCGATTTACGGAATACTAACCGGTAATAAAATCATTAAAAAGGGATTGTTTTTTCGCGATGGAAAGAAGCTAAGTCTCAAAGCACCAATAACTGATTTTAAAGTAAGGATGAGTGACTTTCAATTAGGCAGTAATTTAAAGGAATCGAATTATGCGTTGCATTACCTGGAAACACTTACAACATTGGGGCCGATGATGGAACCACAGGATTTGAAAAAATTGTTTGCCGGAAAACTGATTTTGATTGGTAATTTCGACAGTGATGTCCATAAAACTGCATTTGGAATGATGCCCGGTCTGCTGATTGTTTACAACGCCTACCTGACACTTTTAAACAACGAAAATGTGGTGAATAAACTTTGGCTTTTGCTTATGATAGCAGGTTTTACTTTTATTTCGTACCGCCTTTTTAGCGGCCATGGTTTCAACCTTTTGGACCTGGTTAAACGACGTTTTAAATCGGGCTGGATTCTTTTTATCCTCAACTCACTCGATGAATTTTTATTCCTTTCCCTGTTAACCATCATTTCTTACCTCTTCTTTAATATTCACATCAACATTCTTATCCTCTTTGTTTACCTGAAAATAATCGAATTTATCATTGACATTCTTAAATCAAAATTCAGTTTACAACTGTGAAAAATAAATAATATGAAAACACTATTTGCTACTGTCTTCTTTCTGTTTTTCATGCTATCAGCCGTACCACAAAATTACTATGTCATAAAAGTTGAAGGTAAAGTGATGCTCGAAAAAAAAGAGCTCAAAACCGGTGATAAGCTTACGGATGAAAGTATTATCGAATTTACCTCACCACACGATAAAGTTTACCTGCTTTCTCCCAGCAACGGTTATTTTTTACTGTCGCCAACAGAACAGGAAAAAACCAGCAAAAGCTGGATAATTTCCTTAAAAGAGGCGGTTATTCCACAAAACAAATTTTACAAAACTGCGTCGCGCGGAACATCAGATAATATCCCCCCGTTTGATGATGTTTATGACTTAATGGGTTTTTTCAGAAACAATGTTTTAATAATCGACAGTGCCACCTTTGGCATAAACCCGGATAAAATAATCCTGAATAATACGCATTTATTTGAATTTAAGATTGCTGGCAAAAACAAAAATGCCGACTATAAATTCACAAAGGAATCGTTTTCGCTGAGCCCGCAATTGCGGGAGGAAAACCTTGAAATGGATTACATTAAAAATGGTGAACGGCAAAAAATAGGGCAGTTTACACTCAGAACAATTCCGCGAAAAACCATAGCAGATGAGTTGGCGGTAATGTACAACAATCAGGACAAAAACAACTCCACCATAATTTATTTTGAACAGGTGGTCCCTTTCATCACCAGTGTTTACGGAAATACAGATATGAATGTGGTGAAAGATATTATTAGAAATGATTTAAACGTGCCGCTTAAATTAAGGGAAAAATAACATGAAAATCTAAAATCCTTTTGCACGCATTATAACGTCGAGTGCTTTCCAGTTTTTTCCTTTACTGAAAGAAGCTGCTTCTTCAGGGGAAATTTTGTCGATGAGCAACTGGTGCATCCCCAACCTTTTTATCCGCTTTTTTAAAATTGCATTTTCCTTATTTTCTTCTGCAACCATTCCTGCATACAACACGGCAAACCACATTTCAATTTCCGGAGCATCCTGTTCATAAAACCTGCTCAGTTCAGCAATGATCCGCAGTACCGAAGATTTAATCTGTGAAGTAGTCCGGTTAAATATTACCACAAAATCATCGTAAATTTTTTGTGAACCATAAATTTTCCCCAGTTCCTTCATTCGTGTAAAATAATAAATATCCGAAGGAGCAAACCGTTCACCCTTTTGAAGCGTCACGTAAACGCACCAGCTATCAAACCTTCCGGTATCAAATTCCAGTAAACCACCATTGCTGAACGTGCAAATTTTACGAGGCATTTGATTTAGATTTAGAATTCTGTTTAAAAATAGCAAATTAGTGTTATTCAGCAAACATTCAGATTCGTTGTAATAAAAAGTTAAATATTATGCATGTTTGGTTCAGTAATTTGTGAACTAATAAAACTTAACTAATTTTGTCACCTCAAATAAATTCAAATTCAAATTTTGACTATGAACAGCGAAGAAAGAATCAAAAAGCAAAAAGAACTGGTAGAAGAAATAGGCCGCTATTTCGACAAGGAAGGGTTTCAACCCATTGCGGGCCGTATGTTGGGCCTTTTTATGGTAATGGATAAAGAACAATTTACATTCGAAGAGATTACTGAGGAACTTCAAATCAGCAAAAGTTCGGCAAGCAACACGTTGAAAAACCTTGAAATCAGAGGTGATATTGAATATGTCACCCTTCCCGGAGACCGGAAAAGGTATTTCAGGCTGAAAAAACAAAATGTTTTTACTGCAATAGAAGATTTCGAAAAAAAGATAAGCTACTTCAATGTACTGTTGTCAAGAATTGTGGATTTAAAAGCCGATAAAAATTCTGCCAACGCCGTGTTTTTCTCAGAACTGGTGGAGATGATAACTTTCTTTCGCGAAAAAATTGTCATTCTGAAAAATGAATTCTTAAGTAACAGGTAAAATTTTTTGTTTAAGAGGTTCAGAAAATTATAAACAAACTAAGTATGAGTAGAAATAAATTAATGGTGATTGTATTTGTTTTATGCGGGACAATTGTGCAGGCTCAGGAAAAACAAAATTCATTCACATTAAAGGAAGCACAGCAATATGCACTGCAGCATAACAAAACACTGCTGAATGCAAAAGACGATATTCAGGCCGCCGATGCGCAGATAAAAGAAACAAAAGGCGCCGGTCTGCCCCAGGTTAACGGCACAATGGATTACATGACCAACTTTAACTACGAGTTCGAATTCAATATTGGTGGCGGCGATGTTCAGCCTCCGGATATTGATTACACCAAACTGGATGCAGGCGATTTGGAGGTGCTGAAATCGCTGGACCAGATGTTTGGTGGCGGCGGCGGAAATACAATTGTGATGGAAGATCAGGCCAATGCAAAGGTCCAGGTTTCCCAACTGCTGTTTAGCGGCCAGTACTGGATTGGCGTACAAATGGCTAAAATTCAAAAAGATATTGCCGAAAAAAACCTTTCGCTGACCGAACTGGATGTAAGGCAAAACGTAGTAAATTCGTACTACCTGATTCTGGTTACCCAAAAATTGCTGGATATTATTGCCGAAAATGAACAAAACCTGCAGGACGTTTTAAAACATACCTCGGATATGTACAGTGCCGGCCTGGCAGAACAAACTGATGTTGACCAGATAAAAGTCAGCCTGTCGCAAATTTCCAATTCAAGAAAGGCGATGGAGCGCAGCCTTCAGTTAAACTACAACATGCTGCAACTGAGCATGGGCATTCAACCCGGAACCGAAATAACCTTAACCGAAAAGCTGGACGATATCGTACAGGAAATTACCAATAAACGACTGGCAGAAGCCAGCCTGGAACTCACCAATAATCCAACTTACCAGATTATGCAGGCGCAGGAAGATATCAGCAAAAAGAATGTGGATATGCAAAAATGGGCTTACGCCCCTACCCTTAGTGGATTTTACAGTTATACCGAAAAACTGCTGACCACCAGCTTCGACCTCAGCCCCAAAAATGCTGCAGGATTAAACCTGAGCATTCCTATTTTCTCAGGATTCACAAAAAAAGCGCAAATGAGTCAGGCAAAAATTGAGCTGGACAAAATCAGCCGAAGGAAAACATTGCTTGAAGAACAACTGCTCCTTCAGGAAAAACAGCTACAATTCAACTTAAATAACTCCTACGAAAATTACATGACCCAAAAAGAAAATGTTGAAGTTGCCCAAAGGGTGTATCAAAGCAACTACAATAAGTTTAAGCAGGGAATGATTTCGAGTCTCGATTTAACACAGTCGAATTCAAATTTCCTGCAGGCCGAAAACAATTACGTCAGTTCTGTGCACCAGTTGCTGCAATCGAAACTTGAACTGGATAAATTATACAACAACGTTCAGTAAATTCTTCCCTTAAAATATTAAAACGAATGAAAAGAAATAAATCAATTCAAATGAAAACAGCATTTAAAGCCACTCTTGTTTTAGCGGTTGCACTTGTTTTTAATGCCTGTAATAAACCTGCTGAAAACAGCAGCACAACAGCCGGCACTGAAGAAACTGAAAAAATAATTCCTGTAAAAACCAGTTCAATTGAAAATCAACAGGTTACACGAACGCTGGATTATACTGCCAATTTAATTCCATGGACAGAAATTCACAGCGCACCGGCATCACCCGGAAGGATTTCAGAAATCAATGTGGAAGTAGGCAGCCGCGTTCGGAAAGGACAGGTTTTGGTGGAAATGGACAAAACCCAGCTTGCCCAGGCATTGTCGCAGCTTGAAAATGCCCGCTATAACTACCGCAGCATTGACACCCTTTACCAACTGGGAAGCATTTCTGAACAGCAGTATGAACAGGCAAAAACACAATTCGAACTGGCAAAATCGAATGTTGAATTTTTAAAGGAAAATACGACACTCGAATCGCCCATAAACGGGATTGTTACCGGAAAATATTACGAAGAAGGCGAAATGTTTTCAGGAGCGCCAAATACTCAAGCCGGCAAAGCTGCTGTGGTTTCGCTCATGCAAATCAATCCGCTGAAAGCTGTGGTAAATGTTTCACAAACCTATTACCCGCAAATAAAAGAAGGTATGGACGCCAAAATTAACCACCGATATTTATCCGGATAAAACATTTGAAGGAACAATCTATAAAGTGTATCCGACAATTGATAAAAACACACGCACGTTCCAGATTGAAATCAGGGTAAATAATAACAACGAAATACTGCGGCCCGGAATGTTCGCCAATATTCAGATTGAACTGAAAGAAGATGAAGCCCTGCTGGTTCCGGCCATCGCAGTTTTAAAACAGGAAGGTACAAACAACAGATATATTTTCCTGAACAACAACGGAGTTGCCCGCAAGGTGCCGGTTCAAATCGGAAACCGGTACGATGACAAACTGGAAATTGTAGCCAGTGATGTAAATGAAGGAGATCAGCTGGTGGTTGAAGGCCAGGCAAATCTGATGGCTGGCAGCAAAATCAATGTCGCGCAATAACACCTTCAAAATAAATAATTTAAAAGAAAGACATTATGAGTATATATGGGAGTGCGGTAAAAAAACCGATAACAACCATCATGGTATTTATGGCGGTAATGGTTTTTGGTATCTATTCGCTGCTAAAACTACCTGTCGATTTTTATCCCGAAATAGAATTTCCTGCAATTACTGTTTTCACAACTTATAATGGGGCCAGTGCGGCGGACATCGAAACCAACATATCCAAACCCATTGAAGATGCATTGAATACTATCGATAACCTGAAAGAAATTACATCGTCATCGCGCGACAATATTTCGGTAGTTTCACTTGAGTTTGAATATGAAACGGATCTCAGTGAAGCGGCGAACGATATCCGCGATGCGCTTTCCCTGGTGGAAGGTACTTTACCGGAAGAAGCCGACGATCCGAATATCTTCAAGTTCAGTTCGAGTATGATTCCTATTATCATGTATTCGGTTACGGCCGGTGAAAATTACGAAGGATTGGAAAAACTGCTCGATGAAAAGGTTATTAACCCGCTGAACCGTGTTGAAGGAATTGGTTCAATAAGTTTGATGGGAACGCCCACCCGGCAGGTCATGATTAATATTAACCCGCGCCGCCTGGAAGCTTACAACATGACCATTGAGCAGATTGGTAATGTGTTGCGGGCCGAAAACCTGAATATGCCCACCGGTAGCATAAAAATGGGCGAAATGAATTATGCCCTGCGCGTGGAAGGCGAATTTGAACAAAGTGAAGAGATAAAGAATGTGGTACTTGGCAATTTCAACGGACAGGCCATCTATTTAAAAGATGTTGCTACGGTGAAGGATTCGCTAAAGGAGATGACCATTGATGAAAAGATCAACGGTCAGCAAGGTGTGCGAATGATGATTCTGAAACAATCGGGAGCAAATACTGTAAAAATTGCCCGCGAGGTAACTAGTCGTCTCGAAGAATTGAAAAAAGATTTGCCTTCGGATATAAAGATTCAAACCATTTTCGATACAAGTCAGTTCATTTCCGGATCCATAAGCAACCTGACATCAACATTGATGTTTGCCCTCATGTTTGTCGGATTGATTGTATTGTTATTCCTTGGCAGGTGGCGTGCCACATTCATCATTTTACTTACCATCCCCATTTCGCTTATCGTTTCTTTTATTTATCTGAACGTGTCGGGAAGTTCAATCAATATAATTTCGCTTTCTGCACTGTCAATCGCAATAGGAATGGTAGTGGACGATGCAATTGTCGTTCTCGAAAACATTACAAAACACATCGAACGGGGCAGTACTCCGCGTGAAGCAGCTATTTATGCAACCAATGAAGTGTGGCTTGCAGTTATAGTAACTACACTTACAGTTGTGGCAGTTTTCTTTCCAATGACCATGATTAGCGGGATGACAGGAATTCTTTTCAGGGAACTCGGCTGGATTGTTACAATTACTGTCGTAACATCAACTCTTGCCGCGATTACGCTTACTCCGATGTTGAGTTCGAAAATGCTGCGACTGCGCTCCAAAAAAAGAAAATCGCGCAGATTCAGCCACCAAAAACTTGTGGTTCCTGTTTTCGATGGTTTGGACAACTGGTATGGACGTGCACTTGGATGGAGCATAAAAAATAAAACGGTAATCGTTGTCGTTTCGTTTGTTGTATTTTTTGCTTCCCTCTTTCTCGCCGGCCAGTTGGGTACTGAATTTATTCCCGAATCTGACCAGGGACGGCTTACCGTAGAGGTGGAGTTACAATCGGGTACCCGGTTGGAAAAAACGGTTGACCTGGCGCGGAAAATTGATGAAATCATAATGGCTTATCCCGAAGTGGATTTGGTTTCAGCTTCTGCAGGGAGTGATGAAAAAGCCGGTATGCTCGCTATTTTCCAGTCAACCGGATCAAATATTATCAATTACACCGTGAAACTGAAGGATATTGAAGAACGGGATATCACCATTTGGGAATTCGCTGAAAGAATAAGAAATGAACTCGCTGTTTTTCCTGAAGTAGTTAATTACAACATTACTACCGGGGGCGGCATGGCAATGGCCGGAAATACTGTTGATGTTTCCATTTATGGATACAACCTTGATAAAACAACCGTCCTTGCAAATGAACTGGCCGGTAAAATTGAGGAAATCGAAGGCGCCCGCGATATTGAAATCAGTCGCGAAGAAGCGCGCCCGGAACTCCGGGTGGATCTCGACCGCGAAAAAATGACAGCCGTGGGATTGAATACTTCAATGGTTTCTACTGCATTGTATAACCGCGTTGCCGGCCTTACGGCCACCCGCTACCGCGAAGAAGGAGAAGAATATGATGTGGTCATCCGGTTTAAGGAAGAATTCAGAAACTCCATTTCCGACCTGAAAAACATTTCGTTGCAAACTGCTACCGGCCAAACAGTAAAACTGGGAGAAATCGGAACCATAAGAGAATACTGGTCGCCGCCAAATATCGAACACAAACGCCGCGAACGCGTGGTAACCATCTCAACAACACCATATAAAACTTCGCTTGGTGAACTGGCAGCAAACATTGAACAAAAAATAAGCACAATGAATATTCCGGGTGATGTAGCAGTTGAAGTTGGCGGTGCCTACGAAGATCAGCAGGAAGGTTTTATGGATATTGCCATGCTGCTCCTGCTGAGCCTGGTGCTGGTTTATATTGTAATGGCATCGCAGTTTGAATCGCTGAAAATGCCGTTTATCATTATGTTTTCCATTCCATTTGCATTTACCGGTGTAATTCTGGCCCTTTATATCACCAACACCACCCTTAGTGTTATTGCAGCTTTGGGTGCAGTCATGCTTATTGGTATTGTGGTGAAAAATGCCATTGTCCTTGTTGACTACATTAATCTCATGCGCGACCGTGGAATTGATTTGGATGAAGCCATTATCATGTCCGGAAAATCCAGATTGCGTCCCGTTTTAATGACGGCCCTCACAACAATACTGGGTATGCTGCCACTGGCATTAAGCACAGGTGAAGGTTCAGAGATCTGGAGCCCAATGGGAATTTCAGTTATTGGCGGCCTCATCTTTTCCACCATCATTACCATGGTTATCGTACCTGTGGTTTACCGGATATTTGCCCATCGGGGAGAACGCAACAAAAAGAAAAAACTGGAATCCAGGTTTTCTTTTATGGATGAATAAAAATAAATACCATCATGCAATTAATAGGAACAATTGCATGATGGCTTTAATCGGATACAATTCAAAAATCATACACAATGAAATCAGTTTTAATAATTTACAACCAGGCGCTTACCGAAAAGATAGAATTCATGCTCGATCGTTTAAATATCCGTGGATTTTCGAAGTGGCAGGAAGTTTTGGGAAGAGGGTCTGTTGATGGAGATCCAAGAATGGGAACACATACGTGGCCCGAAATAAATTCAGCAACAATGGCTGTTGTTGAAGATGAAAAAGTGGATGAACTCCTTGATAAAGATACAAAAACTGAATGCGGTTAACGAAGAAGTTGGTATCCGAGCTTTTGTATGGGATATTGTTAAAAGTGTTTAGAAAAAGGATTATTTTATTGAGACCGGCCGGTTAAATTTTCGTCCAGCCAATTTATCAGGGTTTCAAAAACTTCGTCCTGTTCTGGTTCATGGTGCAACTCATGCCACGCATTTTCCCATAAAACCAACTTGCAATTATCACCGGCGCGTTCTGCAAATTCAACACTTCCCGAAACAAAGATAAATTACAAAAGATATATGAGATTCACAAAATGAAAGCTTATAGCAAGTTATATAAATTCCTTTTTTATACAAGATTTAAAAAAGGAAATTATGCAACCCAATTTCAACCAGCTAAAAATCCAAATCGAAGGCGACCTGTTTACCAAGAATGGCCTTCATGTATCTGTACTCCGCTGATGTGTACAATACAAAAGAAATGCCGTTGGCAGTTGGTAAATAAACACATTTATCATACTTTTAAAATGAATAATTAAAAAATCTTCAGACTAAATCTTCCTTATATTTTTTTCTTCATACAATTTTTTGCTAATGACACCAATTTCGATGCCGATCTGCAAAATCTAATTCATGTAATTAACAATAAACTAATTAAATAAGAGACAAAATAAATCCAGACAATATTGTATGGTATTTATATTAAGTGTATCTTGTTTATACTTAAAATGAAAATTCTATGCCTTTGTTCATGGACATACATTATGTTGGTGAGGTTTCAGTAGAAGATACCCGTCTCGCTCATCTTAAGGATTTGGCAGTCCAGGAAAAGTATGGAGTTAAATACCACCAGTACTGGTTCAACGAAAAGGCAGGCACTGTTTATTGTCTGATGGAAGGCCCTGATAAGGAATCATGCGCGGCTACACATCTGGAAGCCAATGGAATTACTGCCTGTCAGATTACAGAAGTGGAGGGTGGCATGTACGACCTGTTTATGGGCGAAAATCAGCAGATGGACCATGGACCGGTGCGGCATAATAACGGGGAAATTGACAACGGATTTCGCTACATTCTTACACTTGATATTATCACAAAAACTGCGATATCGAATGTTATCAACTTTGAACAGCTTAAACTTCCACAGAAACCAAAGAATATAGCACTTCAGATTATTTCGGAATGCGATGGAAAAGAGTTAAAGACTGTCGGTTTTGACGTTATTGTTGCAGTTTTTGAAACTCCGGATAAAGCGATTACCTGTGCCCATGAAATTCAAAGGGAATTTTTAAAATATGCGAATTCACCGGCTGTAGAAAAAAACGATATCACATTCAATATTGGCATTAGTGTAGGACAACCCCTTACGGAAGAAGAAGGTTTTTTTGAAAAAGCCATAAAAACAAGCAAAAGGCTGTGCCTTATTGCCGGTAACAAAGAAATAATTACTTCCAGGTTGTTTGAAGAACTCTGCAGTTCCAGTGAAAATATAAAAAAACACATTCATTACCGTACAATAAATGTTTCCGAACAGGATTTCGTGGACAACCTATTGGATATTACAGAAAACCGGTATTCTGAATTTACCTTTGGTGTAATTGGTCTGAGCAGGGATTTAGGTGTAAGCCAGCCACAACTGTACCGGAAAGTAACTGCCATTACCGGGCGCTCACCTGTGAGTTTCATCCGTGATATCCGCCTGAACAAAGCCCTTTCATTGATTAAGGAAAAAAAATACAACATTTCTGAAGTGGCACTTGAAGTTGGCTACAGCAGCCCTTCATACTTCTCCAAATGCTTCCAGGATAAATTTGGAATTAAACCTTCCGCTATTGCCTTATAAATTTTCGACACTGCTTCTCTCCTCTTTTTTCGGATGAATGAAAATTGATAGTTATTGAATTAATAAAGGTGGATTAACTCTTTTATTGACAATATCTTTGATTTGTAGATTTAACACTATCAAGATGTTACTACATACTTTCATTTTTTAATCATTTAAATTCAATAATTATGAAAACAATTAAAGCATTAAAATCACTGGCAGTTCTGGTTGCACTTTTTTTGAGCTTACCCGGTGCAACACAGGAAAAAGAATCGCATGAACTGGTGCTGCATCCACATGAACACTCAGGACCTATTCAAATCTCAAAAGAAGATTTTCCAAAAGGAAATATCATAAATATGGCTGGCAATTGGGGTGGACTGGCTGCTGTTATTAATGAAGTACCCGCAGGTACCGATTATACTCCGGTACTGGCGGGCCTGAAAGACAATCTTTGCCAGGTTCCGCATTGGGGTTATCTGGAAAAAGGGAAAATTCGAATTATCGATAAAAACAAAAATGTGGTAGTTGTAAATCAGGGAGGAGTATTTTACATGCCTCCGGGACATACTGTAATTGTTGACGCTGATTCCAGAATCATTGATTTCAGTCCTGAAAAACAAATGCATGAATTGAATAAACATGTTCAGAAAAAAATGGCTGAAATCAATTAGTAACAGAAATGGAAACATCATACAGTAAGTTGAAAAATCAGGTTAAAGGAGAAGTCATTCTACCGGAAGACAGCAACTACGATGAGGCCCGAAGCATTTACAATGCCATGATTGACAAAAAGCCGGCAGCTATTCTAAAATGCAAAAATGCAGATGATGTAGTTGCAGGAGTAAATTTTGCCAGGGAAAACCATTTGGAAGTTTCAATAAAAAGCGGCGGGCATAATGGCGCCGGACTTGCTTTGGTGAATGACGGACTGGTAATCGACCTTTCCGGGATGAATGAGATTCAGGTTGATCCGGAAAAAAAAATAGCAAAGCTTCAGGCAGGCTGCCTGCTTAAAGAGGTAGATATTGCCACTCACGAGCATGGCCTGGCTTTGCCTTCAGGAATAATTGGCACAACAGGAGTTGCCGGATTAACGCTGGGCGGTGGAATTGGTTATCTGAGCCGCAAAGGCGGATTAACTGTCGACAACCTTTTGGAAGCGGAAGTAGTGCTGGCAAATGGAGAACAGGTTATTGCTAGTGCCGGTTCGCATCCCGACCTTTTTTGGGCCTTACGGGGTGGTGGCGGCAACTTTGGTGTGGTCGTTTCTTTTACGTTCAACCTTATTCCGGTAAAAGATGTTTATGCCGGGCCTATGTTCTGGCCCCTGGAAAAGGCTGCTGAGGTTATGAAGTTTTATGATGAATACACAAAAAATGCATCGAATGATTTGTATGGATTTTTTGCTTTTCTGATAGTTCCGCCCGGACCGCCATTCCCTGAAAATCTGCATAATAAAAATGTATGCGGCGCGGTTTGGTGTTACACCGGGCCTGTGGAAAAAAGGGAGGAAGTTTTTAAACCCATCCGTGAATTCGGGCCGCCCATTCTCGATTTTGTCGGTGAAATCCCAATGCCAACGCTTAACGGCATGTTCGATGAATTATATCCTCCCGGGATGCAGTGGTACTGGAAATCGGTTTATCTGGATGAACTTTCTGACGCCGCAATCCAGGCTACAGTTAAACATGGTTCAACTGTACCGACTGTGCATTCCACCACCCATTTTTATCCCGTCGACGGAAAAGTGCATGAAACTGACTCTGATGAAACCGCATGGACAAATCGCGGCACCCGATGGGTACAGGCCATTGTTGGAGTAGATCCCGATATCGCCAATACAGAAAAAGTGACCAATTGGTGTAAAGGATATTATGCGGCCATGAAACAACATTCCTCGGGCGGAGCATACGTGAATTTTATGATGGAAGAAGGACAGGAACGCATTAAAGCTTCATACGGCTCCAATTATGAACGGCTTGCCCGAATCAAAAAAGAATACGATCCGGACAACTTCTTTCATATTAATCAAAATATTGAACCAATTCAATAATCATTTAAAATTAAATACCATGAAAACAAAATTGACATTTTTAGTAGTTATCATCTTAGGATTTGCATTTACAAACTGTGATAAAAAAGATGATATTAAAGTTGAGCCGGAAATCGATCTTATTAACAATGAGTTTCCCGAATCGAAGGCAGAAATACAAACAGTTCTGGATGGAATATTTAAAAGTATTCAGGAAAATGATGCCGATAAATTAATTTCCTATCATATCTATGGTTCAAAATTTACCGAATTCAGAGACAGCGAAAGACGGTTCAATTCTGAAGAAAACGAACAATACGAAAGAGGGTTTGTAGGTGCAATTTCAGGTTTCGATTATAATTTGGGTGACTTAAAAATCAATGTTTTTGGCGATGTTGCAGTAGTTACATTCCATGCCGATTTTCGTCCGACAATTGGAGAAGATGTTGTACAAATCTGGGGTTCAACCACACTGGTTTTTGTAAAAGTAAACGGTGAATGGAAAATTACTCATGAACATCATTCACCCCTGATTATGGGTTAAAAATTGAAACGAATATCTTTAATTAGCATGTTGTCCGGTAAAATTAATACTTGTCCTAACCCGACTTTTAATCAACATGTTGACCGATTCTATCTACATCCTGTTCTTAACAGTGTTCTATCAGGCAATGAACAAAAATAAACCTGATTGTTCCAGTGTACGGTAGGAAGGCAATTATTTTAACAGGGAAAGAGTTATAAAATTTTACCGGACATTAATGAATTTGATGTTTCCACACATACTTTTGATATACCAGAAGAGGTACAACTTCAGATTTGAACGTAAAATATCTCCGGTTCACAGTGCAAAGAAATCAGTCATTTGTTCTTTTTTTCTTCATCCAGCCCAGCATCGTTTCAAAAACTTCGTCCCCTTCCGGTTCATGATGCAACTCATGCCACGCATTTTCCCATAAAACCAATTTGCAATTATCACCGGCGCGTTCTGCAAATTCAACACTTCCCGAAACAAAAGCAATGGTATCTTCCTTTCCATGCATCAGCAAAAGCGGAAGCTGAAATTCCGCAGCATGACTCAGTGTCCATTTATTTATCCCGAGCATTACTTTTCCAAAACCCAGCGAAATTTTATCATGAACCAGCGGATCTCTTTGATATTCCCCTACAACCTTTTTGTCGCGGCAGAGCATATTCGAATCCAATCCGCTTGACAGGCTTACTTTAGGGAACAAGGAACCCAGTATTTTTGCAGCAACGACCTTTATCTTTTGATTTTCAAGTTCGGTATGTAATCCCGGACTGGTGGAAACCACACCTTTAATTTCCGGTTTACGTTTTAAAGTATAATGTAAAACCAGAATACCACCCAGACTGTGCCCATACAAAAACAACGGCAAATCCGGGTAACGTTTTTGTGCTTTTTCAATAAGAATATCCATATCCTGCATTACCGCTTCAGCAGATGGAAAGTGGCCCCGAATTCCACCCGAACGGCCATGTCCGCGCAAATCGGCGCCAAATAAAATATATCCGCTGCCGGTTAAAACCCGGGCCACATTTTCAAATCGCGAAGTATGCTCGCCCACTCCATGCACAAGGCAAACCACTGCCTTTTTTGAACCCGTGACAGGTTCCCAGCCTTGCGCGAAAATATTTAATCCGTCATTTGATTGCCAGCTTGTTTCAAAATGTTTCATCTGTATTTGATATTAATAATGTGCCTGAAATCCTTTTCGGCCAACTGATCCGACAGAATATATCTATTCTTGAAAACCATCTATTTTACATTTATTTTTAATGAATAAGCAAATCTGATTCAATAAAAAGCAAAAATAATGTAATAGTTCTATCTTGAATGAATAGTTTGCAGGCTAAATTTGAAAAAACAGATGAGAAATAAGTGAAAATTGAATATTTTGTGCAATCAAACTTAAAATCTACCATATGAACCGCAGGGAGTGGTTAAAACAAACAGGAATAATTGCAGCCGGACTTGCACTTTCGGACCTGCTGACAGCCCGGACAACAAAAAAGAACCCAACCATACTGCTTGTTTCAGGCTGGCAGGATGTAAATATCGGAGATATTGCCCATACTCCCGGATTATTGCATGTACTTGAAACATTTCTTCCGGAAGCTAAATTGATTTTGTGGAAGAAAAGCGGTTATAACAAAAAAGTATCCGAAATCTACAGTAAAAATTTTCCAAAGGTAAATGTACTCTACGGAAATGTGAATGAGCAAAAAGAAGTTGATAATCCTGAAATGTTAAAAGTATTCAAGGAAAGTGATATTCTGCTCCACGGCTCCGGGCCGTTGCTTGTTGGAGCCGATCATGTGGCTTCATGGATTAAGCACACGGGCAAACCTTTCGGTGTTTTTGGTGTAACATTGCAAAATCCGAATGAATATCATCAGGAGTTGTTAAAAAAGGCAGCCTTCATTTTCACGCGCGAAACCCATTCAATAGAGCACCTAAAAAAAGCCGGAATTGAAGGGGAGCATATTGATTTTGCTCCTGATGCTACTTTCTTTCTTAACATTCAGGATGATAAAAAGGCTGAACAATTTATGGCGTCGAATCGCCTGGAGGATAAAAAGTTTATGTGTGTAATCCCGCGGCTTCGTTATACTCCGTATCATTTGATTTATCCTGAATCCAACAACTGGGACAGTGAAAGAATAAAGACAATTGAAGAAACCAATAAAAAAAACGGGGAAAGAGATCATGCAAAAATGAGGGAAGCAATGATTGCATGGGTGCGTGAAACGGGTAATAAAGTTCTTGTATGCCCTGAGATGACCTATCAGGTTGATATCATGGATGAGTTGCTCATCGATCCCTTACCTGAAAATATAAAACCTTTTGTGATAAAACACGGGTATTGGCTGCCCGATGAAGCTGCCTCAATTTATTCAAAAGCCAGTTCAGTAATAAGTTTTGAATGTCATTCGCCAATTATAGCTGCCGCCAACGGAACACCATTTTTATACTTGCGTCAGCCCGAAGACACAATTAAAGGACAAATGTATTATGATTTGAATTTTAATGACTCTGTTTTTGAGATTGAAGAAACCAACGGAGATCAAATTACCAGTCGCCTGCGTGAAATTTGGACCAATTATCCGGAAGAAGAATCGGAACTCAAAGCACGTATGGATAAAGTAAGCCAAATCTATTCAGATCATGTAAACAGGATGAAATCCTATACTAATTTATAAACCATTATATTGAAAATGAAAAGTTATCACCTGATTTTAAATAGCCTTCTTTTGCTGTTTATTTTATTTACACAGGCATTATCGGCCCAGTTTATAATTACCGGCCCCGACAGAGTAAGAACGCCGTTAAAAATGGATATGAAGCGCATTGGCACCATTCAACCCCGCAACACCAAAGAAATTGGTTCGTCGCGGTTAACGGTAGGATGTGAAACCCTGGATCGCGACCATACCGTCTGGGATAATTACAAAGATTATTTGCCACCTCTTGGCGTGAAAAAAATTCGCCTGCAGGCAGGATGGGCAAAATGTGAAAAAACACCTGGGGTTTACGACTGGAAATGGTTAGACGAAATTATTGATTATGCAGTTGCCAACGACCTGGAACCCTGGGTGCAAACATCGTATGGTAATCCTGCCTATCCGGGCGGTGGTGGGGTTAATCTTTTA
>CAVYUC010000011.1:0-67546 GCA_963771595.1 uncultured Prolixibacteraceae bacterium | reverse complement strand
AATCGGTGCTTAACATATTTTAATGAATAACCAAAGAGTGTCTATTTTACCATAAGTAACAGAAACTAAATTTTTCAGAACATCAATCTTTAACGTCCCTGCTATTATTTCCAATATATTTTTGCCTGCATCAAAAACTGGTAACCATTTAAAATTATATTTATACAGCATTTTTAAAGTTCCTGAGGAATTCATTTAAGAAATTCGGGAACTATAAAACCTTCAAAATAATTAAAAAATAAATTTTATTGCACCTGGGTTGCACAAATAAAAAAACGAACACTCTTAAAGCATTCGTTTTCCAGTATCTATCTGTTTTACTTGTGGTGCCACCTGGCTCCGAAGTCTCGGAGGAACCAGGAACACAGGTCCTTATAATGAAAATCTTTTTAATAAATCATTTACCAGTTCTGGATTATCTTTTAACTTGAAATAAAAACTACGGCTTTTCATCCTTTTTATAAAACGCTCCAGCTGTAAAGCCTGAGCACGGGTTTCACATTCTATTGTCAGAAACAATGTCCAGTCTTTTGCAATTTTTGTACTGGAACCAGTATAATATCCTGAATTATGCTGATGAAGTCGTTCTTCAGCATTTATCGTTGCTCCAACATAATACCGGTCCGCTGTTGCACTGTAAATGATATAAACCGAATAGGCCATTAATAATAAAAGAGGAAAGTTTTACTTTCCCCTTTTTGTGGTGCCACCTGGCTCCGAAGTCTCGGAGGAACCAGGAACACAGGTACTTATAATGAAAATCTTTTTAATAAATCATTTACCAGTTCTGGATTATCTTTTAACTTGAAATAAAAACTACGGCTTTTCATCCTTTTTATAAAACGCTCCAGCTGTAAAGCCTGAGCACGGGTTTCACATTCTATTGTCAGAAACAATGTCCAGTCTTTTGCAATTTTTGTACTGGAACCAGTATAATATCCTGAATTATGCTGATGAAGTCGTTCTTCAGCATTTATCGTTGCTCCAACATAATACCGGTCCGCTGTTGCACTGTAAATAATATAAACCGAATAGGCCATTAATAATAAAAGAGGAAAGTTTTACTTTCCCCTTTTTGTGGTGCCACCTGGAATTGAACCAGGGACACACGGATTTTCAGTCCGTTGCTCTACCAACTGAGCTATGGCACCTTTTTTTTGGTGTGACAAAAGTAAACAATTTTTCAAATTCACAAAGAAAATTTTTATTCAAATCCCTGACTTTTGCAAAAAATCAAATCACTTTTTACCACTTGTGTTCCTCTTATCTTTTTATACTTTTGCAAGCTGATTAATTTACAGATGACAGATACTGATTTTCTGACTCATACATTAAAAAATGGAATTCGCCTCATTCACAAACCTGCCGATACGCCAGTCGGACATTTCGGAATTATAATAAATGCAGGTTCGCGCGATGAACAGGATAATGAACACGGACTGGCACATTTCATCGAACATTCGGTTTTTAAAGGCACACAAAAACGAAAGGCTTTTCATATTTTAAGCCGCATTGAAGATGTGGGCGGCGAGTTAAATGCCTACACCACCAAAGAAGAAACCGTTTTGTATTCCACCTTTTTGGCCGAATTTTACGAACGGACTGCGGAGTTACTTAGCGATATCCTTTTCAACAGCGTTTATCCTGAAAAAGAATTGCAGCGCGAAAAAGAGGTGGTTGTTGAAGAAATTAACTCCTACAAGGATTCGCCGTCGGATTTAATATTTGATGATTTTGAAGAACTGGTATTTGATGGCCACCCCATTGCAAGGAACATTCTTGGGACTAAAAAGAAACTGAAAAGTTTTAACCGCGAAAATATATTCAGATTTATCGAGAACAATTATCACACCGACCAAATGGTAATCGGATCGGTTGGCAGAATTGATTTTGCCGATTTGATAAAAATGACTGAAAAGTATTTTGGCAGTGCGGAAACCAAAATCAGAACCAATAAGCGGCAAAAATTCACGCACTACATTCCAGGGAATAAAACAGTGGAGAAAGATACCTTTCAATCACATTGTGTGATGGGAAATGTGGCTTTTGATATATTACACCCACAACGCATAAAAATGGTGTTGCTGAACAATATTATAGGCGGGCAAGCCATGAACTCGAGGCTGAATCTGGCTTTGCGCGAGCGAAAAGGAATGGCTTACAATGTAGAATCGGGCTATGCCGCTTATTCCGACACCGGTTTGTTCAATGTATACTTTGGTACCGATCGCGAAAACCTTGAGAAGGCAACCGATCTGGTTTTAAAGGAATTTAAATTGCTCAGGGAAAAGAAACTGGGAAGTGTTCAGCTTCGGAAAGCGCAAAAGCAATTGATTGGACAGATTGCCATTTCAACCGAAAACCGCGAAGATTTGATGCTTACAATTGCAAAAAGCTATCTTTTGTTTAACAAAGTGGATCCGATGCCTGTTGTATTTAAAAAGATTGAAGCCATTACAGCTGACGATCTTCTGGAAGTGGCAAATATTGTTTTGGAAGAAAGCCAGATGAGCAAATTAATTTACAGGTAATTATGCAGGAACACGAACTTGAAAAATATATTCTCGAACATATTGAAACCGAAGACATCGTTTTACAGGAACTTGACCGCGAAACCAATCTGAAGGTTCTGGGTGCGCGAATGCTGTCGGGGCATTTGCAGGGACAGATATTAACCCTGCTTTCGAAAATGATTCAACCTGACCGGATTCTGGAAATAGGAACATTCACCGGATATTCCGCCATTTGCCTTGCCCGTGGTTTAAAAGAAAACGGAAAATTAATTACCATCGAAATTGATGATGAGCTGGAAAATTTTGCCCACCGGTACATCGAAAAAGCAGGCCTGCGGGAAAGAATTGTTCAGCTAATAGGTCCGGCGCTGGAAATTATTTCGAAACTCAACGAAACCTTCGACCTTGTCTTTCTGGATGCAGATAAAAAGGAATACGTGGAATATTACAACCAGGTTTTTGATAAAGTAAGAACGGGTGGGATTATTATTGTCGACAATGTACTTTGGAGTGGCAAAGTGCTGGATAAACCTGCACCTGATGATGACCAGACAGCCGGAATCATAGAATTCAACGAAATGATTAAGAATGATAACCGGGTGGAGAAAGTCATTCTTCCTGTCCGGGATGGAATAACAATAATCCGCAAAAAGTAAAAAGGCTGGCTCAAAATGAACCAGCCCCAATAACCAAAACTCCAAAAACTACAAAACCTCAATTTAATTTTCTCTTGCCTTTTCAAGCCCCTGGGTAGTCGTATAGTATTTAACTATCATATTGGGCACTTCCCATTCAGGTAGTCGTCCCCACACCAGGTAACGCAGGTATTTTTCGGTAACCTGACCGAAATGCGCTTCATGGCCCAATCTGTATTTATCAGGAATTTCCACCATCCAAAGGTTATCATCCAGTTTTTTTAACTGAATACCGGGATACATCACGGCCAAATCCTGGTTAATGGCTTTGTCAAGACCACCGGCAAAAGTTTCCATCTCTGCCTCATCAACATTGGATTCCACATAAAGTGTAGGCACATAATTTTGCTCAGCCCCTTGTTTAATTATCAGATTGCAGGTATTCCCGCGCATTATCGAATAATGGGTATCTCCGGCACCTTCGGGCGCTTCAAAATTCCATATTACCGAAACTTTTGCATGCTTGCCTTTTAAAGTATAGTTAATTTCACCGTTACTGTACACCTTTAAAACATTGTCTTCCACATCTTTTTGCAGATAGTCCGGGAAATTATCCATCCCCGTAACCCGGTTAAACTTTTCAGGAGTCAAATCAGTTGTCCAGCGTTTCGATTCAACAATCTCTACATCCTCCTTATTAAGAATAACTTCAGGGAATGCTTCCCACTGTATTAAATCAACCAGATGAGTAGTAACATCCACCATGCCTTCACCCTGCTGGCTCACATCGAAAAACCATGCCGGCCGTTTTAAAGCCTGTCCTGATACATATTTAAAGAAATGATGAACGCTTTCCTTGGTAATTGCCGGATTCTCTGCCGTCCCGGTTACCAGTCCGCCAAAAACTTCCGGAATCTTCGACAATTCGCGCTGAAGAATTGTGGTTACTTCATACCGCTCCGTCATAATATCATATAAAAGTACATTGTTTTCTGCTGCCACTTTAAATGCATTTTCCAGCTTTGGAAATTCCTCCGGGGAAATCACCATGGGTTTATCAGCCAAAACATTCAATCCTGCAGATACCGATTGCATGATATACTCTGTTTTTTTTGCATTATTACCGGAAATAACCACCACATTACCAGGTTTTTGCTCAATCATTTTTTCCAGGAAATCAGGACCTGTATATACCTTTTCTTCCCAAGAAGTGGGATTGTCTTCCCGGTTGTTGTATGCTTCAATGCGGGCCAAATGATCCTTCACATCAGGGCCTTCAGGCGCATAGACATAAACTACGGGGTCAACCTGATCATACATGGTTTTTTGCACTAGCGCTGCATGAAAATGCCCGGGATCGAGGGTCATTAACTGTACTTCGTTTTTTGCTCCTGTAAACATACTGTTTTGTTCTTCTGTTTCGGTTGATTTTTGGCTACCTCCTGAACAAGCAGCTAATAATGCCATTACAGTAAAAGCCAAAATGGATCGCGTTTTCATTATTATGTTTGATTTATAGAATTTCCTATTGGTTACAAATTTATGATTTAATTTTTTATACCCGGAACTTTTGGCCGGAAAACCTTATTTTACCACTTCCACACCTCTCCAGAAGGCTACATAACCCTGAATTTCCTTCGCCTTTTCCTTGGTATCAGGATAGTACCAGGCGGCATCTTTATTTTTTTCACCATCAACCACCACATGAAAATAGGAAGCTGTACCTTTCCAGGCACAATCGGTGTGGGTGTCGCTTTCTTCCAAAAAATCTCTTACAAGCGATTCCGGTGGGAAATAATGATTTCCTTCCACCACTACGGTTTCATCACTTTGTGCCAAAATTTTTCCATTCCATATTGCTTTCATATTGTTGAAATTTACATTCACTATTCAAGGACACACAAGCGCGGGTTTTTGTTTGAATATCATGTTATGTAAAACGCATAGTAACCTTATACTTTGCCCGGAGTATAGTGACACTTTGATGAAAGTAACGGTATACTTTTATCAGAATGTAACGTTACTTTGAATGGAGTTACACGTTACTTTTTAATTAAGAAAGCGCCACCCGAAACCGGATGGCGCTTTACAAATTAACCTAACTAAACTGTCCTTCCCAATGAACTAATCAGTATTTTATTGTTGTACAATTTCACCTTCACCTTCTCCATCTACCCATTTGTAGGGTGTCACATTCGATTCAGCACCCGGATAACCCGGAGCCTGATTGATATGACCAAGGCTGTTTGCATTAATTGCGTTGGCCGGAATCGGATAATGAATCAAATGAGGCGCCTGTCTGTAAGTATAGTGCGGAGCCACTATGTTTTCCCGGTAAAATACGTTTTTCTCGATTACCCTGTCGTACCAGAAATTATCCGAAGTAATATTGGCAAGGCTGTATGTTTTACCGTTATAAGCTGTTTTACCAGTTTTAGCGAATAAATAGGCAATACGAATCAACGGAATTTTACGGAATTCCTCGTAATACAATTCACGTGCGCGTTCATCCAGAATAGTTCCGATATTTATTTCGCCTGAGGAATACAACTTGCTGCATCCTGCTCTTTTGCGAATTGCATTCACATCATCGGCGGCCTGCTGCAACTGCCCTTTCCAGAAATAAGCTTCCGCCCGGAGCAAATAAGTTTCAGCCAGACGGTAACAATACCAGTCGCCGTAACCACCGTCAGGAGTAACATCAGTTGGATCGGGTGTATAAAGTTTGTAATAGGGCCAGTTATACCATGAACGAATGGTATCGGTACAAAGAATACCACCATTGTCATCGTATTTACGCACGTTCTTGCCATACCAGGGGTCGCCGTCGACTCTCAGGTCGGGATGATTGTATACCAGTTTTTCCATGGTCATCCAGTTTGTTTCATTATGGCGCTGGTCAGTTCCAAAATCACCGGCCCATAAATCAAACTGGAGATAAGGAGTTGGACGTTGTCTTCCGATTCCCCTTCCGTATTTAGTTACCTGGTCGATTTCAACCTCACCTTTTCCTACAGTAACACCAGCCGGCTGATCGCTCAAACCCGCGGCTCCCGATGGAGTTTTATTTTTACCGGCACCACCCCAGAAAGGAACTGCCTGACGCATAATACTGATTTTTTCACTTGCGCCATCTTCCCTTAACGCTTCACTTCCGATCCAGACAAAAATCTTTTCCCTGTTTTCAGGAATGGACTTATTGGCTTCGCGGTGTAAATCCCAGGTCACATCATGGATACCATCACCGGCATCTACTCCAAACCGTTCGGTCATCAGATGATGCCAGCCATCTTCAATTATCGCAGTAGTGGCGGCAATTGCCCCGTCAAAATCACCCAGCGCCAAATCAACCTTTGCCAAAAGATGGTATGCAGTGGCTTTATTAATATCACCTACCGGCGCACCTTCGGCTTCTGATTTTACCCATTGTGTTGCAAATTCCAAATCTTTTTTGCACTTCTGCAAAATACTTTCGCGCGATGTGCTGTAGAAATCGAGGCGTGGCTCTGTAATTTCTTTCAGAATAAGCGGAACATCGCCATAGTGCTGCGTTAAGTGATAATAGGTACGGGCCCGGTGAATATAGGCTTTACCCAGAATGTTGTTGCGTATCGGATCGTTTACTCCGCCTTCCCATTCCGGAACATCAATACGGGATACTACTGTATTGGCATATTTGATACGATTGTATGCTTCTGTCCAGAACCAGCCAATTGAAGTCCGGTCCTTATCGTTCATTTTTAAGTCGGGCAACAACTGTGCAGGCATATCCATCAATGGCCCGGTTTTATCGGTAGTCCCTTCTACGGCAACTTCCGAAAAAATGTTATCGTTCAAAAACGGAGGGCAATCTTCATACACATCATGCCGTGAATTTCGCAAGCAGGCAATTAATGCACTGTTCAATCCATCGGCATTTACAAAGGTATTTTCTGGCGCATAAAACGAAAGAGGCTCCGGCTTCAGATAATCTTCCGTACAACTTGTCCATGATAAAACCAGGACCACGGTTAAAATTGAAATTATTTTAAATCTTTTCATATCCTTCAGTTTTACAGCGTTAAATTAATTTTAAATAAAATATTAGTTGGTGTAAAATCCTTGATTTCCGGATCCATCCACATCCAGTTTGACCAAACATACGGGTTTTGGGCAATCAAAGACAACTTGCAATTTACTATAGTTGCTTTCTGGAGCAGATTACGGGGAATGTTATAAGAGAGTGATACATTATCCACACGGATAAAATCATTCTTTTCCCAAACATTGAACCCTGATTCATAACTTTCCACGCGTCCCCATTCGTTGGTTGGATTTGCGGGAGTCCAGTATGGAACTTCAAATGACGAGCCTCTGTCGTAGAATACATCATTGTTTCTTCTGTGGTTGTTGCTTGAATAATATCCCATGTAGGAATAAATTTTCACTCCAAGTTCCCAATTTCCCAAGCTTAAGTCGTTACGCCATGTCCACCTGTATTTGGGAGTACGTGTACCCTGAAAAACTTTATCTTCGTTGGTGTATAAACCGTCGCCATTCTGATCCACCTGTTTAAAATCACCAGGATCACGCGAGTATTTATGTGCTTCTTCAACTTCATCCTGCTGCCAGACACCATCCAGTTCATAGTCCCATATTTCATCGAGTGCATGTCCGATAAACCACTCATTCCCGATATCATCCACTTCATTTCCCTGATCATCATAGTCAAAATAAAGGTGTTTAATTTCATTTTTATTATATGAAAATGAAGCGCTCATTAACCAGTTGAATTTATTTTTTTGAATGATATTGGTATTTAAGGCAACTTCAAAACCAGTATTATCCACCTCACCCAGGTTGGAGAATACACTGGAGTATCCGGTTACATCGGGCAACTGGCGTGGAATAAGCAAATCTTTGGTTACCATATGATACAGTTCAATGTTTCCGCGAATTCTTGCATCCACAACTGCAAAGTCAAGCCCAAGGTTATAGGCGCTTGTCCGTTCCCATTTCAGATTGGGGTTTGCCATGCGGCTTGAATACAATTGTGAAACGTAATATTCATTGTTACCTTCAACAAAAACAAATTTTCCTGTATTCAGGTTCGCTAGTGCATCATAAATTCCCACACCACGGTTACCGTTTGTTCCGTACGAAGCTCTAAGTTTTAAAATATCAACAGCTTCCACATTAAAAAAATCTTCTTCGCTGATGGTCCAGCCTAAAGCAACCGAACCAAAAGATGCCCGTGGATGTTTCTGTCCGAAAGCAGAATAACCGTCACGACGGTAGGAACCGGTCAGCATATAACGATCTTTATAAATATAGTTCAACCGGGCAAGTAAAGCATCGCCGGTACTTTTCTGGTCGTCGCTCGAAATTTCAACATCCTCGGTTGCAGCCTGCATGCGGTGGTATCCAAGAATATCACTGGGCTGAAATTGCCTTCTGTCCATCCGATCATACCAATACTGATACATTTCCGCATTTTGAACTAACGTAACATCAAATGAATGATCGCCAAAATCTTTATTCCATTTCAGAATATTATTTATCTGCCATTCAAAAATGGTCCAGTTTCTGCGCCATGCACGACCACCTTCGGCTTCCCATTCCAGGTCTCCTGAACTACGATGAACATATTCTCTGTTCCAGTTAAAACGGGTAATATATTCTGAAGTAAATGAGAATCCAAGTGGCAATGTTATAATTCCATACAATTTACTGTTCAGTGAATTGTATTTCCTGAATTGATCCTGATACACAACATACCGGTGGGGATGCCTTGACGCTGATACATTTCCGGTGGGAGCAAATGTGATTGTTTTACCATCCGCTTCATAATAGGAAGCAAATGGGTTCACATCGCCATAGTTATCATCTCCAATAACCGGGCTTTCGTCGCGCACTGCAAACTGAGAATTGATACCAACTTTCAACCAGCTGTTCACTGTAGCTTCCAGATTTAACCGCGAACGGATGGCTTGATAATTTTCATTGTAGCGAATACCTTCATTATTTACATAACCCATGGAGAAATAGTAGGAAACAGCTTCTGCTCCTCCCGAAAGGCTTACGTTGTAATCCTGAGTTAATCCGGTTTGAAAAAATTCGGGATACCAGTCATATTGTTTTCCGCTTTTGTAATTGGTTATTTCGATGGGTGAAAACCCAAGACGGTTTAACCAGACACTTGTTACATCATTGGATGCAGAAGAACCGTCATATGCTTTCCACTGATCAAGCGATACTCCTGCAGGCAACATGTTTGGATCATTATAATATCCGGCACCAATATCAACCTGGTGGCGTTCGTTACTTTCAAAACCTGCAATCCTCCAATCAATGAATGACTCACCATTTCTAAAATCCAAGCCCTCCGAAGAAGGCATTGCAACGCCAACACTGGCGGAAACATTAATGGTAGGTTTTCCTTTTCTCCCTTTTTTAGTGGTAATAAGTATAACACCATTCGATGCCCTTGAACCATAAATGGCTGCAGAAGAAGCATCTTTCAACACGTCGAAGGCTTCAATATCCACAGGGTTAATATCCGCAAGGTCACCGTAGTAAATCATCCCGTCAACCACTATCAACGGTGCGTTCGCTTTTTCCAAATCATTATCATCATCGCTGGTGTTTGGATCATCTATCCTTAAGGATGTTTGTCCCCTTACGAGTAAATCTTCAGCACCGGAAAGTCCTTTTGCACTTCTCGTGAAACTTACGTTCAATCCGGGTATTGAACCTCTTAACATGGATGTAATGTTGGAAGTAGCTTCATCTTCCAGTTTTTCGGCATCGATTTGTGCTACTGCACCGGTGAGGTCTTTTTTCTTGACTGTACCGTAACCAATTGCTACCACTTCTTCCAGTCCGATAACATCCTGTTCCATGGTAACATTGATGCTGGTTTGGTTCCCTACTTCCACCTCATGTGTTTTCAGGCCAATAAAAGAAAAAATCAGCGTATTGGCATTGTCAGGGATTGTAAGGTTGTATTCACCATCGGTATTTGTTACTGTACCGATTGAAGTTCCTTTCACAACAACAGTAACACCTGGAAGAGGTGTCCCGTCGTCTGCGGTTACCGTACCGGTAATCGTCTTTTGTGCCGTTGCACTCCCAAATGTTGCAATGAACACCATAAATAGCATGAGTAATTTTTGCATAAATTTTAAGTTTAAAATATAGTTAGAGAATAAATTCACTTCAATGAAAATACTACTTGTAAAGTATTGGCTTTCTTTAGCTGTGTTTGTGAAATTTTATTGTGAAGGAACAATAAGTTCTCATAGGCATTACAATATTAATTAGTTGTTAGTTTAATTCAAATAATATTGAAGAAACGTGTTAATGGCCTTTCTTCTTGTCAATTAGTTTCGTATAAAATTAAGCTGTTTTGCTGTACCAATTGCTGACGCTGGTTTGCAAATGCTGATATTTTTTTTGCAATAATTAATTCTATAAGAGGTACGATAGAATAATTCAATATGTTCTGTTTAAACCACAGAATTTTTACGAATAAAAAAGCGGATAAATTATGATATTAATTTATCCGCTTCTTTGAAAATTACCCCCTGTTAATATAATTTGTACCGTATGGATATCGCTGTGGCCGGCTTAGCATTGAATTGGCCACATCATTATTTATGAACTTTTCGTTTTCCGGATCCCAGTGCAGAACTCCCGGTACTTTCATTGCAATATGGCTTACCAGGCAAACTGTACATGCGCGGTGGCCTATTTCAACAGGAGATATGGGTTGTTTGCGCGACTGCAACACAATCGAGCCAGTTACCATGTTGTTCATCGCTTACATACAGGTGAATTTCATTTTCACCGATTTGTGATTTCAGAATATCTTCGCTGCTGGCATCCAATGCTTTTGTGCTGCCTTCAGGAATCGGATCAGAAGCGGTTGCACGATATGCGCCGCGGGTTACAAAAACCCAGCCTTTATCGCCTTCATATCGTATGCCATTCGGGAAACCACCACTTGTATATACTGTAATTCCGTTGTCATATTCATGTTTTACCATGAAGTCACCGTGTACATTCCAGCTGCCTGATTTGGGAAACTCAGCTACTGCTTCAACTGTAATGGGGCCGGTATATTCTGTATCCATTCCCCACGCAGCCGAATCATAATGATGCTGGCCCCAACCGGTTATCATTCCGGCTCCGTAATTTTCGTGGCGCAACCATCCCGGACGGTCATATCCTTGTTGCGGGTGCACCAACTGCTCGGTATAAGGTATTTCAGGGGTTGACCCCAGCCACATATCAAAATTAAGATTTGCAGGAACCGACATGACCGGGAAAAGCGGGCCGCCCGGGTCACCCGGCAAACCTATCTTTACTGTATGAACTTTTCCGATTCTTCCGTTCCTTACAAGTTCTGCAGCGCGGCGGAACTGGGCCGACGAACGTTGCTGCGTTCCTACCTGAAGAATTACGCCCTGCTGGTGAACGATATCGCTCAGCAGGCGACCTTCAGCAATTGTTAATGAAGTTGGTTTTTGCAGGTAAATATCTTTACCGGCAAGCGCTGCTTCAATTGCCGGCTGTGAATGCCAGTGATCGGGTGTGCTGATAACCACCGCGTCAATATCTTTGTTCAGGAGCAGTTCCTTGTAGTCATCGTATGTTTTTAAATCAACAGCACTGTTACTTCCTGTTTTTTTATTGTAATACCCTTCAATCAGTTTCTTTGCATCCTGCAAACGGTTGCTGTCCAGATCGCAAACTGCCACATACTGTGCCTTGTCGTATTGCCACACTCCCGGCATGTCATGACCCCGGGCAATACGGCCGCAGCCTATATGGCCAACATTTATTTTATTACTGGGTGCATTTTTACCAAACACCGATGACGGAACAACGGATGGAATTACAATGGCCCCGGCCGTTGCAGCCGTTGCATTTTTTAAAAAGTTTCTTCGTTTCATTGGATTAGATTTTATAATTATTCGGACTTATATTTTTCAAATTCTTCTGCAATTTTAGCTTCCTTATGATTACCGGAATGAACTAAAACGCGGTATTTTAAACTGATATTGTCTCCTTTTTTCAAAACAGTGTTTTCACCATTCTGAGGCCAGTACATAGGTGTAGGAGAGAAAAAGCCGTAATCGCGGGTGAACCAGGGCGCCGGAAACCATTCGTTGGAAGGATGCTGCAGAATTGCCAGCCCCTCGGTTTTTCCCATCCTGTCGCCGTAGTAATCCATCCATGCTGAATGCTTACCGAATGTGCCTTTTTCACTTGTATCTCCTTCTGCGTTTATCATTGTTCCGCCATTAATGACGGCCAAATCGGGATCCATCCGTGCACTAAACAAGGAATGGTTTGTTTTGTCGATAGTGACATCCATCAGCATTTCCATTGTGATATCGAAATCGATTTGAAATTTATCTGCCGAAGGTTTGGAAACTGTAATTCTGCGGTGATCGATAATCGGGGAATCGGCACCCGGGCGGCGCCAGATGCATTCATTCTCAATTACGGCCTTATTCCCGCCCGATTCCACAATATCGGCACGCAATGAAATAATCTGACCGCGTTCCAGTCCTTCCTGCCAGTAATTTCCACCGTTAACCCTGTCACAGCCAAAAAAGAGTGAACTGTGATGCGGATAGTTGGCATTACGCATGGATGTAACACTTGCATTGGACGGGCCGTTTACCGGGAAAAAGAAAGGATACTTTTCATCTTCGGAAAGAATATAACTGGTAAACAGATTCCCGTCTACCCTGAATTCGATCTTATCTCCCACTCTTTCGGCGGTAATTTTTTGTGCAAAAGAGCTGACGGAGATTATAAAAAGCAATACAATAACAGATAAAGTTTTCATTTTTAATATGGTTTATTTCGTTTTAACCTGCTTTGGTCTTTTTACGTTGTAATAAATTTTCCTTTGGATATTTATTTTTCAAATTCCACCTTTGGATTGGATGCAAAACTATTCCAGTAACTTTCGGCAGTTTCGGCATCCATTTCACCATCAAAAACAATCATCCTGTATTTCAGTGTATAATCATGATGTGGTTCCAGGTACCATTCCTCGTGGCGGATGGGCACAAATTCGAAATACATATCGCCGCGGCCGCCGTTGGCATCCAACGGCCAAACACGCATTGGTTCCGGGTGCATCCGGTTGGACGGATGGCTTAAAAATAAAATTCCTGAACGGCCGGCTTCCGTATCCGATTCTCCTTCAACAATGCACCAGCGTGCGAATGATCCGTCAGCATCGGCACGTGTTTTACCATCGGAAGTGAGCACCGTACAATTGTCTTTTTTCCATTTTTCGGTGGCGCGAAAACCTATTCCGCCACCATAGCGGTAGGCATCGAGCATGATTCCGCTGTCGAGGGGACTGTTAAGTGAAGTGGTATAATCCACAATCCATTTTTTATCTCCTGCATTCCAAACCCGTACATCCAGGATTTCGTTCATCGCAATCTGGTCTTCACCTTTTGCCCCAAAATCGATATGTTGCTGTAGCGCCTGGAATCCGCTAAAGACATCTCCTTCCACTTCCGAAAGAAAACCGGCAAACTTTACTGTGCCTTCGCCTAAAACCAGGTTCCAGAAATCAACCTGCCGGTTTCCGATGTGGGTATGGGTCCACGGCCCCCAAATGCCATAATGATGCCAGTGATCCGGTGGTTGAATCCTCGAAAGTTCTTCACCCTGCGGCGACCAAAGGGGATGAATAAATCCGGAACGTTTAAAAATCGGATTTACTCCTTCCGGCGGATAGGTAACTGCGTACCGGTAATTCAACACCGGATGTTCTCCCACCAGCAAACTCAAATCTTCGTGGTTTTTTTTCAGCGATACTTTTGAAGTAACAGGAATCTCTTTATTTTCCCGCTTAAGAATAAATTTCCGTTCCGAATTCGCTTTTGAAACTCCGTTCAGCAAAAACCAAAGATGGGCAGTATAACCCCATTCCACCTGACTTGGAACAGGTTTTTCACCTGATGAAGTAACTTCGTATAATACAAGGTTTCCTTCATCGGTGTTGTAGTTTATCCCATCAAGGGAAACACAAACGGGAGCATCCAATTCTTCTTTATCAATTTTAATGTTGAATGTTGCCAGCTCCTGTGCAAAAAGCTGCAGGGAAACAAAAACCGCCAGAAGTAAAAACATTGCCTTCACCTGGATATAATTTAAGTTAATACTTTAAACAAGAACTTTTTTACAGGAACTTAACCTGTTTTATTTATTTACTGAATTTTACCTCAGATTTCCCCTGTTAAATTTTAATCGATCCGTGGTTAAAATTCATTGATTGTTTCTTTTATTTTTGGTACTTCCTCCTCAATTGTTTCTTTAAACGCCAAAATGTTTTCGGTGGTTACATTGGGTGGCATACCTCCCCCACACGACCAGATTATCCGGTTTTTGTCACCAAAATCTTTCACCATTTTGCCTGTTTCCTCCCGTACCTGTTCCGGGGTCCCCGCTGCCAGCACATCACGCGGCGGCAGGTTACCGATTAATGCCACTTCAGGCCCGGCCAATTCACGGATTTCCTTCATCGAATGTTCGAAACTGAAGTTAAACAGATGTACGCCCATTTCTTTTAAATACGGTGTGCTTATCAGTCCCTGTGCGTCGTTATGAAAGAAATTCAATTTTGAATCCATGGAACCAAAAATCCGTTTGATATAAGGAACTGCATATTCCCGGCATTCATCGTCGCCAATAAAACCCACAATATCATCAAGCACCAGGATTCCTTCGATGGAGGGGAATTTTTCCTTTTGATACTGAATCCACTGAACAGTAAATTGGGTAATAATTTCCAGCAATTTGTGGCTGTTTTCAGGATCCATCATAAATCCGGTCATCAATTCAGTGGTACCAAGCAGGAAGGAAGCAATGTTCAGTGGCCCCCGGGCAACAGCAAATTTTATTTCGTGCCCCATTTCCCTGATGGGCTTTTGGTAATTTTCGAGCCGCTGAATGACAAAAGGCAGAAGTCCGTCTGTTTTAACATTGGGTACTTTCAGCGCTGCAGCCTGCGAAATGTCATTCATTATTTTATCAGCATGCGGAAGGTTAAATTCATTCCATACCAGTTTGGCACCAAAAGCAGAAGGTTCGGTGCACATGCCAAATTCCGACCAAAAGCCGGGAAGGAAAATAATATCCGGGAAAGTTTCGATTGCTTTTTTATTGGTTTGAAACCAGATTTCTTCGGAGGTATAAAACTGAAGATTTGATACTCCTGCCCAACCCGGAAGCCAGGGACTATCGATAATAAAGCCGGTTACCGGACGTTCAGGTGTTTCCCCGTGAACTGTCTTTAACAACAGGTTCCACTGTTCGTTTGTCATGGATAATTTATAGTTAGTCTACAAATGTAAAAAGTTATTGCTTTTAAAAACAGTACATATTTTGCAACAACTTGTACTTTATTAACAATTTTACTATTATTGGAGAAGAATTTTAAAACATCCCGGCTTATGAAATTAATGCATGAACAGGTAGATTTCCCCGGTCGTCTGGCTGTAAAAGTTAAATACCGCGAGATGCCTCGTTTTACTTACCCCTGGCATTTTCATCCGGAGTTTGAAATATTATATGTTATTGATGGATTCGGAACCAGTTATGTTGCCGACAACATTAAATCTTTTCAATCGGGTGATTTGGCCCTTCTCGGAAGCAATCTGCCCCATTTCTGGAAAAGCGACCAATCTTACCTTGAAAGCGAAGGAAACCTGAAGGTAAAGTATATTGTAGTTCAGTTTCCACGCGATTTTTTTAGCGAGCAGGTACTAAATTATCCCGAATTTCATGCCATAGGAAAATTGCTGGAACAATCGATGAGAGGCATCCGTTTTTGCAAGGAATTTATCCCAAAGGTGAAAGACAAAATTTTGCAGCTGCCCGGCTGCAGCGGAATAAAACGCATTATTTTGCTTCTCGAAATTTTGCAGCTGATGGCAGAAACAAGGGACTATTTATTGCTGGCCGGTGAATTTTACCAGCAGGATAAACAAGATTTTAACAGCGACAGGCTCACAAAAGTCCTCTATTTTCTAAATACAAATTATCAGCATAAAATTGAACTGGAGAAAATTGCTGAAATGGCAAGTTTACATCCTTCCGCTTTTTGCCGCTTTTTCAAGGAAAAAACAGGTAAATCCTTGTCGGTATATGTTAACGACATGCGGATAAGCTATGCCTGTAAACTTATCATCGAAGGACGAATGTCCATGTCGCAGGTGTGCTATGAAAGTGGGTTCAACAATCTTTCCAATTTTAACCGCACCTTTAAAGGTTACACCGGTTTTACACCTACAAACTATTACATGGAGTTCAATAAAAAATAAAAGGGAAATTCTAAGCTTCTTGTTTTATTTTTTATTCCTGTTTATTATAGAAAAGTTTTATTTCGTCTGTTATTCCCCAGTAATGAATTAATTCGGCTTTACGTTGGGTTAACTGATAATCAGAAACGTTACTCCAGTCCAAAACAAAACAGTTTTTAGGAATTACTACAACAGTATCTGTTGAATGGGCCATTTTGTTAAGTGCATTCCTTTCACATTTGTTTTTACCTATTCCACCCAAATCGGCAACCACAAAAACAAGCAAAACAAATACCAGTGCTACTGCATAAGTTGTTTTTTTCTTTTTATTAAACTGATTTAACAGAAAATAGCCGGAAGTGCTAAAATAATAGATCAGAGCCACAGTTACCGGCATAAAAGTATCGTACCGGATAATGAGCGGACGATATGGCCTGTAACCGCCAAAGGGAAGAAATAATAAATAAATCAGCGTAAAAATGCCAATCCCGGTTAAAATTCGGATCAACGTGTTTCTATTCGTAAAGTTTTTCCTTTTGATCAAACAGGTATTAACCCCAATCATTAGCAGCATTAGCGGAAAACCAAGAGAATGAAATACCTGCGAATACAACCCTTCAGGAAGTCTTTTAAAGCGTTCCCACAATGAAATCATTTCCGAATCGTAATTCGAATTATAAAACCCGAGGAACAGTGAATACAGGCTCCAAAGGCATATCGGAATCAGTAAAATATATATTTCCGCAGGTATATATTTTAAGAAATCGGTCGTTTTTTTGCTTTTGTAGCGAAACCGGTAATTCACCAAAATCAAGAAAGAAACGATAAGGATAACCGCCGGAATTAATGGTCCGCTCAGAGGTAAAATAACCATAAGCGGCAAAAGAAAAATCCAGTTTGCTGCAGGTATTTTTTCATTTCGAATTATGCGATTGAAAACCGGTAAGAAGTAAAGCATTAGCAACACCAGTGGAATTCCGTAAAAAAAGGTATAAACAACAGATTTGTCAACAATTCCCATGCGGCTCCAGAAACCATAAACCTGAAACAATGGTGCGACCAAAACTGCACTAAAAAGGAACTTTCGGCTCAGTGGATTTCGCTTTCCACTAACAAAAGCAGCTATGAAAAAAACAAAAAGCATTTGTACTGCAATTTTAATCAATGCGCTGGCCAGATAAACCGAGTTAACGGGATTTGTAAAATTTTGCAACCAAAACGGGACATGCTGAAAATATTCCGATAAAAAGAAATGTGAAAAAAAACGGTTTGGATTGGAGTGTGTTTCACCTGCCAATAACATATCGAATCCAAACGGATCATCAAAAACAGGTTGTATTACTTCATCCGGTAAAATATGGCCGGCCAAATCTCCAAATAGGGGCGTGTTGTAATATTGAATAAATGAAAATGTAAAATCACATATTAAAAAGATTCCAACAAAAATCAAAAGTAAACGGTTTTTGGTCATGAACATCAATTTTTGCAAATGTAAAATCCAAAAATATTTTTTCTTTAGTTTAGTGTAAAATTTGCGAGAAATGTCGGCAATTGATTGGAAATGTACCTCTATTTATCATCAGAAATTTTAATTTGATCAATTATATAATTCGGTCGTTTTTTATTTTCCAGAAAAAGTTTTCCCAGATATTCTCCAATTATGCCTAACATTAATAACTGAATACCTCCCATAAAAAGAACACTTACAATTACGGAGGTCCAGCCTTTTATTGCTTTATCCGTAAATAACCCAATATACAAAGCGTACATCATATAAACTATTGCTATAATGGAAAAAACAAGGCCAAAGAAAATCGAAATTCTTAATGGTTTAATGCTAAAAGAAGTAATTCCGGTAATGGCAAGGCTAAACATTTTTCTTATTGTGTATTTCGTCTTTCCAAACTTTCGCTCGCCAGGAGAATAATCGAGTGTATGTTGTTTAAATCCAATCCATGGAATAATACCTCTTATAAACAAATTTTGTTCGTTTAATTCCCGCAGTTGTTTTAATACTTTTTTATCCATTAAACGAAAATCTGCTATTCCTGATTCAATCTTGACATAGCTCATTAAATTCAACAGGATATAAAAGGATTTTGAAGTTATTTTTTTAAAATTAGATTGATTCTCTCTGTCACATTGCCTGGAATTTATAATATCAAAACCATTTTCCCAAAATTCAATGAATTCAGGAATTAATTCAGGTGGATGTTGAAGATCGGCATCCATTGTAATTACTGCGTTTGCATTAGCATGGTCAATTCCTGCTTTTATTGCTTGTTGGTGTCCAAAATTTCGTGAAAATGAAATGAAATCAATGTTTGAATTCTTTTTTTGCAACTCTTTTATTTCTTCAAGAGTTTCATCGTTGCTGCCATCATTCACGAATAATATCCGAAAATTGTATTTACTGCACAATTCAGTTTTAAAGATATTTTGTAGCCTTTGGTTTATGTACAGAAGATTTTCCTTCTCATTGTAACAAGGAATTATTACACATATCCTCTTCATTGAGTTTAGTCTTTTTTACAAAAGTAGTATTTCTTAATTATCAAATGGATGACAAATCTTAAATATCTGTTTATTCCGATCTAAATCAAAAAATCTTCTTCAGTTCATTTTCTCCGGATTGGCTGTTTTAGTAAAAAAGATTAAAGCATGTTTAAGAATCAATGTAAAATTGAAATGAAAATGCACGAAGGATAGTAATAATGGCAAGTTTACATCCTTCCGCTTTTTGCCGCTTTTTCAAGGAAAAAACAGGTAAATCCTTGTCGGTATATGTTAACGACATGCGGATAAGTTATGCCTGTAAACTTATCATCGAAGGACGAATGTCCATGTCGCAGGTTTGCTACGAAAGTGGGTTCAACAACCTCTCCAATTTTAACCGGACATTTAAGGGACACACAGGTTTTACCCCCATGAGTTATTTCGAAGAATTCCATAAAAGATAAAACCGTGGTTCAAAATCCGATGGTTGTGTTTAAACCCAATCCGTAATAGAGATATTTTGTGAGATCGGTGAAATTTGTTTCCTGGTATCTAACCCCAATCATTGGAGAAAGTCCTGCTTTTATTTTGTCTGTTTGGTAAAAGTTCTTGATAATTCCCAGTTGTACATCCCAAAAAAAAGAATCGTAGTCAACATCAAATGTTCCCATCAGTTCTGATTCATAATAATCCGCCAGTTCAGCTTTGAAATATTTTCCGCCGGTTAATGTTAGAAACACAGAACTGATAACCGGACTTTCGAATTTCTTTTCGAATTTCAGAGGAATTCCTGCACAAAAATATTCAAACTGCCGCGAGTAATCCGTTCGAACCCGGTATGGAATTCCATCCTCACCATAAAAAGTGTGACCGGTTAATTCATGCCAGTTATGTTTTCCTGTCTGCACCATCAAACCTCCCGACACCTGCAGTTTTTCCAAAAGTGGAATAAAATAAAGCGCTTCAAAAGTAGGGTCTGTGGAATAGGTGTAATGCGATTGGTGCAATTCAGGGACTACCAGCGAAAAACGAAACTCAGTTCCATGGGTTTGTGCTCTTAATGCAATTGTTAAAAAGAAGAGTATACTTACACATAAAATATACCGGAACATTGTAGCTGATTTTTATTAATTTCATTCAAATGTTCAGAATAATTCATTAATTATCCAAATAATTCAGCATCATTTATCATGTCGGACTTTAAATGTAATTTATACTTTTATAGTTATATTTGCTCAAAGAATTAAAACCTGTTACCATGAACCGTTTATTTGCTGTTTTTCTCTCACTTTTTTTACTGAATGTGACTGTTACTTCCCAGGAAGTGGAATTCCTACCGGATGACTGGCAAAATCCGGCAGTTTTTGAAAAGGGGCAAAATGCACCTCATGCTTTTCATGTACCTTTTGCTAGCATGGAAGCTGCTTTAACAAACGATAAAACCAACAGCAACTATTTTCAGTTGCTCAACGGTCAGTGGAAATTCAAATGGGTGGAAACACCGGAACAGGTACCCGAAGGTTTCTGGAAACCGGATTTCAACGTAAAAAGCTGGGATGAAATAAAAGTTCCCTCCAACTGGCAGATGGAAGGTTACGGTCATCCGAAGTTCAGGAATATTGCACTTACTTTTGAAAGTGATCCGCCAAATATTCCGGATTATTATAACCCGGTGGGATGTTACAAACGCACATTTACTGTACCGCGCAACTGGAACGACAAAGAAGTGATGCTGCGTTTCGAAGGGATTAAATCGGCATCGTATGTCTGGGTAAATGGTAAACGTGTGGGTTACAACGAGGGCGGCTTTGAACCGGCAGAATACGATATCACTCCGTTTGTTAAATCCGGTAAAAACGATTTGTCGGTGCAGGTCATCCGGTTCTCCGATGGATCGTATCTCGAAAACCAGGACATGTGGCGGCTATCGGGTATTTTCCGCGATGTGGAATTAGTATGCACAACCCAAAACGTTTATTCACGACTTTTATGTGATTACCGATTTGGATGAAAACTATACCAATGCAAAACTCGCTGTGGAAACCGATATTCAAAATAAAAACAGCAAAATAGCTGCCGGCTCTCTCGAAATCGATGTGCTGGACGCAGGCAACCAGTCAATTCTTAATGATGGAATTCAATCGATGAATTTCAAAATTGAAGGTAATTCAATAAAAAAGGTAACGATTTCAACATTGGTAGATAATCCGAAAAAGTGGTCGGCAGAATTTCCAAATCTTTACTCTATTCTTTTTCAATTAAAAGATGAAAATGGGAAAACGATTGAAGCTTTCACAAAGAAAATCGGGTTCCGCGAGGTGGAGCTGGCGGATAATATCCTGAAGATAAATGGTGTACCCGTCAAATTTAACGGAGTAAACAGCCACATGCATCATCCCGAACACGGGCAGGCAGTGCCGGTGGAAACATTGCGGAAAGATTTGCTGATTATGAAGCAGTTCAACATTAACAATGTGCGTACCTGCCATTACCCGCCGTCACCTGAATATACCGAACTGGCTGATGAGCTGGGCATCTATATTTTTGCCGAAGTGGGCGACGAAGCCCATTCCAATATTCATCTTTCATCGGACCCTGCGTGGAAAGAAATGTACAAAGACCGCAGCCGCAAACTGGTTTACCGCGAGCGCAACCATGCCTCTGTGGTAGTATGGAGCGCCGGAAACGAATCGGGTCCGGGAGAAAATATCAAGGCAGTGATTGAAACAGGCAAGGAAATTGATCCCAGCCGGCCGGCATGGATGTACGGGGGTAATAAATTTTACATTCCATTTGAAGATATAGTGGGGCCGCGTTACTGGATTCCTTCGCAGCTAAAAAATCTGGCGGAGGGAAAAGTGTTGCCCCCCGATGATCAGCGGCCATCGTATATGGATGAATATATTGCCGCCACCGGAAACGGTTTGGGCGGAATGGACGAATACTGGGAATTGATCCGCAGGTACCCCCGGCTGTCCGGTGGCGCTATCTGGGACTGGATTAGCCCCGGCATAAATACACCACGCTGGATTCTTTTTGATTTATCGCCTGCCGGAAATGACGGGCAGATAATGGGGCGCCCTCAATTTACAGAAGGAAAAAACGGTCGCGGATTACAGTTCTCGGGGCATGACGACTGGGTGGAGTTTTACCGCGACCCCAGCCTCAATATTACAGGAAATCAAATTTCTATCGGATTTTGGGTGAAACCATTTGAAATTCCGCAGGCCAATACTTTTATTATGAAAGGCAATTACCAGTACGGAATCCGGATGGATTCACCGGAAAGCCTGGAGTTTTACATTCACAGCGGCGAACGCATTTCAATAAAAGCCAAAGTAAATGATAACTGGTACGGCAACTGGCATTATGTAGCCGGCATTTACGACGGAGAAAAAATTGAACTTTATATTGACGACAAAGCAGTTGCCGGAGGAAAATTTTCAGGAAACATTGATCACACACCGTTTCCACTGTGTATTGGCCGTGAGGCGGAATCACAGGATCAGGGCGAATATTCGGGCCGCATGTCAAATATGATTATAGATGATGTTAGAATCTTTGATCATGCTGTCTCTCTTTCCCAACTTAAAACAAATACAAGCAATGCAGTGCTGTCCCT
Organism: uncultured Prolixibacteraceae bacterium; assembly: GCA_963771595.1. Taxonomy (GTDB): domain Bacteria; phylum Bacteroidota; class Bacteroidia; order Bacteroidales; family Prolixibacteraceae; genus CAVYUC01. The sequence goes on along the minus strand of CAVYUC010000011.1, from coordinate 44,961 downwards.
GGATTTTGAGAACGACAAAAAAGAGGGGGAATTCTATTCAGTGGGTTTGGGTGGAAGAACGTACGGAATCATCTGGCCCAACCGTCAAATTCAACCCGAAATCTATCAGATTAAAAAATCGGGGCAGCCGGTAAAATTCGAAATGGTTGATTCACAAAAAGGTGTTGTAAGGATTACCAATTACCACCATTTTAAAAACCTGAGCGAATTGGCCGGAAGCTGGGAATTGTCTGCTGACGGTAACGTGGTTCAGTCGGGAAAACTGGATGTGGAATTGCCTGCACAGCAGACGAAAGAAATTGTTGTTCCGTTTGATTATTTCGGCGACAGCGATTTTGAGGAGAGAATGCTGACCATCTCGTTTCAGTTAAAGGAAAGCACCAATTGGGCCGAAGCAGGGCATGAGGTTGCATGGGAACAGTTCAACATTCCTCCGGCATCATTTAATGAACTTCAGGTAGAGCAGGAGAATTCCATAGAAACAGCAGAATCTGATTCAATAATTCAAATTACCGGCGGAAATTTCAGGTACCAACTGAACAAACAAACCGGACAATTTGTATCGCTGCAATACAACGGGACAGAATATCTTGAGGGCGGGCCGGCATTCAAAGTGTGGCGGGCGCCGCTGGCCAACGACATTGACCCCTGGGGCAGCCAGAATTTTTCTGAACGCAATTTCACCCCCGGTCTTGGCCGCAGTATCGACAACCAATTACGCACCCTCGGACTGAGAGATTTAATCCCGCAGGTGGATGATATTCAGATCGATAATATATCTAATTCATCTGTTTCCATTCACATTAAAGCCTCATCCAATTCGTCGCTTGACCCGGCATTAAAAATGACAAATCACCGCGATGTTCCTTCCTTTGAACGGAACGAAACCTGGATAATCTCCGCAGACGGAACCATTGTTCTTCAACAGGAAATCATTCCCCACGGCCCTATGCCCGATATGTTACAGAAAATGGGGCTGCAGTTCCAGTTTCCAAAAGCGTTCAGCAACGTGGAATGGTATGGCCGCGGTCCGTTTGAAACCTATCCCGACCGGAAGACAGGGGCAAAAATTGGTTTGTATCAATCCAATGCAGATGATATGTATGTTCCGTATATCATCCCTCAGGAATACGGCAACCGCACCGATGTGCGCTGGCTGAAAGTTCAGGATGATAATGGAAAAGGGCTTCTGATTAAAGGTGATGATTTGCTGAATTTCAGCCTGCATAAATACACCACCGATAACCTCGACCGGGCAATGTATACCTACCAGTTGCAGGATGCCCCAAATACCATTTTGAATGTGGACTACGAAGTTACCGGAGTTGGCGGAACGGCCGTCCGTCAGTTGCAGCGCTACCGCGTGATGCCGGGGGTACGAAAATATACACTGACAATACAACCGTATTAACAATCACAATAAATTAAACGTCGAATTAAATGCATAAAAAATTAAGTTTCAAAAATATATCCTGGCTGCTCTTTTTTGCACTCATTGCTCAGCAGGGAATGGCACAGACAACAAGTTCACAGCAACAGGTACAAAATTCATCAAAAACAGTACAGGTGAATGATAAACCTGATTTCTCCACTCAGGTGGGAGATGTTTTGCCTTCCACCGGATTGGATCAGTTTCCGCCAACCATAAGCCATATATCAGCTGTGGCGCCCAATGTGCTTTGCATTGAAATCAAATCGGGAAAAATAATCCCCAGCATCCAGATTCCCTACACAGCCGACTCTGCAGATGTTATCAGTGCAGGTGGCGAAACAGCGCTGGGCGAAAAAAGAAACATGACTGTGACGCGCGATGGTTTTCCATTGGGAAGTCTGGTTGGAAAAGATCGTAAAACCCTTACGTTGCACGAAAGAATGGTTGGAAAAAAGCTGGATACAGCTGTTGCAGAAAAAGAATCCTCCTACAGCATCCGTTCAACCGGAGATGATAATTACCGTACGGCACTTTCTCCGCTGCATGTCTGGCGCAAAATGAAACCCACCGACTGGACGGATACTTCATGGCAATTTGAACAGAAACAACTGGGAACAGCCGAAAACTATGTGTATCTGGAGTTGCCGGTGGCTTTAAAAGAGGGCCAGACCTATCTCATTTCCATGCCCGAACTGAAACTGAAACAGTCCTCGGTATATTATGTACACGATCCGTTACGCGTGAGAAGCGAAGCAGTTCATGTTTCCCAAATCGGTTTTCGTGCCGATGATCCGGAGAAAAATGCATTCCTGTCGGTTTGGATGGGAAATGGCGGCGGATATCGTTATCCTGAAAACATAGAATTTTTCATAGTTGATGACCGTACCAACGAAAAAGTATTTACAGGCAAAGGCCTGATGCAGTGGAAAGCAGAATCGCCCGAAGGTATCGGCTCTGCAACCAATCATGTTAAAGCTGATTTAATCCGCCTTGATTTTACTGAATTCAACACACCCGGCCGGTACAGGATATGTGTGGAAGGAATTGGCTGCGGCTATCCGTTCAGTATTGACAGTGAGAATACCTGGAAAAGGGCTTTCGAAGTATCCATGAAGGGGCATTTTAACCACCGCAGTGGTATTCCGTTAATGCCACCTTACACTGATTTTGTGCGGCCCCGCGTTTTCCATCCTGCTGATGGTGTAAAAGTATATCAATCCACCTGTTCTCTTTTGAACAGCGGGAACGGGTTAAATGCACTGGGAACCGACAAGGACAACTTTGGCAACCTTGTAGCCGGTAAAACAGATGAATTGGTTCCGGAAGCCTGGGGTGGATTAATGGATGCAGGCGACTGGGACAGAAGAATCAATCACCTGTTTACGCCCCGGCTTTACCTCGAATTGTTTGAAATGAACCCGGAGTATTTTAAAGACCTTGTGCTGAATATTCCTGAATCGGGAAATGGCATACCGGATATTGTGGATGAAGCTTTATTCGGACTGGATATTTACAGGCGGATGCAACTACCCGATGGCGGCATCCGTGGCGGAGTGGAGTCTTCGGAACATCCCATTGAAGGCAGTACTTCCTGGCAGGAAACCCAGACGGTTTTGGCGTATGCGCCGGATCACTGGTCGGGTTATTTGTACACAGGTGTTGCTGCCCGGGCATCGTATGTGTTGAAGATGCTGGGCAAATCAGATGAAGCCCGGATATGGGAAGAGAGTGCGGTAAAAGCAATGGAATGGTCAGAGAAGGAATACAACAAATGGATTTCGGCGCCTGAATATGCCCGGGTGACCAACCGTGCAAAAGCAGTGGTGCCGGCAGAACGAAATCTTGCTGCTGTTGAACTGTACCGCCTGACCAACGATAAACGCTGGCATCAGGTTTATCTTTCCACACAAAATGCGGACAACAACCGGACGGAAGCTGCATTTGTTTATGCCCGGCTCGATAAAAAACTGGTTGACGGGAAAGCGCAGGAAGCGGCAAAAAATAAACTTTTAGCCGAAGCAGATCGGCTTGCTGCCTTGGGGGATAATAATGCATTCGGGATTACAAACGGCAAACCCGGCACACCCATTGGCGCCTATTCCGCCAGCTATACCATACCGGCCGATCCAACACTGGTGAGGGCGCATTACCTGACGGGAGATTCCAGGTACCTGAAAACGATTCTGCGGTCAACACTGTATGTTGCAGGAGCCAATCCGATGAACCTGAGTTTAACCACAGGTCTGGGAGAAAATGCGGTTCAAAATCCGCTGCACGAAGATTCGCAGCACTCCGGCCAGCCGGCTCCCATTGGGATAACTGTATTTGGTCCGTTTGAGCTGACTAAAAATTATGCACAGCCCGGATCTCCCATGGAAAAAAGGATCAATACCATTCTATATCCGGAATTATCCGAATGGCCAACATCGGAATCATTCTTCGATGTATTTTGGATTGTGCCGATGAATGAATATGTGATAGACCGGCCTTTGGGTCAGGTGGCTTATGTATGGGGATACCTGGCATCACGGAAATAAATAAATCCGTTACATAACCAGGTTTGAATTAATTCTTGCCGACGGTCATTCGCGGGAAATTTATTTTGAAAGCACCTTTATCAATTCCCCGGCGGAAACCTGATCGTTAGGTTGCCGGTTGTTCAGCAATGCAACTTCCTGTAAACGTTCTTCGGGAACATTATAAGAGCGCAGTATTTCTGCAACTGTTGCTGTACGGGGCACCTCTTTTATCCGGATGCGGTCGGGCTTTACATTCAATTTGGAGGGATCGCTCAGGTTATCAAAATTGACCATGGTAGATTCAAAGGTGCGGAAAAAGGAGTTAAAGTCGGCTTCACTGGTTACGCCGTGAAAGACATACACCCTGCCGCCGAATTCGATAAAATAAGATAAAACTTTAATGGTTTGCTCCTGCCCGGTTTGCTGATTCTGCCCGGTTTGCGTTGAAACTGCGGCAACAGCAGGCATTCCGTTTACCCTGGTGTTTTTCATATCCTGCACATCCAGTTTTAAATCCTTTAGTGTGGCCTGTGCTGCGGCATCTGCTGATTCCTGCGGCGCAAGTGAAAATATCATAATTGCATTTCCTTCGGGCGGAGCCATCTGAACCTGCATCGGTGCATTTTGCAACTTCCAGCCTGCAGGTACCGGATATTTAAATTTCAGCTGCGGATGATAAAACATATTTCCATCCACATATCCCTGACGCGGATCTTCGCCATAAACAATTCCATCGATTAATCTCAGGTATTCATTTTCCTTCACCATAAAATTATCTCTCGGAAGTTCGGCCTGCCACTCATTTGCCTTTTGGTTAACCTGCTCGTAGCGGTCGGCCGGATTGGGGTGGGTAGATAAAAATGTGGGTACTGGCGAACTGCTGCCTGTATTTTGCATTTGTTCCAGCACATGGAAAAAATCAGCCATTTCGTGGGCATCGTAACCAATTTTGGTTGAATATTCCACTCCCAGCCGGTCGGACTGGCTTTCAGCATCGCGGCTGAATTTCAGAAAAAGCAATTGCATTCCCTGCATGGCATAATCGGCAAACTGCCTGAAATCTTCTGATGCTATCATACCGCCAATGAGCAGCAGTTGCCCCAGTTGCTGCTTGCTTTGCTGGCTTACAGTATGCCGCGCCGCAATGTGCCCGATTTCATGTCCGAGCACTCCAGCCATTTCAGCTTCATTGTTAAACTGGGCCAAAATGCCACGCGTAAAATAAACATAACCTCCGGGCACAGCAAACGCATTTACCACCGGCGAATCCAGAATCCGGAAATGGTATTCGAGCTCGGGGCGGTGCGAGATCTTCCCCATCTCTTTGCCTTTGGCAACCAAAAAATTCAGCAAATCCTCATCTTCATAAAGGCCAAAAGAAGCAACTACCTGAGGGTCATACTCCTTGCCCATTTGGATTTCCTGCTTTTCTGACATTAACATCAGCTGCTTTTTGCCCGTTACCGGATTTTCGGCACAGGATGGTAACAACATAAAAACAGCCAAAATATAAATAACTGTGATTAAATTTTTTCTTCGATTCATTATGATATGTTTTTAAAACTTTGTCTTATTGCACTTTAGTTTTTACACATTCTGAAACTGAGTCAGCATTTTTATCCCTTTAAAAAGTATTTAAAACCCGGAATACCTTCCACCTTTTTAAATGAAAATCAGGCTTAACTCATTTTCAATAACTGGCATTTAATTATTCAATCTATCTGGGGCCATAACTTATAACAGTTAAGAATGCACTTTTGTTACTAATTTTTTTAATTCGACCTGTTTAATTAATATTGAAATCTGATTGTGTAATTAAAAATGAAGAAATACTCCTATCGAACAATTATTTTGATTTTCCTACTGCTTTTAAAACAGGCAGCAGGGCAGCAAGCGGCTTTGAAGTCAATTACTGCTGAAGATTTACAGCGGCATCTTTTCGTTATTTCATCAGACAGTATGCAGGGAAGGAGTTTTGATTTGCCTTCAGGATTAAATTCCACCGCAGAATATCTCAGACAAAATGTTGTAGCGATGGGATTAAAACCCGGAGCCGAAGGTTATTTTCAGGAATTTATTGTACATGCCAACCGGCCGGTGGTAAAAAATTCAAATCTTTCCATTCTGAATCCTGAGAAAAAGGAAGTATTCAACACTCAATCGGTTATTTGTACCAATTCGAAAACTGAACAGATAGATTTGCTTGATTCAATAGTTTTTGCTGGTTTTGGCCTGAAGGATAATTCAACACAATACGATGATTTTGTGCATATTGATGTTTCAGATAAAGTGGTGTTGTTTTCAGCCGGAACGCCGGATACATTCATGGATAAAAAAGATGAACATTGGGATTACAGGGCAGAACGGAAAAAAGTACAAACGGCTTTTGAAAAAGGCGCAAAATCTGTAATTATTGTCACCGGAATAAAAGATCGGAAAAATCATGCATTCAACACAATGAGGCTCAAAGTGGAACGCTCAGGCTATTCCATTGCAAAAGCAAACAACAATCCAAAGCCGGTATTTATAACTGTTCCGGAAACAGCCGGTGCATTATTAGGAGGAAAGAGAAAATACAGGCGGCTTCTTGCCTCAATTGCCAAAGTTGGAAAACCAAATTCATTTCCGGTAAAAAATTTCAAAATTAAAATACATACCGAACGGGATCTAAAACCAGTTCAGGCCAAAAATGTAATTGCCTTTATTGAAGGAAGCGATTCGCTGCTGAAAAATGAGTACGTTATATATATGGCACATTACGACCATTTGGGAAAGGATGAAAATGGCAGGATTTTTAACGGGGCCGACGACAATGGATCGGGAACAGTTGCCTTACTCGAACTGGCAAAAGCATTTAAGAGCCTTGAAAAAAAGCCGGAACGAAGCCTGGTTTTTTTATGGGTAACGGGCGAAGAATATGGAATGCTGGGATCGGGCTATTATGCGCAACATCCGGTTTTCCCGTTGGAAAATACTGTGGCCTGCATCAATCTCGATATGATTGGCCGGGTTTACGAACCCCGGGATTCGGTTTGGAAAAATTCACCAAAACTTGTAAAAGGCCCGAATGGAGTGTACACTTTGGTCAGCCATTTTTCTCCAGGATTGGAAACAATTACAAGTTTAGCTTGTTCGAAAATGAACCTGGTGGCTGATAAATCGTTGCCCGAATATTTTTTCCGAAGCAGCGATCATTATCATTTTCACCGGCAAGGCATACCAACATTGAACCTGGCATGCGGTTACCACGCTGATTACCACAAGGTAACCGATACCATTTCCAGGATCAATTTTGAAAAAATGAAACGTGTTGTTGATGTTGCTTTTTTGGTGGGTTTTGAAGTTGCTCAAAATGGTTTAACCAAAGAAATTAATCCCTGAATTTCGATACTGAATAAATTAATAAATAGGAACTGACTCCAATGAAAATAGTAATACTTGATGGTTATACTGTTAATCCCGGTGATTTGACCTGGAAGGAAATTGAACAGTTGGGCAACTGCCGCATTTACGATCGGACGCCAATGGAACTAACAGTGGAACGTGCACAGGGCGCCGATGCTGTTTTAACAAACAAAGTAGTGTTTAACCGCACAGTAATCAGCCAATTGCCGGGCCTCCGTTATATAGGTGTTTTAGCCACCGGCGTAAATGTGGTGGACCTTGAATTCGCCAAAAAAGCAGGGATTGTGGTGACCAATATTCCTGCATACAGCACAGCCTCTGTGGCACAAATGGTTTTTTCGCACATTCTGAATTTTGCTCAGAACGTGGCGGTACATGCCCAATCGGTTGCCGCCGGTGAATGGGCAAAAAGTGTGGATTTTAGTTACCATATAACACCACAGGTGGAGCTGGCCGGCAAAATTCTTGGAATTATCGGATACGGGCAAATCGGACAGGCGGTGGCAACTATCGGAAGAGCTTTTGGAATGAAAATTATCTTCCATAACCGGAGCCGGAAGAAAACAGATGATTCTGCAAAACAGGTGGATTTGGAAACTTTGCTTTCCGAAAGTGATTTTATCAGCATAAATTGTCCGCTAAATGAGGAGAATACCCGCTTTATTAATAAAGCTACCATCGACAAAATGAAACCCACTGCATTTTTGGTGAACACCGGCCGCGGACCACTTATTAACGAAAAAGATCTGGCCGATGCATTGAATGCAGGACGCATTGCCGGCGCCGGGCTCGATGTACTGGCTGTTGAACCTGCCGATCCGCACAATCCGCTGGTAAAAGCCAATAATTGTTACATTACACCGCACCTTGCATGGGCCACTTTCGAAGCACGGCAGCGGCTTATTCAGATTGCAGCCGAAAATCTCCGTTCTTTTACCAAAGAACATCCTCAAAATGTGGTGAGTTAATGAAGGAAATTTACAGTTAAATTTTTCTGTTTTGTTTTAAAAGTTGGTACGAATATTGTTAAATCTTCAGCATTCGGGAAATTTTTAATTTACTTTATTACAACGCATTACGACAACCGGATTAAAAGAAGAACAAAGACATCAGTTAAAATTTACTAAACTATCTTTTTTTCTTTTATTGCTAAAACATTTTTAATTAGTATTGCGTTGTAGAAGCAGCGGAGATAAAAAAAGATGATAATAAAATTTGTGCACGTAACACTGCTGGCAGCAGTAAAATTCATACTCACACTTCCTTATGCATTAATAATCGGCCTTGACTTTAAAGAAGCCCTGAGCGCGGTATTAATTGGCGGAATCGGTGGTTTTTTGTTTTTCTTTTACCTGAGCAAATCAATGGCGCGGGGTATGGATATACTGAAACCACTCATTTGCAGGTTAATTCCGGAGCCACTGAAAATACGGCTTTCGGCTTTTTGTGCCCGGCAACAAATGAAACGAAAGGTAAAAATATTTTCGAGGAGGAACCGCTTAATTGCCCGTTTTAGAAAATCGTACGGATTATGGGGAATTGTGCTGACCACACCGCTTTTTCTTACCATTCCGCTAGGTGCATTTCTTGCAAACAAATATTACGCAAAACAAAGGCACATTGTGTTGTACATGATAATGTCGATTGTAGGCTGGACCGCAGTATTATCCAGTGTTCTCCATCTTTTCCCCAAAGTATTTTTCTAAAATCAAGAAGTTTTTTTCGAGAAGAAGGAGTTTTTTATCTGCCGCGGGCAAATCCTGCTCCGTTAGCATATTCCATTTAACCCATTTGTACCCCGTGTGTTCCGTCAGTTTTATCCGGCCTGATTTCACCGAACATAAAAACGGAATGAGCTCAATTTCACGGAATCCGTAATCATGAATTACCGGTTCCAGAACTACAGTTACTTTAATTTCAATGTTTAGTTCTTCCTGTATTTCACGAATAACACATTCAACTGCAGTTTCGCCGGGATTAATTTTACCTCCCGGAAATTCCCACTGAAAAGGATGGCTGGAACCGCTTCCAAGCTGGGCGAGCAAAATATCCTTGCCCCGGTTTATTAATGCACAGGTTACCTTCAACATAATTTTCAAAAATAATAAAGCCTGAAAAAAGAATCCCATGAAACATCTATCTTTACAGCAAATTCCGAAAAATGACTAGAAAGGAGATGCTCAGCTTGCTGGATTCGTGGGAAAATCTGGATTTGGTCATTCATGAATTCACAGTCCGCCCCGAATTATTTTCGGTGCTAATGGAAGTTGCCATTCACAGCAAAGAAGACAAAAGCTGGAGGGCAGCCTGGATTGCCGATAAAATTCATGATAAAAAGCCCGAACTCCTGCAACCATATATTGAACCAATCATTGAACAACTGGCTGTAGAAAAGCAGATCGGGAAAAAACGTCATTTCCTGAAGCTGGTAAGTATTAACGATGTTCCGGAAAAACATTTTGGATTTTTGGTGGATTATTGTCTGAATGTTTTAACTGCCGAAGAAGAACCTCCTGCCGTGCGCGTGCATGCCATGCAGCTATTATACAACATTTCGGAAGCGGAACCCGGTTTAAAAAACGAGCTGCTTGCTGTTCTGGAATACCAGATGGAATATCATCCATCGCCGGGAATTGTTTCGCGTGGTTCGAAACTTGCTAAAAAACTCCAGGCCCAAATCAGCAGTTACCCGCAAAAATCATGATCCGCTTTCCATTGAAAGTTTTCCAATTAATTGTTGCAGCCGATTGTCAATGTCGGCATTCAATTCGGTTTGATTGTAGCGGCGTGTAAGAATAAGCAGGTTTCGCAACAAGCTCATCTCCAGGTTTTGTTCGCTTTCAACGGCAGCAGCAAACCGGTTTGGCAGCGTAACATAATATTCCAGTGATTCCAAACTGTTATCAGCAAGAATTTTCACCACTTCGTTTGCTTTTTCTGTTGCACCCGACCGGTAATATTGCTCAGTTGCGGGGAATGAATCAATCGTGTAAGGCACTTTTTCATTAGGAAACAATTCAAACATCCGGTCGATAACCTTTTCGGCCTTTTCCGTTTTTCCTTCATCATTAAGCACCTGAGCCAAACGGGCAAAAACCTGCCGTGCCTGAATAATTTTCAGCTCCTTTTTATTGTATTCATCCAGGTAAACATCCGGGTCGTTTACATTTCCCCAGACAAATTTCTCCATCACATTTTCATAAAGAATATCAGAATTTACATGGCCAGGGAAAACTTTATCCGGTGTTCGAATCGGAACCAACCGATAGGCCAGACCTTCAAACTGCAGCCAATCGGTAAAAAACACATTGCCGGTGTGCAGCAAACTGTGGTCGATATAAAACGGTCGTTCCCAGTTATTGGCAGCCACCATATTCAAAACTGCAATTTCACTTTTCGATAAATATGTTTTTCCAATGCTGAATTTTATGGTATCGGCAATTAAACCGGCATCTTCAGGTTGAACTGTATTTGTTTCAAGCACCTTTTGTTTATCCACAGGAATATAGAAATTGCGCGACGGAAAATAATCGTACATTTCGCCGTTGCCCATTTTCAGTTTGGTTCGCACATCGTCATCCTCCAGAAAATCCATAGCCTGACTTAAATCCACTGATTTCAAACGATCGTTAAATAAGGCCACATCCAGCCGGCCCATAAAATAATCTTCTTCATCCCAAGAAAAAGGCACAGGATCGGCTTCGTAAGTTTTGGTGCGTTGCTGCGAGATGTACCAATCCATTCCGAGGTAACTTAGGTTAACGATTTTAATATCAGGGCGCACACCTTCCACTTCCTGAACATACCACAACGGAAAAGTATCGTTATCGCCATAGGTAAGCAGAATTGCATTTGGTGCACACGATTCGAGGTAATTAATGGCATAATCGCGGGTCATGTAACGTCCTGAACGGTTATGGTCGGTCCAGTTTTCGGCAGCAAGAATCCCCGGTACCAAAACCAGTGAAACAGCAGTAACAGCAATAGCTCCCGGCGCTCCCTTCAATACTTTCCGAACCACAGAATAAATTGCCGGTACCGCAAGTCCAATCCAGATTGCAAAAGCATAAAACGAGCCGGCATAGGCATAATCACGCTCGCGCGGCTGAACAGGATACTGATTCAGGTAAACGATAACCGCAATTCCGGTAAAAACAAATAGCATCATGGTAACCGCAAAATTTTCCTTTCCCCTGCGGCCACTGTTGTACTGGAAAAATAAACCCGCCAACCCAAAAATAAGCGGCAAAAAATAATAGGTATTACGACTGGGATCGATCATAAAATCAGGTTTATTATCTTCGGGGCCAATCCGAACCTCATCGAGTGGTTTAATGCCGCTGATCCAGTTTCCGTTCAAAAAACTGCCGTGCCCCTGAATGTCGTTTTGCCGTCCTACAAAATTCCACATAAAATAGCGGAAGTACATGAACCCCAGCTGATAAGAAGTAAAAAACCGCATGTTTTCAACGAAAGTGGGTTTCCGTAAAGTTTTTACTTCACCGCGATCACGTATTCTCACCGGTTTGCCTTTCACTCTCCCCCACTCTTCGTATACCCTTACATGAGCAGGATTACTGCTGTACATCCGCGGAAAAACAGTTTCCATTTTTGGATCATATACCGTTTTTTCGGGAGTGGTTCCTGTAACAACATATTTTCCGTCCACCTTATTGTAAAGTTTCTTTTCGCCAACCGAAGCAATGGCGGGTGCATTGTAATACTGACCGTACAACAACGGACGATCGCCATATTGTTCCCGGTTTAAGTAACGTTTCAAAGCAAAAGCATTGTCCGGATCGTTTTGGTTCATAGGAGTGTTTGCCGATGCCCGGATGATAATAAGTGTAAAAGACGAATAACCAATAAGAATCACCATCAGCATGGTTACAGCAGTATTCCAAAGTACAAGTTGTTTTTTTCGGGTATAATAAACCGCCCAGATTAAAGCGGCAATAAACAGAATCACAAAAAATAAAATTCCGGAATTAAACGGAAGGCCAAATCCATTCACAAACAGCTTATCGAAAACAAAAGCAACTGCCGGAATTCCAGGTATCAAAACATATTGAATTCCACCCAGTATGATTATGGAAATGACGAGTGCAAATGCAAGTCCTTTCCACGAAAAATTATACATTCTGAAATAATAAACAAGTGCGATTGCCGGAATAGCCAGTAAATTCAGCAAATGAACACCGGTTGACAAGCCCACCAGGTAGGCGATCAACACCAGCCAGCGATTGGCATATTTTTCTCCGGCTGCATTCTCCCATTTTAATATTGCCCAGAAAACGGCTGCCGTAAAAAAGGAGGATAAAGCATACACTTCGCCTTCAACAGCCGAAAACCAAAACGAATCGGTAAAAGTATAAGCCAACGCGCCCACCAAACCACTTCCCCAAATGGCAATCCATTCGCCAGTGGTTAATTCTTCGGAAGGAAAAAGTTTTTTTGCCATGTGTACAATGCTCCAGAACAGCAGCATTATGGTGCCGGCACTTGCCAGCGCAGACATGGTATTTACCATAACTGCCACCCGCGAAACATCACCGGCAAATAAGGTAAAAATGCGGCCTAAAATCATATGAAAAGGTGCGCCCGGCGGATGTCCCACTTCCAGCTTAAACGCGCTGGCAATAAACTCACCGCAATCCCACCAGCTGGCAGTGGGTTCAAGTGTAAGCAAATAGGTGAAAGCTGCAATAAGGAATACTCCCCAGCCAAGGATATTATTGATGATTCCGGTTTTTTTCATTCTGACGGATTATGAATATCCGCAAATATACTGTTTTAAAAAAAGAAAGGCCAAATTCAGGATTATGCAAACCTAAAAATGGGAAAATGACATCGTTCGGAAAAAAGAAAAACAGAATGCCGCAGAACAAAAAAAATTTATATTTTTGCACCGTCTTTAAAGAAAAGGCAAAAAAGGACTGTCCCGTGGTGTAACTGGCAACACGTCTGATTTTGGTTCAGAAGAGTCCAAGTTCGAGCCTTGGCGGGACAACCGGATTAAAAGGAGTACATACAAAATGTTACTCCTTTTTTTGTCTGTTGCAGTGAAATTCCGAATTTATACCAGGAAAACCTTTTCCCCAATAATTTGTATTTCTTAAGTAGATACCCAAAAAAGATAACCATGAAATTTATTCTTTGCAACAACTGCCGCCAAACTGTGGAGCTTCATTTAAAGGATAAAATATTGAAATGCCCGAATTGCGGCCATGATTTAAAACACAAACAAATTCTTAAAAATTCGGGGTTGCAAAAGCTAAAAACACCCGGCAGGCCAAAATCCTGATTCTGAAAATTATTCGTTCATCTTTCCGGAAAATAATTTAGAAACAGTTTAAATTTTCTAAAATCCTGCAGCAGCTTCAACAAAACAGGAGACTCATCTGTTTTGACAGATGATGAAATCAGAATATCTCGGCATATTGTTTAACTGCCCCGTTGGTGAGCGATTACCCAATTGCCCGCTTCGTCAAAAAGATGTCCATTCTTTTCACGATAAATGGGTCTGGTTTGAAATGTTAAAGGAACAGGAAAGTGATGCTATTATTAATCACCATGTTTTTTGTTCCCATAGTCGAAGATATAATTTGCTGTTGCTGGCGGATGAAAAGCTGGCGATAGATGATAAACTGAACAAACCTGAAGTTTAAAATTAACTTTTAATCCAGCTTACTATTTTCTGATCATCGGGTTTCACTTTAGGGGCAACCACGTCAACCAAATGACCGTTTTCGTCTATTAGAAACTTCTGGAAATTCCAGGTAACTTCCGCATCCATTTTTCCGTTTTTGTTTTTCTGTGTCAGCCATTGGTAAAGCGGATGAATATCATCGCCTTTTACGGAGATTTTGGACATCATCGGAAAAGTTACCCCATAATTTTTTGTGCAGAATTCCTCTATTTCAGCATTCGAACCGGGCTCCTGGTTTCCAAAATTATTTGCAGGGAATCCGATTATTGTAAAATCTTTATTGCCATAAGATTCATATAACTGCTCCAATTGCTCATATTGTGGCGTGTTTCCGCATTTGGATGCTGTATTTACCACCAGTACTTTTTTACCTTTTAAACTGCCCAAATCGAATGAATTACCATTTATATCTTCCACTTTAAAATCGTAAAATGATTTTTGTCCGAAAACTGTCATTCCTATTAGTAAAAGTATGATTACTGCTGAAAACCTTTTTTTATTGTTCATTTTCTTTCTTATTTGATTTGAAACATAAACAATTACCGTTGTTAAAAGTTTTCGGGCGTTTTACCTCCAGCTTTCGAATATCAAACTTCCTTTTTCTTCTTCGTTTTCAATGCGTAAATGCACGTCAATTTCCTGCTGCATCTCTTCCACATGCGAAATTACGCCAACAATCCTGCTTTCTTTCCGAAGCGATTTCAGCGTATCGAAAACAACAGCCAGCGATTCGTGGTCGAGCGAACCAAAGCCTTCATCCAAAAAGAAAAAGTTTTGGTTTGATTCAGTAATTTTCTGAATGTTATCGGCAAGTGCAAGCGCCAGCGATAATGCTGCCTGGAAAGTCTGCCCGCCCGAAAGGGTTTTTACACTGCGCACCTTACCGCCGTTCATAAAATCGCGGACCTCAAAATTATTGTCTTCCGTAATTTCGAGGCTGAGCTTTTGCCGGGTGAGCTGAAAGAACCTGTCATTTGCTGCGTTACAAAGGTTCTGCAGATAAACCGATGAAATATAATTTACAAACCCTGCGGCTTTAAACAGCGACTTGAGTGTCTTTATATTTTCGCCACGCAATTCAAGTTTTTCGAATGCCTGAAGAAGAGTAGCCTGTTTCTGCAAATCATCCTTCAGCTTTTTCAATAATTCCTTTGTCTTTCCATACTCCTGGTTTTGATGGTTCAGTTTTTCAGAAATCCGGGTAATTTCTTCCTTCACCTTATGATGGGCGTCCTGATCATAAATCCGGACTCCCATTTCCTTTTGAAGTTCCTCCAGCCGTGAATCAGCCAATGCAAGGCTTTTCCGGAATTCCACCAACTCTTTTTTATGCTTTTCCACATCCGGCGAACCAGTCAAAATTTGCTTCACCTCATCAACCGAATCAAAATCAGATTGCTCCAGTTGTTTTTGAAGTTGGGCAGTCAGTTCCGCATGTGTTACTTTTTCCTGCTCCAGTTCTTTTTGGTTGGCAGTTAAACTTCCTTCCAGATTATCTTTTGTTTTTCGTAATTCCGTAAGCTGCTCATTCAGCAGGGTGCATTGTTTTTCCAAATAATCGTATTTTTTCAGAAGTGCCTTTTTTTCTGCATCAATTTCTAAAGTTGATTTGCCTGAATATTCTTCCGGCGCCACTGTTTCAAGTTGTTCCTTCAGTGTTCGCCCTTCCGTTTGACGTACTGTGAATTCGGTTTTTATCTTTTCTATTTCAACCTGATAGCGCTCTTTATTTTGTTCTGCTGCATTCAGGTTTGAATATAATTTTTCCAGTTCCTGTTCTTTTTCCCCAAGTTGCTGTTGCAAATTACCGGCTGTTTTAAACGCTTCTTCCACTGCATCAAAATCCTTGAATTCTTCCCATTCAAAAATCGAATCATGGGTTGAAGTTTTCTGTTGTAACTCTTCCAGTTTCTGCATCCTTTCAGTCAATTGCGTGGCATTAAAATTCAACTGACTTTCCAAATCGCGGCAATTATTTGCTGTTAGCGCTATTTCTTCCAGCAATTTCTCCAACTCCTGTTTTGCCTGTTCAATTTTTTGCTGTTCATGTTGAATGGTTGCTGCGCTGTAAATTTCAGGATGATGAACTGAACCACAAATTGGGCAGGGGCTTCCGTCCTGCAATGCTTTTGCATATTTTTCAAGCTCCAGTTTAACTTGAACAGAACCGGCTTTCTGTTCCAGTGCTTTAAGTTTTTGTTTTGTTTGAGCAGTCTTTTCCTTTAAATGGGGAGCTGCACCTGACAATAATTTCTCCCCCTGAAAATCAGTAAAAAGTGAATGCGAAAATAGTTCGCGAACCTTTTCCTGAGCCGCTGTTTCAATACTTTTTAACTTACTGCATTCATCATTCTTTTCCGCCAGCAATTTTTCGAGATGGTTCTTTTGGACATGCCAGCTTTTTATGTTTGAAAGGAGGCGCAAATCCGGCATTTCCGACTTTACTTTTTTAATTATCTGCTCAAGTATCACCTTTTCCGCTTTCATTTTTTCTATCGATTCTGCAGTCTCTTTCCAAATTGAATTCCCTTTACGGAGGCGTTCATTTCCCGCTTCAATTTGCTGATCCAGTATTTTTATTTTGGAAAGTTTATCCAGTTCTTCCGCACGTTGTTTTAGAAGTTCCCGCTTTTCAAAATCGGGTTTTATTTCAGCCAAAAGATGATCTTTTTCATGAATAGCCGTTTGCTGTATTTTCAATTGCCGCTCTTCCGATTCAATTTGGATGTTTTTTTGTGAAATCCGCTTATTGCTGGTTTCCAGTGCATCCAGAATTGCTTTAAAAAGCCTGACGCAACTCTCATACTGCTGAATAATTTTCTCCTGCCGGATAAACCGGGGTTCCTGCTCTTTTAAAAGTGCATATGCCTGCCTGGCCGCATTTATCTTTTTAGTCAACTCCTGCATTTGCTGCCATTGCGTTTCCTTTTGCTGAATTGTTTTCAATGTTACATTCAAATCTTCAATCTCTTTTTTTAGCAAAAGGAGTTGCTCTTCGGATGATTTTATCTGTTCCGGATCAATTTCACCAAGTTGTTGCAACTGCCCCTGGATATTTTGTTTTTGCGCACTGTTTTTCGATTCCACCGAAACAACCTTGTAATACAATTCAAACTTTTCGAGGGTAAAAAGCTCCTTCATCATTTTTGTCCGGTCTTTATTTCCCAACTGCAGGAATTCCTGAAACTGCCCCTGCGGAATAATTATGGTTCGCTTGAAGTTTTCGTAACTCAACCCAATCGCTTCTTCCAAAGCTGAGCATTCAACGGGTATCCATGAATTACCTTCCTTTTTATATGCAGAACGATCGAGTGTTCTTACGTCATCAAACCGTTTGCTGTTTCTGCGACCTTTTACCACTGCCCGGTAAGCAGTCTGATTTCTACCGGTTTCAAATTCAAAATCGATGAATAACTCATCCGATTTCAGGTTCATCATGTTGTAATTGCGGTTATCGCCGGAAAGATTAAGGCGATCTGTTTTGCCGTAAAGTGCAAAAGTTATCGCTTCCAAAATGGAGGATTTGCCGCTTCCCACTGCCCCGAATATCCCAAACAAATGAGCCGCAGTAAGCTGTGTAAAATCAATGGTTTGTTTAAACTGGTAAGAGTACAATCCCTGAATGGTAAGTTTTACGGGTATCATATTTTAAACTTTGCTTTTTATGTTTTTGGCCACAAACAACAATTTGTTTTTTTTGCCACGAATGACACGGATGAACACGAATACATTTCTGTGTTAATCTGAGTTATCTGTGGTTAATTGTTTTCTTTACCACAGATTACACGAATGAACACAGATTTTTTTCTATGAATCTTTGTTATCCGTGACAATTATTCTTTTTAAACTTTCAGCACAATTACTTTTACTTTTTTGCCAACAATGACACAGATCGACAAAGATTCTTTTCTGTGCAAATCTGAGATATCTGTGGTTAATTGTTTTCTATACCACAGATTACACAAATTCTTACATTATAACTCTTTTTATACCTTTCTTCATATCGGTTACATTAAAATTTAAAAGTAAACCCAATTTTTTGCCGGATAACTTCAGATAAGTCATTAACTGCGCCCGGTGAATAGGTGCAAAATCCAATATCGACTTTAATTCAACAATTATAGTATCTTCAATGAGCAAATCAATCCTATATCCGGCATCAAGTTTTATGTTATCATAATTTACCGGCAGCATTTTTTGCCGCTCTGTTTTAAAACCTCTTTTTACAAGTTCATAGTCAAGACAAATTTCATAGGTTGATTCCAGTAAACCCGGTCCTAATTCTGCATGAACCTGATATGCCGCACCAATGATTTCATAACTCAAAAGATTTAGTTTTTCCATAGTTTTTTATTTTTTACCACAGATTATACAAAGCAACATAGATTCTTTTCTGTGTAAATCTGAATTATCTGTGGTTAATCTTTTTCTTTTACACAGATTACACGAATGGACACAGATTCATACCTGAGATAATCTTTGATATCCGTGACAATTATTCTTTTTAAACTTTCAGCACATATTTAAACATTTTACTTTTTTGCTATCAATGACCAAAGATCGAAATAGATTCTTTTCTGTGTAAATCCGAATTATCTGTGGATAATTTTTTTCTTTTACACAGATTACACGAATGGACACAGATTCATACCTGAGATAATCTTTAATATCCGTGACAATTATTCTTTTTAAACTTTCAGCACATATTTAAACATTTTACTTTTTTGCTATCAATGACCAAAGATCGAAATAGATTCTTTTTTGTGTAAATCCGAGTTATCTGTGGTTAATTTTTTTCTTCATCTTCTGCAAGTATTTCAATGAACAAGTCCATGATTTCACTGTTAGGTTCCTGTCCTTTCGCATGCTTAAAATAATCCATGAAAAGTGCTTCCATATTTTTTGTCAGGTCGATGCTCTTTTTGTTACCGGAATTTGATTCATCCTGATTTATTACTTCGGGAATTAGAGTAACAATGCCATTATGCACCGCATTCAGTTGTTTTCGTTCCTGGGCGGTTAAATAGGTATCGGTTTCCAATATAAGCTCCACCAGGCAACCCTGATTTTGTACCAGCCAGTTTAATGCCTCCTCCATTCCCCGGGCGCGATGGCGCACAAGTTTTCTCCCTTTGGTTAATTTCTCGTGCTGATAACTTCAGCTTTCCGGTCCAGGCTGCACATCAACAAGCAAAACATACTTTTTCTGACCAGCTTCTCCAAAACTGTAAGACAAAGGGCTTCCGCAATAATACAGCAGGACATGGTTCTGAACCTGCCCAATGCATGCGGTGCAGATGTCCCAGTGCGGTGTACTGGATTTGTTCAGGAATATTTTCAGTATAAACTGCCTGTACACCACCTACATGCAAAACAGGTTTTTCATCGGCAGGCTCCTCCGGAAATTCATTTCCTTTTTTCACAACAAACAAATGGCTTACAAGAATATTGACTCCACTATTGTCGCAATACAAACCGGCCAGTTTTTCCCAGTTTCGCTGAAGTACAGTCCGCAATTCCTCTTCGCTGTTTTCCTCCCCCAAATATGTTTTCAACCTGAATTCGTTGGCGTATGGAGTCAGTAAAATCCGCAGCGGAACAGGATTTTCGGGAAGTCCGATTTCAATAAAACCTTCATCGCTTTTGAGAATTTTCAATCCTGTTTCCAGTTCGAATACGGAACTTTAGAATTTGGATAGCCGGCAAAAATAATTCCGCACTCCCGCGCCAACGGGTCAGGTGCTTCAATCCTATCGGGCGAATCGTGATTTCCGGCAATTGCAATTACAGGACGTTTTCCGTTACCGGACAGTTTTTTTAGCGTTTTATAAAATAAATCAACGGCATCGGTGGAAGGATTAAAAGTATCAAATAAATCACCTGCCACCAGCACTGCATCCACCTGCTCTTCATCAGCAATTTCACAAATTTCCTGCAATACGGCCTGTTGTTCTTCCAGACGCGAAAAATTTTCGAGCCTCTTACCCAAATGCCAGTCTGAAGTATGTAATAGCTTCATTCTCTAAAATATTAATATCAGTTGAAAAATACTTCTTATTGTGTTGTGCAAATTTGTCGAAATTAACTGTTAAAACCCAACATCAGAGAAAAGCTTTAGTGAAGAATAACCAGAAATATGCGTTTGTTATTTATTTTCTTTGTTTTTACCCACATATTTATGCCGCGGGTTAACATGGCTGAATTTTATAAATGCGACAAACACCACTCCCCCGATTATGTTTCCAATGGTTGCCCAGACCTGCACCCTAAGGTAATCCAGCAAAGTGACTGATTTTCCGGTCAAAACAGCCGTAAATACTTCTATTGAACCCACAATGGAATGGTGCAATCCTGCAATTCCAATAACAGAAGTTATAAAAATGATGATGATAATCCGGCTGATAGTTTCCTGGGAAGAGGTTACCAGCCACGACAATAATCCCATGAGCCAGCCGGCCAGAATTCCGCTAATGATAATAATATGCCAGGGATATTGAATCAGTTTACCGGCCAGTTCTGAATAGGCATTTGTATCCACAACTGCCAGTCCTTCGGGCAAAACCGAAAGCAGGTAACCAAAAAAGTAGCCTCCCAGCAGGTTTCCGGAATAAACAATTCCCCATAAACTCAGTAAACTTTTAATTGTTGCATTGCGGTTTAGCACCGGAATCACAGCCAAAGTGGTATGTTCCGTAAATAATTCGGATTTTCCGATTACAACAAAAATAAATCCCAGCGGATAGGCAAAAGCCAGCAATACATGAAGTACCGAAGGATGCACAATATTGTGAAACAGAGAATAAATAATTGCCATTAAAAAGATGCTGAACCCAATGTCGAGGCCGGCAGAAATAGCAGAAAGAAATAAATCCTGTCCCGAACGGTTATGCTCATGCATGGCCGTCTCAATCTGTTCATTCAGGATTTCGTCAATGGGTTTTGGTTTATTTAATGCCTCCTTTAAATCTTCCTGTCGCTTTGCCATGAAAATCAGTTTTATATCCGTTTTGCTGTTTACCTATTCTAACAAAAACAAAATGCTTTTTATCTAACTTATGGAAAAAAAACCATTTTCAGGGAAAGGTCATTGAAATTTACTTTCAAAATCAATTATTATCTTAGCACATTATACCAACTAAAAAAACCTGCTGTATGAAAAGAATCCTGTGGACCCGCTACCAGATCGACCTGCTTCCGTTAAGAATAAAAAACTTCTTTAAAATGAAAAATCATACGATCTGTTTATTATTAGCTCTGCTTTTTATTTCATTTTCAGAATTGATTTTTGCCCAGGGCGCATACGGACCAGCCGCGGGAAAATCGGATTTCAAATGGCCGGAAGGAAAAAAAATGGCCATTAGCATGACTTTTGATGATGCCCGGCTGAGCCAAATTGAAAAAGGAATCCCACTGCTGGATAAATATAATGTAAAAGCAACCTTTTACGTTTCACCAAGCCGTTTTATGGAGCGGGTGGAGGATTGGAAAAAAGCGCTTGCCAACGGCCATGAGATTGGCAATCATTCGCTGGTTCACCCGTGCACCGGAAATTTCAGCTGGGCCCGCGATAAAGCCATCGAAGATTATACACCGGAAAGCATGTACGATGAGCTGGATTCGGCCAATACTCTTATTCAGGAAACGCTGGGAGTGATTCCGCTATCCTATGCCTATCCCTGTGGCCAGACCTATGTGGGTAGCGGAAAGGAGGCAAAAACGATTGTCCCGCTAATTGCTTCCATGTTTGAAACCGGAAGAACCTGGCTCGATGAAGGGCCCAATGATCCACTGTTCTGCGATATGGCACAACTCACCGGTATGGAAATGGACGGGAAAAGTTTCGAACAGGTAAAAGCATTAATCGAAGATGCCAAATCAAAAGGAAGCTGGTTGATTCTGGCCGGCCATGAAATGAATGACAGTGGTGTACAGACAAGTTTGCTCCCCACCATCGAAGCTGTTTGCCAATATGCCATGGATCCCGCCAATGAAATCTGGATAGACAATGTTCATGCAATTTCGAAATATGTTAGGGAAAAAAGAGGACAACTGCCCTTCGAAGGAGAAATGCTGAAATACCAAAACCCGGCAGTTCCTGTTTCAGAACGAATAGAAGATTTACTGGCCAGGATGACACTTGAAGAGAAAATCGGGCAGCTGAACATGCCGTGTGGTTATTTTCGTGAACTGGGCAATACACCTGAAGAAAAAATGGAAAATTGCCTTTCTTTTGCCGAAGGAACATTTTTACCTGGAATCGGACCGGGTGGTGGCTTTTTTACCTTACATAACAATGCCTTGCAAAAAGGGCCGGTACAACAGGCGGAATACATGAACCGGCTTCAAAAGACAGCATTGGGTAAAACAAGATTAAAAATACCTCTTCTTATAACCGAGGAGGGAACGCACGGACTAATGTGTTCGGGAGCTACCATCTTTCCGGAGGGACCTGCACTGGGAAGCACCTGGAATACGGAACTAATTGATGCGGTTTATTCCGCTGCAGCCCGCGAAGCCCGGGCTGTTGGAGTCCACCAGTTGTTCACGCTTGTCATTGAACCCAATCGCGACCCCCGGCTGGGAAGAAACCAGGAAGGGTACAGCGAAGATCCATATATGTGTGCACAATATGCCAAAACAATTGTAAACGCCGTGCAGGGTTCCGATGTCAGCCGCAAGGATAAAGTGGTGGCCGGATTGTGCCATTATCCAGGCCAGAGCCAGCCGGTCAGCGGACTGGAGCGCGGTGCCATGGAAATTTCGGAACGGACATTGCGCGAAGTGTTTTTGCCCCCCTGGGAAAGTGGCATAAAAAAAGCAGGGGCCCTGGGAGTCATGGCCACTTACCCCAGTATCGACGGAATACCGGCACACAGTTCTTCGGAAATTTTAACAGATATATTACGCGGCGAACTGGGTTTCGAAGGACTTGTACTGAGCGAAGGAAACGGAGTCAACACATTGGTATATACCGGACTGGCAAAAGATATTAAAGAGGCATCCGCCATGGTTGCCAATGCAGGAATGGATGTCAGCATCTCATTTGACCAGGGTTATTTGGATGAAATGAAGGAAAATGTGCATGAAGGAAAAGTTTCAATGGCAACCATCGACCGCTCCGTCAGAAGGGTGCTGGAGCAAAAGTTTAAACTTGGGCTGTTCGACAATCCCTATGTGGATGTTAAAAGAGCAGAAAAAACGGTTCACAATGCAGACCATCAGCAACTGGCTTTAACAGCGGCACAGGAAGGCATTATCCTCTTAAAAAACAGTGCAGTCAACGGAAAAAACAAGCTGCTGCCACTATCCGGGAACTTAAAATCAATTGCAGTAATTGGTCCCAATGCCGATGATGAAATGAACCAGTTGGGGGATTATACTTCAGATGTGGTTTTGCAGGAAATAACTACCGTACTGGACGGAATTAAAGCCAAAGCGGGAAATGGCACCACAGTCAGTTATGTAAAAGGCTGCAATGTAACAGGTGAAGATGGAAACGAAATTGACAAAGCCGTACAGGCAGCACGAAAATCAGATGTGGCAATTGTAGTGCTCGGAGAAAATGAATGGCAGAAAGAAGGCAAAAAAGGAACCGTTGGCGAAGGGTACGATGCCGCAACGCTTGAATTAACCGGATTGCAAAACGAACTGGTAAAACGTGTTTTTGAAACCGGAACCCCCACCGTTGTGGTGCTGATTAACGGCAGAGCACTGGCCATTCCATGGATTGCCGAAAACATCCCCGCCATAGTGGAAGCCTGGAATCCGGGAGAAAAAGGAGGCTTTGCTGTTGCCTCCGTACTGTTCGGAGAGGTGAATCCATGCGGCAAACTGCCGGTAACTTTTCCACGCCATGCCGGACAATTACCTGTTTATTATAATCATAAACCATCAAAAACCTATTGGCTGGAAAAAGGCTGGGGAAATTCGTATGCCGATCTGAAAGATTCAGCGCCACTATTCGTTTTCGGACACGGCTTAAGTTACACGACCTTCGATTACAGCAACCTTAAGGTTTCACCCCAAACAACAGGATTATATGGAAAAACGGAGGTTACCTGTTCCTTAAAAAACACAGGAGAAATGGCAGGCAGCGAAGTGGTTCAATTATACATCCGGGATAAAATCAGCAGTGTGGTGCGGCCGGTTAAAGAATTGAAAGGTTTTCAAAAGATACACCTCGAACCCGGTGAGTCAAAAGAGTTATCCTTTGAGCTGGGCTTCGACGAACTGAAAATGCTGGACGCCGATCTCAACTGGGTGGTGGAACCTGGTGAATTTGATATTATGGTGGGAAGCTCATCGGAGGATGTGCGGCTGACAGGAGTTTTGGGTATAAAATAATTAAGATTAAAATACAAGATCCGGGAAATTATAATTTATCAATTTTTTGAAAAAATGTTCATATTGATTAATGATATTTCATTATATTAGAAGCATTAAAACAAAACTAAGCTTTTACGAAAAAATCAAAAAAATATATCCTTTTATTCTTCTTTATTTTCTTTATTTCCAAGGCCTTTGCATATAGACTTAAAGATGATGATGTTACTGTTGTTAATGGTATTATCATCAGTTGTACATATGATATTTCCACTAAAGGGAATGTCATAGAAATACCAGATGTTTTAGATGGTCAAACCATAACAGGTATTGGTGATTATGCTTTTTCAGTTGCCGGTAAAATAGCGGTTCTAACTTTACCATCTACATTAAAAACAATTGGAAATGGGGTATTTGAGGGTCATGCCCTTTCCAGTTTAGACATTCCGGGTGGTGTAACAAGTATAGGTAACAGAGCATTTTTCGGCAACGCTCTTTCCAGCATTAATTTACCCTCAGGGCTTATATCAATTAGTGCCGAAGCATTTGCAAACAATCAACTGGTTAGCCTTACATTACCGGCAGGATTAAAATCAATTGGTTACGCTGCATTTCAAAATAATAAAATTACAAATCTTACTATACCTAACAGTGTCGAATATATAGAAAACTCAGCCTTTTCGAATAATAAAATTTCTATACTTAATTTTCAGCCGGAATGTAAACTGAAAGAGATTACAGCCCAATCATTTGCAAACAATAACATTAAAAACCTAATAATACCGAACAGTGTACAGATTATTTATGATCATGCATTTTATTACAATAATAATCTGATCAGTGTTACATTAAGTTCAAATCTCGTAAAAATTATGAGAGGGGCATTTTGGTATTGTAATTTGTCCTCTGTGCAATTGCCAAGTAGCCTGGTATTCATTGGAAGATACGCTTTTGAGTCGAATAATAATCTTACCAGTTTTAAATTGCCAACTTCCGGCAATAAATATAAATGGTACGACAGCAACGGAGATATACATAATGAAGGAGATATTGTAAAGGATAAATATTCATCATATGTTGCTATTATTCCTTATACTCTTAAAGATGTAGATGTTGATGTAAATGATGGTGTTATTACCGGTTGTACGTACTTGAACAACATATCGAATTTTGCAAGTGTAATTACTATACCTGACATACTGGACGGTCAAAAAATAACAGGTATTGGATATGGAGTATTTGAAAACCGGGGAATATCAGAAGTTTTTTTACCTGAAGGTTTAAAGGAAATTGGAAATTGGGCTTTTGCTGAAAATGAAATAATTCATCTTTCAATCCCAAATACTGTTGAAATAATCAGTCAATATGCATTTAACTATAACTGTATTAATTCAATTATTTTTGAACCAAACAGCCAGTTAAATATTATTGAAATGAATGCATTTTCAAATAACAGACTGGTTAAAATAAAATTCCCTCAAAGTCTTGCCAGTATAGAAAAGTTTGCTTTCCAAGACAATTTTTTACAGGATGTTGAATTTGAAGCAAACAGTAAATTACTTTCCATTAGTTCAGGTGCATTCCAGTATAATAATAATTTGTCAAAATTTATTCTGCCGGATCCTACAATTAATGGACATACCCATTGGGTGGATTGGGATAGTAAAGAGTATAGCAGTAATCTAATAGTAACTAATTTTGAAAGCTTTTATAAAATACCGGTTGAATATACTTTAACCGATGATGATGTTGAGGTAGTA
The DNA here is from genome assembly GCA_963771595.1 of uncultured Prolixibacteraceae bacterium. Classification (GTDB taxonomy): domain Bacteria; phylum Bacteroidota; class Bacteroidia; order Bacteroidales; family Prolixibacteraceae; genus CAVYUC01. The sequence goes on along the minus strand of CAVYUC010000011.1, from coordinate 18,813 downwards.
AATGGTATAATTACAAACTATACTCCAGGCAATCCATTTGCCAATATTATAACTATTCCGGAAATTTTGGATGGTCAGGAAGTTATTGGAGTAGGAATGGGAGTTTTTGTAAATTCAGGATTAATTGGTATTTATTTGCCTTCGACTTTACAAATTATAGAACAAGGAGCTTTTTCCGAAAATGAAATTTTAAATTTATCTATCCCTCGAAATGTTTTATCAATAGAAAATAATGCATTTTACAGAAACAATATTAAAAACCTGTTCTTTGAGGATAACAGCAAGTTAAGAAATATTGGCTGGTCAGCATTTTATAATAATAAAATTACTTCGCTTCTGCTGCCTGACACACTGAACAACATTGAAGGCTATGCTTTCTCATACAACAGAATAGCTAATGCAATCAATATTCCGGATAGCTTGCAAAATATAGGCAGAAGCGCTTTCGAAGGGAATTTAATTCCTAAATTAACTTTTGGCAAGAACAGCCTGCTCTCATATTTGGGAAGTTATGCTTTTTCAAATAATCAAATATCAAATGAAATTTTTATTCCTGTAACATTGACTGAGATTTCAGATTACGCATTTGTCTATAATAATATCAGTAAAGTATTTACTCATGATGGTATAGTAGAATATGGAAATGGAGCGTTCGCGTTTAATAATCCAGCGCTTAAAATTATCCTACATAAACCTCCAACCATTCCATTTGTAACGCATTTTTTTGGATGGAAAGATAATGACGGGGTATATCATTATCCTGGTGAAAGTATCCCTGATTTTAATAATCGTTATAAAGCAGTAATTGATCAATATTTTGTAGTGAAATTTGTTGTGAAGGATGATAATGGAATTCCAGTTGAAAATGCATCTGTAAATTTCTACGGAAACAATTTAAAAACAGATATAAATGGAATAGACTCAATTGGACCTGTAATGAGGGGACTCCAAAACTTTGAAGTAACCGCCAATGGCTGTTATAAAAAAGTTGGTGATGTTGATGTTCAGGACGATATGACTGTTTCTGTAATTCTGATCAGATATTACAACATTAGTATCCGGTTTGTTGATCTTGATGGAATCATGTTTCGGGTTAAATAGCCAGCAACGATATCCCCGCGGCACCTGGAAAAGATGGACTTTTTATCGCTCAGCTTCCTGATGGTCGATATCCGTTTACAGCCAATGCTGTTGGATATAAAGAATATTCTGATTCTATTAAAGTGCTTGATTCAGATACAGCAATTATTGTGAAATTGTACAGGGTTCTGATAAACTATTATCCTAACGGAGGCTTTGGCAATGCGTTTACTGATACTTCATTTGGAAATACTTTTACCACGCATAATAATCCATTTACAAGAGATGCATATACCTTTTCGCACTGGAATACCCATTTGGATAATACTGGAATACAATATAAAGAAAATGAATCGTTTGAACTGAGTTATACAGATATCGACTTATATGCAATCTGGAAACCAATAGATTATAATATTATTTATCATTTGGATGGAGGAATCAATGCTCCTGATAATCCTGAAAAATATAATATAGAAAGCGAAATTAATTTTTTACCTGCCAGCAAAACATCCCTTTATTTTGCTACCTGGATTGATGCAGACAGTAACCGTGTATCAAGAATTGAAAAAGGAAATACGGGAGAAATAGAACTTTGGGCTGTTTTTACTCCGGAGCCAACTTATTTTATTGATTATTACAATCTGGAAAATGCTTTTCATGCAAATCAATCCTTTTACACAAAGTTTGATTTGCCTTTTACTTTTACCGTTGCAAACAAAAAAGGATATGAATTTACCGGCTGGTATGAAGATTCCTTATTCACAATTCCAATTACATCCATTCCGGAAGGCAGCACATCAAATTATGATATTTATGCCAGATGGGGGGGTGCAATCCATTACGTTATACATTATGAATTGGATGGTGGGAGCAACAATGATTCAAATCCAATAAGTTATACAATTGAAAGTGAAAATATCATTTTTGAATCACCATCAAAAGCCGCCGCACGTTTTGATGGTTGGTACGCCGATAAGGAATTTAAAATACAAATTAATAATATACCTCAGGGATGCATTGGTGATACTGTTGTTTACGCCAAATGGAAACTGAATAATTATCAAATTAATTATATTCTAAATGGTGGGAAAAATAACCCCTTGAACCCAGTAAATTATACTGTGGACAGCGATAAAATATCGTTTTATCCAGCTACAAAACCTGGAGCAATTTTTATTGGATGGTACAGCGATAATAGTTTTACATCTGAAATAAGAGAAATCCCTAAAGGAAGTTATGGCGATACCACTGTCTTTGCCAATTGGAAACTGGACGTTTTTAAAATTACCTATGAATTGAATGGAGGAATAAACAAATCGAGTAATCCTCCGGATTATACCATTGAAAGTGAAAATATAAACTTCGGGTCACCATCAAAACCTGGAGCAAGTTTCATGGGTTGGTTCACCGATAAAGAGTTTAATATACCAATTAGTAATATACCTCAGGGAAGCATTGGCGATACTGTTGTTTACGCCAAATGGGAACTGAATAATTATGGGATTAATTATGTTTTAAATGGTGGGAAAAATAATCCGTTAAACCCGGAAAATTACACTGTAGACAGCGATAAAATATCGTTTTATCCAGCGACAAAACCTGGTGCAATTTTTATTGGATGGTACAGCGATAATAGTTTTACATCCGAAATAAATGAAATCCCAAAAGGCAGTTATGGAGACATCACCATTTTTGCCAACTGGAAACTGGACATTTTTGAAATAACCTATGAATTAAATGGAGGAATAAACAATTCAAATAATCCTTTAAACTATACTATTGAAAGTGAAGATATAAATTTCGAGCCGCCTGCAAAACCCGGAGCTAGTTTTATAAGTTGGTACAGTGATAAAAATTATAACTCAGAAATTGTATATATCCCTCAGGGAACTAAAGGCGATACCATCATTTATGCCAAATGGGAATTGGATACTTTCGAAATTCAGTATGTGCTGGAAGGGGGAACAAATAATATCTCTAATCCAGTTCATTATACTATCGAATCAAATGAAATTATTTTAGTGAATCCATATAAAGAAGGTTATATTTTTCAAGGGTGGTTTGCAAATGAAGGTTATACTGAAAAAATAAGTTCAATACCACAAGGAAGCACTGGTGATAAAGTTATTTATGCAAAGTGGTTAAAATTATTCAAGATCCGTTTTCTAATTACAACGGATGGGATAAATCCGGCTAACCTGGTTAATATTGTATTAAGCAATACCCAAAAATTAACATCAGATACTTTTGGAATGGCAGATACTATGGTAGTTGATGGCAGTTCATTAACATATTCAGTTCAGATAAATGGAATTGAAATAAATAATGGTTCAGCATCTGTATCAGGGAACGATTTAACAATCAAAGTTGAAATAGTGGATTGTTATATGAGGTGGTACGATGTAATTTTTTGCGACAACGGGAAAGGACTGTGGCTTGATTTTGCGTGGTATAAAGATAATACCCGGATTAGTGAGGAGCAATTTTATCATAAGCCTGGTGGAATTGAAGATGGAAAATATACCTTAAAAGTTACTTCTGTAGCCAGTGTGGAATATGTTTGGGAAGGAGTGTACGACAATTACAATTTCATTGGGAACGAATACAAATCAAATGAACATGGGAAATTTACATCTGAATCAGATAATTCTATAAAGCTTTTTCCTAATCCTGTGCAAATTGGAGGCATTATTAATGTCCACTTATCTGAAGATACTGAGCTTCAAAATTATCAAATTTACATTTACGATTTGGTTGGCTCATTAATTTTAATTGTCGAAAACCCGTTTTATCTAAACATGATTAATATTGATAACAAATTTAAGTCGGGACTTTATCATCTCATTTTGTTTGATAAAACTAATGAAACAAAAACAGTCAGGGAATTTATTGTAAACTAATTAAGTAGCGTCATTTATCTAAAATATTCAAAGAATTAAGTCTATCTAAATTGAAAAATCTGTTAAAAAATAGAATATACCTATGCTTTTTATTAAATATATGCCTGACAAATATTGCGGAAGCTCAATTTGATGTAAGATTAACTTCTTCTTATGGCAATATATATATTATCCCTGATACTGAATTAAATATTGAAATTGATTCTGATAAATTTTTAACAGCGGGAATCCAGGTTGATTATTATTTATCAAACCACATTGGTTTGGGTATTGGTGCAGATTATTATTTACGCAAAAATGTATTTGAACCAATTCTTTCTGATTATTCGCACGAATATAGCAGCACTGATGACTGGGAGGTAGATCCTTTTTTAAGGAATTATGATTTTATCATAAGAACGAATTCATCTGATGTTATTGAACAAGATATTTTGTCATTTATCGAAATCCCTGTTTCAGCACTTTACAGTTTTCCAATTTTCAGTAATGCTTTTCTTGTAACCAGGGTGGGATTAAAAATGGGAATCCCCCTTAACAAGGAATATGTACTGAAAGAAAGTGACTTATATACTCGTTTATACTTTGAAGAATGGGACTTGGAACTATTTAATATACCTGCCCATGGTTTGTACGACAGCAGAACGGATTGGCATCCTGAAGGTGAATTAAATTTAAATAATCCGGTTTCCTTCTTTTCAGAAATAGGGGTGGATTTCCCGGTTTCATCAATTAAAGTCAGATTGAGTGGATATTTTTCCTATGAAGTGAACAATGCAGTAGCACAAAAGCACGGTTCTCTAATTGATTGGAGGGAAGAATATAATTACATTTTAAGCCTTACAGACCATGCAAAAATAATTCAATATGGATTAAAATTAGGAGTAGGAATTATTTCAAAGAAAGAAATGAAAACCAAATATAAAAATCGAATAACATGTGCATGGGAATATTAAACATATTTTTAATATACAAAAGCTGGTGAAATTAGGCCAGAGCTACTTTTCCGCTGGTTTATTTACGTTCTTCTTTTAACGATTTACTTAAATAGAAGACGAATAAATCACGACAGAACCCGCCAAAAAAACTGGCAGAGCAAAAGAGTGCAATGAATTAAGTGTCAATGAAAACTGAACTAAATATCAGGAGTAAGAAAACAAAAATTCCTGTAGTCTAATTCATGTGAAATAGTTTTCAATTTTAATGTAATTACAAGATATTCACATGAACAACAATTAATTACACACTAACAAAATATCAATATTTTCAAAAAACGCAAAGATTTTTAAAAAGATTATTCAACTTTCGGGCAATTATTTTATTTTTGTGCGCTGTTTGAAAATAATCACTGACCTGTGGTGTAATTGGCAACACGTCTGATTCTGGATCAGAAGAGTCCAGGTTCGAGCCCTGGCAGGTCAACTGAAAGGGTAACCAGAATTAACTATAAAGCTTGAAATCAATGATTTCAGGCTTTTGTTTTTTAATAGAAGTAGTGAAATTTGCTAATATTCCGCATATTTTGGTGACCCATACGGTGACCTATAAAAAGAGATCACCAGACAAAGACTAATTATTTGTAATACAGGCACCAACACGTTTTTAAAATTCATTATATTATGGAATTAAGACAAGCCGCAAGGAAGCAGGCTAAGATTAAGCTTGCTTTACAATGTCATCTTAAGGCTATTTGACGCTTTTTTTCTATTGGAGGATTTCTTTATTAACAAAAGTCCGCTGATCGTAAATGCAGCATTAGCAGGAAAATTTACAATTACTACCTCCCAAAATCCAAATTCTGGTATCCTTGGATGGAAAATACTCATGCAAAATAGTTACACCGCGTCATAATGCATTTGTTCAGAAAATCCTTCAGCCACACAGTCACATCATCTCCACCATACGGACCAAAAACAGAGGAATGACCTTGGCAACATTAATCTGTGGCGTTTATACAACCCGTTCACGGGAGCAAAAAAAATGAGTTACATTGATAACTTTCTGGACAGAAATGTCGGGTGCCAGCAGTTTGTTAATGGGTTATATGAGGCTATTGGCATGAGTAAATATCATTGGTTTGTGAACTGAAACTTCTCGTCCATCCATCCGAAGTCCTTAGGTAAAAAGATGGATGGAAATTTTTCATTCACATAAAAATTTTTTAACTTTTTGTTATCAAATCTCAATTAATTAGATAATTCCAGTGATTTTACACTTTCTGTGAGTCTTAAATTGTGAATTAAATTTACAAAACTGACTCAAACTGTGTATGTTGCATTGCAAATTACACGTATATTGGAATATGGTTTAATCACTGTTGTGTCATGCGTGGTAAATTCAAAAATATTACGATAGTATTGGTTATTATTTCTTTGATTTCATCCTGTCGGGCATTGATTTATAATGTTCCTGATATATCAGATTATGAAATATTTCCTTATCGGATTATTAAGAACTCCCCTGACTCTATATTTTACTTCAAAAAGTCTGACAGATCAAAAGACTTGGGAAAGGAAATTTTTACTAATTATAATTTATTATTACCCGATGTTATTTCGCTTGAGGATTATGTAGAAAATTCAAAGACAGCAGCTTTTTTAGTTATCAGGAATGACACCATCATTTACGAAAAGTATAATAAAAACTACATTGAGAATTCAATCTTTAATGTTTTTTCAGTTACAAAGATTTTTATTACAACTTTAATGGGAGTTGCAATTAATGAAGGAATAATCAAAAGTGTTGATCAGGCAGTTACTGAATACATTCCTGAATTATCTGAAAAAGAAGGCTTTAACAAAATAACTATTAGGCATTTACTACTTCATACATCTGGAATAAAATTTACTAATAAAAAATTCAATCCTTTATCTGATAATGCAAAGTATTATTATAGTCAAAATTTACGAAAATTAGTCCTAAAGTCGGAGCTAATTGAAAATCCCGGCAAAGAAACACATTATAGCAGTGCTAATGTTCAATTATTAGCTTTGATTTTAGAAAGAGCAACTGGTATTACACTATCATCCTTTTTACAGGAAAAAATCTGGCAAAAAATTGGAATGCAATATGAAGCTACTTGGAGTTTAGATAATAAAAGAAAAGAGCCTATCGAAAAAGGATTTTCCAATATTAATTGTACTGTTATTGATTTAGCAAAAATAGGTAGACTGTATTTAAATAACGGAGTTTGGAATGGTAAAGAAATTCTTTCAAAAGATTTTATTTATGAAGCTACAAGAAAAGATACTACAGATGGTAGCAGCATGGATTTTCAGTTTAATATTTTGCTTGATCCTCTACAAAATGATTACTATTATTCAAGGGGTCTTTATGGACAATTGATTTTTATCTGTCCGAAACACAACATAATTATTGTTCGTATAGGAGAAACAGATCGCAGGTATAATCCCCAATTTATGAATCGTATTATTTTACAAATAGTTGAACAGATTTGAATTATAAATTGAATTTGCGTTTTCAAATTGCCATCTCCTGCAGTAAAAATTGAAAGAGAAGCTTCTGATAAAACCTACGTTCAAATATATATTTAACCAATAGAAAGCTAGCAAATAACCACGGATACCTGTTAACTAAGTAGAATAGGAAGGTGATAAATCCGTGGGCTGGTTTTAGCCAAGTTGCATTGAAAGCCTTATTAATAATTGAATTATTTAATAATTTTCAGTACTTTCAAAATTTACTAAACCAAAAATTGATGAGAACTTTCGCTGGCTGGATTTTAAAGAAACAGGGATGGAAAATCACTGACGATTATGGAGAGCTGAAAAAATCTGTCACAATCTTTGCTCCACACACTGCTCATATTGACTATTATTATGGGAAACTGGGCTTCACCGAACTTGGAGTAAAATTTAAGTTCCTATCTAAAAAAGAGCTTTTCTTTTTTCCCCTAAACCTTATCATGAGAAGTTTAGGGTCTATTCCAATAAGAGGTGTAAAAGGACAAAATGCAATTTACAATGTAGTAAATATGCTTAATAATAGCGAAGAATTACATATAGTTGTTTCACCTGAAGGATGGATAAAAAAAATGACAAGGTGGAATAAAGGATTTTTCCACATGGCACAGAAAGCCAATGTCCCGATAGCCGTTGCAATACTTGATTATGAAAAAAAGGAAATGGGCGTTAAAAAAATTATTTATGATACCTATGATTTCAAAACTGTAATAGCAGAAATTAATGCCGTTTATAAGGATGTGAAGGGTAAAAATCCCGACCAGTTTGCGCTCCATTCAGTATAACGCTTAAAAAGAATAGATGGATGAATCTTGGCTTATCCAATATATCTCCTTTGTTTTTGAGATGGTTAACCATCTAAGCAAGACCACTGAAAGACCTTTTTTAAGGTAAATAATTTTAACATACTTAAGGTATATACCAACGAAAGGCATTGCAAATAGCAGTTGTCTTTTTTTGGATTAATGCAGAATTGCTATGGGGGGATATGCCATATTTGTATTTGCCAACAATCATTTTAGGGCTTTTCCCTGTTGAGTATGATAAAGTGCCAGTTGGAAGAGAAAATGGCTAAAATGTTAATATAGTAATTTAAATATAGGATGTTGATGTGACAAATCACTCCAATATTTATAGCTTTTTTAATACATAGCTAAAATAAATATACTTATGCGATAAAAATCGATTATATGTTTCAGAACCAACTGCTCCGGCAAAATTCAGGGCTATTTTATGGAAAATTTTCGGAATTAGTTTTTTTATAAGTTTACGCTTACGTTCATCATCCAGCTTCAGAGCAGCAACAACTTCCTTATTAATGAATCTTTCTTTCAACACTGACATCCCGCTTAACCCCAGTTCCTGCCTGAAATCTTCTATTTCATAATCGTGTCGAAAATCTGTAAATAAAAAATATCCACCAGGACGCAAAATACGAGATACTTCTTTCAGAAATGCTTTTATATCGGTGTAACGATGCGATGATTCAACATTGATGACTACATCACAGGAATTATTCTTCAGATTTAAATTCTGTGCATCGCCGTGCAGAAACATTAAACCATTCAACGAATAATGACGGTTACAAAACGCAACAGCCTGTTTATTCAGTTCTATCCCTTTAGCCGTAGCAGGTAAAAAATTCCTGGTTATATAGAACAATCCTCCCCCTCTGCCACAACCTATTTCTACAATATCTTTATTTTTAAACTCTGTAGCACCTGTCAAATGATGATATAACTGGATAGAGCATCGATTAGGTTCGTCTCGCTCATCCAGTGGGATTTCGTGATTATCAAAACTATATCCGTAATTCATAAATAAGATATCTGCATTTTTATCAACTTTATTCACATACCAATACCAAATTTTAAACATCCTTTCGCGAAAATTGAACTTCATAGTATATTAAAATTTATTTGACTTAATGTTCTGATATGCATGGGAACGCAACTTTGGGCCCAGGCAAAGTATGATAAAGATTTATCAACCATGATATAAGATAAGGTTTTCCTATTTTAACTTTTATAGTTTTTTCTCTATTATCAAATGTTAGTAGCTATTCAAAAATGGTTTCTAATTTACCTGCATAATTATGAAATCGCAAACAAAATTTCAAAGTAAAATTTACTTCTTAGTACCTCAACACCTCAATTTATCAAATCTAAAATTTTATATAACATGATTATTGATAACTCAAACGGCAGGCTTGATGAGATCAGGACCTATGCCACAAAGAATAATTTACAATAGCGATTTTGAACCTGCTTCAAATCATTTGGGAAATATTTATTCCATTCACCACCCGGAGAAGTTTTATCAATCAATTTGTCAATTCCATCCATGAAAAATTCTGCATCTTCAGCACTTGCTCTGATTGGTATATCATTCACCGAAATGTAAACCGGTGCAGTGTGCGACTGGTGACCATTTTTGTTTATTAATTGTGCACATATACAAGATAATAACCTCACCTGCATTTTTATGCATTACAATAACTGAATAATCGCCCCCTCCCAAACTAATCTTTTTCATAAGCGGATTTATACAGATTGCTTAACTACAATTTTAACAAATATAACCACAACTTCATTAAAACCTGTTTTCAATCCTGCCAGGGTTAAAGAGCATCTTTGGCAAGATTCAGAGTGCCCGGACATTATTTATTTCTGCACAGAAAATACGTTTAAAAAAGATGTATTAAATGCATTAATCAAGAAGCAGTTTATATTTATCGGTTATAAAAACTATTCCTCAATCTGGGGAAAAAATACTACAACCTCTTTACACATTCTACAACTTTTTAAATTACCGGAATGGAATAAGAGCACCCTTTATTGAAAAAAACACACTAATAATCAACACCTAATAAAACTTGCCGGTTCTTTGGCACAGTATTTTCAACCACGCCCTTTCCATAAATTTTATAAAATAACAAGTTGATTCTCTAACCTTATTTGAACGCTATGACACAAGTTGAATTTAACAACGGATTACTGGGATTAAAAGACAAACTGTATGGATACGCGCTAAGCCTGACTGCAGATTCGGAAAATGCCAATGATCTTTTACAGGATACACTTTTAAAAGCATTAACCTTCCGCGATAAGTTTACCGCAAATACAAATTTTAAAGCCTGGATTTATGCGATTATGAGAAACACATTTATTAACGATTATCGACGAAATATGAGAAAAAAGAATATAATGGATTCTGAAAATAATCAAAACCTACAGCAAATTTCCAGGGATAAAGTTTATCCGGCGCCCGATTCATTTTACAATTCCAAAGAAATATACAAAGCGATTAATAACCTGGAGGAAGAATGGCGTGTACCCTTTAAAATGTTTATAGAAGGATATAAATACAAGGAAATTGCTGATGCCATGGAATTACCGCTTGGAACAGTTAAAAGCCGGATATTTTTAACCCGTAAGAAACTTACGAAGTCGTTGCATGAATATGCTGTAAATTAGAAATATCAGCTGCTTGAATTTCAAACTGGCTATGCACACATGCCGGTATGAAACCTTCAAACATTTAAAATAGCAAATTATGTGGATAGTTTTAGTAGTAGTATTATTAGCCTTTGTTTTCGGCGCTTTTCTTGATGGCACAGCAAATGATGAGCTTCCCTGGTAAGCAACAAGCCGAGAGTTATTAGCAACAGATTTCTCCCGATACCGATTGCCAATGACAGATTTGCTTAACATGTTGTATTTAAGCAACTTTTTAATTTGTTTACAATTGCTGGTTTTACTCTTTTTTAGTTTCCTACCAAATATTTTATGTAACTAATCTGAAATAACACAATTCTGTACAAACAATGGAACTACGAATCCTCATTTGTTTAACGATAATTTCTTAGAAGGCTTTTCCCTCGTGAGGGAAAATGGCGTAAGCCAAAGGGTAAAGCAACTTAATTTAGTATCTTATTTACCCCTCTCCCGCTGGTTTCTCCCCTTGCAAAGGGGAGATCGATCTAACTAAAGAACTGTAAATCATTAATATTTTACTGTCATTTACTCATTATGCAAAATTTTGGGTGAGAGGGATTCTGGTGAAGGTCCACCAAATACCGAGTTCCTGCTTGTGGTCAAACCGGTCTGAAAACTTACCGGACAGGATGTGTGAGTTTTCCTCTTTCTGACCTTCCTGTTTCGTCGGAAACCCGGTAGAGTATTATGGGGAATGTTTCCAAAAAGCGACGGTAATTTACAAGCTTTAATTCCGGCTGAAATGCCTGAACTACCTCTTTATCCAGCAAGCGGCCATCGATACTGAATAAATCCACTTCCGTTGGTCCTGTGCAATTTGTACAATACAGTGAATAATTTTTTGCTGAAATCCGGAGTCCTGTATTTTTATCATTTGCCACTAACGGGGCGTTTGTAATTTCCCGATCGTTCAGTGCCAGGTAACCTGCCAAAAATGCAAAAGATGACTGGCCAAATATTCCCACCTCATTTGAACTCCTTGAATTAATTGTATCGGTATAAATTTTTGCTGAAGGAAAACCTGCTTCCATTAGTTCTTTTACCAATTCACCTGTATTTGGATTATTGATCATATGAGCGCCAACAGCTCCCTTTACCAGAAATCCTTTTGGAACAATTCCATAAGTTTTGCTGATCCAGTGGTAAGGTTGAGTACTGCTGTTTTCGCCGAATCCGGTTACGAATGAATGATTAAGGCTGTTTCGTCCCATTAAATAATCCAGTTGCTGCGCTGCATATTTCAGCCATTCCCCGTTTCCCGTTATCTGATGTGCAAAAGCAAATGTTGCTCCCATATTCGACACAATAAAATTGCTTCCCTCATCCCATCCAAATTTGTCGACTGCAGTTCCGTAGCCGCTTTTATCTGCCACTGCTTGAAGTTGTGCAGCATAATTTTCCACCTGCGCCTGTATCCTGTTTTTTACCACCGCCGGAACTCCGGGAAAAAGGTAAAGACTGGCAAAGCTCAGCAATTGCGGCTGCGTCAGCTCCGGTTCCGATAAGGGCTTTACGGTTAAATCGCTGTAAAAATTTCCCAGAAAACTCTGATCGCCGGTGAGCATAAACATTTCCGCTTTTGCCCACATCTCTTCCTGCCACGATTGCGGATCAGTAAAATATACATCCTCCTGCCCTATTCCTGGATTTGCCTGCACCCATTGCCAGGCAGCGATTGCCGCCGATTTGCACTGTTCCGAAAACAATGAATCCACCGAAGCAAATATCCGCGCAGCATGTGCAACAACTGCGGTAAAATCAGCAGCATCCACAGTAGATAAATTTTCCGGATCTCCCAATTTCCGTTCAAACGGATCTTCATCGGGGCCGTAACCGTAGGCAAAATCAGGTTCCGAATCCACTTTATGATACACCGCTCCATCTTCGCGCTGCATTTTTAAAAGCCACATTATGCCGGTTTTTACCTGGTCCAGAATATCCGGCAGGTTGTTGTCACTTTCAGGAATTTTCAATTGTTGTAATTTAAAATAAGCGGGATTGATTTCGTAGAGATTCATTAACTGTGCGCAGGCAAAAGCTGTGGAAGGAACATATTTTCCAAAGCCGCCGTCGTTATACCAACCTCCGGATAAATCGATTAAATTACCACTACCGTCTGGTATTTCCGCATCGGTCAGGTGACCTTCAGGAACATGCAAACCGGTTACGGGATCATCAATTTCGCTATTGGCCCGAAACAGGGATAAATCCCGAAGCGCATAATACAACACTGAATCATACACCGTTTTGTTGATTTGAAACGCAAAGGAGCTTTTGGTTCCTGCTTTAATCCGGTATAATCCCGGCACAGTAAAGTCGCTGAAATTTCCTTTAAATAATTTTTCACCGCTGATATCAGTATCATCAACCGGCGCACTGCCAACATTTCCTGTGTAAACTTCGTTATTTTCCTCATCAAGGATTACAAATTGCTGACTGGCAGATAAACTGTCAGCTGTAATTGAAAATTCTTTAAAGGCGTTGGGCAAATAACCCGTCTGGTTAACTTTTGGTTGCTGAAATACCAGCGGCTTTGGCGGCTCAACCGGTTCCACCGGCGAAAGGGAGTACTTATTAATGAATTCAATATTATCGATGTACATTGTATATGGGACATCAAAATCACCCGTTCCGTTGAAAATTAAAGCGACAAGATTTCCGGCATCAGCTGCTTGCTGTATCTCCCCTTCCTTTTTAAAATCAGAAAAAGGCAGTTCGTAATTCTTCCAATCGTCTTTTAACTGAATAGTTTCAAAGAAGTGCTTTCCATCGGCTTCGGTATCACCGGTTATCAGGCCGATTTTCAGGTTCCCTTTTCCTTTTGCCTGAAATTTAACTGCGTGGTAATCCGACAGGTCCGCGCTTTTTTTTTCACTGTTGAGCCAGGTTTGTACCCCTGAAAACGGATAATCCACTGCTCCTTTTTTAAGCGTCCATTCGAATTTAGCACCGTCACCATCATAACCATCCTGATTTTCCAAATCAAGAGAATTTAGCGAATTTGCATCATGAAATCCTTCCCATTCACCGTCCAGCAGGTTTTGGCTGCTGCCGGTTCCGAATGTGTCAATGAGCATGTGCAGGTGTTCGGCGCCACAATTTCCCTGGCAAACCGGCGATGCCTCACAAAGTGCTTCCTTAATTTTATAGTAAGCTTCCTTGGGTTCGTAATCAATTGCCCACGGACCTCCGTCACGATCTTTATTTTGCGTTTCCTCTCCGCGAATGTGCCAGAAATTGATTCCCACGAAACCGTTTTTTGCCTTTTCGGCTGCAAGTTTTGTAATTGCATAAAAGGTAGCGGCCTGCTCCGAAAGATTTCCCAAATCCTCCGGTTTCAGCCATACATTAAATTCAGTAATATGAAATTCAAGGTCATTTTGGTGGCACCAGTCAATGAGTTCAGCAAGCTGCTCCATATTGCCGGTTTCTTTTTCCCAGCCAAGCCAGATGTGAGCCTGCCAGCCAATTCCATCCACGCGGAGGTTGTTTTCACGCAGATAAACAACAAGCTTCTTGATTTTATCCCAGATCAGTGGATTCATTCCATGCTGGTTGATAATCAGCTTCAGGTTGGTTCCATATTCATTGGCAATTTCAAAGGCCTTTTTAATGTACAGGGGCGGATGGAGTTCACTTGTTTCATCGTATCCGATTTTGGGCCAGGGATTTTCCCAGCTATCATTTCCCGGTTTCGGCCCAAACCAGCTGCCGTCGGTATGATATACTGTTTCGTTTACCACATCCAGCCATTTTACCTGCGACGAATCATTGTAACGCTGACAAATTGCCGTCATATATTCCTCCATGTTTTGCTCCAGTTCTTCGGCTGTGCGGCTGTCGTCTTTGGCCCAGGGCGAGCACTGCGGACTGATGGGGGCATGCAAACGCATCACCTGGTTGTTTTCCCTGCAATGGTTTACCCATGTATCCGAATTTTCCCATTTCCAGACTCCCGGCTCCGGGTGGACATAACTTTGCTTGAAATCGTTTGCCGGAGTGACATATCCAAATTCCTTGTCGAGAATTGTTTCGGTTTTGGTTCCAAGAAAATGTTCGTGGCAGGCTGCTCCCACCACCAGGTTTTCTTCAGGATAACATTTTTCCACAAGTTCGCGGATAGGCGGCACTTCTTCTTCTGAAGGGAATTCATATACCCTAACGTAATCCACTACAAACGAATCGGGGTACTGTGCATGTGCAGGATTTTGTGACCAGTATTCATTAATTGCCCAGTCTTCGGTAGAGATTTCACCTGTAATTTTCACATATCCGGGCCGGTTGCAAACACCGCCACCTGTCGAGCGCCATGTTTCGTTGCCATCAATGTAGAAAATATATTTATCCGGATACCATTCCATAGTATATGTATGAAAACCATCGCGGATTCCCGGCACTTCGGTTTTCTGCCCTGTGCTTTTATGGGCATCGCCGTACCCGTCCCAGTGAATGGCCTGGTTAATTTTGTCGGTCCAGCCAAAGGCTTCCATGATATCCACTTCGGAGCCATCCACCCCGCCGTTGGATTCCGAGCCCACATTTCCCTGCATCATCCAGAAAGCCACCCACCATCCCTGCTGAGTAGGCAATTTGCACCGTATTTCGAAGATGCCGTAGAGTTTCTCAAACCTGTTAATTGATCGCACGGCGCCCACACTGTAATCATAAGGATCGGTGTCGCCGTTTTTATTA
The DNA here is from genome assembly GCA_963771595.1 of uncultured Prolixibacteraceae bacterium. GTDB lineage: Bacteria > Bacteroidota > Bacteroidia > Bacteroidales > Prolixibacteraceae > CAVYUC01. The sequence goes on along the minus strand of CAVYUC010000011.1, from coordinate 3,162 downwards.
TTGATTTTTCGGACGGTAAGGATAAGGTTGCCGTTTCCGTCGAGGTACGAATCCTGACGGCTCCACCAGCCATCGGGGCCTTTGCTGTTGTTCCTGCGGTTGTACTCCGGCCGGTCCCATTTGGCGGGATCAGGAATTCCGGTCCCTTCAAACTCATCGGACCAAACGAGGTTCCCTTTTTTGGGATTATTTTGTGAATAGGTTATTAAAGGCAGTAAAAACAAAAGAAGAATAAGCGTCCCTGATTTCATCATAGTCTTGCTGGTTTTTTTTGAAGGTGTAAATATAGAAATTTGAAGCGCAACCACAGAGTTTTAAAAAATTTTATGGCAAAGAAAGGTCGCCACTAAAAAAGAACAACCACCGGGAAACGGACTTTCCTAAGTCCGGCTTTTATTGGAGTTGGAAACTCTAAATCCCCTGGCAATGTAGCCACGCAAATTTAACTGCCACGGATTGCACGGATTAGGAAATCCCTGAAAGGGATTAACAAAAATAGCCCCGTGCGAAGCTCGGGGTAGACTGCCAAACGCAAACCACAACCCGGAAAAGGGTTGAATTTTAAGAAAAAGCGCAACCACAGATGGCTCAGATAAACGCAGATAAAAGTTTCATTCTGTATTTTCAATGAATTATCCGTGTTCATTTGTGGCAAAAAGAAAAATATAGCCACGGATTGCACGGATTTATACGGATGAAGAATTAGTTCTTTCAAACGTTGAATTAAATAACCTGTCAGAACCTGTTTATCTTCAAATTAATTACGGATTTACTTCGTATCAACTTCGCATTAACTTCGCAATTTATCAAAGATAATAAGAAGATGATCCATAGTTCTTATGAATGTTATCCTAACTTTTAATACCTTTGGATAGTATTTATTGTTATTAACTTCAGTATATTGTTATGGCAAAATTGGATCACCTTTTTGACAGTGCGCGGGGAAAACTGGGAAACCTTGTATTTTATAAAGTGGGAGGCTCTGGACGTGTCAGGATGCGGGCCGCGCATTTCAGGGATCAGAAATCGCCGGCACAGCTGGCACAGCGACAGCGGCTGCAGGTGGCGAACGTGTTCCTGAAGCCGTTTCGCGAGCTTATCCGCATAACTTTTGCTGCGGAAGCTGTGGGGCGGTCGGCCATGCAGGCGGCGCAGTCGTTCAACATGCGCAACGCCCTGGCGGGGGAATATCCCGACATTCATGTAGAAAAAACCAAGGCGCGGCTGAGCAGGGGCCCGCTGCCGGTGCCGGTAAGCGCATCATTAACAGTGCAGCCGGAAGGGTTGCTTATTGAATGGGTAAACGGCGGGGAAGCTGCAGGCCCGAGGGCATACGATACCCTGGTGGTGATAGCTTTATCAGCAGAAAAAGGCAGGAGTGATTACCGGTTTACGGAGGCACGCCGCTCCGATGGCCGGTACGTATGGAAGTCTGCTTTATCCGGAGGAAACGATGATATATGGATTGCCTTCCGGGACAAAGGGCAAACTGAATTAAGCGACAGCGTGTATTTGTTGCCTCAGGGGTGAGAAACATATCATTAATTCCGGTGCAACCGGAAAAGTGCGCGGGCCTGCCAAAGTAGCCGGCCGGGAGTGGGGGTGAAAGATTTTTATCACATGTAGTTGAAACTGACGGCAAAGGATAGTGTGCCATCACATTTTCCCTGATTCCGGTGCAACCGGAAAAATGCGCGGGCCTGCCAATAGCCCGGCGGATTTTTTCAAATTATTCTACTAATTTGCGTGGCATGGAAAAGGGTGTTGATTTTACTAACCATAGGAATTGCATTCCACTTCAAAACCGTCAGTTAAAACTGACAGCAAAGGATAAGATGGATTTACCAATGTTAATGTGGTAAACGAGACATTTTTCAACCAACCGTTAAATTAAGAATTAAAAGTATCTTTCTTATACTATTCTTTCGGCTTTTTAGAAAATGTTATAAAACAGCAATACACTATTTTAAATAGAACTGCTTTCCTACGAAAACCTTTCGGTTATCATAATATTTATTTGGATAGTAAAAGCCGTCCGAATGAAATAATTACACAACTTATTACATTATACGCATTTAAGAATGGTGCACTTTATTAATTTATTTATTGGATAGATAAAAAAAATTATCTTTGTCCGGATAAACACAAAATCGAATCATTTTTTGCCAAAGTTCTTTTGTTGCCTGTTTAGAATTTAATTAGTAGTTTGCCACATGGATTTCTAATCCTGACTAAATGGTTAACCGGATAAAAAAATATATAGCCTTTGGATTGTTCTTCCTGCTTTGTTCATCAGCAAGTTATGGACAACTGGATCCTATATTTACACAATACATGTTTAACCTTCAGACTATTAATCCCGCATACGCCGGTATCTGGGAAAAAATTGGCTTTTCAACATTAATCCGGAAACAATGGGCCGGAATTAACCGCACCCCTTTAACCGAGGTGGTTTCGCTGCACAGTCCGATAAATGATGAAGGAACCGGCGTCGGGTTTAATCTGATGAACGACCATTACGGAAGGGAAAGCAGGCTGAGCATATTTGCAGATTATTCCTATGAAATTTCGCTGACACCGTGGCGCAGGCTGCGGCTGGGACTAAAAGCGGGATTTATGAATTACAAGAATCCGCTAACCGAATACGAGCTGTACCCCGACAACTACTATGACCCTGCTTTTGCGCAGGATGTGGATTTAAAATTTCTTCCAAATTTTGGGGTTGGCGCCTTCCTTTACGAAGATGATTACTATATCAGTTTTTCCATACCCAAGCTGATAGAAAATTCATTCAGCGCCAATATTAACAACTATACCTCGGTGGCCGAAGTGCGGACATTTTATCTGGCGGGTGGTTATGTATTTCGGTTTATTACCATGAACAACCTGATTTTTAAACCCACTGCCATGGTGAGGGTGACCTGGAATGCGCCAATACAATTTGACCTCTCCGCCAATTTTCTGCTTCGCGAAAAGTTATGGCTGGGCGCTACGCTGCGATCCACTGAAGCGGTAAGTGTGGTGGCACAATGGATGCTCGACAATAACCTGCGCATTGGTTATGCCATGGATATCACCTACAACGAAATTTTCCCGTACCAGTATGGCACCTATGAATTTACACTTGGATTTGATGTGGATTTCTTTGGCCGTTCCTACATT
>CAVYUC010000010.1:0-23725 GCA_963771595.1 uncultured Prolixibacteraceae bacterium | reverse complement strand
TTTGCCGCTCCTCGGCTATAACCTCTACATCAATTTAATTGAATATACCGAACTGTACAGCACTGCCCATCCAAAGTCATTCGAATTGCATTTGCTGGGCTATTTTTATTTTCAGGAAAATGAGGTAACTTCCAAAAGAAAAACCAACCGGTTCAGGAAAAAAAGATTGGAAGCCTGGTACAATTCCGACCGCCATTTTTGCCGCTCGCTATTTTACGACGAGCTTAAAGAGCAAGGATATTTAGTGATTTACACAGGTTTAAATCCAAAGACAGAAAAGTATGAATCCTTTGAAATTGAGTTCGATAGAAACATAATAACAGATAACCAGGCAAAAATTATCGGGTTGAAAAACAAACATTTTACTATCGAATATTTCAGTAAATTCAATTATCCGGTTAACCTGAAGTTAAAAGAAACAGATGAGGTTCAAAGACCATTTTCAGCAAACATTGAGTATTCAAGAATGTATTTTTTGAAGGATACCTGTACAATTCGGGCTGATGGTTCACGGCCCGATAACTCCATCATGTTCGGGCCGGTAATCGGAGATAAACATGTGGGAGCGATGTTACCAAACGAATATCGACCTGGAAAATAAAGAAAATATACGCAATCTAAATACCTGAAAATATGAATCTGATAAAACAGTTATTTCTGACCTTCGCCTTGAGCCTGTTATTTTTCCTGCGTCTGTTCAGCCAGGTGATACCGGAAACAACAGTTTCCGACAGTACGGTTTTATATGAAAAACTGTACCTCCATACCGACAGGGAATTTTATTCTCCGGGTGACGATATCTGGTTTAAATCGTATCTGGTCAGCGGGATAAATCACCGGCTAATTCCCGGCTTCAAGAATGTATATGTACAGTTAATTGCAGACGATGGCCGGATTATTGACCAGCGGCTGCTGCTTTCGATGTACGGAGTTTCAGCCAACGATTTTCACCTTCCGGATGCGCTTCCGAAAGGGCAGTATACCATTCGCGGGTATACAAAATATTTGCAGAATTTCGGGGAAGAGAGCCTGTTCCATCAAAGAATTGCAGTGGGCGAAGCAACTGACTTGTCTGAATTCGAAAACAAATCAGAAGAACAAAATAAAATTGATGTTTCCTTTTTGCCCGAAGGGGGCAACCTGGTGATGAACGCCACCAATTACATTGCTTTTAAAGCGATAAACGAAAAAGGGAAAGGAATTCCGGTAACCGGGAAAATAGTGGATGAAGCCGGGAAGGAAGTCGTAACCTTTGAAAGCAGGTACAAAGGAATGGGATCATTTGTGATGATGCCGCAGGAAGGAAAAAAATATGTCGCCATAATCGACGGCCATCCGGAATTCTCCTTTTCGTTTGAAGATGCACAAATTGACGGTATTGCCCTTCATTACCGGCAGGAAGGAAATGATGAGCAGTTTATCCTCAACCGGAACATCAAATCCAATAATGTAAAAAATCTTGTTTTTGCAGTTTCGCAAAAAGGGCAGGAGCTTTTTCGTGAAGAAGTGGAAATGACCGGTTTTCAGTACCCGGTGGAAATATACAAAGGCTTCTTTCCGGAAGGGATATCAAAAATAACGCTGTTCGATGAACAAAATAATGTGCTTGCAGAGCGGCTGGTGTTCATCCGGAATTCAGATGAAAAAATATTAAATATAACTTCAGATAAAACACAATACCTACCAAGGGAAAAAGTTGAACTGAATATCGAATCGCTTCTCGATCCGATGGAGGAAAATGTTGAAGGCGGACTGTCAGTTGCAGTGGTAAACGAAGATTATTTCAGCGGAAACAGACCGAACCAGACCATTGAAAGTTACCTGCTGCTCGATTCGGAACTGAAAGGACCGCTGGAATCACCTGCATCCTTTTTTACGGATGAAGATAGCATCAGCGCTGGTGAAAAACTGGATTTGGCTATGATGGTGAACGGCTGGCGGCGTTACTATTGGGACGATTTGCAAAACTATTTCGGCAAAAAATTACCCAACTGGGCCGATATTGGCCTGACAATTCAGGGTGAAGTCAAAACTCTTTTCGGAGAAAAACCGCTGGAAGGCGCAACAGTTGAACTGGGACCGTTTTCAAGTCAGTTGATAATTTTGAAAGATACTACCGATGAATTCGGAAGATTCAGTTTCAACCGGCTGTACCTGAAAGATTCGGCACAAGTCATGGTAAATGCCAGAAACAGGAAGGGCAGACAAAATGATGTTGAAATTTACGATGAAACTCCTTCTGTTTTCGATTCGCTTGTACCGGTTAATGAAATAAACCTTGCCACCAGGAAAATTCAAATACCTGAAAAGTTCGAACGTTCCACTTTTAACCGGCACCTGGCTGAAAATGAATTTAAACTGGGAGAGGGGAGTATTTTAATTGAAGAGGTGGAGGTAAAAGAAAAATTAAAGTCACCTGCAATTGTTACGGGAATTTATGGTTACACCGACAGATCGTATACACCAACTGATGCTGACAGGAAGAAATATGTTGATATGCAGGAATACCTGGAATTCGCAATAGCAGGTATTGTTGATCATGGAAATGGATTGAGGATTGGTTTCGCAACTGTACCTCCGGTTATTTTAGTGGATGGATTTACCCCGCCTGCTGATTTACAATTTATGCCGTTGGATGATATTGCAAAGATTGATATTATTCAACCCCAATGGAGGCGTTTTCCATTCGATGTAAACGGAGCAAAAGGAGGTGTAATTTCCATTTTAACCAAAACCGGGTTTGGTAAATTCAATGCAGAATTCAAGCGTATTATTCATGGCAGGATAACACCTCGGGTGAGGGGATTTCAACAGGCCCGGGAGTTTTATTCCCCAACATATCCCTTGGCAGAACAGGATTCCATTAAAAAACCGGATCAGCGAGCTACACTCTACTGGAACCCTGAAGTTTTTCCTGAAAACGGAAAGGTAAACCTTGAGTTCTTTACCTCAGATATGCCTGGGAAATACAGGGTGGTTGCTGAGGGAATCACCGCAAGCGGCATGCCGGTTTTCGGAATAGCTGAGATAGAAGTAATGGGGGAATGAAAATCATTTGATTTATAAGTTCATCAATAAAGGATATTTGCTGTTCGTTCGCATTCAATAATAGCCGTATAGAGATAGTTTATGGTATAACAATTCTTCATTTCCGGAATTTCCCGGTTTAGTTTTCGTACAGCATGTTGTACGATTTGGAACCCTGACTTCCATTTTACACCCAAAAATAATTTTATCATAATGCTGAGTTCTGTTTCGGTTGGTCATAAGCAATGGGATTTTTTTGCCTTACCCGGAATGCACCACTGCAACATTAACTTCGGATTAAATTCGTGGTATCTTCGCACTTGGTTCGCGATTTCGCGAATTAACTGCGAAGATACTGCGAGTTAACTGCGAAGAAAAGATAGCGGAGTTCCTGACTCGTCACTTTTAATGCGATACTTTTGGATTTACTTTTGGTTGATTCATTTTGTGAATTGATTCGGCTTTCAGAGTACCGGTTTTTTGTGTGATCTGATTCAAAATTATTCCATCAACAAATTTTATTGATGAGTCAATAAAATTTTCTCATCGAAACACCTTTTTTAAGTTCGATATGCTTAAATACAACAAATGCCATCAGGCAAATGGATATATACAGTTTTACCAGTTGTTCCTTACAATGAAAGACAGGCCTTTATTGCAGGTCCTTTTTTGATAGGATGAAGTTCTCCCGATTATTAGGGAAAATTATTTCACTCCTTTTGAAAGAGGCGGTTGAATTAATTCGGGATGTAATGTTTTAAAAGCCTGCAATCCGCTTTTAAAATCGTCCAGAGTGCCGTTGGAATCCACTCCGTTGGATGTCCAGGGCATGATTCCTTTCCACCCTTTTTTGTATGCGGCAATAAACATTTCGGAAGCGGGAACTTCCAGCTTTGGGTTGGCGGCATCGTTATATACTCCTTTTGCCGGATTCTCTCCAATTACACAGGGGCGATCATTAATTTCATAATCGGCAGGGCTTTTATCGATGGCAAAATTTCCAAACGCCCTCACTGTCCAGCCATAATAATGAAGGGAATAAAAATCGAGCCGTGCGTTGTCTTTGTTAACCAGGTTTTGCAAAGCGGAATCGCTCCAGAAATTTCCTTCAAACTTCGGGCTGTTCCATTTTACAGCCCCTCCGCCTAGTGTCACCAGCACCTTGCTGCTGTCGTGCACTGCCGAAGCAACACGCGCAGCGAAATACTGCAGCCGCGGCCACGCAATTTTTCCGCACTCTTCATTCTGGTTCACCCATTCTATTTCGTTGCAGATATCGATGGCCCACAAATAGGGGTTGTTTTTGTATTTCCCAACAAAAGGATTAACATAATTAACAATGAATGAATTTACCCCCTGGTCACTCAAAATCATATTCCGCCAGCTTTGGTATTTGGCATGGTTGTTTTTAAAATGGTCAAACGAAATGAGGGTAGCTTTGATGTATATTTTATTTTTTTCGGCCAGCCGGAACATATCATCCACATCAGACCAGAACGAATTGGTGGCTCCGGTAACGATACCGTCTTCCGAAATTAAAAGGCCCGTTTCGCCGCTGCAGCTAATCCAGATGCGAGTGCAATTACCGCCTGCATTTTTAATCCGCTGAAATTCCGAATCCCACCACGAGCTGATATAATCTCCCCCGAAATCGTTCCAGTGGTTCCAGGGAGTATTGGCGCCGTTCATCACAATTTCATTTTCCCCGACAATAAATTTTGTCCCTTCCACAGTTATCCGCTGTGCGTTTGAATTAAAAACAAAGATGAACAAAGGAGAGAAGAATGAACAGGCTGCTGATTTTCATTGGTTTTGATTTTTTTAACATGATTATTATTTACCGTCTGTTTTACTGGCTTTCTGAAAATGAGGCTATCCTTTGCCGTCGGTTTCAACCGACGGGCTGTAAAAAAACAACAGAGCCGGGTTTTAACCCTTAACATCAATAGCCTGTACTAAAGTCCCGACTTTTTTGATTTATTAAAATCCACCCGGTAAATCGGACGGCAAAGGATACCACGGCCATTTTCATTCAGCCTGTTTCGCTGACGGTTAAAATAGTATATTATTGATAAAATAAGGCTTTAGCCACATATAAATCACATTTTTTATTTTCTATCGGATCAATACTTTTTTAGAGACTCGTTCATTATCAAACTGAACCGTTAAAAGGTACAGATTAGGTTTTATGCCGGAAACATCAAGCTTTACCGGTACATTTTCTACGGTCTGAATTTCCACCTGTTTTAGGATGCATCCAGATAAGTCGGTAAGCTGAATAATCGTTTTTCCTGAAATTCGGGTTCCCGAAATAAAGAGTACGTCTTTGGCCGGAGAAGGATAAATTTTCAACGGATTGTCTGTTTTTATTGCTTCTGAAGATGTATTCACCGACTTTGAAAGGACATCAAGCATCTGGCGGTCGAGCTGGTAGCCCTGCCACGCTTCGTAATTGCAATCGGTGCGGCCGCTGTTCAGGATTCCAAAACTACCGTTCAGGTTCCACAGTGCCCAGCCCACTTCCTGTTCTTCAAAGAAACCGGTTAAATCATCCAGAAATGCAACGGAGGTTTCGTGCGGCGTTTGGTTATGCACTCCAAATTCCTGAACCATAAACGGGATGTTGTTTTCTCTGGCCAGCTGAAAGTTTTCAAGATAGTCGCTAAACGGGAACAGTTCCTTACCGTCTACTGTTTTAAGGTTATTTTCCGCATCGATGGTGTAGGTGGATTGTTTTTCACCCCAGGTATTATCCGAAAGGTTCCACACAACCGAATCACTTCCTGATTTTAGGGCGATGGAATTGATAATCATCCAGTCGCCGCTTACATTTTCGAACGAAAGGCTTGACACCGAATCGGTCAAATTAACCGAAAAATCCTTATTTGAAATATTCTGAAAACCCCATTGTGTTTCCACCACTTCCGTAAAATCGGTGCCGGGATCAGCGGAACAGATAAATTTTTTTGAATAAACAACTTTGTTATCTGCCTTTATCTGAAGCGTCGATTCGGTGGAAACCTGGTGAACGTTTACAGTTACCTGCGTCCCTTTTGGAATATTTCCCATGAAAACCAGCGGACTTTTAAAATCACTTTTCCATGAGCCATACAGGTAATTGTTGACCATCAGCATGGGCCAGTGCGGTACCGGCCACGTATCGGAACCATTTACCCAGCCGGCTTTGTAATGGGTTAACTGAAACGGCTGGTAACTGTGAATGGCCTGTGCAACATTCGGTTCGTCTTTCAGAGAAAGGATGATTTCGCCGGCATAGTTTAAGCCGTCAATAAAGATGAGCCGGTCCGGACTGATTTCATGAATTGCTTTTACTGCCTTCATCATGACTGAAACATAGTCTGCTTCCGAAACATTGCTGGGTTCATTTACAAGGTTAAAGCTAAGCCGTTCCGGAGAAATGTCTTTATATCTCTCCGCAAAGTATTTCCAGTGGTTTACAAAAGTGTTCTGTGCCACGGTATCTGTCCATAAATCGAGTTGCTGTTCCGCCGGGAGATTTGTTGCTTCGTTCACACAATATCCCGGAGCCCGGTGGAGGTTCAGGCAAACATGCACGTCGTACTTTTCGCCCCACTCCACTGCATCATCTATATTATTTACCCAGCTTTCCACAAAGTAGTTCCAGTTGCCGGTAAGGGTATATGTCCGGTAATCGACGGGAAGCCGTGCAAAATTAAATCCCAAATCACGGACAGCCTGAAATTCCTTCTCCTTAAAACCCTGGTTACTCCATGACACATCGAATTTTCCCAGCAAATTAAAGCCTTTCAGATTTGAACAAAACTCCTGGATGTTTTCAATTTTGCTGTTGTCAGATGTATTTTGTGCAGTTAATTTTACAGTCAGAACAATACTGCATAAAATAAAAAAGAGTGTAACCGAAATGAGTTTTTTCATGATTAAATATAATGAAGACGTACTTTAGATAAATTGGTTACGGTAATTTTCGACCAGCTATAAAAATAGATAATTTTTAAATACGCATTGCCGGATTTTCATATTATCAGTTTAACCCGGCATCTGTTTTGTTTATTTATTATGGTTGACCGTAGGAATTAAAACGAATAATTACGGTTAACCGTAGGAATTAAAGCTATATTTGCAAAAAATGATAAAATGATAAAACGCGAAATTGAAGAAAAAATAATAAATCTGTTAAAAAATCAACAGAAAATAGTTGTTTTATATGGGGCAAGACAAGTTGGTAAAACAACTTTGATTAAGAAAGTTGTACAGGAATTCACTCAAAAAATATTAATGGTTAATGCAGATGAGCAGCAATATATTGATACACTTTCGTCACGCGATTTTAACCAGTTGAGTGGGTTAATTGAAGGGTATGGTCTGCTTTTTATTGATGAAGCCCAGCGTATTCCTGATATTGGTATAAATCTTAAAATATTGTACGATAAAATGCCTCAATTAAAGATTATTGTAACAGGCTCGTCTTCACTTGATTTGGCCAACCGGGTAAATGAACCTTTAACCGGGCGGATTTATACCAGTAAATTGTATCCAGTTTCCATAGCAGAGTGGCAGAATTTTACCGGCATGAATGATTTTGAGACTACTGTACAAATGGAACAATTTTTACTCTTTGGTATGTATCCTGAAATTTTTTCGTACAAAAATTTTAAAGAAAAAAGGAAATATCTTGATGACCTGTGTAGTTCCTATCTGTACAAAGACATTTTATCTCTGTCGAATGTTAAATATCCGGAGAAGTTGAATCAACTGCTAAAACTTTTGGCATATCAGGTGGGGCAACTGGTTTCTTTGCAGGAACTTTCAAATACGTTGCAAATCCATCGCGAAGCACTGATAAATTATATTTCATTGCTGGAAAAAAGCTTTGTAATTTTTCGTTTGCAGGGATTTAGCAGGAATTTGAGGAAAGAAGTTGTTAAAATGGATAAAATATATTTTTATGATACCGGCGTAAGGAATGCGTTGATTAATAATTTTGGTCCTTTGCAAATGCGAAACGATAAAGGCCAGCTCTGGGAGAATTTTTTGATGGCTGAAAGAATGAAGGCCAATGAATATTATGAAAAATTTACCGACAGCTATTTTTGGCGGACTTATTCCGGTGCAGAACTGGATTTGGTTGAAGATAAGGATGGACAATTACATGGATACGAATTTAAGTGGGGAAACAAACAGTCGAAATCTCCGTCATCGTGGCACGAAAACTATCCGAATTCATCTTTTGAATGTATAAATACGGATAACTTTCTGAAATGGTTAAAAGCAACCTGAGAAAATCCCATTACCTGTTTTTTTAACAGGAATAGTTTTCAGTTTATGGCGAAACAAATTAATTCGTGTTCCGGCACATTTTCCAGTCAACCATTTCGGTTTGTTTTTTATCTGAAATCAAACCACAATATAATCGGGTAATTTTCATCACCTCCATGTCCCGAGTAAACACCTTTCTGACTTTTCGGGCCCAGTTTATCTGCCTGTTTAAATTTGGTGCCGATAGCCGGGATTTCATATAAAAATGAAATATCGCCATCGGGGAAAGGCGGGTAAGTACCACCGGCCACATGCTGCGGTTTTGCCGGTGTAAATAATCTAAAAAACAGGTTTGGTGTTCCGGAAATTACAGTAAAATCCGATTCGGTGGTTTCGAGTGTTGCCCAAAACAGGTTGCCGTGGTATCCTTTAAATTCGGGATAAATGAGGTTATTAAAACTTTCGCCGGTGATGGTGTTGTTGTACGCTTTTTCCCAAACCCCGATGTTGGCACCTTTCATCCTGTTTTTCCAGACACGGTAAGGCCCGCTGCCCATCCATTTCACTGCCTTGCATTTTTCTTCCGGGTAATTAAACGAGATTCCCACAAAATCAACGTCATGCATTCCCTGTTGCAATGCGCTGGCTTCCAGTTTCAGTAAGCCACTTTTTTCCAGTGTCCAAATCATTTTCTGCGGATAATTTTTTGTTGAAACTTCAAGGACAAAATTGCCGGCATCGTCTTTTTCCCAGGTTGTGCCTGTAACTTCCGATTCCACTCCGACCGCTAACGGGCCGCCGTTGAATGAGATATTGCCTTTGCTGTTTTTAACCGAGAGCAGCATTCCATTCTTTTTGCTGAAAGCGATTTCCAAACCGGCAACCGAAGCGGTAACAGCATCCCCGGTTTCATTCAATGCAATTTCAGCATTACCGGTATTCAGTTTTTGCAAAATCTCAGCTGCTTTTTCCTCCGGCTGCAGTACTGGCCAGCTCCATGTCCAGAGTTCTTTTCCATGAGGGTCAGTTGCAGTAAATTCAAATAAATCTGCATTTTGAAGTGCTTCGCTGCAATCGATTTTGACACCGGCAGTTTCTCCAGGTTCGGCATCCGGATTTTCCACCTTTCCGGAATCCACTATTTTTTTCTTTTCATTTCCATATCCGGTTTGAATGGCTTTCCAGCTGAAAGAGCAATCGCTTAAATTGGTGTAGATGAATTTATTCGACAGGAATAGTTTGCCGTTCCACTTCCGGTTGATGGTAACCGGTTCCACCTGCACGGGCGACCATATTTCTTTTATGGTGTAAAAACTTCCTTCTTTTTCATGGTGCGGCCCCAATATTCCGTCGGGTGCATGGTTTCCGTCGGCATCGTAAACTGTTCCGGGTTTGTCGGTTCGCAACACTGCTTCGTCGGCAAATACCCATAAAAATCCTCCGGCATGCAGTGGCGACGACTGGTAGCTTCTCCAGTATTCCTCCAGTCCGGCGCCAAGCCCGCCATCGTACAAACCGTGCAGTAGTTCGGTTGCCATAAACGGGTCGTTGCCAAAGACATAACGACCAATGGCGTAATTGAATTCAGGATAATGATGGGTATCAGCACCGTTTCGCAAAAGCCATGGGTAAATTACCGGCCGTTCCTGTATATCATAAACATGAAAATTCTTCTCATTGTAAAAATCCCAGCCACCTTCATTTCCATGGTCCCAAACGACAACACTCGGATGGTTTTCATCTTTTAAAACTGTTTCTTTTACCAGTTTGGGGCCAATGATGGTGTCATAATTGTCCTGCCAGCCAGTGACCTCATCGAGCACAAACAGCCCCAGAGAATCGCACAATTCCAGGAAACGTTTGTCGGGAACATAGTGCGAAGAACGCACTGCGTTCATGTTCATTTCCTTCATCAGGTGAATGTCTTCCAGGTGGTCTGCTTCGCTCAGACAGCGTCCTGTTTCCGGTCGGAATGAATGACGGCAAACCCCTTTAAACAACACTTTTTCACCATTTACATAAAATCCGTCGTGTTTGCGCAGCTCTACGGTGCGGAACCCGATTTGTTCGGTAACTTCATGTAAAACTTCATTGCCTTTTCTCAGCGAAATTTTCATGTGATACAAATTTGGCCACTCCGGATTCCACGATTTGACGTCGTTAAATTTTCCGGAAACCCATTTTTCTGTTTCCCCTTTTTTTATTTCAGTTTGAATGGTGCCGCCGGTTTTATTTCCTTCCAAATCAAATAAATCCACCGATACAGAATAGTCGGCTTTCGATTCGTTTAAGGTGATAAATGCCTTAAATGTGCCATCCTCTTTGGCATCGATAGCTGTGCGGGTACATGTGTGCTTTTGGAAGAACTTCAAGGAACACCGGCCGGAATATTCCTCCGAAAATCCAGAAGTCGGCCTGCCGTTCAGCTTTGTTTACCGATTCGTTGGCAGAGTGTTTGGCTACATCCACTTCCAGAAGATTGGATTTTCCGTATTTCAATAATTTTGTAATGTCGATATTTAAACCGGTAAAATGCTCCCTGATGCATTTCACCTGCTGATTTCCCGTTGATTTTAACTTCGGTGTCGGTCATTGAACCATCAAAAACAATATTTATGGTTTTCCCTTTCCAATCTGACGGCACATCGAATTGATATTTGTACAGCCCGTGTTCCTTACCGAGTTTGATGTCTTCGTTGCTCCAGTCGTGGCCATAATTGTAGTTTCCGAAACCCTGCAGCTCCCAGTTGGACGGCACCGGAATGGTTGTCCACTTTCCGCTGTTCATTCCATCGGTACAGTAAAACTCCCAGTCAACAGTATTGGCGGCGTCTGTTCCGGAGAGGTAGACGATTTGGGTGTTTTGGGAAAAAAGTCGGATCAATACTTTTTTAGAGACTCGTTCATTGTCAAACTGAACCGTTAAAAGGTACAGATTAGGTTTTATGCCGGAAACATCAAGCTTTACCGGTACATTTTCAACGACCTGAATTTCCATCTGTTTTACGATACATCCGGCTAAATCGGTAAGCTGAATAACCGTTTTTCCTGAAATTTGATTTCCCGAAATAAAGAGTTCGTCATTGGCCGGAGAAGGATAAATTTTCAACGGATCGTTCTCTTTTATTACTTCCGTAGAGGTATTCACCGACTTTGAAAGGACATCAAGCATCTGGCGGTCGAGCTGGTAGCCCTGCCACGCTTCGTAATTGCAATCGGTGCGGCCGCTGTTCAGGATTCCAAAACTACCGTTCAGGTTCCACAGTGCCCAGCCCACTTCCTGTTCATCAAAAAAACCGATTAAATCATCCAGAAATGCAACAGAGGTTTCGTGCGGCGTTTGGTTATGCACTCCAAATTCCTGAACCATAAACGGGATGTTGTTTTCTCTGGCCAGCTCAAAGTTTTCAAGATAGTCGCTAAACGGGAACAGTTCCTTACCGTCAACTGTTTTAAGGTTATTTTCCGCATTGATGGTGTAGGTGGATTGTTTTTCGCCCCAGGTATTATCCGAAAGGTTCCACACAACCGAATCACTTCCTGATTTTAGGGCGATGGAATTGATAATCATCCAGTCGCCGCTTGCATTTTCGAAAGAAAGGCTGGACACCGAATCGGTCAAGTTAACTGAAAAATCCTTGTTTGAAATATTCTGAAAACCCCATTGCGTTTCCACCACTTCTGTAAAATCGGTACCGGGATCAGCAGAACAGATAAATTTTTTGGAATAAACTACTTTGTTATCTGCCTTTATCTGAAGCGTCGATTCGGTGGAAACCTGGTGAACGTTTACAGTTACCTGTGTCCCTTTTGGAATGTTTCCCTTGAGAACCAGCGGACTTTTGAACTCACTTTTCCAGGGGCCATACAGGTAATTGTTGACCATCAGCATGGGCCAGTGCGGTACCGGCCACGTATCGGAGCCATTTACCCAGCCGGCTTTGTAATGGGTTAACTGAAACGGCTGGTAACTGTGAATGGCCTGTGCAACATTCGGTTCGTTTTTCAACGAAAGGATAATTTCGCCGGCATAATTTAAGCCGTCAACAAAGATGAGCCGGTCCGGACTGATTTCATGAATCGCTTTTACTGCCTTCATCATGACTGAAACATAGTCTGCTTCCGAAACATTGCTGGGTTCATTTACAAGGTTAAAACTAAGCCGTTCCGGAGAAATGTCTTTATATCTCTCCGCAAAGTATTTCCAGTGGTTTACAAAAGTGTTCTGTGCCACGGTATCTGTCCATAAATCGAGTTGCTGTTCCGCCGGGAGATTTGTTGCTTCGTTCACACAATATCCCGGAGCCCGGTGGAGGTTCAGGCAAACATGCACGTCGTACTTTTCGCCCCACTCCACTGCATCATCTATATTATTTACCCAGCTTTCCACAAAGTAGTTCCAGTTGCCGGTAAGGGTATATGTCCGGTAATCGACGGGAAGCCGTGCAAAATTAAATCCCAAATCACGGACAGCCTGAAATTCCTTCTCCTTAAAACCCTGGTTACTCCATGACACATCGAATTTTCCCAGCAAATTAAAGCCTTTCAGATTTGAACAAAACTCCTGGATGTTTTCAATTTTGCTGTTGTCAGATGTATTTTGTGCAGTTAATTTTACAGTCAGAACAATACTGCATAAAATAAAAAAGAGTGTAACCGAAATGAGTTTTTTCATGATTAAATATAATGAAGACGTACTTTAGATAAATTGGTTACGGTAATTTTCGACCAGCTATAAAAATAGATAATTTTTAAATACGCATTGCCGGATTTTCATATTATCAGTTTAACCCGGCATCTGTTTTGTTTATTTATTATGGTTGACCGTAGGAATTAAAGCGAATAATTACGGTTAACCGTAGGAATTAAAGCTATATTTGCAAAAAATGATAAAATGATAAAACGCGAAATTGAAGAAAAAATAATAAATCTGTTAAAAAATCAACAGAAAATAGTTGTTTTATATGGGGCAAGACAAGTTGGTAAAACAACTTTGATTAAGAAAGTTGTACAGGAATTCACTCAAAAAATATTAATGGTTAATGCAGATGAGCAGCAATATATTGAAACACTTTCGTCACGCGATTTTAACCAGTTGAGTGGGTTAATTGAAGGGTATGGTCTGCTTTTTATTGATGAAGCCCAGCGTATTCCTGATATTGGTATTAATCTTAAAATATTGTACGATAAAATGCCTCAATTAAAGATTATTGTAACAGGCTCGTCTTCACTTGATTTGGCCAACCGGGTAAATGAACCTTTAACCGGGCGGATTTATACCAGTAAATTGTATCCAGTTTCCATAGCAGAGTGGCAGAATTTTACCGGCATGAATGATTTTGAGACTACTGTACAAATGGAACAATTTTTACTCTTTGGTATGTATCCTGAAATTTTTTCGTACAAAAATTTTAAAGAAAAAAGGAAATATCTTGATGACCTGTGTAGTTCCTATCTGTACAAAGACATTTTATCTCTGTCGAATGTTAAATATCCGGAGAAGTTGAATCAACTGCTAAAACTTTTGGCATATCAGGTGGGGCAACTGGTTTCTTTGCAGGAACTTTCAAATACGTTGCAAATCCATCGCGAAGCACTGATAAATTATATTTCATTGCTGGAAAAAAGCTTTGTAATTTTTCGTTTGCAGGGATTTAGCAGGAATTTGAGGAAAGAAGTTGTTAAAATGGATAAAATATATTTTTATGATACCGGCGTAAGGAATGCGTTGATTAATAATTTTGGTCCTTTGCAAATGCGAAACGATAAAGGCCAGCTCTGGGAGAATTTTTTGATGGCTGAAAGAATGAAGGCCAATGAATATTATGAAAAATTTACCGACAGCTATTTTTGGCGGACTTATTCCGGTGCAGAACTGGATTTGGTTGAAGATAAGGATGGACAATTACATGGATACGAATTTAAGTGGGGAAACAAACAGTCGAAATCTCCGTCATCGTGGCACGAAAACTATCCGAATTCATCTTTTGAATGTATAAATATGGATAACTTTCTGA
The DNA here is from genome assembly GCA_963771595.1 of uncultured Prolixibacteraceae bacterium. Lineage (GTDB taxonomy): Bacteria > Bacteroidota > Bacteroidia > Bacteroidales > Prolixibacteraceae > CAVYUC01. Next base: position 9,422 of record CAVYUC010000010.1, on the reverse strand, counting down.
AATGGTTAAAAGCAACCTGAGAAAATCCCATTACCTGTTTTTTTAACAGGAATAGTTTTCAGTTTATGGCGAAATAAATTAATTCGTGTTCCGGCACATTTTCCAGTCAACCATTTCGGTTTGTTTTTTATCTGAAATCAAACCACAATATAATCGGGTAATTTTCATCACCTCCATGTCCCGAGTAAACACCTTTCTGACTTTTCGGGCCCAGTTTATCTGCCTGTTTAAATTTGGTGCCGATAGCCGGGATTTCATATAAAAATGAAATATCGCCATCGGGGAAAGGCGGGTAAGTACCACCGGCCACATGCTGCGGTTTTGCCGGTGTAAATAATCTAAAAAACAGGTTTGGTGTTCCGGAAATTACAGTAAAATCCGATTCGGTGGTTTCGAGTGTTGCCCAAAACAGGTTGCCGTGGTATCCTTTAAATTCGGGATAAATGAGGTTATTAAAACTTTCGCCGGTGATGGTGTTGTTGTACGCTTTTTCCCAAACCCCGATGTTGGCACCTTTCATCCTGTTTTTCCAGACACGGTAAGGCCCGCTGCCCATCCATTTCACTGCCTTGCATTTTTCTTCCGGGTAATTAAACGAGATTCCCACAAAATCAACGTCATGCATTCCCTGTTGCAATGCGCTGGCTTCCAGTTTCAGTAAGCCACTTTTTTCCAGTGTCCAAATCATTTTCTGCGGATAATTTTTTGTTGAAACTTCAAGGACAAAATTGCCGGCATCGTCTTTTTCCCAGGTTGTGCCTGTAACTTCCGATTCCACTCCGACCGCTAACGGGCCGCCGTTGAATGAGATATTGCCTTTGCTGTTTTTAACCGAGAGCAGCATTCCATTCTTTTTGCTGAAAGCGATTTCCAAACCGGCAACCGAAGCGGTAACAGCATCCCCGGTTTCATTCAATGCAATTTCAGCATTACCGGTATTCAGTTTTTGCAAAATCTCAGCTGCTTTTTCTTCCGGCTGCAGTACTGGCCAGCTCCATGTCCAGAGTTCTTTTCCATGAGGGTCAGTTGCAGTAAATTCAAATAAATCTGCATTTTGAAGTGCTTCGCTGCAATCGATTTTGACACCGGCAGTTTCTCCAGGTTCGGCATCCGGATTTTCCACCTTTCCGGAATCCACTATTTTTTTCTTTTCATTTCCATATCCGGTTTGAATGGCTTTCCAGCTGAAAGAGCAATCGCTTAAATTGGTGTAGATGAATTTATTCGACAGGAATAGTTTGCCGTTCCACTTCCGGTTGATGGTAACCGGTTCCACCTGCACGGGCGACCATATTTCTTTTATGGTGTAAAAACTTCCTTCTTTTTCATGGTGCGGCCCCAATATTCCGTCGGGTGCATGGTTTCCGTCGGCATCGTAAACTGTGCCGGGTTTGTCGGTTCGCAACACTGCTTCGTCGGCAAATACCCACAAAAATCCTCCGGCATGCAGCGGCGACGACTGATAGCTTCTCCAGTATTCCTCCAGTCCGGCGCCAAGCCCGCCATCGTATAACCCGTGCAGCAGTTCGGTTGCCATAAACGGGTCGTTGCCAAAGACATAGCGACCAATGGCATAATTGAATTCCGGATAATGGTGGGTGTCAGCACCATTTCGCAAAAGCCATGGATAAATTACCGGCCGTTCCTGTATATCATAAACATGAAAATTCTTCTCATTGTAAAAATCCCAGCCACCTTCATTTCCATGGTCCCAAACAACCACACTCGGATGGTTTTCATCTTTCAAAACTGTTTCTTTTACCAGTTTGGGGCCAATGATGGTATCGTAATTGTCCTGCCATCCAGTGACTTCATCGAGCACAAACAGCCCCAGCGAATCGCACAATTCCAGGAAACGTTTGTCGGGAACATAGTGCGAAGAACGCACTGCGTTCATGTTCATTTCCTTCATCAGGTGAATGTCTTCCAGGTGGTCTGCTTCACTCAGACAGCGGCCGGTTTCGGGTCGGAATGAATGACGGCAAACCCCTTTGAACAACACTTTTTCACCGTTCACATAAAATCCGTCATGTTTGCGCAGCTCTACGGTGCGGAACCCGATTTGTTCGGTAACTTCATGTAAAACTTCACTGCCTTTACTGAGCGAAATTTTCATGTGATACAAATTTGGCCACTCCGGATTCCACGATTTGACGTCGTTAAATTTTCCGGAGACCCATTTCTCCGTTTCCCCTTTTTTTATTTCAGTTTGAATGGTGCCGCCGGTTTTATTTCCTTCCAAATCAAATAAATCCACCGACACAGAATAGTCGGCTTTTGATTCGTTTAAGGTGATAAATGCCTTAAATGTGCCATCCTCTTTGGCATCGATAGCAGTGCGGGACATGTGTGTTTTTGGAAGAACTTCAAGGAACACCGGCCGGAATATTCCTCCAAAAATCCAGAAGTCGGCCTGCCGTTCAGCTTTGTTTACCGATTCGTTGGCAGAGTGTTTGGCTACATCCACTTCCAGAAGATTGGATTTTCCGTATTTCAATAATTTTGTAATGTCATATTTAAACCGGTAAAATGCTCCCTGATGCATTTCACCTGCTGATTTCCCGTTGATTTTAACTTCGGTGTCGGTCATTGAACCATCAAAAACAATATTTATGGTTTTCCCTTTCCAATCTGACGGCACATCGAATTGATATTTGTACAGCCCGTGTTCCTTACCGAGTTTGATGTCTTCGTTGCGCCAGTCGTGGCCATAATTGTAGTTTCCGAAACCCTGCAGCTCCCAGTTGGACGGCACCGGAATGGTTGTCCACTTTCCGCTGTTCATTCCATCGGTACAGTAAAACTCCCAGTCAACAGTATTGGCGGCATCAGTTCCGGAGAGGTAGACGATTTGGGTGTTTTGGGAAAAAAGTGATGAGAATAAGAACAGGGAAAATAAGATTAAAAGTAATGTTTTGTATATCATTTTATTGGTTTATGTTGAAGGTCTAAATATATATTTAAACTTATTAAGTTGCAATTCTGATTCTGCCAAATCTTATTCATCTTGTTCAATAGTTTATACTTCTATAACTCTGACTTCTTAAAAAAACAACATCAAATATTTCATAAAACGGTTGAATGCATCGGATTTATTAATATATTGCAATTTAAGTTACTGTAACGACCGTTACAGTAATATGGATTACAACAGTTAAAATTATGAAATTTTACAACAGGGAAACAGAACTTCGTCAACTGCAAAGTATCACAGAATTGTCATTTGAAAAGTCGAAAATGACCATTCTGGTCGGCCGGAGAAGAATTGGAAAAACAAGTTTACTGATTAAGTCAGTTGAAAAGATCAATTACATTTATTTGTTTTTATCGAGGAAAAATGAAACTCTTTTGTGTCGGGAATTCCAACAGGAAATAGAAGAAAAAAAGGGGTTGAAAGCATTTGGTGAAATTTACCGGTTTAAAGACTTATTTGAATTTTTGATGGTCAGTGCACAATCCTCGGCATTTACTTTAATTATCGACGAGTTCCAGGAGTTTTTTAATATAAACCCATCGATTTACAGCGATATGCAACATCTTTGGGATAAATACAAAGATTCTTCTAAAATGAATTTGATTTTAAGCGGGTCGGTGCACTCGCTCATGAAGAAGATTTTTGAAAATGCGAAAGAGCCGTTATTTGGAAGGGCAGACGAAAAAATTCATTTGAAATCGTTTCATCCTGGAATTTTGAAAACTATTCTTGCAGAAAATAAACCTGACTTTACCAATCACGATTTACTGGCTTTCTATATTTTTACAGGAGGTGTGCCCAAATATATTGAAATATTTGTGGATAAGTCGGTTCTCTCCAGGGAACAAATCCTCAGTGAAATCTTCAGGGAAAACTCGATATTACTGGATGAAGGAAGAAACCTGCTCATTGAAGAATTTGGGAAAGAATATGCTACTTATTTTTCCATTCTTTCGTTAATTGCTTCTTCGAAAAATTCCAGACAGGAAATTGAATCGATTTTGCAAAAGAATGTTGGTGGTTACCTTGAACGGCTCGAAAAAGAATATACGCTTATTCGCAAAAACAAACCTGTTTTCTCAAAACCAGAAGGAAGAGTACAGAATTATTTAATTGAAGATAATTTTTTGAATTTTTGGTTTCGGTTTATATATAAATATCGAAGTGCTGTTGAGATAGAAAATTTCGGATACCTCAAAGAAATCGTGAATCGGGATTTTAGCTCGTGGTCGGGGAAGTTTTTAGAGAAATATTTTATTGAAAAGCTTAAGCTGGAGAAAAACTACTCTTTAATTGGAAACTATTGGGAAAAAGGGGCTAACAACGAAATCGATATTGTTGCACTTAATGATTTTGAAAAAAAAGCACTGATTGCAGAAGTAAAAATAAATCCGGAAAAAATAAACCTGGATTTGCTGAAATTAAAAGCACAACGAATTATTCCCAAACTCAAAGGATATACTGTTGAATTTAAAGGATTTTCGATAAAGGATATGTGATAGGATTAATAAAGCTTAATCATTGGTAACTCTGCTTCCCCACCAGTCATTTCCCGGATCATAATCATCAGACAAATACTCCAGGCGCTCTTTTTCTTTTTGCGGAAGCAGTTCATCGCGGACCCATTTTAAATACTTTTCTTCTTCCTGTTGGCTGTACTGCGGATCTTTAACCGGGAATTTCGCTCCAACTTCATCGAGGTAATTAAACAGCTCTTCATTTAACCGGCTCGCAATACCTTTATGGTTGTTTATTATATCGGTAGTTTCTTCCGGATCGCTTTCCACATTGTACAATTCATTGTGGCCGTCTTCGTAATAATGGATGAGTTTCCACTTTCCCTTGCGGATGATGGATGAAGGTTCGCCGCCCTGGTTTCCATAATGCGGATAGTGCCAGATGAGCGGACGTTCTTTAATCGAATCGCCTTTTAATAGCGGCACGATACTCACCCCGTCGTTATGTTGTTCCGGTTTTAAATCAACTCCGGTCAGTTCCAGCAAAGTCGGATAAAAGTCGGTGCCGGTTACAGGCGTGCTGCATGTTTTTCCGGCAATATCCATTCCGGGAACCTTGATGAAATAGGGTTCGCGGATGCCGCCTTCAAACTGGTATCCTTTTCCGGCACGCAGCGGTTTATTTGAAGTGGAATAGTTATCGCCGGCTGCTACTCCGCCATTGTCGGAAGTAAAAATCACAATTGTATTTTCTGCCAGTCCAAGCGAATCGAGTGTATTTAAAACTACGCCCACAGCGTCGTCCATTGCTTCCACCAGTCCGGCATACACGGGGTTATCCTGCACCTGCCGGATGGGAAGGAAATGCCCCATTTTATATCCTGTTTCTGCAATTCCTGCTTTTTGCGCTTTATTACGGTATTTCTCCCATTTTGACTGTGTTGTTTGTATGGGGCCATGCACTGCGTAAAAAGCCAGGTAGGCGAAAAATGTGGTGTCTTTGTTTTCTTTCAGAAATTTAGTGGTTTCCTTGGCCAGCCGCATCGAAAGGTTCTGGCCATCCGGTCCGCTTTGGAGGTTGGGGTTATTCCACGGAGCAAAATAACCGCCCTGCGGGCTTCCGGCATCCCAGCCGCCTATGTTGATATCAAAACCATGATCGGTTGGCCACGAGCCTTCGCTTCCGAGGTGCCACTTTCCGGCGAAAAATGTTTTATAACCGGCTTCCTTCATTGCTTCCGGAAGTGTGATATATTCCTTTGGAAGATTTCGCACATAATCCGGAGGAAGTAACTCGTTGTACCGGTTTTGTTTTCTCCAGTTTTCTCCTGCAGGTGCGCCAATCCAGTCGGTAATGCCGTGTCGTGCCGGAAATTTGCCGGTCATGATGCTTGCCCGCGACGGGCTGCATACCTGGCAGGCTGCGTATCCTTCCGTAAATACCATACCCTCATGTGCAATGCGGTCGATGTTGGGCGTTTCATAAAAATTACTTCCGGTGACGCTTAAATCGTGGGCACCCAAATCATCCGCCAAAATGAAGAGAATGTTGGGTTTTTGTTGTTTTGTTTCGTTTTGCTGATTTTGGCAGGAAAAAAAAGCAAAAGCCAAAATGAAAAGCAGGATTCCGGTTTTATTCATGATTCGGTTCATTTTTTAAAATGATAGAATTTATTCTCCCGCAGATTTCGCAGATGAACGCTGATTATTAAAATGGATTTCTAGGAAAATAAGCGGAATCAGCGGGAAATTTTACTTTTTGTTACACATGCAGATGTTTCTTTAAAATTAGTTACGCGTATCCGTAGCGTATCATACCTCTCTGTTTAAATTTCTGATCTCTTCAGCAGTATACTTAAATTTTGCAGGATGCTTTTTTAGCTTTTTATTTAAAGCTTTTAGTTTTTGCAATCTGGTATAATTATTTTGATCTTTCTTCATAAAAAATATTCTGATGTCATATCAGTTAAATGCAAATACATCCGATTCCGTTCGGGCTCGTTCCATCAGTTGCTCCAGCTCTTTTACGATTTCAGGGTGCTCGTCAGCCACATTATTTTCCTCTCCAATGTCGTTGCTTAGATTGTACAATTCGGTAGTTGTTTTTCCCGGAACGGAAACATCATATCTCACCAGTTTCCAGTCGCCTTTCCGTATGGCTTTTCGGCCGCCTTTTTCATGAAACTCCCAATACAAATAATCGTGCTCTTTTTGCCCGCCTTCCCCCAGCAATGTGGGCAGAAAAGAGATTCCATCGATATTGTCCGGCTTTTCAATTCCCACAATATCGGCAATGGTTGGCATGATGTCCCAAAATGCAGAGATGTGGCTGGTTTTACTGCCTGCTTCCACTTTTCCGGGCCACCAAACTATCATCGGCTCCCGGATTCCGCCTTCGTATAAATCGCGTTTGTAACCTTTCAGCGGGCCGTTGCTGTCGAAATAATCGGGGTCAGCGCCGCCTTCCAAATGGGGGCCGTTGTCCGAAGAAAACATTACAATTGTGTTTTTATCAAGCCCCAGTTCTTTCAATTTTACAAGTACTTCACCCACTTGCTCGTCGAGGTGGGTCACCATTGCAGCAAAAGCCGCATGGCTTTCAGGCTGAGTACCGTATCCGCCGTTGCGGAAATTCTCATCGCCAGGTTCGGTACCTTTATATTCTTTTTCAGGAAGATATTTCCCGCGGAAGTTTTCCAGGTATTTCTCCGGAAGCAGCAGCTCGGCATGTGGAATGGTTGACGGATAATACAGGAAAAATGGTTTGTCTTTGTTGGCCTCAATAAAATCAAGTGCATGTTGCTGAATGGAATCCGCAGAATATTGTTCGTACTGGTCTCCCGTATTGTCGGTGAGCATCACTTTCTCCTGGTTGTCCCACAAATGCGTGGGATAGTAATTATGGGCAATCCGCTGGCAGTTGTAGCCGTAAAATTCGTCGAATCCCTGCATGTTTGCATCACCTTCCGAGCCGGGATAGCCGAGTCCCCATTTTCCAAATCCGCCGGTAACATAACCTGCCTGTTTCAGCATTTCGGCCATGGTAAACGTAGAATCCGGGATGGGCCACTGACCTTCGGGTTTCACTTCCTTGTTGCCGCGGATGGGTGTATGCCCTGTTGTCTGACCGGTCATCAGCGACGAACGCGACGGTGCACAAACGGTACATCCTGCATAATGCTGGGTGAACAGCATTCCTTCGGCTGCCATTTTATCCAGGTTCGGTGTTTCGAAGTGTGTTTGTCCGTAAATGCTTAAATCGCCGTAACCCAAATCATCAGCAAGAATATAAACGATGTTGGGTTTGTTGTTTTCACTGGTTTGCATGTCGGGTTTTTTCTGAGGGCTCTGGCACGAAACAATAAGTAAACTTAAAAAGCCTGCGAAGAATAGATTTTTCATTTGATATCTTTAATTTGATTTGTCAGGTAAAAATTTAAAGTAAATAATTCATTTTCTCAGGCAAACTTCGATAAGTCGAGGTTGGGATTGTACTCCTGATTGGAAAAATACATTTCGTCCCACAACGTTTTTTCCTGAGACGTTGCACTCATCCTACCCAAAATAGCAGTCAGTGTGGACATCGCTCCCGAATGCGCTTCGTTAATCAAGTCTCCGGACTCAATGCTGTGGACAAAAGCTTTCACCTTGTTTGGCGTTGAATCATATAGTGCAGAAGTGAAAGCTCCCGAAGCCCGTTGTTCTTCTGTGGGCTCACCTTTTACCACGCCTGAATCCCACGGGTTGTCGCCGTCGATAAAAACACCGCGGCTGTAATGGGCTTCCGCAAATCCTTTTGTACCGATAAAGCGGGCACAAACATCACCGAATTTCGGCCCGAACTGGGTGGAATGAACACTTACATTGATCTGTTCCGGGTAATCATAAATCACCTGGTAATTTGTAAATGTATCGCCAAAATCAGGTCCGCCTTTCCGGTTTCCGTTTCCAACCGATGCGTCCGGCTTTTCGTTCAGTATCCAGTTGCCCACATCAATCATGTGGATAGCCTGGTCGAGAAAGATACCACCGGATAATTCGCGAAAATGGAAATGGTTGCGGATCATAAACTCCTCGCGCGAATCTCCCACAGGTTGCACTACCTGTCCGCTTCCCGAAGAAATATAATACAACTGCACGTTGACAACTTCACCGATGTCGCCGCGGCGGATGCGGTTGGCCATTTCAACATAGGGAGTGGCATGGCGAATCTGGAAACCAATGGCCACACTCACCTTATCTTTTGCTTTTGCACCCGCTGCGATTACTTTTTTGCATCCTGCCACATCGGGCGATGCAGGCTTTTCGCAGTACACATGTTTGCCGCCTTCCACCGCAGCATCCAAAAACAGCGGGTGCGTGTAAGCGGGCGCCGATACCAAAACAGCGTCCACATCCGGATCGTGAATCACACTCTGGTAAGCCAGCGGGCCGCGGTACACTTTTTTGTCTGCGATAGCAACTCCGTTGTTGTCTTTATTCAGCTTATCAAATTTCGGTTTGGCCTTCTCCAACTGATAGCCAAATAAATCGCCCATGGCAATAATTTGTGCACTGGTGTTGTTTACCATGTCGGAAATAACGGCGGTGCCGCGGTTTCCGCAACCGATAATTCCCACACGGACTGCAGAATTTGCACTGTGTTCCAAAAACAGTGGCGGGTTTTAAAATGGTGATGGCAGAAATTGCGGCGGCTGAGGTAAGAAAATTTCTTCGCGTTACAGGTTTCATAATACGTTGGTTTAAAAAAGATGGTTTTCAAAGTTAAAAGAAAAACATGAGATGAACCAAATTACTGAAGAAACCATGCAGTAAAAATCAGTTTACATTTCCAAATCTTCATAACTGAGTGCATTTAATCGCAGCAACTCGTAATGTTTTTTAAAGGAAACCTTCAGGGGAAGCGAACGGTATGGCAGGTGGTGTTCCTTTGAAAACTTTCGGATAACTTCTGTAACTTCAGGGGCATAAACGCTGCTTATACCCGGAAA
>CAVYUC010000009.1:0-182237 GCA_963771595.1 uncultured Prolixibacteraceae bacterium | reverse complement strand
CGTCGCCCAGCACCCAGCGCAGCATATGCAGCAGGTAGGCTCCTTTCGAATAGGAAAGCCTTGAACTGAATATCCTCGAAACATTGGTGGTATCCTGCACATAAACATAGCCATTTGGCGCTGATTTTATAAAGTCGAGATTAACTTTTTTCCAGTTGGGCCACCAGTAATCGTTCAGATTTTCGTAGGCAAGTCCGGTCATGTAAGTGGCAAATCCTTCGTTCAGCCAAATGTCGTGCCAGCTGGCCAGTGTCACACAATCGCCAAACCACTGATGCGCAAGTTCGTGCGCAACCAGTTCAAAGCTAAAATTAAACATGAAACTCATGGTCTGATGCTCCATTCCGCCACCCATCCAAACTGGGCATGGCCGTATTTTTCCTGAGCAAAAGGATATTCTCCAATAATCTGGTTATATAACTGCATTATTTCTACAGTATTTGGCGTTTCCTCTTTTGCTTTTTCCAGATTCTCGGGATAAACATAATTCAGGATTTCGATTTTACGGCCATCATTCAAATCCAGAAAGTCGGAATATCCGGCATAGTTTGTCACTGCAATTGCAACCAGATAAGTTGCAATCGGATAACGATGTTTCCAGTGTATTTCGCGGATATCACCTATCACCGTATCGGAAACCAAAATTCCGTTACTTGCTGCTTTATACATTTCCGGACAATGCACGATTACATCGATGGAATCTATTTTATCTGTTAGCGATTGTTTGCAAGGCCACCATTCCATAGCGCCGTAAGGTTCAGAAAGTGTCCACATAATGGGAGTTCCGGCATGATATTCAGTGGCAAAAGATCCAAAACCGGATTCAGAAGGAACACCCTGGTAAAAAATAGTCAGCGAGTCCATCTGGTTTTCCTGCAGCGTATTTTCTAAGGAAATTATGAGTTGGTTTTGTTCGTTCCTGAAACTTAATTTTTTTGAATTACTGACAATGGAATCCACCTGCATATTTGCCTCAAGATCGAACTCTATTTCTGAAAAATCACTGGTATTGCTGATGAAATAAGAAGTTACATTTCCTTTAATAAACCGGATTGCCGGATCAATTTGCCACTCCATTCGCTGGTACACCAAATTATACAATCCATAACTTTGATTTTCTTTAAATGTAGTTTTCTGAATAAAATTTCTACTTTCTTTCAGTGCTGTTTTTCCCAAAAAACCAGGATCGGGCTTCTGGGCAAAACCTGTCTGAAAAAAAACAACCACAGCTAAAAATATGAGTAACAGTTTGTGCATAAAACAAAGGTACAAAAACCGGACTTAATTTGGGACAGCAAAAAAGGTGAGCAATGCAAAAAAATTTCGGCAATAAAAAAAGCGAACTTCATAGAAATCCGCTTTTCAGTTTTTATAATGTTCCAGTTTTTATTTTTCAATTTCTTTCCAAACCAATGCACTTGCACCAACAATTGCGGCGTCGCCAGGCATTAATTCCGAAGGAAGAACCTTTATTTTATTTTTGAAAACCGGGAGCAGGTGTTTCTCCATATTTTCGATTGTGGGCTTGAAAATTAAATCGCCTGAAGCAGTGGGGCCACCAAACAGGAAGATAGCTTCCGGACTAAGATGGTGCACTGTATCGGCCAAACCTTGTCCAAGCCAGGCTCCGGTTTTGGCGAAAACTTCCAATGCAATAACGTCACCTTGTTCGGCTGCGTCAAAAATCATTTTCGAATCGAGCTCTTTAAAGGATTTACCGGCCAGTAAACTGTCATTTGCGTTGTAATGAGCCATTAATTCGAACGCAGTGCGTTTCATGCCGGGCGCCGAGCAGTAAGCTTCAAGATGGCCAAGCGCACCGCAGCCGCAAACACGTCCGCCGGGCACCAATGTGGTGTGACCACATTCTCCGGCAAAACCATCGTGACCGTAAACCAAATCGCCGTTTACAATAATTCCGCTGCCAACACCTGTTCCAAGGGTGAACATCACGAAATTTTTCATTCCCTTGGCACCGCCGTAAATCATTTCGCCAATTGCAGCAGCATTTGCATCGTTGGTAAGCGCCAGTGCATCCAGGTCGCGAAAATGTTCGCGCAATAACTTAATAAATTCTACCACACCCTTAAACGAAAGGTTGGGAGCATAATCAATAGTGCCTTTGTAATAGTTGCCGTTTGGCGCTCCAATTCCAATCCCAAGAATTTCAATATCCTTATTCAGCAATTTTACCGACTTAATTAATTCTTTAATTGCTGCAGCCAGATTGGAAATATACAAAACAGCATCGCCGTGTCCGGGAGTCAGAATGTTGGATTTCACCATTACATTTCCTTCCGGATCAACAACACCAATGGCTGTATTTGTTCCGCCGATATCAACACCTATTGCAACTTTTTTTATCATTATTTACTTTTTAAATAGTACTTATTCAGTTAATTATGCCCTTCTTATTAGGTTTCCTTTAATGGCATAGAAGAAGATGTAAACGTAACACAATGCAGGTACAAGGAAAGCCCATGTGTAGCCAAAATTATCGGAAACTCCACCCATAATTGGCGGAATAACAGCGCCACCAATAATCAGTGAATTAATTAATCCGGAAGCGCCGCTTAATTCGGCTTTGTCCAAATCTTTTACTGCAAGAGAGAAAATATTCGGGAACATGATGGAGTTAAACAAACCAATTGAAATTACCGTCCATAAACCAATTGTACCGCTTGTAAATGTAGTGGCCAAATCAAGTAAGGCAGCTACCAAAGCAAAAATAGCCAGTGTGCGTGCTGCTTTTCCGGTTCCAAACTGCATAATTCCGAAATTAATAAGAGCAACAATTGTAAAAGTCAAGCCGATAGTCCAGTTCCAGTCGGTGACAAATGAGCCGGCAACAAATGCAAGCGCCAGCACCGGCAACAGGTAGGTGAACTTTTTCGACTGTTTCATATCGGAGAACATAAACGAACCAAAGAACCGGCCAACCATTGCACCGCCCCAGTAAATTGCGGCATATGTTGAAGCCATTTCGGCAGTAATTCCGATTGAGTTTTTCAAATAGTTTACAATTAAACCGGCATTACCAACTTCAGCACCTACGTATGCAAAAATTGCAAAACCACCTAAAACAACGTGCGGATATCTCCAGATGCTTTTTTTCGCGCCGGAGCCTTTTTCCAGAAGAGGCAGTTTTATGGTAAAAATTGCAATGGCCACAATTACAACCAAAACACCCATAATAATAAAAGGCATTGGAACTCTGTCGGCAGCCATTAATCCCTGTTCCGGTGTAATTGCACTGTCGTCCGTCGGAAGGTTCAGACCTTTAAAAATTGCCACTGAAATTAACCACGGCGCAATCATTGTTGCTACCGAATTTAATGCCTGTGTAAGGTTCAAACGACTTGATGCGCTGCTTTCCGGACCAATTGCTGTAACATACGGATTGGCGGCTACCTGCAGGAAAACCACACCAATTGCCAGAATAAAAGTTCCGAGCAAAAATATGGGGAATGAAGGAATCCGGGCGGCTGGAATAAAAATAAAACTTCCGAGCGCCATTAAAATCAAACCTGCTACCACTGTCCATTTGTAGCCCATTTTATCGATAATTTTTCCCGTGGGAATCGACATTAACGGGTAAGCAATAAAAAATGCAGAGGATAACAACTGTGCTTCAAATTCCGATAAACTAAAAATCGCTTTTACCGGTGCACTGAGTGTAATAATAAACGTAGTTGCAAATCCAAAAATGAAAAAGATGGCGCCAAAAACGGTCATGCCAACTGCCAGATTGTTGTTTCTTTGTTCCATTATTAATTTGGTTTAAGTAGATGATATTACATTATCAATTTTAAAAACAAGAACAGCAAATTTATAAATATTATGGAATTCTGTTTGAAATTAAATCAATTTCGGTTCAATTTATTCTGAATAAAAACTAAATGATTTTTTAGAGGCAGAAAAAGATGCTTAAATTTTATGCTGTTTTTTTCTGAATAGCAATACTTAAGAACAAGCCAGCCAAACAAAACGACAGGAAAAGATAAAATCCGGATTGCAGGCTGGTTCCGTTGGTGGTCAGTATTTCAACATATTTATTTACATTTCGCAGGTGTTCAAGCTGGTTGCCGATAATACCGTTAAAGCCGATAAAAGCCATAAACATAGCCACTACAAAAACATCGGCCATGGACCATTTACTCGATTTAAATGTAAAAAAATGGAGAAACCAGTTTTTTTGGGAGCGTCCGGGAGCTGTAATTGTTATATAACTGCAAACAATTTTTGTAAACGGGAAGAGTACACTGAAGGCAAAAATCAGAACTCCGACTAACATCATGTCTGCTTTTCCATTGGTAATTAAAATCCAGACCACATCCAATATCGATTTGCTTTGAAAAAATAACACCTGATCAGTAAAAACTATATTTTCGCCAATCAGCTCAAAAGTTAGCCGTGTAATTCTTGCTTCAATTTCAATCATGGGCACCGAAACGCCATTCACAAGAAAAAGCAATGTTGTAAAGAGCAGCAAAAATAAACCGGTTGATGTTTTCCGTTTGTTGCTTAAAAAGTTGAGCAGAAATACAGTAACAAGTGATATGATAAGCAGGATGGTATAAATTTGTAACTCCTTTTCATTTTCCCTGATTTTGATTTCGAGCTGGCTGGCAGCTGCTGTCTTATTTTCGAAGTTATTTTTATCGAGTATTTGTTTTAGCTTTCGCTGGTCATCTTTGCTGAAAGTTTCATCAACCAGGCTGTCAAGTTTTCCCAGAACAAAGTTTTTAATGTTGTTTTTGTTTTCCGGTTTCGAAAGCTCATTTAGCAGTTGTACAGAAAGTTGTGGTACATTTTCGCGTAATTTGTCCAGGTCGATAAAAGCATTCATCAGGAACTTTTTAATTTTGCCCATGTCATCCTTCAGAATTTTGTCCACTTCGTCGAGCAGCTTATATAAAATATTTTCGACCTGTATTCGTAATTCTTCCCGGTTTTCGTCGGTTAATTCAAATTCCTCAATTTTTTTTATAATGATATTGGAAAGGTTATCCCGCCATTCATCGGCATTTAACAGGCCATACTGCACGCCGTTTACTTCCGAAAGTATAATGGATTCTTCCTGATTTTTGCGGGCGAGATAAATATGTTTTACGCTCAGAAAAACTGAAACCAGCAAAAGGAGGATGCTGATAACGGTTATAAAATCGGGTTTGAATGACTTCAAAATAAATTTTTTTGTTATTGTTAATAATCTGAATCAGGCTCAGTTTATTGCAACATAATTTTCGAATTACGCTTTTTTAATGAACTTTGCGTTTATATATTTCCTTCATTTACAACAAACAGATGTTGGAATAAGTTGTAATTTTGGCCAAAATTGAACAGATGCACCGCATTGGAAAAGACATAATAAAAGGGTTGGGATGGATTTTACTGTTGCCCGTATATTTTTACAAATATGCCATTTCTCCGTTTACACCGGCTTCGTGCAGGCATGTTCCAACCTGCTCCGAATATGCTGTGCAGGCTGTAAAAATCCACGGTCCGTTAAAAGGTTTTTGGATGGCAACAAAACGCATTTCGAAATGCCATCCGTGGGGAACTCACGGATATGATCCGGTGCCGCCAAAAAAACAAAAGAAAAAACAAAACAACGGGGAGTAACTATTTTCGTCTGTTAAAACTAAATTTGCACTTTATTGTTTAAACCGAGTATTTGAAGTCATAAAAAATGAAAAAACCAATTTCTTTAATCATCATAATATTGTTTCTTTTCGGCTGTAATGCAACGAAAAAAAGTAATGAGGACACCGATCGGAAAGTTGTAACCGTGAGTATTTTACCCCAAAAAACTTTTGTTAAGAAAATTGCAGGCGACGATTTTGAAGTGAACGTTTTAATTCCACCAGGTTCGAACCCGGCAGCTTATACTCTTTTACCATCGCAGTTGCGCGACATTGCCAAATCCCAGGTGTGGTTTCGCATCGGGTACATTGGTTTTGAATATTCATGGAAAGACAAAATCATCCAGGCGAATAAAAACATGAAGGTGGTCGATCTTTCAGAAGGGCTGGATTTAATCACCGGAGCAAGCGAAAATCCCGGTGGACATGAACATCAGGGTGTTGATCCGCATATCTGGCTTTCGCCTAAACTGGTTAAGCAAATGGCGGAGAAAATTGCCAATACTTTGTCGGAACTCAATCCTGAAAAAAGCCGTGAATATCGCTTGAATTACCTTCGGTTTGTAAAAGAAATTGACCAGCTGGACGTGGAAATCACAAACGCCATGAAACCTTACCAGGGCCGCAAAATTATAGTGTTTCACCCCAGCCTTTCATACTACGCCCGCGATTACGGATTAGTACAGTTCCCGCTTGAATTGGGCGGTAAGGAACCAACGCCGCAAAGTATGACGCGCGTGATAAAAGTGGCTAAAGACGAAAATATTCATACTATTTACATTCAGAGTGAATTCGACCGTGAACAGGCCCGGGTGTTTGCCGAGGAAATTAGTGGCAAGGTAATCCAGGTTTCGCCGCTTGATCCGGAATGGGCGGAGAACTTAATGGAAATAACCAACACATTTATCGATAATTTTTAATGGATCCGTTAATTCAAATAGATAATCTTTCAGTAGGATACAGCGGCGAACCGGTACTTTCGGAGGTGAACCTTGCCATTTACGAAAATGATTTTATCGGTGTAATCGGTCCCAACGGCGGCGGAAAAACAACGTTGCTCAAGGCAATTCTGGGCTTGCTAAAACCAATGAAAGGGAAAATTATTTTCAGAAAAGATATTAATAACCGGAAAAAACCAATTGGATACCTTCCGCAGGTAAAATATATCGATAAAAATTTTCCGATTACGGTTTTCGAAGTTGTACGTTCGGGTTCCATAATGAAAAGCCAGGTAAAAATCAGCTCCTCGGAAGTGAGCCGGAAAACAGAAAAACTGCTGGTGGAAATGGGAATTTCGGACATCCGAAACAAAGCCATTGGCGAGCTTTCGGGCGGGCAAATGCAGCGTGTATTTTTATGCCGCGCATTAATCAGCGATCCGAAAATTATTATTCTTGACGAACCGGATACTTTTGTTGATAATCGTTTTGAAGGTGAATTATACAGGAAGTTAAGAGAGTTGAATAAAAATATGGCAATTGTACTGGTTTCGCACGACGTGGGGACCATTTCGAGTTACGTAAAAACCATTGCCTGCTTAAACGGAAAGCTGCACTACCACCAGAGTAACATCATTTCGCAGGAGCAGCTCGACAGCTACAATTGCCCGATTCAGATAATTTCTCATGGCGAAATTGCACATACCGTTTTAAAACACCACCATTGATATGAGTGCAATAATCGAATTATTTTCCTACGATTTTTTTCTGAAAGCATTTCTTGCAGCAATTTTTGCAAGTATCTCATGCGGAATTATCGGAAGTTACATTGTTTCGCGGCGGATTGTTTTTATCAGCGGCGGAATTACACATGCATCTTTTGGCGGAATTGGTCTGGCATTTTATCTTGGTTTTAACCCGCTGCTCGGGGCTGTTTTATTTGCTGTGTTGTCGGCGCTGGGCATTCAGTTTTTTACAAAAGTTGCCGAAGTTCGCGAAGATTCTTCCATTGCAATCTGGTGGTCGCTTGGAATGGCGCTCGGAATAATGTTTGTTTTTCTGACGCCCGGTTATACGCCAAACTTAATGAGTTATCTTTTTGGAAATATTCTCACGGTTACCATTGCAGAATTGTGGTGGATGTTTATTCTGAATGTGGTTATCATTATTTTTTACGTGTTTTTCTTCCGTACAATTCTTTATGTCGCTTTTGATGAAGAGTTTGCGCGTGCAGCCGGCCTGCCCGTAACTTTGTTCAACTACATTACCATTACTTTAATCGCCCTGACTGTTGTTTTAAATATACGGGTGGTTGGTATTATTTTGATTTTGTCGCTGCTGACTATTCCACAGGCCACAGCAAATTTATTCACCAACGACTTCCGCAAACTCCTGATTTACTCATCAGTTTTTGCATTTATCGGAACCATCTCCGGCTTGTTTATTTCCAATTTTTTGGATATTCCATCGGGTGCTGCCATTATTTTTACGCTGATTATTATTTTTGGAATCTTCAGAATAGTAAAATATTTTTCCAATGATTGGACCCGGAAAAAAAGAAAAGTTTTATCAGTGTAGCAGCTGCGGTTTCAGGTTTTCGAATTTGGATGTCGATCGTATGTGCAGCAATTGTTTTGCTTGCACCGGCTGCGAAATTTACCTTTGCCCGGGCTGCAGTTCCGAAGTGGAGGTTAAACCCATGAAAAAAATGTCGGGTTCCGGAAAAAATGCCGGGTTATAAATTATCGGCATTGTTCATTTCCCTGAAATAGTTTACTGTTCCCACTTTCAATTCCCAGGTTGCTTCATCATCGCAGACAATGGTGGCGTTCGGATGGTTTTGCAATGCCGACAACGTCCACATGTGGTTTACTCCGCCTTCGACCACATGTTGCAATGCCCGCGCTTTTTTATGCCCGTTTACGATGATCAAAACTTCGCGCGCATCCATAACTGTTTTAACACCAACTGTGAGCGCCTGTTTTGGCACCTGAGTAAAATCATTGTCGAAAAAACGCGCATTTGAAACAATGGTCTCAAAATTGAGGTTGACCAGCCGTGTTTTCGAATTTAACGACGAACCGGGCACATTAAAAGCAATGTGTCCATCGGCGCCCATTCCTCCCAGAAAAAGTTCAATTCCGCCAAACGAATTTATTTTTTCTTCGTAGTTGTTACATTCTTCAAGGGGATCCGCTGCATTTCCGTCCAGAATGTGAATGTTGTTTTTTTGAATATTTATATGGTTAAATAAATTTCGGTGCATGAAACTGTAGTAGCTTTCCTCGTGGTTTCTTTCAAGGCCCACATACTCATCCATGTTGAATGTAACTACATTTTCGAATGAAATTTTACCTGTTTTATTTAATGCAATCAATTCTTTGTAAGTACCGATTGGAGTTGAACCTGTTGGTAATCCCAAAACAAATGGGTTATCGGAAAGCGGTTTAAAATCATTGACTTTTTTTGTAATATACCGGGCGGTCCAGCGGCTGATTTCTTCGTAATTTTTCAGAATTACTATTTTCATTTTTAGTGTTTTAAAAGTTGACTTTTAATGATTTATTGTGTTTTTGTTCCGTAATAAGTATTACTGTTTAAAGGTCCATGTCGAACTGAAACCGAAATTTTATCCGGTGTAAATTTAACAATTTCCCTGCTGCCATAAAAAAATGCACCTTTATTATTTTCCATTGCAAAAGTTGCATCTGTTATATTGTATTTGCCTGATTTTACAGTTATTGAACTGTCCATCAACAGTTGTACCTGCAATACGACATTCTCTGATACAGTATCCGTTGTCCAGTTCATGATGGTATCATCGATGGGGTCAAAATATGTATGGAGTTCAATACAATTATAATTTCCAATCCATTCGCTTCGGAAATCGTTTTCTTTTTCACACGATGCGATAAGCAGTAAAATGATTACTGTAAAATAAATTCCTGATGAAACTGGTTTAAATTTCATTTCCTGTAAACTTTTTACAGAATTCCTTCCATTGATTTTTCCAGGCTAAATGCCTCTTCCAGAAATTGTTCCACCTTTAATTCGTGTAAATAAACGAATCCGTGTGTTGCACGCAACAAAGGAGAATTGTTTTGGTAAAAGAAGTTTTTACCGAGCAGCAACTGAATTTGCTTATGTTGTTCGAGCCAAACCTGCTGAGTTACTTCGCTGAATTTTCCATCGTGCTGGTAGCTTGGAAACGAGGCATTTACCTGCGTCACATAACATTCCGAAAATGATTTGTCCATAGTAGCCAGCGAGTTCAGCGATACCGGAACAATCACTTCCACATCCCAGGGATTGTATTTAAACCACACATTCCGGTAGCCAATTATTTTGAGGTGGCTCAAATCTTCTTCCTTATTCCATTCCTCCACGGCGCGTGCAATGGCCTGCAGCACTTTATAATGTGTATCGGGGCCGCTGCCCTGCGGATCCATGGCAAGACTAATAACAGTTGGTTTGTATTTTCTGAAGTCCTCCAGAATTGGGAGCACATCCCTTTCGCGGTCGGGCTGACTGGAGAAAACATCGCCCTGGTAAAAACCCAACCGAAGATGGTGAACGTTTTTCACCATAATTCCGTAATGTGCCCAAACCAGTTCTTCTTCAAACTCCCTGATCATCCCTTTTAGTTTCTGAATTTTTGGAGGATTTTTGCTGCCATCGTAACTGTTTTTTAGCGAGGTTAAAACTTCGTAAATAGTTTCGCGCAGCCCTTCCCGGTTTTTAATATTCCAGATGGAAACCAGCGCCCTTACCAACCTGTGACAAACACCGCGCCTTTTGCCTTCTTCGTTACGTGCGGCAATGTTATCCAGGTAATGATAAACATCCTTATCCCATTTATAAAGATAGCCGTCCTTAAAAAAATCAGGATATCCAATCATTTGGATATTTCCCTGGTTCATTAAATCTTTGGTATCAACAAGCAAGTCGTAAAGAAAAGTATTGGTAACTGCGGTAAATCCGGAAGTTAAAACCGAGAAATGCAGTTCGTTACTTGCATCGCGCGACTGCCGGTTGGTGAGCGGCATAATTCCCAGCATAATATCATCGTGGTGCGGCCCTGTGTGATAGAAAACCTGGTTCACTTCCTTTTGCATCCCTTTTTCGATTTTGGCCAGAATGGAATCAATTACAGATTGAACCGTATTTTCATTCAGATTGGGAATGAGCTTGCAATATTTATCGGATTTGAGGTCGTCCATTTCCAGTTTGTGCCCAAACTTGTTTACTTTTTTGCACAATTCAATTACGGCTCGTTCTGTTTTTTTATGGTTCCATGGAGTCCCTTTGTAGTACCAGTCGATGCTGTCTTCGAGTTTTACAGCTGCACCTTCAGTGAGATAAAACCGGCTGTTTTTCAGTGTTTGCAGTGATGTGGCCGGATAAATAACTGTTGGTTCATTTTCAAGCGAATTTTTTATAGTGTCGGCAATGGCTTCGCCCGCGGCATAAATTATGGCTTTATTTTCCGGATTGTAACGGAGCGTTCCCAGTCCGATGGTAATTACGAGCCGGTTCCGCGAAACTTCAATTCCACCCAAATCGGCTGCAGTAACCGCCTGTGTTTCAAAATTGGTTCGGGTTAAGCGGGTCGATGAAAAATGGTCGGAGCCGCGGGTGTTAAAAGCTATGTGTCCGTCGGGTCCAATTCCGCCAAGGAAAAAACCGATACCGCCTTTGTTTCTGATTTTATTTTCGTACGCCGTGCACCACTGATCAATTTTGAAAATGGATTCCTGCTGAAGCTTTTCCAACTGGCTTTTCGCCTCGCGGTAACGCAGTGTCAAATCAATTTTATAATCCGGGAAAATCTCACTAAAATGTTTGTTTTCAGCCAATTTTATATCATCAGAATTTATGAGCAAAGCTTTTTTACGGTTCAGACCAAATCCTTCGATGTAAAATTTTTCGGCATAATTGCATAAACTATTGTGTTGCGACGAACTTATGGGGTAAAAATCACCCATCTGAACAAACTGAAGCTCTTTTAATTCAGGCTTTTTTAGGTTTTCCAGTCCATATTTTTCAAGAATTTCCCTTCCTTTTTTGCTGTTCCAGTTATCGAGCAGAAGGTGGGTAAACTGAATAAAATGCTGTGCAGTTTTTCCAGTTGGCAGGCTTACCACACCTTTGGGATTTTCTCCTGCCCATTCCAAAAAAGCAAGCGCCGAAAGCAGCCCCAGTTTTGGAAAACTTTCCACAGTTATATATGGAATGCGGGTTGTTATTTTCTGAATTTTGGATGTATTGAAAAAAGCCTGTTCTACTTTCGATAAATTTAGTTCCATGTTTTATTTTTTAGAAAAAGATAGTTTTTCGATTGCATAAGCTGCCGCGCCAATTGTTCCGGCCCGGGATCCCAATTCCGAGAATTTTATTTCGGTGTCGTTGCTGATGTCGCGATTGCTGAACGTGTTTATAGCTTGTTGCACCGGTGCAAGAATGTAATCACTGGCTTCAGCAACTTTTCCGCCAATGATAATAAGTTCGGGATTGAAAATCTGGATGAGGTAAACAATTCCTTTGCCCAGCCAAAATCCAACTTCGGAAAAAATTGAAATTGCAAACTGATCGCCGCGGTTGGCTGCCTGAATTATAGTGACAATATTGATTTCGTCGACCTCGCCATTTACAAGCTCTTTTAGCAGAGACGAATTTCCGTTTTTTAATCCCTCTTTGGCCATTCGTGCAATGGCAGTTGCCGAAACGATGGTTTCGAGGCACCCTTTTTTTCCGCAGGTGCAAAGTATGCCGTTATCGGCAATCGGAAGATGCCCGAATTCACCGGAAAACCCTGATTTTCCTGTATATAATTTTCCGTTAATGATAATTCCAAGTCCAACTCCCCAGTCCACCTGGAGCATTAAAACGTTTTTTTTGTTTTTTGCCAGACCAAAATGCTGTTCTGCAAATGCGCGGACTTTTGAATCGTGGTTAATGAATACCGGCATTCCAAATATGTGGCTCAGTTCGTCGAACAGATTTTTTTCCCTCGGGAAATATGTTTTGTTAACACCACTTTTTTGATTGATTAACCCTGGTAATTCTATGCCGGCCACCAGTAATTTACTGGCTGGAATATTGTTTTCGTGTAAAATCTGTTGCAGCTTTTCATTTACCTGATGAAAAATCTGCATGTCGGCCTGGATTTTTACATTCAGAAAATGTGGGCCGCTAACTTCGCTGTTGGCTGCATTAAAAATTGAAATGATGGTGCGGTTAATATTTATTGTAATACCGGCAACATAAAATCCATCCTCAATTAATCCGTAAATATTTGGCCTTCTTCCACCGCTCGAATCGCCTCTTCCCAATTCATTCACCAATCCATCGCCAATAAGTTCAAGAAGTAAACTGTTAATTTTGGGCGTACTTAACCTGATTTGTTTCGAAAGTTCTGAATTGGATAATTGCCCGTTAAAAAAAAGCGCACGCAAAATCTGTTTTTTATGGCCAATTTTTTTAAGTTCAACTCCCTGGCTTTGATTTCCGCCGCTATTTTTAAATAATTTTTCCATAATGCATTAAAGCAAAGATCAGAATAAATTGTTCTTTAGACAAGCTTCTTTTTAAAAAAATTAAAAAGAAGGTGCTGATTTTCCAAATTTCGTTTGTTTGCTCTTCATTTTTAAATTTTGCAGCCAACAATTACTAATGGTTAAACAAAAAACCTGATATTTAAACTTTAATTTTAAATATCAGATTATGCACATTGGTTACATTTTTTTTTGGGTTTTAATTTTCATCGGTCAAATAGCTGCCGGACAATCACGTAAAATTATACAACTGCCAAATATTCAGGGATATCAGACTTTAAAGTGCGACTTTCACATGCATACTATATTTTCTGATGGCACTGTTTGGCCTACAGTGCGGGTGGAGGAGGCCTGGCAGGAAGGTTTGGATGCCATTGCAATTACCGATCATATTGAATACCAGCCTCATTCAAAAGAGATAAATTCGGACCATAACCGATCTTTTGAAATTGCCGAACCGCTGGCAAAAACCCTGAATCTGCTCCTTATCAGAGGGGCCGAAATTACGCGAAATATGCCTCCGGGGCATTTAAATGCGTTGTTTATAACTAATGCTAATTTGCTGGAGCGCGAAGATGTTTTTGCTACAATCAGAGAGGCCAGGGACCAGGGTGCATTTATTTTCTGGAACCATCCCGGCTGGAAAGTCCAGCAGCCCGATTCTACAATTTGGTGGGAAGAACATTCGCGTTTGCTGAAAAATAATTTGCTGAACGGAATTGAAGTGTGCAACAGCAATGAATATTATCCGGAAGCGCTGAATTGGTCGGCAGAAAAGAAGCTGACAATTTTGGCGAATTCCGATATTCACGGGCCAGTGTGTATGGCTTATGATTTGCAAGGCAGTCACCGGCCAATGACACTGGTGTTTGTTAAAAGTAAAACCGAGGGTGGCATAAAGGAGGCTTTGTTTAATCGCCGCACGGTTGCCTATTTTAATAACGATTTAATGGGGACTTCACAATGGCTGGAACCGTTGTTTTTTGCATCGCTAAAAATAACCAACAAACCGCTGAAACTCGCCAACGGCGAAACACGGCTGGTGGAAATTGTGAATCATTCTGATATAGATTACCAGCTGGAACTGGTGCAGCCGGGAATAGGCTTCGAAACACCGGAAAAGATTGTATTGAAATCGCATCATATTACACCACTCGAAATAACCGGTAATTCTGATGAAGTAGCCGGAATGGCTGAACTTTCGGCTTATTATCAGGTAAATAATATGTGGGTTGGCCCCGATAAAAACCTTGTTGTTACATTTTCGCTGGTCAACAATTAAAATCAGGCAAAACTTTTTAATGGCAAAAAAAGGAAAAACAGAGGCAGATTTGATCGAACGTTCTTTAACCAATATGGAAGAAATATCGGAAGGTGTTTATATTCTTTCGTTTAAACGAGATTTCGATTTTTTACCTGGGCAAGTGTTGAAAATTGCTGCGGATAAAGACCATCCACCGCGGATCTACAGCATTTGCAGCGGAAATAATGAGCAGGAGGTTCAAATTCTTTTTAATATAAAAGAAGATGGATTGCTTACACCGCGACTGGCTTCCATGATTCCTGGCGAAAAAATTTGGATTTCAAAACCATACGGTAGTTTTACCGATACTGCCGAACCAGCATGGTGGATTGCAACAGGAACGGGAATAGCTCCGTTTTACAGCATGTTTAAATCTGGTTTGGCAAAGAATAAAAAACTAATTCACGGGGTGCGTTTTTTAAATCAGTTCTTTTTTGAAGATGAATTGGAATATGAATTCAATGAAAATTACATTCGTTGCTGTTCAAAAGAGTCATCATGCAATGTTTATCCCGGAAGAGTTACTCAATACCTTTCAGAACTGAAAGCATTTCCGCATGTAAAATATTACATTTGTGGTAAACCTGTTATGGTGGTGGAAGTTCGCGATTTACTAATTGAAAGAGGCATTTCTTTTGAAAATATAAATTCCGAAATTTATTTCTGAATCCGGCACGGGCCGGTCGATATAAGTCAAAACAAAAAAATTATAAATTATTAAAAAAACGTATCATGAAAAAGACAATTAGTGCACTGTTTATATTGCTGATTATTGCAGCAGTTAATGTGGCGCAGGCGCAAAACCTGGATCAAGTGCTTGAAAAACATTTTAAAGCAGTTGGTCAGGATAAGCTGCTGACCCAAAAAACATATACCATTGAGGCAAACGTGCAGCAAATGGGAATGAGCATTCCAATGGTAATGAAAATCAAACGTCCGGGGAAATTCAGGATGGAAATCGATATGCAGGGGCAAAAAATGATTCAGGCGTACAACGGCGAAAAAGGATGGGTAGTTGCACCCTGGATGAGCCCGGACCCGCAGGATTTAACAGGAGCTCAGCTCCAACAGGCAATGGATCAGGCGGATATTGATGGTGAATTATACAATTACAAAAATAAAGGTCACCAGGCAGAATTGGCAGGAAAAGAAGAAGTGGATGGAAATGAAGTTTACAATATTAAACTGACCACTAAAAATGACATTGTAAAAAACTATTATATCGATGCTGATACGTACCTGATTGATAAAGTAAAAAGTACTGTCAACGCGCAGGGGCAGGAAGTGGAGGTGGAGCAAACCATGAGTGATTATGAAAAAACTGATGGTGTAATGATTGCGCATAAAATAGTGTCGGAATCTCCCATGGGCACGGCAACAATTAATATCGAAAAGGTTTCATTTAATGATGATATAGATGATCAGACATTTGAACGTCCCAAAGAATAGTTTTTATTAAATTCAATAATGAAAAGATGTTGCAGTAAAATGCGGCATTTTTTTTTGCCGTGCATGGTAAATAACTCGGTGGTGAAAGTCCGCTATGGGGTTTGTAGTTGCCAACCATTAGCCAAGAGCAAGGGTTGCAGGCTATGTTTTCCTATCGGATCATTACCGAAAGGTTAGGGTTGTAAATCAGGAATCCGCCGTATACGAGAACCTTACGTACGTGTGTGAGAGGTCGGACAATAAAGCAGGAGGAAAACTACTTTATTTTCCTCCTACTCGATTTTTTGTTATTTTTGCGCAGCAAAATACCTGGTTTGTTAGCTCAGTTGGTTTAGTCCGCCAGTCGGCGGATGACAGGCAAGGGTCGTTAGTTCAGTTGGTTTAGAACGCATGCTTGACAGGCATGAGGTCGGCAGTTCGAATCTGCCACGACCCACTAAATTTGTTTATATATATTTTGTTAGTGGCCTCCCGCATTACCGAAAAAAATTAGGATTGTTCGCTCAATTGATTTAATCCGCCAGCTAACAGAAATCTGCCAAAGCCCATTAAATTTCTTCATATGTATTTTGTTTACGGAATTCATTCTACATTCATCATAAAGTATTTGTGTTGAAGTTATATCTTGTTACGATGAACAAAATTCTTATCTGACGGTTTTTTAAAACAGGGAATTTCGTAAACCCCCGATATAAAGTCAAATAATTTTAAAACGAATACTATGAAAATAATACTTTCGTCAATATTTAAAACATTTATTTTACCTGGTTTTTTAGTAATCAGTATAATTTTTGGAGTTAGTTCCTGTGCGGATAAAGTAGCATTTCAGCAATCTTCAGTTGTTCCGGCAGCTGACGGTAAAGTAAAAGTTCGCAAAGACGATAATAATAATTACAATATTGATGTGAAAATATCGGATTTGGCAGAAATAAGAAAATTATACCCACGCACGTATAATTATGTGGTTTGGATGGTTACAGATCAGGGAGAAACGGAAAATCTCGGGCAACTTGTAAGTTCGAAAGGTTTCTTTACGGGCCAGCTAAAAGCTTCTCTGGAAACTGTGTCTTCATTCGAGCCAACAAAAATTTTTATTACTGCCGAAAAAGAGAATAATGCACGTTATCCTGGAAACAAGGTAATTTTAACAACCCGCAGGTTTTAAATTTTACTGGTGGTTTTTGCCGCAGAATCTTCAACTTTTTTAAATACCCTGAAGAAATTACCTCCCCATACTTTCATGATTTCTTCTTCAGTATAACCGCGCCTTAACATTTCGCGGGTGATATTTGGAAACTGGCTGACATCTGCGCAATCGGCCAATCCTCCGCCACCATCAAAATCGCTGCCAATACCTACATAATCAATCCCCACCAGGTTTTTTACGTAATCAATATGATCGACATAATCTGCAACTGTTGGCAGGTTTTTGGTGTATTTCTCATTGACTTCCCTCCACTTTTTGCTCAATTCATTTCTTTCCGCATCGCTCATCGATTCGTATTGTGTATTGTAAATTTTCCGGAGTTCTTCCAGCTTTTTATACCGGATAGTGGTTGTATCCGGATCTTTGATGTAATCATCGAGCAGGCAAATCTGAATTACTCCTGCGTTAGCTGCAAGTGCTTTAATCATTTCATCCGTCATATTCCGGTTATGATGAGCAATGGAACGTACACTTGAGTGGGATGCAATAACAGGTGTTTTGCTCAATTTCACGACATCGAAAAATGATTTGTCTGATATGTGGGAAACATCTATCATCATTCCAAGATGATTCATCCTTTTCACTACTTTCCGGCCAAACTTGCTCAATCCATTGTGTTCAGGACCTTTCTTATCAGACGATGAATCGCAAATGTCATTGTTTTTCGAATGGCAAAGTGTAATATATCGTACCCCGCGGGTATAAAACTCCTGAACACGATTAATGTTTTTTCCAATGGGGAATCCATTTTCCATACCAATATAAATGGCACGTTTCCCGAGTGATTCAATTCTTGCAGCATCTTCCGCATTAAAAGCAACTTCTGCCATTTCATTGTATTCGTGGCAAACGGCATAAACCGAATCAATCATTTCATTTGCCAGCCGGTATGCCTCTTCGGTATTTTCAACTGTACGTTCCCGCTGGCCGGTGAAAGCAGCAAAAAATATGGCATCCAGACCGCCTTCTTTCATGCGCGGAAAATCGACCCTGTTTTTAGGAGCTTCATTGCGTTTGCCAATATCGAAATGTTCTTCCAGCAAAGCCATCGGTGTATCGCAATGGGTATCTACAGTTAAGGCTTTATCGTGAATCTTCATTACACGATCATCTGTATTTTGTCCGGAAGCGGATAAGGAAATAATTGCCAGGATAATTAAATAGGCGGTTGATTTTTTCATGAGATACATATGTTTTTGAAAAACTATTGCAATAATAGCAAACATATTCCCTCCTGCCGAAAATTGAAGCAATAAATAATGATTCAAGGCCGGTAAATACACCCTTCATTCAATACATTTCATGAAGAAGGGTTTATTAACTTTGCAACACATTTTGGATTTCAATGAATAGAAAACAACATAGGTTTCGATTTGCACGCTGGTTAATTTTACCGGTGCTTGCAGTTTTCACTTTTCTTTTAACTGAAATTTTTGCTGCCCGGCCCGAGCTGGCGGGTAAATATTATTCCCGGTTGATTTACCCGTTTATCGCAGGAAGTTTCTCTAAAATAAGTGTGCTTCTTCCTTTTTCGCTTGATGATTTATTTTATCTCTGGCTTGTTTTCGTTGGATTTTTATTATTGGTTTTGCTTGTTTTGAAGCGGATTTCGTTTAAAACTACCGGTAAAGTTATTTTGAATGTTCTGGCAGCTGTTTATATTCTTTTTTACTTTCTGTGGGGGTTCAATTATTACAGACCTGAATTGAATGCACGTTTAAAACTTGATTCAATAGAGCCTGACAAGGATGAATTTATTGCCGTTTTTCAGAAATTGGTTAAAAGAACAAACGAAACCTATACCGATTTTGACCAGTTTGATAAAGTGGAAACTGATTCACTGGTAGAAAAATCATATCGAAATCTGGCACCGGCACTTGGGTTAGCTTATCCGGCGGGAATCCGCAAAGCAAAGAATATTACATTCAGCCATTTTTTTGCGCAGGCCGGAATTTCGGGTTATTATGGTCCGTTTTTCAGCGAGGTGCATGTCAACAGCAACAATCTGCCGGTTGAATATCCATTTGTTTTGGCGCATGAAAAAGCGCATCAGTTTGGCATTACAAGTGAAGCTGAAGCCAATTTTTATGCGTGGCTGGTTTGCACACAAAGTTCATCGAAACAATTGCAATATTCGGCCAACCTGGTTGCTTTGCGGTACTTTATTTATCAGGGATATCAACTGGAAGAATTTCAGGAAATTTCAGGATATCTGGATAATGTTGTTAAAGAGGATTTGAAGCGGATCAGGAAGCACTGGATAAAACTCAGAAACGAAAAGATTGACCGTGCTGCGGCTAAAGTAAACGATGCTTACCTGAAAACAAATAAGGTAGAAAAAGGTATTGAAGATTACACCGGTATTGTTAAATATGTTATGGATTTTGAACTGGATTCAGCTTTTCAGAAGAAGTGGAATTTGAAATCGGAATGAAAAAATTTTATCTTTACTAAAAAAGTACAGAATGACAGATATAATTTCAAAATACAAACTTTTAAATAAATCAGCCAGGCAGGAAGTGAATGATTTCATGGATTTTCTTCTATCTAAACAGAAGGCAAAAAAAAGAAATTCCATTTCAAATTACAAAAGAAAAATTTTATCAGTTTCAACCTGGTCAGACTCCGATTTAATGATTTTTGAAAAAAATAAATCACTTTTTAACCAGTGGAACAGTTTAAAAACATAAAACTCATTCCTATTTCGGCCGGTCATTTTCATTGCGACGGCGGTGCACTTTTCGGTGTTATTCCCAAAGTATTGTGGAGCAAAGTATATCCTCCACATTCGGGCAATTTTACGCCACTGGCCCTTCGCTGTCTGCTAATTGACAATGGCAGGCAAAAAGTTTTAATTGAAACCGGAATTGGCAACCACTATTCAGAAAAATACCTGAGGAACAATGGCGTGGTTGATGGTTTTCAATTGGAAAAATCACTGGCAGAAAAAGGCTATTCACCAGAAGGTATAACTGATGTTTTGCTCACTCATCTTCACTGGGATCATGCTTCAGGAGCAGTAATAAATGCAGATGGTGAACTTCAGCTTCGCCTTCCGAATGCAACTTACTGGTGCAGCAAAATGCAATGGGAGCATTCAAAGATTTCAAATCCCCGGGAACGGGCTGCTTTTCATTCGAATGTACTGAATTTTCTTTACAATTCGGGTCGATTAAATCTGGTGGAAAATGAAGGTGAATTATTTGCAGGCATCGAAGTTCACTTTTTACGATGGTCACACGCCAGGGCAAATGATTCCGTATGTTCAGTTTGAGGGATAAAACTATCGTTTACACTTCTGATTTAATTCCAACTGCTGCAAATATTCCGCTCCTTTGGATGGCTGCCTATGATTTGAATCCGGTGAAAGTAATGGAAGAAAAAGAACAATTTCTGGAAGAAGCTGCTCGAAAGAATTACATCTTGTTTTTTGAGCACGATTTTTACCATGAAAGTGCAACCATTGAAAAAGGAGAAAAAGGCTTCAGCGTGAAAGAATTGAATCCCCTGGTTTTTCAACAGTAACTTTTGAAAATTTGGCAACCAAACTTGCTGAATTTAGCTAAATTTGGCAACTTAACTTTCCGTATTTCTATTTTTGAAATTTGATGCCAATGCAAAAAGTCACCATCAATCTTCAGCATATTGATAAAAAGCTAAAAGTAAACCGCGGCACACCACTTATTGATGTATTGCACAAATATGGCGTTGAATTTCCGTGCGGAGGAAAAGGAACGTGTGGTCGATGCAAAGTGCAATTGCTGGCTGGCGAATTGGCAAAAGGACCGGAACAGCAACAAAAATTAGATAAACTGGAGCTGGATCAGGATTGGCGGTTAGCTTGTTATTGTTCGGTTGAGTCGGACATCACCCTCGAAATAGCGCAATTTGAAAATATAATTCTTGCAGACAATACAACTTTTGATTTCCGGCCTCAAACCGGGTTTGGAATAGCGGTTGATTTGGGGACAACCACAATTGTGGTGCAGCTTTTAAACCTGCAAAACGGGCAGATACTGGATGCAGTTTCCGAATTAAATCCACAGGCAAAATTTGGTACCGATTTAATTTCCCGAATTCAGGCCTGTCTGGATGGAAAACAAAAGGAGATGCAGGAACTTATCCGCGAAAAAATCGGGGAAATGATTCATTCCGTTTTGCAAAAACATCCGGTGCAGGTTTCTAAAATTGTAATGGTTGGAAATACGGTCATGCACCATATTTTTTCGGGATTAAATGTGCATCTGCTCTCTTTTTATCCTTTTGAATCCCCGGATTTAAATGAACAGAGATTTACATCAGAACAACTCAACTGGCATTTACCTTCTGCTGTTAAAATTCTTTTTTATCCATCGATTGGAAGTTTTGTGGGCAGCGATATTCTTGCCGGAATAGCAGCAACAAAAATGGCTGAAAAGGATGAATATACAGTTTTAATAGATTTGGGTACCAACGGGGAAATTGTTGTTGGCAATAAAAACAGAATTATTTGTGCCTCCACAGCAGCCGGACCGGCGTTTGAAGGGGCTAAAATCAGCCAGGGAATGCGCGCTTCAACCGGTGCCGTTTCATCGGTAACAGCCTCCCCTAACCCCTCCGAAGGAGGGGGAAAAGACCAACTTAGCTGTCATGTGATTGGAAATGTACAAGCTAAAGGAATTTGTGGCAGCGGACTTATTGATGCAATGGCCATTCTCCGGCAGCAAGAGACAATCGGTGCGTTTGGGGAAATTAATTCTGGCGAAGAAAAAGTTGAAATTACACCTGATGTATTTCTTACCCAGCAGGATATTCGGGAATTTCAGCTGGCAAAGGCAGCCATTGCAACCGGTTTGCAGATTTTATTTAACCGGTTAAATTTAACTTTTGACGAAATCAGCATATTTTACATTGCCGGTGGTTTTGGTAATTTCCTGAACCTTCAGCATGTAATTCAAACAGGATTGCTTGAAACTTCGGAAGATAAAATTGTAAAAATGGGAAACACTGCATTAATCGGCGCAAAAATGTTTTTATTCGAAGAGGAAGATTTCATACAACGAATCCTTGAAAAAACAAAGCATATCAATCTGGAAGGTGATCCTGCATTTCAGGATATTTATATTGAAAAGCTGATGTTGTGGTGAATACAAATTTTGAGTTGGGCTATTTTCGATACCTGGTAAGTTGTGGTGCGTTTATCACCCTCTTTTTCCAGTATCCCCTGCTCAACCGCCTCTTTTAAATCGCGACTTGCCGTTGCCGCCGATATATTTTTAAATGCACGCATTTATACCTGCCGCGAAAAAGTTTGATTTTTAATCCTGCCTTTGAAATGCAAAATCCGGTCACTCCCTGTTAACGTGATATTTTGCAACTTTAGTAAATCTTCCAGTGCCTCATTTATAATTTTCAGCATGTATTCAATGAAAACAGTTGATTTTCCCTGCTTGTCAGCTTCGCCTAAGGCATTATAATATTCTTGTTGATGCTCTTTTATTAATGTTTCGATGGGTAAAAATTCAAAAACCGGGGAATATTCCTTTAAAATCAAAGTTTGCCAAAGTCGTCCCATCCTGCCATTTCCATCCTGAAAAGGATGAATAAACTCAAGCGAAGATTGGATGGTCTTTATTCTGTTCTTTTTTCTTAATTCTGTTGGTGGCATATTCAAATGTGCCGCATTTATTTCACCAATTTTCTCTGAAACAGAAGCAATCTGCCTCAAAACACGATTTGTAATTTCATAGGGTGGCTTAGTATTTTTCATTTATGATACTATCAAATGATACTATCAAATATAGCAAAATTAGAAGGACCATCAATTCTTCACCAATTCTTTAGTGGAAAGCAATCCGCAGGCGGCGTAAATGTCTTGTCCGCGAGAGGCACGGATAGTTGTAAGGATTCCTTTTTTATTCAGCATTTCCTTAAAGTGATGAATTTTTTCATCATTTGGGCTTTTTAAGGGTGTGCCGGGCACCGGGTGAAAACGGATAAGGTTGATGCGGCATTTTAGTCCGTCCAGCAAACGGGACAGTTCTTTCACGTGCAGCGGCGAATCATTCAGGCCTTCAAACAAAATGTATTCAAACGAAACCCGTCGTTGCCGGCCAAAGTCCCAACGCTTGATTTCCTCCACTACTTCTTCAATTGGATATGCCACCTGCACCGGCATTAGTTTTTGGCGCTCTTCGTTAAACGGGGTATGTAAACTAACCGCCAGATGGGCTTCACTTTTTTCGAGGAAAGTGAGCATTCCGGGAATAATTCCAATTGTTGATACGGTAATGCGTCGCGGGCTCATGGCAAAACCCCATTCAGAAGTAAGGATTTCTATGCTTTTAAGTACTTCAGGTAAATTATCAAAAGGTTCTCCCATGCCCATGTAAACTATGTTTGAAACTTCACCTGATTCATCAATGCTTTTAATTTGATTAACGATTTCACCGGCTGATAATTGTCCCTGGAAACCCTGCTTTGCAGTAAAACAAAACAGGCAACCCATTTTACAGCCTACCTGTGAGCTCACACAAACAGTTACCCGTTCGCGCTCAGGAATCATTGCAGTTTCAACAAATTTATTCTGTAAAGTAGGAAAGAGGTACTTTTTTGTACCATCGGTACTTACCTGAACCCGGATTGGTGCAGTTAATCCGGTTTCATAGTTTTCAGTAAGAAGTTCACGTGCTTTTTTGGAAAGATTAGTCATTTCATCGATCGATGAAACATTCTTTTTATACAACCAGTCGGTAATTTGTTTGGCCGTAAATTTGGGCAGACCCAATTCAATTACAATTTCCTGTAATTCAGCTAATGTTTTTCCAAAAAGGCTCTCTCTCATATCTGTATTTTGATGCAAAGATATGTTATTTGAACAGGTTAACGAATTTTTCAAATTGATTTTGGGACGCTCCATCAGGTGCCGGGTTGTTCTGGGAATGTAATCTGATTTTGGGTTCAACTTCGTTGGGTTCTAATCAATTGCTTTAAATTGTTCAACTTATTTTTAACTCTTTTGTTGTAAATAATTGAACATGGGTATTTTGTAATATTCGGGTTCTAACCGGCGAATAAAATTAAGGTTCGGCCTGTAATGGATTAAAATTGCGAATCATGGGAAAATTATCATCACTTAAAAGTTTACTTTTTTTGTTTATTCCGGGTCATCCTGGGGAACATGTCAGGAATGCCGTAGTTTACCTTGAAACCGAAGCAGGAAACTTACCGGTTGCTTTTCAGAAAACGGGAAAATCGGGCGGTATTACTTTTGCCCATCTCGATAAAGGTGTGTATAAACTTGTGATGGTACTACCTCAGCAAGCCGGTAAATATGCAAGGGACTATAATGAAGTACAGGCTGATATCCAAGTGGCTTATCACAGCGATAAAAAAATTTATTTCTTTCAGGAAGCAGAAGGATATTTTACAATCCGGTTCTCAGGAATTAAAAACCTGACTGATTCAAATGTTACACCTATGTATGAAATTCAGGAGAAAGCGAACAACCGGATAATCACCGGCAAGTTTGAAGTGGATGGAAAATACGGCAGCGTAACCATGAAAATTTCAGCCCTTAAGCAGAAATCTTTTCAGAAACTGGTGAACAAATATAAACACGATGCCGAAATGGCTGTAATCAAAGGGCAGCAACTAAGCTAATTCTATTTCATATTTCAAATTCTCTTTTACTCCTTTAGTTCGATTTGATTTTAGGAAAAGGTAATATAATTACTGACTTCCGGGTATTTCCTATATTTTTATCTTTTAAAACCTAAAAAATGAAAATATTTTTAATTCTGTTGATAACAATCTGGCCGTTCAGTCCGGGAAGAAAAGTAATTAATGCAATAGTAACAGTTGAAGATGCACGTTCAGGAAATTCTGTGGTTTGGCAGCGCACAGGCGATGAAGGAAAAGTTTCATTTCGCTTTCTGGATGCAGGAAACTACAGGCTGGCAGTTGAACTTCCGCAGATGGGTGGTAAATGGATAATCAAAAAACGAAGGCAATATGTTGCGACAAAGGCCACATTTAATCCTAAAAACAAAACTTATTATTACCAGGGCGATGAAGGTTTTTTTGCCGTAAAGTTTATGAAGTTGAGAAGAATTGATACTGAAAATTTTACTCCTGTTTTCAGGGAAGTTCAACGCGAAAACGGTTATCAGTATGTTATTGCGCAATTTCAGTTGCAGAGGAACCGGGGGCAACTTTCCGTGCAGATTAAAGCCTTGACCGCCGGCCAGTTTAAACGTGCGGTGGAAAAAATTGACACTGATATTTCGATGATATCCATTCCGGAAAGATATTAAAAAGGCGTATCTGCCGTTGCGGATACGCCTTTTTAGTTATTTTACTTTAATTAATTCCAATTGTTGAAATAGACATCATTTGTCATTTCCTTATTAATATCAAGTTCATCAATGGTTATTGGGAAATATTTATGTTTTTCCTGAACAGGAGTTCCTTCGCCTTGTGCCTGTTTTTCAGGATTTAAAGTTTCGACTAGAGAATCCCACCGGATTAAATCGAAGAAACGAACCTGTTCGCCACCAAGTTCCAGTCTTCTTTCGCGTTTCAGGATTTCCATCGGATCGGAACCCAGTGAATCATAGAGTTCGGCGCCTGCTCTTGCTCTTACCTGATTAATAAGATCAAGGGCTTCTGAATTATTGCCCAGTTGAATCTGGCATTCGGCCCGCATCAGCAATACATCTGCATAACGGATTACAGTGGTATTGATTGGGCTTTTGGGAACACCTTCATTTTGCATAATTTCATAACGTTCGTATTTTTTCCATGCATAACCTTTTGATTCAAATGGATAAGGTTGCACATTATTTACACAAGTGTCGCAGTAAAAATCAGTATCGCCACCGCTGGCCGCATCACCATAAAATGTGTAAAAAGCACGTGGGTCAGTATATTGTTCGCCATTGATAGGATATTTAAAAGCCTTAACCAGCGAATTCGAAACAAAAACATTGAACCAATCGTTGAATCCAAATTCCATAGCCCGTCCTGTTGAAGCCTGATCCGGGCCCCAGCTTTCCTGTCCGCCAAACATGTACCAAATGCTGGCCGCCTCGTTAAATGCATGTTGTACCTGGAATATCGCTTCAGCATTGTTATCGCCGGCTTCCGTATGCAGTTTTCCGAAATCATCAATAAGATGATAGTCATATGGAGCCTGGCCTAATTTGATAAATTCATTATCTGCAGCCTGATAGTCTTTTTGCCAGAGATAGAGTTTTCCCTTCACTGCAACTGCTGCACCTTTTGTGACGCGGCCTTTGTTTGCATCATCCCAGCTCACCGGAAGATTTGCTTCTGCGTCGTTCAGAAGCTCAAAAATGTAATCCACTACCTGTTGTTCGTTTTCAGCTCTTGGAAAATCTTTGATGGCCATATCTTCAATGGTTTTTCTTAATGGAATAACTCCCCAAAGACGATAAAGTGAAAAATATGCCCATGCTTTTAAAAAGCTGGATTCACCAACAGTTTGTTCTTTAATTTTTTCTTCCTGGGAAGTTGTTGCCTCGAATGCTTTTGCTTTGTCTAATGCAATTGTGGCACGAAGAACAATGCGGTACAAACTTCTCCAGCTGTTTTGGATTTCAGAGTTTGTGCCATCGTAATTGAATGCAGGTAATTGTCCCATTGCACCGGTGCCAACAATTGCCGGTGCTGCTTTGGCATCATTTCCAAGCAGGTCGTGGTAAAAATACCATTCACGGGCAAATAACCCATTGTGATAAAAACCATAATAAGTGGCAGCCACAGCTTCCTGAAGTTGTTCAGCAGTGGTAAAATAGCTGTCTTCGGAGTATGCATTGGGATTCTGAATATCTAAAAATTCATCGTTGCAACTTAGAAATCCCATAAACAATGCAGCTGTAAATAAATATTTTATAACAATTGATTTTTTCATTGTCTTAAGTTTTAAATGATTCATTAAAATACAACTTCAACACCAAACATGTAAACTCTCGGATGTGGAGTAAATCCATCATCAATCCCTCTGCCGAGGTTGTAACCATTAAGATCTCCGGGGTCAATAGCCGCAACTTCCGGATCCAGACCTTTATAAGAGCTGAAAGTTAATCAGGTTTTGAGCACTTGCATAAACCCTTAAGTTTGGAAACAGTACCAAGGTTTAGGCTGGCTAAAGCATCAGCGGGAATTGAATAACCAATTGAAAGGTTTCTCAGTTTGGCAAAAGCGCCACTGGTGATGTACCTGTCGGATGTTCTTAGGTTATTACTTGGGTCAGCACTAATTGCTCTTGGAACATCGGTGTCCCTGTTGTCGGGTGTCCATCTGTCAAGAACATAAGTTGTATGGTTTCCGGTTACCCTCATTCCTTCAAGGTTCCAGGTGTAAAATGCACTGTAAATATCCGCATCGGCAACACCGGTTAAAGTAGTTGCGAAATCCCAGCCTTTATATGTTGCATCGAAGGTAAAACCATAAGTATATTTTGGTATCGGGCTTCCAATGTAAGTTCTGTCATCATCGTCGATGTATCCGTTACCATCCACATCCATGAAACGAATGTCACCCGGAGATGTTGCATCATTTTGATAAAAGTCAGCACCTGCAGCCTGTGCTGCTGCATTATCGGCATCCACTTCTTCCTGGGATTTGTAAACTTTGTCTACCTTAAAACCATAAAATGAGCCAATAGGATGGTTTTCATCTGTAAGCGTTATCGCAGCCTGTCCGTTATACTGCGGGCCGGTAATTGGTTCTCCTTCTCCAAGTGCTGTAACTTCATTTGTTACATAAGTGAAATTTCCCGAAATATTGTATTTAAAATCATGGTCATAATTGGAATAGGTAGCAGATAATTCAAACCCGTCATTGGTTGCAGAAGCTGCATTTGCAATACGGTTTCCACCTTCGGCTCCGCCAGCAAGACCTAATCCCATGGAAGGCGAGGTTGGCACAGTTACCAAAATGTTATCGGTTACCTTTTTAAAATAATCAAACGTGAATGTAAAGCGGTTATTCCAGATTCCAACATCCAGTCCCACATTCGTAGTTGTTGCTTCTTCCCATTGAATATCGGGCGAAGCAAGTGCTTTAATTGTTGTTCCATTTAGGTATTGTTCGCCTCCGGGCATTCCAACCGGATAAGAAATTCCTGTGGAATGCATGTAAGAAAGATACTGATAAGCTCCAATATTGGAAATACCGTTTTTACCCCAACCAACCCGTAATTTCAGGTTGCTGAATTCAGGCAAACTTTCCTTGATAAACGATTCTTCCTGCAATTTCCATGCTGCCGAAACTGCAGGGAAATAGCCCCAGCGGTTTTGCGGAGCAAAATTCGGAGAAGCATCGGCTCTGAAAATTGCGGTCAACAAGTACTTATCGGCAAAACCATAGTTGACCCTTCCAAAATAAGACAAGCTGGCCGATTCGCGAATGTTTTCATCGGAAATCAATCTATCCTTTGCCAGCAGTATATTATCCAGTTCTTCGTTCGGGAAATTTTTCCCGGTAACTGTGATGCTTCTGCCACCACCGTACCGGGCAACCGACATACCACCCAGTAATGTAATAGAATGATCTCCAAAAGTATCATCAAAAGTTAATGTTTGTTCAAGCAACGGATCCATTCCCCAGGAGTAATTTTCTTCCAGCGACTGAGGTTCTGTTTCGTTACTGTTTACATGAGAAAGAACGAATAAATTTCTGTAGTGGTTGTTGAAATTAATACCCATACTTACATAATACCGTAAACTTTCCATGAAGTTGATATTTGCATACACATTACCAAAAACCCTCGCGTCTTTTTGTGAATCGGTTCTGTAAAATACAGTTGTCATTGGGTTGTCAGCATTGTTGTTATCGTTAACATTATTGTTGTTTCCAAATCCCCACCAGTTGCTTTCATCATATACCGGAACATAGGGTGCCATGCGCAATGCGCCAACAATTAAGGTGGAACCCGATCCGGCAGCATCATGACGTGTGGTATATGCAAGGTTCATGTTTTCCCCGATGCTGATATGATCTCCCAGTTGGAAATCAGAAGCAAGACGTATGGTATATCGCGTAAAATCAGCACCGATTACAATAGCTTCCTGATCGGCATATCCCATTGAAAAGAGGTAGTTGGCATTTTCGCCACCTCCGCTTACACTGAGATCAGCCTTGTAGAGATTTGCATTACGAAAAACCACATCCTGCCAGTCTGTTCTGTCGACTCTTGAATATCCATAATCTAGTACGGTCGGTCCAACAACTTCATCAAGTGTGCTGTTGGGATAGTAGTTCGTTTGCTGTTCAATCAACAAATTAACATATTGATCGGCATTCAGCAAATCCAGTTTTTTAGGTGTTTGTGCTACACCGTACTGTGTTTTAAATGTGACTTTTGCCCTGCCTTTTTTACCTTTTTTTGTTGTGATAAGAATTACACCGTTTGCACCATTAGCTCCATAAATGGCTGCAGCAGAAGCATCTTTTAAAATTTCAATACTAGCAATATCCTGCGGATTTATCATCGACATGATATTGAATGACTCGCCGCCACTGTTAAAAAACTGAACTCCGTCAATTACATAAAGAGGTTCAGAATTATTGATAGAACTAACTCCCCTGATTTTAATGGAAACACCTGCTCCCGGCATACCGCTGGAAGAAACTATATCGACACCCGCTACCCTTCCCTGTATCATGTTATTGATACTCAGGGATGCAGATTCAGGCAAATCTTCAGCATCTACAGAAGCAATGGAGGCGGTAAGGTCTGATTTCTTTTGTGTACCATAACCTACAACAACTACTTCATCTACACCTATTGTTTCTGTTTCCATGGAAACATCAATGACAGTTTTGGACCCAACAGGAATTTCCTGAGTTTTCATACCTACAAAAGAAAATACAATAACCTCCGCATCTGCCGGTAAAGGAAGGGAATAATTACCATCCACATTGGTAATTGTTCCGGCGGTTGTCCCTTTCGCAACTACCGAAACCCCTGGTACCGGTTCTCCATTTTCGTCAACTACGGTTCCTGTAATTGTCCTTTGTTGAAAAGACATGGAATTTGCTTCAATGGATTTGTCAAGCTTAATTTGCCTGTCGTTTAATTCGTATTTTATTCCCGTTCCATCCAGCATTTCATCCAGGATGGATTCGATTTTGGAATTGTTGGCATCAACATTTACCTTTTGCCGAATGTTGATATCGTTTTTGTTGAACACAAATTGAAATTCGCTTTGATTTTCAATTTGGTTTAGCACAGATTCAATACTTGCATTTTTCATTTTAAACGATAGTTTCGTTGTTTTGGAATATGCGCCTGCAGAAACCTGCATCACACTAAACACAATTAAAACCGCAAAAACAAAAATGCTTTTTAACAGGCAATTGCCTTTTTTTGATTTTACCAGATTTTTTTTCATAAAAGGAAATTTGATTAATAAATTAAATTGAAATCGTTGTTTATAGGCTATCGTTTATTTTGTTAAAGTTACAATTAGAAAAAAAAGTTACGTAGAATTTTTAAATATTGAACAATTTTACAGCGGAAAGTGATAAATTATCAGTGTGCCTTTAGGAGTGTTCACCTAATTTTATTAGGCATAATGAGTAAATAACAGTAAAGCGTTAATGAATTGCAGTTCCTTAGTGAGATCGATCTCCCCTTTGCAAGCTACTCTTTATACACATCTTTATTCATTATCTCAAGAGCGATCTTGTATCCTTCAAATTTATTGTAAAAGATATCCAATCCATTCTTTATAGATATATAACCTGGTGGTCCCTGAGATTTATAACCGCTCCATCCACCTAATCTGGCTATTATCCAGGCAGCCCATGATAATGTTTGAAAAGGATGTGGGTTCTTTTGTTTTGTAGTTTTTCCATCTACTTTACTCAGAAGCAATTCAATAAACTTAACCTGATGTTTATTAAAAACTGCTTCAGCTTTGATATTTTCTTTTTTGTTTAATGAAAGTTTAAGCATCATTACGGTTAAAGCAACCTGTAGCGTCATTACAAGCAGTTTTTTTAAACCTGCTCCGGTTTCAAGTTGTGCAGCCTCCAGTTCAAACCCTTTACTTTTTATTAACCTAAAAAGTTCTTCTATTAGCCATCTGTTGCTATACCATTCCACACATTTTATGGCATCTTCTACTGTTATTATTTGATGAGTTGTTAACAGTCTCCAATGAATCGGAGCTTCACCATTCGGAACTGTTTCTTGTACTTCCCTGGCCTCAATTGCCCACATTTCAACAGATGGGGGATAATTTCCCATATTTGCTTTACGAGGCTTCTTAATTTTAACCTTTACCCATTTTATTGCAATTTGTGCAGTTCTGTTTTTTCTTTTTTTATTTCCTTTTACTTTAAGATCATATGAACTTTTCCTTTCCTGCTCTTCTAACTTTTCAAATAACTTTGTATTTTCTCCTTCAATAATCCTGTTAATACTGGAACGGATAAGTAGATGAGTTTGGTCATCGGGAACAATAACTAGTTCTTCATAAATGTCTGATTCTCTGTCTCCAATAATTGTTATCACAGGAGTTCTTGAGAGAACAGATTTTGTATTTATGGCAGTTTTGATCCATCGATATGATTCTTTATTACTTATATCCTGTGTTTTATAGTCTCTTTCAAATTTATTGAGACTATCCCAGTTCCGATTCCAAATGCGTATGTCAGCAATCCCGACAGGTATTTTATCTTCGGCATTTACCACCAATGAAGGATGACAAAAAATCCCGGCATTTTTGGCATTAGTAACGGGGCCTACGTCTTTATCAGAAGTTGTTATCCGATTAAAATGATTTGTAAAATTACATTCAGTTGTATCCTGAATGCAAAGTAAATGCCTTGGGCCCTGATTTTTAGCACAGGCAGAAATTACGCCATGAGCCAATTCTTCATAACTGAAACTATTGTTCCTAAACATACGGTATGCACCTATTTTTTCTGTATGACTTGAGCAAAATCTATTTACAACTACTTTTCCAAAGGTAAGCATATCGGTCATAACTTTCTCCGCTCTTTTTTCAGAGCGCCGGTCGGGCAAAAGGCCATTAAAAAAGCCATTAAAATTTTTGATTATCATGGCGTTAAGATAATCATAATTTACATTTTAATCATCTATATTATGATGATTATTATGTGTTTAATATTAATATATATAAACATTAGATTGTTTAAAAGTATTAAAGGCAAATCTAGATTTGTGTATAAAGAGTAGCTTTGCAAGGGGAGAAACCAGCGGGAGAGGGGTAAATAAGATACTAAATTAAGTTGCTTTACCCTTTTGGCTTACGCCATTTTCCCTCACGAGGGAAAAGCCTTCTAAGAAATTATCGTTAAACAAATGAGGATTCGTAGTTCCATTGTTTGTACAGAATTGTGTTATTTCAGATTAGTTACATAAAATATTTGGTAGGAAACTAAAAAAGAGTAAAACCAGCAATTGTAAACAAATTAAAAAGTTGCTTAAATACAACATGTTAAGCAAATCTGTCATTGGTAACTAAGGTTGAGATTGTCAGTTTTTTGTTAAAAAAAAAGTATATGTAAGGAAATTATGATTAGCAAGAATAGTTGAAAAGTTGTGCCGCATCGTTTTATGGAGGAAGGGGAAAGCGTTTCATTGATTTTCAAAACCGAAAATCAATGAAACTCCAGTGAAAGAATTATCAGTTTAAATAATATCCAACTCTTTTCCAACTTTAATAAAAGCCTCAACTGTATTATCAATTTGACTGGTGGTGTGCGCTGCAGAAAGTTGAACGCGGATTCTTGCTTTTCCTTTAGGCACCACCGGATAAACAAATCCGATAACATAAACACCTTCCTTTAAAAGCTCATCAGCAAATTTTACAGCCAGTGGTTCATTATAAATCATTACCGGAACAATTGCAGTATCGCCTTTTACCAAATCGAAACCGGCGGCTTCCATTTTGGTGCGGAAATGTTTCGCGTTTGCCATTGTTTTTGAAGGAAGATCGTTTGATTCAGAAAGCATATCAATAACTTTCATAGTGGCTCCGACCGTTGCAGGCGCCAGTGTATTTGAAAATAAATAGGGGCGCGAACGCTGACGCAACATTTCGATGATTTCTTTCCGGCCCGAGGTACAGCCGCCATTTCCGCCACCCATCGCTTTCCCGAAAGTTGTGGTTATAATATCGATTTTTCCCAGCAGCCCGAAATGTTCGGCAGTACCGCGGCCGGTCTTTCCAATGTAACCGGTGGCGTGTGAATCATCGACCATTACCAGCGCATCATATTTTTCAGCCAGTTCAACAATTTCAGGAAGTTTGGCCATATCGCCGTCCATCGAAAAGACACCGTCGGTAACAACGATTTTGTATTTCGCATCCGAGGCATCTTTCAGACACTGTTCCAGTTCGAGCATGTTGGAATGTTTGTAGCGAAAACGCTGTGCTTTGCATAACCGTACGCCGTCGATAATGGAAGCATGATTCAGTTCATCGGAAATAATTGCTGAATCTTCGCCTAGTAAAGGTTCAAATACACCACCGTTGGCATCGAAACAGGCGCAGTATAAAATGGTATCTTCCGTTCCCAGGAATTCAGAAACCCTGGCTTCCAAATTTTTGTGAATTTGCTGTGTGCCACAGATAAAACGAACGGAGGAAAGTCCGAACCCCCAGTCGTTCATAATATCCTGCGCAGCTTTTACTACTTCAGGATGATTGGCCAGCCCCAGATAATTATTTGCACAGAAATTGAGCACTTCTTTATCTTCACCAACTTTTATTTCGGCACTTTGCGATGAGGTAATGATTCGTTCGGTTTTGTATAATCCCTGTTCTTTTAATTCTTCGAGTGTGTTTTTTAAGTCTTGTTTTATTTTTCCGTACATATTTTTTGATTTAATGTTGTTTTTCATCTAAAGCAAAATAGGCAATAAGCAATAGGCAAAATTCAGTAGGCAGAATGGATTATTGTCTGGGTATATATTTTTCCGGATTTTCTACCATATGATTTAGTAGCCGGCCAACTTCTTCAGATTTACCAATCAAATCATTATAATTTTCCTGTGAGATATATTTGCATTCAACAGCAAAATCCAGAGACACCTGGGTTTCTGTATTCTCCATGTCGGCATCGCTCATTTTACTGGAGAAATGTTTTGGATATTGTCGTTTTCGATAGCCTTCGCCTATTGCCCGGCAAACAGCACGCGATGATCTCCTGATTTGATCGGTTAATTCATATTTCTCTTCCGAAGGAAATTTCTTGGTCATTTCATAGATTTCCATTGCCAACGAAAATGATTTTTGATAAACTGTTAAACCGCGAAATCCTTTATTCATGATTGTCTCTTTTAAATTGCCTATTGAAATTTTGCCAATTGCCT
This sequence comes from uncultured Prolixibacteraceae bacterium, assembly GCA_963771595.1. GTDB lineage: Bacteria > Bacteroidota > Bacteroidia > Bacteroidales > Prolixibacteraceae > CAVYUC01. Next base: position 147,785 of record CAVYUC010000009.1, on the reverse strand, counting down.
ATTGATCAAAATTCTCTACAAAATAAAAGAAATCAGCCGAAACAAACATTGATAAAATGCAGCGTTGATTTCATAATTATTCATTCCCTCATTTTCTTCTATCTTTGCAGCGAATTCAAAAAAAGAGCGATGAGCAATTCAAAAGTTCGGGTGCGTTTTGCCCCAAGTCCAACCGGTCCGCTGCACATGGGCGGCGTTAGAACAGCTTTGTTTAACTACCTGTTTGCACAAAAAAACGGTGGCGATTTTATCCTTCGCATAGAGGATACTGACCAAAACCGGTATGTGCCGGGTGCCGAGGAATATATCATTGAAAGTTTGAAGTGGTGTGGACTGAACCCCGCAGAAGGTCCAGGTATTGGTGGAAGTTTTGGCCCGTACCGGCAGAGCGAACGAAAAGAAATTTATAAGAAATATGCTGATCAACTGGTAGAATCCGGCTGGGCCTATATAGCTTTTGATACACCCGAAGAAATTGATGAACTCCGAAAAGCAGCTGAAAGTAAAGGTGAGACTTTCTCATATGGAATCGGCATGCGTGATAAATTAAATAACTCACTAACCCTTTCGGAAGCAGAGGTCAAACAAAAAATGGAAGCCGGCGAAAGTTACGTGATTCGCTTTAAAATGCCGGAAGATACTGATGTTACCGAAGATGATTTAATTCGTGGGAAAGTAAAATTCAACACTACCAAAGGCCTTGATGATAAAGTATTGTTCAAAGCCGACGGAATGCCAACCTACCACCTTGCCAACGTTGTTGACGATCATCTGATGGAAATTACACACGTTATCCGCGGTGAAGAATGGTTGCCGTCGATGCCACTGCATGTGCTGCTGTATAAAGCATTTGGCTGGGAAGATACCCAACCCCGGTTTGCCCATTTGCCGCTCATATTAAAACCAGTGGGCAAGGGTAAACTCAGTAAACGCGACGGCGATAAAATGGGCTTTCCTGTTTTTCCGCTGGAATGGAAAGATCCCGAAACGGGGGAAATTTCCCGGGGCTACCGCGAAGATGGTTATTTTCCGGAAGCTTTTATTAACCTGCTGGTTCTGCTGGGATGGAATCCGGGTACCGAACAGGAATTCTTTTCGCTGGAAGAGCTGGCTGAAATTTTCAGTCTGGAACGGGTGGTAAAATCGGGCTCCCGATTTGATCCTGAAAAGGCAAAATGGTTCAATAAACATTATTTTCAGCAAAAAACGATAACTGAACTGGCCGGACTTTTCAAACCTGTATTGGAAGAAAAAGGTATCAGCGCTTCCGATGAAAAAACAGAAAGAGTAGTTGCTGAAGTAAAAGAACGCTGTGAATTTGTTTCCGATTTATGGGAACAGGGGCATTTCTTTTTTGTGGCGCCTGATTCATACGATGCACAAACAGTTAAAAAACGGTGGAAAGATGATACCCCGGAGAAACTGACTGCTGTTGCCGGACTTTTTAATTCTGTTGGAGATTGGAAGGCAGATTCAATAAAAGAAAAATTCTCTGCCTTTATGAATGAAAAGGAGTGGGGGTTTGGAGCCATAATGAACCCGCTTCGTTTATGCCTGGTAGGCGGAAATGTGGGCCCCGATTTATTTGTCATCTGCGAAATATTGGGGAAAGAGGAAACGATTTCAAGGATAAAATCGGCAATAAAAACTATTCAAAACTAGCTGATTGACGAATTAATTCATATTTCAATATATTCACAGTTCAACTCGGCTCACCGTTATCGTCAGACTGAGCGAAGTCGAAGTCAGGTAAATAGTCAATTCCAAATTAATTATTTCCTTAATCTCATATACTAAGAATTAAATTCTATTTAAATTTTCACGGATTAAAATTGCCTGTTGCCGTGAAATATTAAATTCATATTTTATATTTTCACGGATAAAACTGTATATTTAACGTGAAATATTAAATTCAAAAAGATGATTCAAAGGAGAATTAGTAATGAAATAAATGAGTCGTTGGCATACTTTCCGGTAGTTTCAATTATTGGTCCCAGACAAGTAGGAAAAACGACGCTGGCTAAACAAATCATTGCAGATTCTCAAAATTCTGCCATTTACCTTGATTTGGAACGCACGTCAGATATTTTCAAACTAAATAATGCAGAACTTTTCCTTTCGCAACACAAAGATAAATTAATCGTAATTGACGAGGTGCAACTGAAGAAAAATTTGTATCCCTTACTACGTTCTCTTGTCGACGAAACCAACAAGCCAGGTCAGTTTTTATTGCTTGGTTCTGCTTCGCCTGAATTGATCAGACACTCATCGGAATCTTTGGCCGGAAGAATTGCATATCATCAATTATATCCTATCGATATTGTGGAGGCGCCTGAAAATATTTCGCAAAATGATTTGTGGTTAAAGGGTGGATTTCCAAAGGCACTATTGGCAAAAAACCAAAACCTGACGCAACAATGGATGGAAAATTTTATCAGTACCTATTTAAACCGGGATTTATTACAGTTGGGATTAAATGCCTCACCATCTGTAATTCGTAATCTCTGGTCGATGATGGCTCATTTAAATGGCCAGCTTTTAAATGCAACAACCATAGGAAAATCGCTGGGTTTAAGTACACCAACGGTTAAAAAATATATCGATTTCCTGGAAGAAGCCTTTCTGTTAAAAAGCCTGCACCCTTTTTCATGGAACATGCAAAAAAGGTTGGTAAAATCTCCTAAAATTTATCTCACGGATACCGGAATTTTGCATCAACTGATTGGAATATCGGATTTCATAAATTTGGCAGGAAATCCGATTATTGGTAGTTCATGGGAATCGTTTGTAATCAATCAAATCCTCGCATTGAAAAAGAAAAGGATTGATATCTACTTTTATCGAACGCATCACGGGGCAGAAGTGGATTTGGTATTTACCAAAGGGTTCATTGTAGTTGCTACAGCCGAAATAAAATATTCCAACGCTCCCACTTTATCGAAAGGAAATTTTATAGCTATCGAGGATTTAGGTGCGTCTGTTAATTATGTAATAACTCCATCTTCCGACGATTATTTTATCAACGAAAATATCAGAGTTTGTTCGTTAAAAGCGTTTATTGGGAAATATCTGCAAACTCTGTAATATACTTTATCAAGAAACATTCGAATTCCCTCAACCATTCAATATTTGCGTTTACCGAACATTTCTCTGATATTGATGTTAATAAAGCCGAAAAAGTTATTCCATAGGATTTACTTACAAAATAATCTAAGAACCAACAGAATGAACAGTCTCCCGCGAAACGTCTGGGTACTTACCATTGCACAAGCATTAATATTATCTGTGAGCTCGCTGGTGGTGTTTGTGGGCGGACTGATTGGAACCAAACTGGCACCGGTTGAAAACCTGGCAACACTACCTGTGGCGAGTATTGTTGTTGGCACGGCAGTAACTATTCCGGCGGTGACCCTGTTAATGAATAGCATTGGGCGCCGGCGGTCGTTTTTTATCATTATTGTTTTTTCCATTTTTGTAGCCTTGCTTGCCGGTTATGCCATTTCCCGTTCAAACTTTTACCTGTTTTGCCTGAGCACATTTTTGCTTGGTGCAGCCTATTCATGTGTTATGCAATTCCGGTTTGCCTCGATGGAAAGCGTTTCTGAAAAATTGATTCCAAAAGCGGCTTCCATGGTTTTGGTTGGAGGAATTGCCGCGGCTTTTATAGGGCCCGAAATTGCGATGTTTGGTAAAGATTTGCTGAAGGTGGAATTTGCCGGCTCGTTTATTTTACTGGCCGGAGTATTTATCATAGGTTTATTAATTCTGACAGCTTTTAAAAATCCGGTTATCCGGGAAGAAAGCAATCAAAATCCGCAGCGACCTTTAAAAATCATCCTGAAACAACGGGTGTTCCTTGTTGCCATGCTGAGCGCTACCATTGGTTATGCCGTAATGAGTTTTATAATGACCGCTACTCCTGTGAGCATGCACGTCATGGACGGTCATTCTTTGGGCCACACCAAATGGGTCATTCAAAGCCACATCATAGCCATGTTTTTGCCGTCACTGGTAACGGCATGGATCATCAAAAAACTTGGTATTTCGCGAATGATGATGCTTGGGTTATTTGCCTACCTGGTTTGTATCGGCATTGCTTTTGCCGGTAAAAACCTTTTCAATTACTGGGTTTCGCTGGTGTTGCTTGGTGTAGGCTGGAACTTTTTATTTATTGGAGCCACAACACTTTTACCTCAGTCATACCAACCCAGCGAACGTTTTAAAGTGCAGGCAATTAACGATTTTGTCATTTTTGGTACACAGGCCGTAGCCTCCCTCTCAGCCGGTTGGTTTATTTTTGCTGTTGGCTGGAAAAATTTACTGTTGCTGAACCTGCCATTTATTCTTTTCCAGTTGATTGTAGTCGGCAAATATGCATTGGCAAATAAAAAGAAGCTGAATTTTTCCGTTACTCGTGCCGCAGACTCTCCAAAGGATTTTTCATAGCGGTTTTCCAGGACTGAATAGAAACTTATAATTCACCCCTAAATCCCCTGAAGGGGACTTTGAGCAAGCTCCGATTACGTTTTATACAATTTTGTTTTATTTCTGATATAACACGATTCATTTCATTTTCAATTTCTTCATTGGTAAATCTTATGACTTTTATTCCCCAACTTTCCAATTCACCCTCGCGACCAATATCATATTCCTTTTGGTCTTTTGATTTGTGAATTCCTCCATCTATTTCAATCACTAATCTTACAGGATGACAATAAAAGTCAGCAGTTTGGGGTGATTACTTATTCATATCGTAACGCCTCTACCGGATTTCTTGTCGCTGCTTTCCAGCTTTGCAAACTCACGGTTAACAATGCTATTCCCAAGGCTACCATTCCTGCCAATAGAAATATCCACCAGTTTAACGAAGTTTTGTAGGCAAAGCTTTCGAGCCACTTATTCATGGCAATCCATGCCACCGGGCCGGCAATTGTAAAAGCAACCACTACCCAAAACACATAATCTTTATTCAGTAACGTAATAATTTCTGAAACCTTTGCCCCGTTTACCTTTCTGATACCAATTTCCTTTATTCGGCGCTGCGTGGTGATTAAAGCCATACCAAACAAACCCATTGAACTGATGAAAAGGGCAATAATGGTAAATATGGAAAGAAGCCTTGCCTGCAATAACTCCGATTTATATACTTTTTCATATAGGGCACCCACATATTCATACTGAAATGGATATTCGGGAAATAATGAATTCCAAACCGTCTGCATATCATTCAATGCCTGGTTTTTCATTTCAGGATGATAAGAAACCACAAAGTTGATCAGCCATAAACTTTCGCGTTTAAAGAAAACAAGTGGTTCAACCGCATTTTTTAGACTTTGAAGGTGAAAGTCTTTTACCACACCAATAATTTACCATCCGGAATTGAAATATCCGAACCGGGTGCTGAAAAAATCAGCCTGAATTTTTTGCCGACAATATTGTCCGGATTGGTATACCTCAGACGGTGCATGGCAGCTTCGTTGATGATGTATTCCCCTGATCCTTCGGTGTCTGTATTTTTCTCAGAGAAATTTTGTCCGCTCAGAAACTGCAGGTTAAATATCGATGCAAAGGAATAATCACAGGGAAAAACGCCTATTCCGTCAAACTCCTGATTTTGTTCACCGGTTGTGTATCCTTCCATTTCAAACGGAAACATATCATTTGCTTCTCCGCCTGGTGGTTCCATCATCGCTGAAACCGATTCAATGCTATTATACTTCAGCAGTTCTTCCTTGAAAATTTTAAACTTCTGCTGAATATCTGAATGAACCGATTCAAGGCAGACGATATTATTCTCATTAACTCCTAGACTGCTGTTCAATGCATATTTTGTTTGCCGGGAAATAACAATTACCGAAATGATTAAAGCAATGGAAAAACCATATTGGAAAATGATTAATGCACGGCTTGTTTTACCTCTATCAATACTGGCAGGAGAATTTCTTTTTGTAATCAGCCGGAACGATGAAAACAGAGAATCTGATGCCGGCATCATTCCAAAAACAAGAGCCGGTAAGCTGAAGACCAGCAGGATGAAAAGAATAGCCGGAAAATTTCCGTTGAGCAGATTTAACCCGTACGTCTTTTCAATGAATAAATTCACCGGCACCGAAACCAACAGGGCAAGAATAGCAGATGCTGTAACAATGAATAACCCTTCAATGAAAAAATAGCGGAGTACTGAATTTTTGGATGAGCCTAAAAGTTTGTTGATAAACATGTACTTTGCACTAAAGCCTGCCATTCCCATGTTGAGATTGGCGTAATTGCTTATCGAAATCAACAGTAAAATGAATGCCGCAATTGCCAAAACATAAACGTTCAGCCAGTTTCCGTTAGGTTCAATTTCACGAAGTTTATCTGAATTTAAATGAATATCGGTGATTTTTTGCAAATCCGCTTCCGTTTTCATTTCTTCCGGATTGGAACCCTGATTTTGTTCCAGATAGCTGTTAACAGCGGTTTTTATTTTTTTGGGATTGGTGTTTTTTGCCAGCAACAGGTATGTCCAGGCCCAGCTGTATTCAAATTGATCCTGTGAAGGTGTTGTAACAAAATCGGGATGGAAATGACTGTTGGAAGGAAAATCCCGCATAATACCCTGTACGGTAAAATCCTGTGAGCTCCCGTAAAATTGTCCGGAAGGAAGTGTCAGCGTTTCACCAACCGGATTTGAATCTCCAAAAACTCTTTTTGCGAAGCTTTCGGAGACTACCATGGATGCAGGATTTTTCCAGCACCAGTTGTTTATTGCCAACTAACCAGGTCTGCATTAAATATCTGAAAGAAAGTACTGTCGCATTCAAAAGCTTCATTGATACTGTAATACCTGTTGTTATATTTTATCAGGCCGCCTCGAATAGGCATCAGACGAGTAAAATTCTCTATCTCGGGAATTTTGGTCTGTAAATCGGGAATGTAGCTGGTATTGAATGCACGTGCAAATTGTTTTCCACCTAAAAAGCCCGGATTGGAAACAGTATATCTGTAAATTTGATTTGATTTGGAATGAAACCTGTCGTAGCTTAGTTCATTTTTTAGAAATAATGCAATGAAAATAATTCCTATTAAAGCCAGACTCAGCCCGGTTATCTTAACCAGGTTTAAAAAAGGATGCCGGAGTAAATTTCGAACTACAACTTTTAGAATCATATTGAAATGTCTGCTTTTTGTTTTTCTACCGGAAAATCTTCTTCTATCAATCCGTCAACTAATTTCACAATCCGTGTTCCGTATTGGGCAAACTTTTCATTGTGGGTAACCTGGATGATGGTCATTCCTTCTTCATTCAGTTTTTTCAGCAGATTCATAATCATTTCGCCCTGTTCAGAGTGGAGGTTTCCGGTAGGTTCGTCGGCGAGCAGAAGCTTTGGTTTGCCAACAATGGCGCGTGCAATGGCAACCAGCTGTTGCTGTCCACCGGAAAGCTGGCCCGGAAACAAATCTTTTTTTGCCACTATATTAAAACGATCGAGCAGATCCGCCACCATGGCTTTTCGTTCTTTTGCTTTAATGCCGCGATAAATCAGAGGTGTTTCAATATTTTCGTAAACATTCAATTCGTCGATAAGGTGAAATGCCTGGAAAATAAAACCAATATGACTTCGGTGGTATTGTACTTTCTGCTTTTCCTTGATTTTGTGGGCCGGCTCATCCCAGAAATAATATTCACCGGCGCCGGGTTCATCCAGCAGGCCGATTATATTCAGAAGCGTTGATTTTCCGGCGCCACTGGGCCCCATGATGGTTAAAAATTCACCTTGTTTAACTTCAAGGTTTACCCCCTTTAAAATAAAGGTTCGTTGAAATTTAGCATCGTAATACTTGTCGATTTTTGTTAGTCGTATCATGTTTTGAACTTTATTTGCAACGATAAAGGTTATATCCAAACGAAATTATTCATCAATTCTTTCTACCAAAACCGATGCCTTTTTTGCAAGATATAGATTTTCAGCCACATGGGAAATTTTACGAACTGATGTTGTCAAAAATTTAGACAAAAAGTGTATGATTTTTTGTCATAAACTATAATTACGTTTTTTGAATGTGTGCTCTCAAAAATTATTTACTATTACACTGGAGTTGTACATCTTTTAAATCATGGTTTTCCATTTTTCCTTATTCTCCTCTACGGGGGAGTTAGAGGGGCCTTACTCATATCTTAATGCCTCAACCGGATTTCGGACAGCCGCTTTGTACGACTGATAGGAGACCGTTAATACTGCAATGATTACGGATAATGCTCCGGCAAGGATAAATACCCACCAGTCCAGACTGGTTTTGTATGCAAAGTTTTCAAGCCATTTTTGCATCACCAGCCAGGCAATCGGACAGGCAATAACAAATGCAATAAGCACCCAGCGAATAAAATCCTTGTTCAGCAAAAACATGACTTCCCCGATTTTGGCGCCATTTACTTTTCGTACCCCGATTTCCTTCTTCCTGCGCTCAATCACAAACAACGACAGCCCAAACAACCCGATGCAGGAAATAAAAATAGCTATGAATGAGAAATACCGGAATAATCCTGAAATTCTTATTTCAGAGTTGTACATTTCTTCCAGGCTGTCGTCGAAGAAACTGATTTCGCACAACGATTGCGGTAAAATTTTAGTCCAGGCAGCTTTAATATCTGAGAGCGTTTTTGTGAAATTGGCCGGGTCAATCCGCGCGATTATATACCCTGGTTTATCGGTGAGCGGCAGCAATAACATAGGTTCCACCGGTCTTTTTAGCGACTCGAAATGAAAATCATTTGTCACTCCTGCAATTGCCCCTTTAATGTCTTCGCCTTGCCTTCCAAAATATTTTCCTACCGGGTTCTTCATTCCCATTCGGCGAATGGCTTCCTGGTTGAGAATAACTTTCGGGGATGGAAGTTTTTCAAGATCCAGCACTTCGTTATAGTTATCCGGAAAATTGTTGCCTTCGGTAAATTGAATACCCATGGTTTCAAAATAGTTGCGGTCGACATTCATGTTGCAAATCAAAACTTTGTTTTCCGGATCTTTTCCTTCCCAGTCGAATCCCCACGATGAGTTTCCGCCATAAAACGGAATGCGGCTGACACGTGAAACATTCACCACTCCAGATATTCCCAAAAACTCCTGTTTGAGCGCTTCGTGTTTGTTTTTGGCTTCTCCGTCCAGCGGAATATATATCATGTTGGCCTGATCGTAGCCTAAATCGTAATTATTGATGAAATCCAACTGCCGGGCTATAATGATGGTACTGCTGATTAAAATAACTGATAAAACAAACTGGAGGGTTACCAGCAGGTTTTTCAGACCAAGGTTACCCTGTTTTTTACATCCCCGGATTTTTAATGGCATGTGCCGGTGCGAAGGAGGAAACATAAAGCGATGGATAAACCACCGAAAGCACCAAAACGGTGATTACCACACCTGCCAGTAACAGGATCATCAGCTTATTTGAAAGCAGGCTCAGCGAAACCACTTTATCGGAAATAGAACGAAAAGCCGGTATAAACAGGATCACCAGAAGTGCACTGAACAACAGGCTGAGAAAAATCATAATTCCTTTCTCCTGCAAAAACTGATTTAGAATTGACATCTTATTGGCTCCCATTACCTTCCGGATGCCCACTTCCGGACGACGTTGCTCTGCCTTGGCTGTCGACAAATTGATAAAATTTATTGAAGCAATAAGGATAATAATAAATGCAATGCCCAGGAACTGGTAAATATACTGAATACGGTTATTTTTACCGGAATAGGAATAAAGTCGTTCATTCTGAAAGGGAAACAGGTAAAGGGTTGTATTTTCCTGATCTCTGTCTTTCATGAAGTTGCTGATTTTGGAGTCTAATCGCTCAGCATCCGCATTTTCGGCCAAAAGTAAACTCGTGCGTGGCCAGTTGTTTCCCCACCTGGTTAAATCGGCACCATAAATTTCAACCAGTTTTAATGGCGCAAGAATTTTAAACTCGATGGTGGAATTTATTTTGCCGGTATTTACCACAGCCCCAACAGTAAAGGAAAGCGTGTCGTTAAATGCAATCATCTTTCCCACAGCCGGTTCATTACCAAAAAGGAGCGTAGCTATTTCTTTATTAATAATCACTTTATCGGGCGCCTGTAATGCATTTTTATTGCCTTCTGTTATTTCAAAGGAAAAAACATTCAGAAATGCACTGTCTGCACAAATCACCGGGCCTTCCTTGTATTCTTTATTTTCAAACCGGATGAGTTGTTCGCCCACGTTGGCAAAAGTGGTGGCATTCTTCACTTCGCTGTAGTTGTCTACAAGTTCTTTACCAAGCGGGAAGGGCGTACAAAAGGTGAATAACTCCTGTCCTTCGGAATACTGTTGGTGCTCGTAAACCGTATAAATGCGGTCGATGTTTTTATGAAATTTATCGAAACTTAATTCATCTACCACCCAAAATAAAATGAGCGTTGCCACCGCAATTCCGAGAGATAATCCGGTGATATTAATGACAGAGAAAATCCCATTTTTTTTGATGTTTCTCCAGCCGATGAGCAGGTTTCTGAAAATCATGGCGAAAAGTTTTTAATTGGTTATTAATCAGATATTGTATAGACACCAAAAAAAAGATTGCGTTACAATTTTGGGAGATTATTTTGTGTTTAAAAGGCTTAATTTATTTCAGGTCTTTTTTAAAAGCAGCATATGAATTCCTTTCTCCGAAACCTGTTCCATCATCCGGTTTACCTGTTATGTTAATCTGATATGCACTAAATTACCAAAGAGGTATAGCTTTGGTACATTGTAACTCAAGTTATAGATGCTCAAATTTTACATTAACATTTCCGCCGGATGCATGCATATACACTGGAATTCCACCGTTGTTCATTGTTCCCTTTACCCGGTCTTTCTCTGTTTTACCCGAAAAATTATTCAACTCAATATTCACTTTTGATGAGCTCAAATCCAAATCAAGGCCCAGGTTTTCACCGTTGTGAATGACAGCATCAACTCCTCCTCCGCTGGATTCCAGATGCAGTTCCTTACTTAAGTTGCCGATGTTTACATGAACTGATCCGCCGCTGGATTTGGCTTTTACAGCACCTGATTCTCCGTTAACAGTAACGCCCCCGCCACTGCTGCCGGCTTCCACATCTCCGTGTATATCATTAAGGCGTACACTGCCTCCTGAGCTGTGTGCCACAACGTTACCACGTGCGCCATCCAGGGTAACTCCGCCACCGCTGGAACGCAACTGAACATCCCCGTTTTGGTTGGTAACTTTCACACTTCCACCTGATGACTTTGCTTTGGTGTTTCCGGTAACGTTTTCGAGGTGAACTCCACCACCGCTGCTGGTAAAACTATGTGTTCCGGCCACGCCTGAAATAGCAACACCACCGCCACTCGACGATACATTGCATGACATTTCCCGGGGCACTAAAACTATTAACGAAATGCCTACATTATTCATAAAACGCCATTGACTCTGTCGTTCCACTATGGCTGTTATAGCAGAACCACTTTTTGAGAAATCCAGATTGAAATCCTCAAGCACTTCATCCAGCATTTTGTCTGTCGGGGATAAAAGCCTTCCGTTTTTTCGGACAAAAGCCTGTATCACAACCGTTTTCTGATTGTGGGTTCTTACCTCCACACCACCACCGGATGATTTGGCATTTAAAGTTCCGGGCTGGGTCAGGTTAAACGTTTTTGTAATGGAAGGTTGATCTTCTTTCGAAAATCCGTACAATGAAAACGCTGTCATGAGCATTATAATCATTGTATACTTTTTTAAATGCATTGCTGTTTTCATATTGCTATTTTTGATTGTATAATAAAGACTGCCAATTGGTATGACGCTTATTTTACTTTATAGTTACACCAGATTTCATCTAAATCTTCCGCCAGCTGGCAGAGTGACTTCTGCCAGTGCATATTTGTTACTATCGTTCATTTATCTTCTTCCTCAAAGTCCTCCCCCTTCGGGGGAGCTAGAGGGGGCTTCTTACTCATATCTGAGAGCCTCCACCGAATTCCTCGTCGCCGCCCGCCAACTTACAGCCCCCTTAATCCCCTGAAGGGGACTTTGAGCCAGTGCATATTTATTACATCTCTTTATCGTTATTCTGTTATATCAATCTGGCTGCTTCCAGTTCCTCCCCTTGGGGAGGTTAGGAGGGGTCTTATTCATATCTCAATGCCTCCATCCCGAGTCACTTCGTTCTCGGGATTTCGTCACTCATACCGGAGTGACTCGACAGGATTCCTTGTTGCCGCCCGCCAGCTTTGCCAACTCACGGTTAGTAGTGCAATTCCCAGCGCCAGCAAACCGGCCAGTGCAAATATCCACCAACTTAAACTTGTTTTGTAGGCAAAATTTTCAAGCCATTTATTCATGGCGTAGTATGCAACTGGCGTGGCAATTATAAAAGCAATCACCACCCATTTAATGAAGTCTTTGTTGAGCATGGTTAGTATTTCGGAAACTTTGGCGCCGTTGACTTTTCGGATACCTATTTCCTTGGTTCGTTTTTGCATGGCCAAAATAGTAAGCGCAAGCAACCCCATGCAAGCAATCAGAATTCCAATTCCGGCAAATACATTTAAACTGGTCGTCAGTTTACTTTCCGATTCGTACATTTTGTTGAGCTGGTCGTTTACAAAACTATATTCAAAAGGATATTCAGGTACAAATTTTTCCCACACGGTTTTTATCTGATCCAGCACTGCCGGCACACCAGGATTCATTCGTACAATAATTTCGTTGTAATAAAACGGATTCATATTAAAACACATGGGAGTTATTTCACTGTGCAGCGATTTGAAGTTGAAATTTTCCACAATGCCAACTATCGTACCTTCCTGGTAAGCATAGTAGTGTTTTTCCAACGGGATTTTCAATTCCCATTTCATTAGCCGCTTTTTGATTGATCACATAGGCACATTTTCTTTCATTATCGTAATCAACTATGTCGCTTTTGAAAGTCGCGACTAAAGCCACGGCCCTCCACTAATTTTAACACCGAGCGTTTCAAAATAATCGTAATAAACCGAGTTCCATTGCATGCTAACGGTTTTTCCTTCCGGCATTCCGTCACAACGAAAATCATCGGCTGATGTTTGTACATCCGATGGCGAAGAAAAAGCGAGTGTTGCATTTTTTATCCCCTGCATTTTTTTTAATTCCTGTGCAAAAGCGTCAAATTTGTTACCGTTTAATCCTTCATCAACCGACATATTCAAAGGAATGGTTATTAATTCTTCCCTGGCAAATCCCGGGTTGTGTTTTTCCAAAAAATGAACTTGTTTATAAAACAAAGTTGTAATCGCCAACAGCACAACACTGATTGTAAATTGTCCAATTATCAGTACATTCACCATTCTCGGTTGTTTGTGCAGCGATTGTTGATCTGCTTTAAAAATGCGTACCGTTTTTTGTCTTGAAATTATTACCGCAGGAATAACCGAAGTCAAAATTGCAAAAGCAATGATTAGTCCAGACAGAAAAAGTAAAAGGGTAATATCGAATGTGTTAACAGATGGCAAAAATGATAAGCGGGCAGTAAGAATAGAATGGTACAGGTAAACCAAAAAGAATGACATCAACATGCTTATTGAGAAATAAGATAATATCTCGCGAATTTGATCGCGGAAAATAATAGATTTTGAGGCCCCGCAAACCTTTTTGACTCCTGTATTAATAGCGCGTTGTGATGCTGTTCCTATATGAAGCAACAGGAAATTTACTGCCGACATTGAAAGTATAACAATGGCTATAACTCCCAAAAGATACAGGTAACTTTTATTGGCCTGTGGTATCGATTCCCAGCCAGTTTGCATTTCAGTGTGTAACTTTTTTAACGGTTGTAATACCAGTTTTTCGGGATTTTCCTGAACATGCCGGGAAAGATAATTTTCAATTTTCCCTGAGGTAACTGAGACATCGGTATTATATTCTGCCAACACAAAAGTGTGAATATCGGATTGATACTTCCAGGTGGGTTCAATCCAAACCTGAGTGATTTTTGATATAATTTCCAGCGGTAGAATTATATCGCCCCGAAAATTGGAGTTGGATGAAAAATCTTTGTAAATTCCACCAACAGTAAACAATTTGTCTTCTCCGATTTTTATTTGTTTTCCAACGGCATCTGTTTCGCCAAAATATTTTATGGCAGCGCTTTCCGACAAAACAATGGAAGTAGGAGTGCTTAAACATTTTGACGCATCGCCTTTTTCAAATTGGAATGAAAATAGTGTGAAAAAATTAGGATCGGCAAAAATGGTACGGGTTTCATTAAATTTTTTATCTCCTGCAGTAAGCGCCAGATATCCCCAGTAAAAACTAACACGGATAGCATCGTTTATTTCGGGAAAATCGGATTTCAGGCTTTGTGCCAAAGGTCCGTACGTTGCGGCACCTGAAAGTTCATCTTTATCGTTTTGTGTTAAAATGCGGTAAATCCTGTCTGAATTCGCATATTGCGCATCGTAATTAAATTCCTGGTAAACATAGCTTAAAACGATAATAGCAACGGCTATTCCGATGGCCATCGATGAAATATTCAGCAGATTCAACCGACTATTTCTTCGGAATCCACGAAATATTATTTTTAGCGTTTTCATTTTTTAGGTTATAAATTGTATTTATTCATATCGGAGTGCCTCCACCGGATTCCTCGTTGCCGCCCGCCAACTTTGCCAACTTACCGTCAACAACGCAATTCCCAGCGCCAGCAAACCGGCCAGTGCAAATATCCACCAGCTTAAACTGGTTTTGTAAGCAAAATTTTCAAGCCATTTGTGCATTATGAACCAGGCAATCGGGCACGCAACTACAAAACCTGTAATTACCCATTTAATTACGCTTTTATTCAACATAGAAATAACCTCATGTACTTTTGCCCCGTTAATTTTTCGAATTCCTATTTCCTTAATTTTTTTACTGGTGATATGCTCAATTAATCCAATTAAACCGAGACAAGAAATAATGATTGCAAATAATGCAAATACTTTTATTGCTTTTGCCTGTTTTTCTTCTTTCTGATACATTGACTGAAGCCAATCATCATAAAACTTAAAAGAAAATGGAATTTCAGATTCAATCTTTTTGTATTCGTTTTTAATGATTTCAAGATTTTCTGAAATATTCCCGTTGATTTTAACATTTAGAACAAATGCATATTCCGGGGGGACTTTTTGAAGCTGTAGATTTCCTATTTTACTGTATAGGTTTTGGTAATGAAAATCATTAATAACACCCACAACTCTGCTTCTGTTAAGTTCTTTTCCGGCAAGATCATCCCATTCAAATTCATGGTATAGATGTTCATTTATCAGACAAACATTGGAGTCAGTGTTCTGAATATTTCTTCCTTTGATAAGGGTTAAGCCAAATGTTTCAATAAAATTTTCATCGATAGAAAAGTACTCCATTGAAATTTCTTTTTTTTCACCTTCCACATTATATTGACCAGACGACCAGCCGGGAATCTGCAAAGGGCTTCCTGATGAAGCGGATACTGAAATAATTTGAGGATGTTTAAGTAGTTCGTTTTTTAATACCTCCCACTTTTGATTTGCATTTCCCATAAGGTCAAATCTGACCAGCATTTCTTTATCAAAGCCTGGATCATTATGCTTGACAAAGTCCAACTGTTTCTGCACAAACAACAAAGAAATAATAAGAACCGAAGTGATAAAAAACTGTACTGCAATTATTCCCGCCCTTTGTCCTTTTCTTTTGGAACCTTTACTATTCGACATCATTTGTAGCGGAGAAACTGCTGAGAACACCACTGCCGGATATATTCCAGAGAAAATACCGGTTACAAAAAATACAAGGAAGGCTGATATAAATACTATCGGATGTGAAATAAAAGAGCTTAAATCAATTCTTTTACCAAGTATATCTGTAAAAAGCGGTGAAATTACGGTTATAAACAGAATGGCAATTATCATTGCCAGAAATGAAATAAAAACAGATTCGACAAGAATCTGTTTGAAAATATCTTCTTTGGCTGCTCCAGTGGTTTTTTTTATTCCAAATTCATTTAACCGCTCATAACCACTTGAAACAGTAAGATTCACATAATTGAAAATAGTCATTAACAGGATAACCAAGGCAATGCTTGATAATAAGTAAATCAATTTAACATTGGCATGCAGCAATTGGTCGTTTCCTAGTCCATTAAAATAAATATCTTTTAGAGGTTGTAAGGTTAGCGTTGCGTCTTTGTAGGCTTTCCAGTGGCTAATCATTCCTGATATTTGCTTATTTATTGTTGCTGGATTGGAATTAGGATTAAGCATTACAAAAGCATTTACCAAAGTATGTTCTTCCTCTCCATGAAATCCAAATTTTGATACAGATGCAAGGTCAACATTCATTAGTGCATCAAAGCGGAACGAAGAATTTTCCGGCACATCAGTAACTACTCCAACGATATAGTAACTTTTGTTTTTTATTTCCAGGGATTCTCCTAATGGATTCCTTTCTCCAAAAAGCTTTTCACTGAACTCTTTAGTAAGGATAATATTCTCTTTAACCAATAAAGTTGGTTCAGGTGAATGGCAAATAAACTCAAAAGAAAACATATCTAGAAATTCATCATTCGTAGCAATAAAATCTGCCCATTCCTGATGACTTCCTATTTTGTACAATTGCTTTCTGATTGTGTATAAACACATTTTATCAATACCGGGCAGTTTTCCCTTAACATCATCATACAAAGTTTTTGGAACGGTTGATTCATTATCTGATCGGACCACACGGTATATATTATCCCTGTTTTCAAACTCTTTATTTACATTTTTTTCACCGATAATAAAACTTAATAATATCAGTAATACCGCCATGCTGATAGCATAGCCGCCTATCGTTATTACCGACATTGTTTTTTTTCGGTTTAACGAACGGATGAAAAGTCTTAAAGTGTTCGACATCGTGTAAGATTTAATTATTTTACAGATTACAGCCCCCTAAATCCCCCGAAGAGGGACTTTGAAGAATTCTTTATGTTGTTTTCACTCATTTTTGAGATATTTTATTTCCATCTGACAATTTTTAAGCCCATCCCTTGCACGCGGCAGGAGGCTTTATTCATAACGTAACACCTCCACCTGGTTCCTCGTAGGGCACGTTGTTATGGTAGCCCCGGAAATCACCTGAAAGCAGAAGTCCCATAGGGACGGTGTTATTGATCCCTTAATCATAAAATTCAAATAAATAATCATCGTTATTTTTTATTTCAATCTAAAACATCATCGCTATGCGATTTAATTTGCTGTCATCATTCAATTTCTACCATAACTTCGTCCCGATGGGACTTGTTTTTATTCGTATCTCAATGCCTCCACCGGGTTCCTTGTTGCTGCCCTCCAACTTTGCCAGCTAACTGTTAACAAGGCAATTCCCAGCGCCAGCAAACCGGCCAGTGCAAATATCCACCAACTCAAGCTGGTTTTGTATGCAAAGTTTCCGAGCCATTTGTTCATGGCGTAGTATGCAACTGGCGTGGCGATTACAAATGCAATCACCACCCACTTAATAAAGTCTTTGTTGAGCATGGTTAGTATTTCAGATATTTTGGCGCCGTTTACTTTTCGGATACCAATTTCTTTTATTCTGCTTTCGCCCATAAAAATGGAGAGGCCAAGAATTCCCAATGCGGCTATTGCAATGGCGATTAACGAAAACAGAGTAATCGCTTTTCCCATTTGTTCATCTTTTTTGTAAAGTTGATCAAAGTCCTGGTCTAAAAAATGATAGCTGAATGGGAAGCCGGGAGCAAGTTCATTCCAAATTGATTTCACTTTTTTCAGGGTTGCCGGAATATTGTTGCCTGCAATTTTCAGGTTTACATACTGCCCTTGCCTTGGAAGATAAATAATTACAAGTGGTTCAATTCTGTTATGCAACGATTTGTAATTGAAATCTTTTACAATTCCTATTACTTTTGCATTTCCTCCGGGTATGCGAAAACTTAGCTGATAGGGATCTTCAACTCCAAAATCGCGAACCGCAGCTTCATTTATTAAAGCAGTTGCATTTTCATCTGTTTTCAAATCTTTCGAAAAGAAACGTCCATCAACCAATTGCAGGTTATACAGATTGATGAATTCTGCATCCACCCAGGTTGTGGCAAAGTTCAGGTTTTTACCATCAATTTCCTGATTGTCCAGTCCATCAATTTTCCCAAAAATATTACTTGAAAATGCAGCTTGTTCAATTTCAGGTAAAGCAAGTAAACGTTCGCGTAATGTTTCTTTATTCCCCCGCAAAATTGAATAAGGAAGTTTGGCGTAAACGATTTGTTCTTTGGGTATTCCAAGATCCTTATCTTTTATGAAATTTAGTTGTTTAAAAATCAAAAATGTTACTGCAATTAAAGCAATGGTAACCGAAAACTGAAAAACAATAAGTGAATGACGTAGATTTCCACCCTTGCTTTTTAACCCCATTTTCATTTGAACTATATCAATAGCTTTTTGGGAAGAAAGCAAAATTGCAGGATATATTCCGGAAACAAGGCCTAAAACAATAGCGGCTGGAACCAGCATCGCAAACATCCGGAGCTGAAATTTTAATCCGTTTGCAACATTCATGAAATTACCGAATTGGCTTATTAGAACGAGAGTTAACAAGGTTCCTGCAGTAACTGCAAAAAAGCTGATAAGTGTTGTTTCGGAAAGGTGCTGAAGGATCAGATCTTTTTGATTTGACCCCATTAGCTTTTGAATGCCCATTTCTTTGGTTCGGCCAGAGGCGCGTGCTGTTGTAAGGTTTATGTAGTTAATTACCGAAAGCATCATTACAATGCCACCAATTATAAGCAACATATTTACCAATGCCTTGTTTCCGCGGTTGGTTGTGTCGTTTGAGAGAACTTTATTAAAATAAACGTCTTTTAAAGTGTGCAAATGAATTGGATTTGCTTTGGCATCGTTTACACTCGCCGAACCCGCCAAATTTTTCTGGTAGTATGAAATAAGATTAGCGGCCAGTTTTTTCTCCAGATTCCTGACATCTACATTTGGTTTTAAAAGCACATAACTTTCATAAACGGTGTAACCCCAGTTTTCTGAATAACGGCTACCACCCATTCCGTTCACCGATGCATCGGAAACAAGACCATTAAACTGAATGGATGAATTTGAAGGTAAATCTTTAACAACAGCATTAACCGTGAAAGTAAAGTCCTGAAAACTTTTCCAGATTACCGTTTCTCCAATGGGATTCTTTTTATCGAACATTCTGGAAGCTTCACTTTCCGTTAATATAAGTGAAAAGGGAGACTTTATGGCCGATTTAAGATCGCCCTGTAATACTTCAAAATCAAACATTTCGAAAAATCCGGGATCGGCAGAGTAGTACTTTTCGATTTCATAAGATTGATTTTTGTACTGAATTACCGGTGAAAACACGGATAACTGACGAGTTTCGATGTGTGTGGTTTGTTCAATTTCCGGAAACTGGTCTCGCAGGTATTCATTTAAAGGACCGGGGGTGAGGCTCGAAATCCCATAAGTTATTTTATAAATTCGGTCTGCTTTTGAATTAAAATTATCAACGCTTAATTCATTTAATACAAATATCATTATTAACAGCAAAATGGTAACTCCAAGAGCTAAACTTGCAATGTTAATGCTCGTATTTGCTTTGCTTTTAAGCAAATTGCGAAAGCTTAATTTAAAAAAATGTTGAATCATGTTGATGATTTTATTTTTGGTATTTTCTTTTTTCGTATCTCAACGCCTCAACCGGATTTCTTGTATCCGTTCGCCAACTTTGCCAACTCCACCCCTACTCCGAAATTTCGGAGCCCTGAAGAGGACTTTGAGCCTGTATTTCAATCTACCATCTATCAAAACTTCCACTTCCGCAGCTTTTGCGGTTCTTCCGCCAGTGGATATTTGTTATTATCGTTCATCTTATCATCTATCCCTAATCCTCTCCGCCAACTGGCGGAGGAGTTAGAGGGGGTTCTTATTCATATCTCAATGCCTCAACAGGATTCCGCGTTGCTGCCCGCCAACTTTGCCAACTTACGGTTAGCAATGCAATTGCCAATGCAAGTAATCCGGCCAGCGCAAAAATCCACCAGCTTAAGGCGGTTTTGTAGGCGAAGTTTTCGAGCCAAAGGTGCATAGCGTAGTAAGCAATGGGTGTAGCAATTGAAAATGCAATGGCAACCCATTTTATAAAGTCGTGGTTGAGCATACTTAGTATTTCCGATACTTTAGCGCCGTTTACTCTTCGTATGCCAATTTCTTTTGTTTTGCTGTTTACAAGCATTAGTGAAATGCCAAATAATCCCAACATCGAAATAATAATGGCAATAGCCGTAAACAGTAACAGTATGTTTGTGGTACGTTGAACACTTGCGTACAACTGCTCAAATTTTTCATCAAAAAATGAATATTCAAAAGGAACGCCGGGCATTACATTTTTCCAACTTTTTTCAATATTTGCAAGTGTTTGTTTAGTATTTCCTGTTTGAATAGCCACCGAAAGCGAATAAAAATTTTCCTGCATTTCTTTGGAGATAATTAATGGGGGAATTTTGGAATAAATTAAACCCACATGAAAATCTTCCACAACTCCAATTATCTCGTGTGTTCCATCTCTGAAAAGTGTTTTACCAACTGGATCGTCCCAACCCAGCGATTTAGCCAGCGTACGATTAATAATAAAAGGTTCGTTTTTGCCTGATTTCCCCGGATTAAAATTTCTTCCTTCCTGAAGTTTAATTTCGTAAGTCGAAAGGAAATTTTCATCCGCGTATAATGCACTGTAAATATACCATTGGTCTCCACCTTCGGGTCGGTAACCATTTGCAGTAGTTTCAAGTCCGGGAATTCCAAAACTGGCCGTAACATTTCTTACGCCCGGTAATTTCCCTATTTCATTAATTAAAGCCTCTTTTTTTTGTCCAACTTCGGGATGCGAAATCTGAATAATATTGTCTTGTGTAAACCCAAGGTCTTTGTTAAGAGCGTAGTTCAGTTGTTTGGAAGTAACGATAACAGCTATTATTAGCACCATCGACAATCCAATTTGAACTGCCGACACAGAAATTAATTTTTTATTTCGATGGCTGGCATTAGTCATTTGAGATGAAGCTGTTACCCTATTTTTGAAATAGTTATAGGAGGAAATGGAACTAATAAGAAAGCTGACAAATACACAAAAAATCAGTAGTAAAATAATGGTCGAAAGAATTCGTTCTGAGAGAAAATTAAAACTGTAGCCAAATAAAGAACAGATAGAACTTTCGAAAGACATGACAATAAAAATGGAAAGTACAATGGCAATAGAAAATTGCAGAGTATTTTCAACAAACAATTGCTTGAAAACTTCTAACCTGCCTGAGCCTAAATAATTCTTAATCCGGAATTCTTTTCCGCGGTACGATAAAATCCCGCTTGAGATAAATATGAAATTCAGTATGGCAACAAGCAGAATAATACAAGAGATTAGTAACATTATCAGTACACTTTTTATGTCCGCCTTTTTAAAGTTATCGTAATCCACATTCGAAAAAAGATGAATTTTTGTAATGGGCTCCAGCGTAAACTCTGAGAAAAACCCGCTCCCTTCATTTTTTTCATTCACCTTCGACCATAAAAAGGGAACTAATTTTGCATCAATATTTTTCACATCTGCTTTTTGCTCAACTTTTACAAAAGTATGTGCCGACATTCCACCATCCCAACCCACATAAATATCAGGAGCATTTAAGAGTGTATTTATCGGTACCACAGCATCGAATTGTAGATGCGAATTATGTGGAGGCGTTTTTGCGATGGCTGAAACCTGGAATAATTTGTTGTTTAACGTCACAGATTTACCAAGTGCAACTTGCCCTCCGAATAATCTGCTGGCAGTTTCTTCGGTAATAACAATTTTGTTACCATTCAAAACCGTTGACGTGTTGCCCGTAACAAGTGAAAAGGTAAAGAATTCGAAAAAGTTATTATCGGTGTACAATACCTTGTCGAACCTCATTCTGTTATCTTCCCATGTCAGCTCTTCTCTTGCAGGCTTTATTCTCACATAACTTTGAATTTCGGGGATTTCAGCTTCAAGTGCCGGTCCATACGGCGCTCTTATAGCAGGATAGATTTCAATGCTTTTAGGATCTGTGGAAATTTCATTTACCCTGAATATATGGTCTTTATCTTGATGAAATTTATCGAATGAGAGCTCGAACTGAACATACATTAACAATGCAATAGCAAACGAAAAGGCTAGTATTAATCCTGTTAAATTAATGAAGGAATACAAACGAAACCTTAAAAAATTACGTATGGCTGTTCTAAGAGTATTCATTGTGAAAATTTTATTTTAATTGTTGTTGCTGATTTATTTCCTATACTGTTTATTTTACTCATACCTCAACGCCTCCACCGGATTCCGCGTGGCTGCTTTCCAGCTTTGCCAACTAACCGTCAGCAAAGCAATTCCTAATGCCAGCAAACCTGCCAGTGCAAATATCCACCAACTTAAACTGGTTTTGTAGGCAAAGTTTTCGAGCCATTTATTCATGGCGAACCAGGC
Organism: uncultured Prolixibacteraceae bacterium; assembly: GCA_963771595.1. Taxonomy (GTDB): domain Bacteria; phylum Bacteroidota; class Bacteroidia; order Bacteroidales; family Prolixibacteraceae; genus CAVYUC01. The sequence goes on along the minus strand of CAVYUC010000009.1, from coordinate 125,272 downwards.
AATAGGGGTAGCAATTGCAAAAGCAATTACTACCCACTTAATAAAATCTTTGTTTAAAAGCGTTAGTATTTCTGAAATTTTGGCGCCGTTTACTTTTCGGATTCCGATTTCTTTGATTTTATTTTCGCCAGCAATTACCGCCTGTCCAAAAAGTCCGAGACAGGCAATAAATACAGCCAGAATTGTAAACCAATTTAAAACTCCGGCAATCTGCATGTCTTTTTTGTATAAATTTTCATAATCCTGATCGAGAAAATGATATTCAAACGGTACTCCGGGATTATTTTCTGCCCAGATATTATTAATAAAATCCAGTGTTTGCGGAACATTACCGTTTATTCTGAAAAATAAAGTACTGAAATACGATTCTGAAACTTCGTCGTTATACAAATGAAAAACCTGTGGATTGATTTTCTCATGCAACGATTTGAACCAGGTGTCTTTTATCACACCTACAATAACTCCTTCTCTACCATAAAGTGAAAATTCGTTACCAACCGGATTTTCAAGTCCCATTAAACGAACTGCTTCTTCATTGACAATGTAATTTTGTTTATCGCTTGATATATTATTGGAAAAATTACGACCTGCAGCAAATTCAACATTCATCATTTTTAGGTAATGGTCGTCAATTCGAGTGGTTTCCATTCCAACCGGATTTGCTGTGTTTTGGTTTTGCCACTCGCCATTTTGTTTCCAGGCTATTCCAACAGTTCCGTTAATTTGCTGAAATGGAGGACAATCTTTTAAACTAATTTCAGAAATATTTGGATTTTCGTTCAGCAAATTTTTGACCACCGCAATTTTCTGATTGATGGTTCCGCGCAAATAAGTGAAAGCAACCTGATCTGAATTAAATCCAAGTTTTTTATGATTGATGAATTGCATTTGTTTGTTTACACCAATGGCAGCAATAATGAGAAGAACTGCAATAATATTCTGAAAAACAACCATGCTTTTTAAGATTCCCGATTTCCGTTTATTGTAACGGTTCATCAACTCAATTGCTTTTGCTCCGGAAAAAATGGCGGCAGGATAAACCGTACAAATAAGTATAGTGACAATGAAAATTAACCCGATAATTCCTGCAAATCCGGAATTAATAAGCTGTTCGCCAAATTGTTTATCGAGCAAATTCTGGAAGGAATTCCGAAGGAACCAAAACAGGAACAATGAAAGAATAAATGCAAGAAAAATAAGGGAACCGTTTTCGGCAACGCTATTAAAAAAGACAGACTTCCGGCTTGCCCCGCAAACTTTTTTTATGGAAGTGCTTTTTTGTTTTTTTGCAAATAACGAAACGGTGAGGTTTACAAAATTAATACAGGCCAGCAACAAAATCAGCAAAGCAACTGTGCTGAAAATATACAGGTAACGGTAATCTCCGGTTTCTCCAAGCCTGTTATTCACCGAGTAATCGAGGTAAATAGATTTTAATGGCCGCAGAAATGCAACAATTTGATTACTCTGTAAATGAGGCATCCCGTTAATTTTTGCAACTCTCGTAATTTCCTTTGCAGCATTAACTGAATTACTTCCTTTGGTGAGTAAAACGTATGTACGGAAATTCGGGTCGCCCCATTCTATTCCGCAAAAATGATACTCTTCCAACAGTTTTTGTGGCAGAATATAATCGAACTGAAGATGCGACTGTGTAGGTACATCTTTAAGCACTGCTTTTACGGTGAGAAAGTATTGCCCTTCAACCTGAATTTCTTTGTTTATGGGATCTTCATTTCCAAAATACCGTTTGGCAAACGATTCGGTAATCACAAAACTGCCTGATTGTTCAAGTGCTTTAACCGGGTCGCCTGAAAGAGTTTCAAAACTAAAAATGTTGAATATCTTGGGATCGGCGGTAATTCCTTTCCCCTCAAAAAACATGTTATTGTTGTATTTGAACGCAAATTCAGGGGCATTTCTTAATCGTGCCGTGGCTTCAACCGATGCAACTTCATTTTCAAGAATTGGCGCCAGTGGATTTGGTGTTCCGGCCATCGCCATTTCGCCATTCTGGTTTTTGAAGTTGATTTGATATATGTTGTCGTAATTCGAGTTGAATTTATCGTAACCCGTTTCATTGTACACCCACGATAAAATCATAAAAACACAGGTTAGTCCTATGGTTAGCCCTAAAAAATTAAGTACGGTAAATAATTTATGCCGTAGTAAACTTCGAATTATAACATTTATATTTTTCATTTTTCTTCATCAATTAAAGTTTCGCAACTAACGATATTCTTTTTTAGCCCCTCCTTAGGAGGGGTTGGAGAGGCTCTTATTCATACCTCAGCGCTTCTACCAGGTTTCTCGTTGCTGCTCTCCAACTTTGCCAGCTCACAGTAATAAGGGCAATAAGCAGCGCCAGTAGTCCTGCCAAAGCAAAAACCCACCAACTGAGCGTGGTTTTATAAGCAAAATTTTCAAGCCAGTTATTCATTATGTAATATGCAATGGGTGTGGCAATCACAAAAGCTATGGCTACCCATTTTATAAAGTTGCGGTTAAGCAAAAACAAAATTTCACGAATTTTGGCACCATTTGCTTTTCGTATCCCAATTTCTTTTGTGCGTTGTTCTGCAACAAAAGCAGCCAGGGCAAGAAGTCCCAAACAGGCTATTAGAATTGCCAGTGCAGAAAATACAGAAACTATTTTTCTTGTTCTTACTTCTGCTTTGTATAAGCGCCCGAAATCTTCATCAAAAAACACATAATCAAAAACCTGACCTTTGGCAAATTTATTCCAGCTTTGTTCAATTATTTTCAGATTCTGCTGTATATCTCCTGAAATTCTTACACTTAAATATTCTCCACCTCCATTAAGCAATACAAAAGGGCTCATTTTCTCATGTAGCGACTCACTATGAAAATCTTTTATTACACCGATAATGGTTAAGCTATTATCCTCTGTTTTTGTGCCGCTATAAATTTGTTTGCCTATCGGGTTTTCAATATTTAATTGTTTTACTGCGGTTTCGTTAAGTACAACCGATTTGTCATTGAATTGGTTACCCTCTTCAAAAAAGCGGCCTTCTGCTAATTCTATTTGATAGGTATTTATAAAATCGTAATCGCTCCAAAATGTATTTATCCCCCTTGTATCGTCTACCGAATGATGAAAATAGGAATTACTCGAATTAAATCTTCCGGGAATAGAGGAAGAATTTGTAATCTTCAATATGCCTGTCTGGGCAAGTAATTCATTTTTAAAAGACGACAACTGGTTTCCCAGGTAATCAGCTTTGTTGATTATAAGCAAATTTTCTTTGTTAAAACCAAGGTCCTTATTTTGAAGAAAACTTAATTGTTTGCTGATGAAAAAGGCTCCTGAAAATAACCCAATGGAGACAATTAATTGAAAAATAACCAATCCGCTACGCAATTTTGCATTACCACCTTCCGATTTACTACTTCCCTTTAGAACCTTTATCGGATTAAACGATGCCAAAAAGAAGGCCGGATAACTACCTGCAATTATTCCGATTCCGATGCCAAAAGCGAGCATTAATGGTATAGTTTTGAAATTATTGAAGTAATTGAAAACAAGTTGTTTGTCGATTAAACTATTAAATTCAGGAAGTAAAAGCTTTATAAATACCATTGCAAGTACCATTGCAAGTAATGTTACAAGCATCGATTCAGATAAAAATTGAAATATGAGGAGATTCCTGCCTGAACCAAATGATTTTTTTACCGAAACCTCTTTAGCACGTTTAGCAGAGCGGGCAGTTGACATATTCATATAATTGATACAGGCAATTACAAGTATAAAAATGGCGATAATCGAAAATATCAGCATGTAACTTTTGTTGCCCGAAGCTTCAGTCACCGGTTTTACTTCCCTGTCGAAATGAATTTTGACTAATGGTTGGGCATACCATTTGTATTTTAGTCCCTGTGATTTTAATTTTTCAAACGTAATGCCCATGGCTTGTTTTACAGCAGGGCCAACATATTTTTCCACCAGTCCTTCAAGCTTGGCATCTACATCCTGTTTGGTAGATCCTTCTTTAATCAGAATATAGGTATGAATCATATTCTGAATCCAGTTCAAATTTTTGTCAACATCCAGCCCTTTCATCGAGGCCAGAAAATCAGGCTTAATATGTGAATTCTCGGGATAATCTTTAATTACTCCGGTAATCTCATATTCTTGGTCTTCTCCCATCCTGATAAATTGCCCAATTGGATTGTCATCCCCAAAATATCGTTTGGCGGTTAATTCTGTTAAAACCACTGTATTTGGCTGCGACAAAGCATTTTCGGGATTGCCTTTAATAAAAGTAGCGGAAAATATTTTGAAAAAACTGGCATCGGTGTAGCACCACTTTTTTTCATTAAAAACATCGTTATTATGTCTGATAACCGGTTCAATGAAAGTTAACCGCAGGGCTTCTTCAACCTCAGGAATTTCATTTTGCATAGTTTTTGCCAATGGCGGACAGGTGACTGAACTATTAATTTCATCGCCATTTAACACACCATACAAATTTACACGGTAAATACGGTCTGCTTTTTCATGAAACGTATCATAGCTTAGTTCTGATTGCACATACAACATTATGAGAATACAAGCAGTTATTCCGATTGCCAGTCCAACAATATTTATCAATGAGTAAAGCTTGTTTCTCATCAGATTTCGGAGGGCGATTTTAAAATAATTCTTAATCATGATTTTGTTTTTTTTTAGTTTTCTTTACTCATATCTCAATGCCTCCATCCCGAGTCACTTCGTTATCGGGAGTTCGTCACTCATACCTGAGTGCCTCCATCCCGAGCAATCGGGATCTTCGCTCTCCTCTATTCATATCGGAGAGCTTCGACAGGGTTCCTCGTTGCCGCCCGCCAACTTTGCCAACTTACCGTCAACAACGCAATTCCCAGCGCCAGTAAACCTGCAAGTGCAAAAATCCACCAGCTTAAAGTGGTTTTATAAGCAAAACTTTCAAGCCATTTATCCATGGCGTAGTACGCAATAGGTGTGGCAATTACAAATGCGATAACTACCCATTTCACAAAGTCTTTATTGAGCATAGTCATTACTTCGGACACCCTGGCTCCGTTTACTTTGCGGATGCCGATTTCTTTGGTTTTCTTTAAAATGGTAAAAAGGCTTACGGCATAAAGCCCAACACAGGCAATTACAATTGAAATGATGGAGAGCAACAATAACAGTTTTTTTGCTTGCTGGTCTTTGACATAATGTTGGGCCAGAACTTCATCATGAAATTCATAATTTAGTGGAAAGTCAATCTTAAATTCAGCCCAAAGGTTTTGAATGGTTGAGAGCACTTCTGAAACCTGTGCATTTCTGACCTTTATAAATACATCCCCAAGGTTTTCTATTCGTGTAATTACTAAAGGTTCAATTTTATGATGGAGCGAACGGAAATTAAAATCATTGACAATTCCAATAACCTTGTAGGTTTTTTCACCTACAATTACATTTGTGCCAACCAGCGAACCGTTGCCTGTATATACTTTCACTGCCGATTCATTAAGAATAGCTGCATCAAAATCGGTTTGCCTTTCTTTTTCAAAATAGCGCCCTTCTTTCATTTTAAATCCAAAGGTGTTCAGAAATTCATCGTCGACCGGTAAAACACTTGTGTGGAAATAGTACTCATCTTCTCTTGTTTCGAACCAGGCTCCATTCATACTAAAGTCTTCCCCAAAATATACATCGCTGGTTGATACCGACTGCACTGAATTATAAGATTTCAACTTGTCGATAAAATTTTGTCTTGTTTGAGGGTTCAATTCCCACATCGAGAGCATAACAACGTTATCACCGTTGTACCCGCGGTCTTTGTTAACCATAAAATCAATTTGTTTTTGAACAAAAACCGAACTCAGTATAATTAATCCGGAAAGGACAAACTGAACAAGTATAAAACTGTTGTTTTTCCAATTGAGTCTTTTAATCGCACTTTCATTTTTAATTAGACCCAATACTTTTTTGTTTGAAGTAATGATAATTGGGAAGACATTGGCTGTGAGGTTAAAAATTAACAGCCCAATAAAAACAGCAGCAATAATTTTTAACGTGAGGTTTCCCGAAAGTTGAATATTGAAACCGAGATATTGTGCAAGTGGCGTGCCTGCTCCAAGATAAATTACTACTGCCAGTAAGAACGATAAAGTGAAGAATACCGAAGTTTCGTACAGAAATTGTTTAATGATATCTTTTTTGAATGCCCCGATTGTTTTTCGGATGCCCACTTCTTTTAATCGCGTTGAAATATTGGCGATGGTAAGGTTTATAAAGTTAACGGAAGAGATTAAAAGCACCAGGAAAGCCATTATTATAGCGCCATACACATACGTTTTATTTGATGTTTGGGCAGGGTCGAATTTGTGGTTACTGAAATGAATGGCTTTTAAGGATTCACATGTATAAAAAAGGTAAAAATTATCTTCATATTTTAAGTCATCTATAGTCTTAGCGTTTACAGCATCAATCCTGTCATCGGAATGGTTGTAAACTGTTTTGCTGATTTTAAAATTCAGTTCATCAACACTCACATTTGGAAGTTTTGTTTTAAAATAGGTGTAATAGTTTTGCGAATCCCAGCCTATTTGGTCGGGATTTGATTTTTGTATGGATTGAAACAGACTAACCTGTAAATGAAAATTATTGGGCAAATCGTTAAAAACCCCTGTGATTATACTTTCTTCCCCTCTTATCTCGACAACCTTGCCCAAGGCATCCTCAACAGAATCGAATTGTTTTTCAGCAATACTTTTTGAGACTACAAGATAATTCTCAGCAGCGAGAGGATTATCCATATTGGTTTCTATGGGAATACTGAAAAAAGAAAAAATATTGGGGTCGGCATAAAAAAGCGGCCCTCCTTTTATAGGATTATCATTTATTTTTAAACTTGCGTTGCCCCTGCTGAGAATTCTAATTGATTCCTCAATTTCAGGAATTTCAGCGGTGATTGCTGCAGCCTGTGCTGGACTGGTCACTGCATAATCGGCTTTTTCTTCGCCGAGTTGCCCTTGCATCAGGCAACGGTAAATTTTGTCATGGTCGGGAATACTATTGTCAAAACTGGTTTCATAGTATACATAGCCCGATGCAAACAAAATAACTACAAACGAGAGGCACAACCCAAATACTTTTGCAAACGACAAAACTCCGTTTTTACGGGCATTCCTGATCGTCATTTTTAACTTGTAGAGTCTCATCTTTCCTGTTTTTATGTGTTAATGTTATTATTCGTATCGAAGTGCTTCGACCGGATTCCTTGTAGCCGCCCGCCAACTTTGCCAACTAACGGTTAGCAACGCAATCCCCAAAGCCAGCACCCCCGCCAGCGCAAAAATCCACCAACTCAAATTAGTTTTGTAGGCAAAGTTTTCAAGCCATTTATTTATGGAATACCAGGCAACAGGAGTGGCAATTGCAAATGCCACCACTACCCAAATCACAAAATCTTTGTTCAGCAGAACCAATATTTCTGATACTTTGGCACCATTTACTTTGCGAACTCCAATTTCCTTGGTTCGGTTAAGACTAATCAGGAAAATTTGCCCGAGAATCCCCATGCTGGTGAGCACAATGGCAATCAGAGAAAAGAAGGAAATTGATTTTGCCAGTTTGTCTTCTTTCACATACATCGCCTGAAACTGGTCATCGTAAAAGGTAAATTCCATCGGATCGTCAGGCAGGAAACTTTTCCATGTGTCTCGCAGTTGGTCCATTTCTCGTCCAACAGCACCGGGTAAAAGCCGCAACGAAAGCGTGTTGAACTGATGATCAGGCTCATAAAACAGCGCTACCGGGGTCAGGGCTGAGTGCAATGATTCCACATTAAAATTGTTTACTTCGCCTATAACGTTGAACCCGCCATCCCGGCCATTTTTATACTTTTTACCTGTAAGATCTTCCCATCCGTAACGTTTCACAGCTGCCTCATTCATTATACAGGCTTTATCCTTATCGCCGGCCATAAAATTCCGGCCATCCAGCAGTTGAATTCCAAAAGTTTTAAGAAAATCGTCGGAAACATAAATACAGTTTACCATAAATTCATCACCATCCACACCGCTTCCCATACTCATATTAATATGCCCGGGATAACCATTACTTAAAGTACTACTGGCAACAAAAGGAAGTTTGGCGACTTCTTCTTTCAATGCTTTCTGGTTCTCAAACAAATATGGAAGTTCTAACCTTACAAGGTGTTCCTCGTTAAACCCTAAATCGTGATGTTTTACGTACTGAAGTTGTTTAAAAATGAGCATCACAACAGCAATCAAAGCAATGGAAACCGTTAGCTGGAAAGTGAGCATTGCATGTTTTCCCAGTTGTTTCCCGGTTCGTTTTCGCCCTCCAGACAGGAAATCGGTGATATTAAAACGCGACAAAATATAAATAGGCGCCATACTATTCAAAAAAATAATCCCCACAATCGTGCCTGCAAAAACCGGAATGAGTTGACGAAAATCCACATCTGTCATATTAATTTCCCTTCCAAACAAAACGCCGGTAGAAGGTAAAAGCATTGTAGCCAGTATTCCCGAGATAACCAGCGCAATAATAATTCCAAGCGATACTTCCACCAGCGAATCGGCAAACAGGTGCCATTTCCCGGCGCCATTGGTTTTGTTTATTCCGATTTCCTTCATTTTGGCATATTGCATCGAAACCGTATAATTAAGGTAATTGATGCTGGAAAGAAGGATAATAAGTATGGCGATAGAGAGAAACACCATGAGCATTTTTGAATTCCCCCTGTTATGATCATCCGACCAGCCAAGAACCTGAGAAGAAAGATAAATATCGGATAAATTTTGTAATGCAAGACTGTCGGTATTGTTGTTAAATTGTGCGATGGAAGCATTGAGCTTATCAGCAAACTGATTGGGATTTACGCCATTATTCAGTAACAGAAAATGTTCGGTTGGATAAATACAAACACCGTTATTGCACTCCTGCGACATCTGGAAATCTTTGTTTTCACTATTTAGAAGCAATTCAGCTTTAAAACTTGAGTTCTCAGGCAAATCCTTCATAACTGCCGTAACAGTAGCTGTGAAGAACTCTTCTTTGACAGTTCGCCCCAAAGGATTTTTATCGCCAAATAGTTTCTTTGCCACCGACTCGGTAATTACTGCTGAATTGTTTTGGCTAAATGGTTGATCATCCAGGCTGGATAAAATCTTTAGTGAAAAAACATCAAAAAAAGCGTTATTTGTTGAAACTACATATTCTGCCCGCGTGTAGTTCTTTGTCTCCGGATCTTTAAGTGTCATTGGAAAATAGGAAAATCCAAGCGGACATGTTTCTTCTATATCCGGATAATTTTCCGAAAGCACAGCATTTAATTTATAATCAAGCCCCGATTTGTTGTCTTTTGCATCGTATAATCGAAAGATGTTTTTATAATCTGCAAAATGCTTGTCAACGTTGTGCTCGGCATTGTAAAATAACGCAATGAGAATACATGCCGTAAAGCCAACCGCAAAACCGCCGATGATTAACGACGAATACAATTTGTTCTTTAGTAAATTTCGAATTGCGAGTTTGATTTTGAATCGTATCATTATCCTAAATTTTATATTTATTCGTATCGCAACGCCTCAACAGGATTCCTCGTTGCCGCTCTCCAACTTTGCCAACTAACTGTTAATAACGCAATACCCAAAGCCAGCACTCCTGCCAGTGCAAAAATCCACCAACTCAAATTAGTTTTGTAGGCAAAGTTTTCAAGCCATTTATTCATGGCGAAGTACGCAACCGGTGTGGCAATTATAAAAGCAATCACCACCCATTTTATAAAGTCTTTGTTGAGCAAGGATAATATTTCGGAAACTCTGGCGCCGTTTACTTTGCGGATGCCGATTTCTTTTATCCGTGCTGTTGTAATCAGCCAGGATATGGCAAACAGATTTATCACGCTGATAAATATCGCCACCAAAATAAAAAGCCGGAATATTTTTATGAGTTGATTTTCTGAGTCAAACTGCTTATTATAGTAATCTTCAGGCACAACATATTCAAACGGATAGTTCGGAAATGTTGCACGAAATTTTTCCCGAATAAACGGAAGAACGGAAGCATAATCTGCAGTGAAAGTTTTTATGGAATAATTTCCCCAAATCATGTTCCGGGTCCAGTCAATCAATATAATGGGTTCATGTTTTTCTTTGGCGTCGCTGAAATCCATATTTTCGGTCACCCCCGTTATCTGGGTATCAAAATCCTGTAATCCGCTTTCATCTCGCATATTCAGTACTTTCCCAATTGCTTCTTCAGGATCGTTAAAATCCAAAACCGACAAACATGCCTGATTGATGATACATTGGTTATTTTCACCATTATCGCTGTTGGCAAAAAAGTTATTCCCGGCAATTAATTTAATTTTATAATTCTTTATGTAATTATTATCAGCCACAACTAAGGCCGCCTTACCTCTTTTTTGTGACTGTTTTTCCTTAAAATTGAAATTGTAAGCAGGCAAATCTCCCGGAATTACATTCGAACCCGAGATTCCCAGAATTGAGCTGTGACTCGTTAAATCATGCTCAAAAGCCTTCAGGTTGTTAATCCGTTGTGAGGTTTTCCGAAGATTTGAAGGAACTTTTACCACGAGCGTATTTTCCAGTTCAAAGCCCTTGTCTTTATGAACAAGAAAATTCACCTGCTTATTCATTCCTGAAATCCCAGAAATAATAGCGATAATAATTACAAACTGGGCAACCACAATTACCTGCCTGAAAGAGATTCCGTTGGTAACAGGTTTATATTTTAGCTTTAACAGTTGGAGGCTGTTAAACCGGTTGATCAATAAGGCTGGTAAAACTCCATTTATAAAAATGCTCAACACAAGAATACCGCAAAGAACTACTACAAACAAAGGTTGACTGAATAAGGGTTGAAACAAAATTCCAAATTCATTCCGCATAACCGGAAAAAGCAAACGTGTAACAACAAGCGATACAATTAGCGCAACCAGATGAATAACAATAGATTCAGCCAATGAAGCGAAAATTATTCTGGAAGATGTAGCGCCGTTAATCTTTTTTATACCTGTTTGTTTGGCTGAATTTATTAATCGTGAAAATGAAAACTGAATGTAGTTAAAACCGGAAGCCACAAGAATTAAAAATCCGACGATAAAAATGAGGTAAACATATTCAGCGCGGGAATTTGGTTCTAGTTCATTTTTTAAACTGGAATGAAGGTGAATACTGTTTAATGGCTGCAGATGATACTTGTGTTGAATATTGGTTTTCTCAAAAGTAATTTTTTTGTTTTCTGAAACCAGGTTATTTATTCCGGTTTCCAACTGGTTGATATTTGCATTGTCTTTTAATTTCAGATAAGTGTAGAAACCAGTTTCGCCCCACTGGGCTTTTGCGGGTGGAGGCAGGTGCATATCATCATGAAACGAAAGCAAAACATCAGCATTAAAATGAGCCTGTTTCGGAATATCCTCAAATACACCTTCAACCGTAAACTCATACACCGGATACTTAAACAAAACCTGACCGATCGGGTCGCTTGAACCAAAGTATTTTTTTGCCGTGCTTTCCGAAATAATGGCGGTGTAAGGCCGGGTTAAAACCTGTGCTTTGTTTCCCTGAAGAAGAGGAATGGAAAAAACTTCCAGAAATCCCGGCGAAGCATGATAAATATGCTCATTAGTAAAAATCTCCTCACCTATTTTGTACTGGGGGTTACCTGTATTCGTAATATAACCTGCAGCCAAAATAGTTGGATATTTTTCTTTTAACGAAGTTGATACGCCGCGCTCGCATTCCGGGATAGAAAGACTCAACTCATTTCCACTGTAGATGTCGGTTGTTACGCGGTAAATATTTTTGTTATCAGGAAAAACACGGTCAAATCCCTTTTCATAAAAAACATAGCCGGAAACCAGGATAAAAGTGATTAACCCGATACAAATGGATGAAAGCAGAAAAAAAGTATATTTCTTTTCCCTAAATAAATTCCTAAATGCAACCTTTAAGTAGAAGTTCATGGTTTTAAATTTCAAATTACCTTAAATCCTCCAGGCACTCTGAGAAAACTCAAATTTATGCACTACACGAATTTGTTCTGTATTTTCCATAGCACAATTTATTTCGTCGTTGCGGCCTTTCAACTTTGCCAACTAAAAGCCCCCTAAATTCCCCGAGGGGGACTTTGAGCTAGTGCATATTTGTTACATCTCATTATCATTATACCGTTTTATTAATCTTGCTGCTTCCAGTTCCTCCCCTTTGGGGAGGTTAGGAGGGGCTTCTACAGTATCTCCACCATCGGTTCGTTTACATTCTCTGTTAGTACCTCTCCGTCGAAAAGGTTAATCACACGGTGGGCAAATCCGGCATCGTGCATCGAGTGTGTAACCATGATGATGGTTGTTCCTTCTTTGTTTAATTCTGTCAAAAGGTTCATGACTTCGAGGCCGTTTTTCGAATCGAGGTTACCCGTCGGCTCATCCGCAAGTATCAGCTTCGGGTTGGCAACCACAGCACGACCAATTGCCACACGCTGCTGCTGTCCGCCCGAAAGTTGCTGAGGGAAATGTTTGGCCCGGTGCCCGATTTTCATGCGTTCCAAAACCGCATTGACCATCTCTTTTCGTTCGCGTGCTTTTAGTTTCAGATAGATCAGTGGCAGTTCCACATTTTCGAAAACGGTCAGTTCATCAATCAGGTTGAAACTCTGGAAGACAAACCCAATATTCCCTTTTCGCAACTGGGTGCGCTGGCGTTCTTTGTAGGTCCCAACTTCGGTACCATCGAAGAAATACTTGCCACCCGTTGGATTATCAAGCAACCCAACGATGTTCAGCAATGTGGATTTCCCGCAACCGGAAGGTCCCATAATGGCAACAAATTCACCTGCTTTTACATGAATAGAAACTTCATTTAATGCGTAAGTTTCCACTTCCTCAGTACGGAAGATTTTTGTTAGTTTTTCTGTTCTTATCATAATAATAGCCCCCTCTGTCTCCCCCGAAGGGGGAGGATTAGAAAATGATGATTTTTAGTATTATTCAATTTGTATTCATAAATATTTACTCTTTCTCGTTTTCCCTGTCATGGACCAGGGCGAGGCCTCTCTTTCTCCTCCCCTTGGGGAGGTCGGGAGGGGCGTCTATCTCAAAATCAGCTTATCATTATCCCCAAATAAATCATATCCTGAGGTTATTACTTTTTCACCTTCAGTTAATCCGTCAAGTACTTCATAGAACTTCGGATTTTTCCGCCCAATTTGAATGTCACGTTTTGTGGCAAAATCACCTGAAGGATCAAGGACATAAATCCACTGTCCACCCGTGCTGTTGAAAAAGCTGCCCAATTGAACCAGCATCGATTTTTCGGGTTGTCCCAACTGCAGGTTGATATAGTAGGTTTGCCCTGTGCGGATATTCTCCGGTCGCTCATCAGTAAAGACGAGGTCAATTTGAAACTGTGAATTCCGAACTTCTGGATATACCTTTTTCACCCTTAAATTAAACAGACTGTTCTGTCGATCAAAAGTGGCAGTTAATCCGGGCCGAACCCTGTCGATATAATGTTCATCGATTAGCGCCTCGATCTTATAGTCTGTCAGTACATTTATCTGCCCAATACGTTGTCCTTTTCCGATGCTTTGCCCGATTTCGGCATCCAGCATCCCCAGCTGTCCGTCAACAGGAGCTTTTACATTCAGGTTGTCGAGCCGCTCATATACCAGTCCAAGCGTTTGCTGCATTTTTTTAAGATCCTGCTCCAGTTGTTTCATCTCAGTAACCCGGATGAGCGAATCATTTTTGGCTTTTAACTCATTAATTTTCTGTAATTGAACGGAATATTCATAATTTTCCTTTGCCTCCAGGTAAACGTCTCTCGATACCAGATCTTTTTTGTAAAGCGTTTCCTGTTGATCGTAATAGCGTTTCTTTTTAATGATATCGTATTTCGAATTGAGCAGGTTACGTTTTGAATCGATAAGCTGGGTTTCAAAATTGATACGCGTTTGACGCAGCATGTTTTGTTTTTGTGCAAGGTTCGATTCGCTGTTCATGATGTTTTCGTAAAGTGTACGATTTTCCAGCACCAGAATCACATCGCCTTTTTTCACTATTGCCCCTTCTTCAATTAACCGTTCTTTTACCCGGCCACCTTCTTCCGCATCCAGGTAAATGGTTGAAATTGGTTCCACGGTACCGTTTGTCCTGATATAATCATCAAAATCACCATATTGTACTTCTTCAACCGTTATTTTTTCCCTGTCGACCCGTAGCGAAGAAATGTTTGTGTCTTTCACAATTTTAATGACTAAAAGAATAAAAGCAATTCCGGCAACTGCGTAAATTACATGTTTTGGCCGAATGCCTTTTTTCTTCTCAATTTTTCTGTCCATTCCCATAATCGTTCCTCTGTTGATTTTCGTTTTCAAATTGAATATCACTCCTTTCTTCCAAATAAATGCCAATATTTTTATGTGATTGATTTACAGATTGATATTGTATATTCTGATAATAAATTTAAGATGTTATGTAAAAAAAATAGACGAAACTGTAAAATATTTTGACACTGAGTTTGAAATCAATCCGTGTAAAACTAACTTTGAGAAGAACTTTGAAGATATGCCAAAAGGAAACCTTTTAATTGTAGATGACAACAAAAGTATTTTAAGCGCAATTGAAATACTTCTACAGGATGATTTTAAAGAAGTGAAAACGATTGCCAATCCCAATCAGATTACATCGCTCATTGAAACGGGAAATTTTGATTTGGTGTTGCTCGACATGAATTTTTCAGCTGGTGTAAACACTGGAAATGAAGGATTGTACTGGCTTGCGCGCATTCGCGAGTTACGTCCTGAAATGGAAGTCGTACTTTTTACAGCTTACGGCGATGTGGAACTGGCAGTAAAAGCATTGAAAAAAGGGGCGGCTGATTTTATCCTCAAACCATGGGATAATGAAAAACTGCGGGCAACACTTCGGAATGTATTTCAGTTGCAGCAGTCGAAACAGGAAATTAAGAAACTTAAACAAAGGGAGAAAGTTTTTAAAAGCGAAATCAACAGGGAAAAGTATTTTATCATTGCTGAGTCACCCCAAATGAAGCAGGTAATGAGCCTTGTAAATAAAGTGGCCCAAACGGATGCAAATGTGCTGATTACCGGCGATAACGGAACGGGTAAGGAATTAATTGCGCGCGAATTGCACCGCCTGTCCAAACGGACCGATGAAATTATGGTTTCTGTTGATATGGGTGCCATTAGTGAATCGTTGTTCGAAAGTGAACTTTTTGGCCATAAAAAAGGAGCATTCACCGATGCCCGTGAAGACCGCACAGGTAAAATAGAAAATGCCAGTGGCGGAACACTTTTCCTGGATGAAATTGGAAACCTGCCATTGCAGCTTCAACCAAAATTATTGTCGGTATTGCAAAACAGGACAGTTACCCCCATTGGCAGCAATAAACCGGTTCCGGTGGACATCCGTTTGATTAGTGCCACCAACCGTAATTTACATGAAATGGCGGCTGATGGTTCGTTTCGTGAAGATTTACTGTACCGTATCAATACCATTCAAATTGAAATTCCACCGCTGCACGAACGTCCGGAGGATGTTGCGGCCATAGCGGAATATTTTATGAAATTGTATTGCGGCAAATACAGGAAAAACTGCATTTCTATATCCGATTCCGCAATGAGTAAATTAACAGGTTACAGGTGGCCCGGAAACGTACGTGAATTACAGCATACCATTGAAAAAGCAGTAATTCTTTCCGATAACAGTGAATTAACTGCCGATGATTTCTTTTTCAATTCTGTGGTTCAGGATTCAGGAGATATTTTCGAAGGAACAATCGAAGATATGGAGAAAACAATGATAAACAGAGTTTTGCAAAAGAGTAATATGAACTTATCCGCAACCGCCGGCCAACTTGGAATTACGAGGCAAACGCTCTACAACAAAATGAAAAAATACAACCTTTAAAGGCAATGGCGAGTAAAAATTTTTATATAAAAATCGTTGTCAGAGTTGGTTTTTTAAGTGTCGTTGCCTTGTTTCTGGGTTGGCTTATTTTTGCACAACAATTATACATTCCCGGAATATTCATTTTGTTGGTTTTTACAATTCAGGTCATTGAACTTATTCATTTTTTAAACCGGACCAATCAAAAAATAGCTTTCTTTTTCGACGCTGTACGCAATGAGGATTCCACCTTAAATTTTCCGGAAAACACAGGAAATAAATCACTGAATGAATTGAATGCAAGCTTAAATAAGGTAAATGATCTGATAAAAAAAGTCAAATTTGAACTGCAGGAACAAGAGCAGTATTTTAAAACCATTTTGGAACATGTTTCCATTGGCATAATCACATTCAGTGAAAATGGTAATATCTACTTGTCCAATACAGCTGCCCGGCAATTGTTAAACCGGGAACATCTGACGCATATCAACCAGATAAAACAATTTGATTCTAAATTATTTACGGCAGTCAAAGAACTTCAGCCTGAATATCCCGGGCTGGTGAATGTTAACGGGAAAACCGGAATGGTGCAGCTTTCACTGCGTTCAGCAATTTTTAAAACCAAGCAGCAAAATTTTAAGTTGGTGGCTATTCAGGATATAAAAAGTGAGTTGGAAACAAAAGAACTGGAATCATGGATTAAGCTGATCCGGGTGCTGACGCATGAAATCATGAATTCTGTGGCCCCTATAACATCCTTGTCTGAAACAATTTTAAGTTTTTACAAAAATCTGAATGGAAAAACACCTTCTGAAAAAGTAATAGGGAATACAATAAAAGGACTGGAAGTAATTAATGAACGGGGTGCAGGATTAATCAGTTTTGTGGAAACCTATCGCAAATTAACGCGGTTACCCCAGCCGGATAAAAAACCAATCGGGTTGAGTGAGTTTTTTGACAGTACAATTACCCTTATCAATTACAAGCCTGGAAAAGATAAAGTAAAAATCAGCCGGGAGGTTATTCCCCGCGACCTTGAAATTGTTGCAGACAAAAAACAATTGTCGCAGGTGCTGATTAACCTCATTAAAAATTCACTCGAAGCTCTGAAGAACAATTTAAACGGGGAAATTATATTGAAAGGAGAAATCAATAAAAATCATCGGGCACAGATTTCTGTTATTGATAATGGTTCGGGAATTCCGGAAGATTTGCAGGATAAAATTTTTGTCCCTTTCTTTACTACCAAGGAGTTGGGGTCGGGTGTCGGATTAAGTCTTTCGCGGCAAATCATGCAGTTACATGGTGGAAGTATAACGGTAAAATCGAATCAATCAGTTACAGTTTTTACATTGGTTTTCTGAATTTTGACGGTCGTCAGATTTCGCTAAATCACATCATATTTCGGGCAGAATGATAATTTTCGCGGAAAGGTATTATTTTTGTTGGGCTTAAACGCCCGTCTTTATTGTTTTAGGCGGATTATATTATTAAACTTTGAGAAGTGAAGATTGTTTCACAGACTCACAACCCGATTTATAAATGAAGGAAGTGGAAGAATTAAATGCTTTTTGTGCCCATTCGATGATTGGTTATCTGGGAATCACCTTTACCGAAATTGGGTCAGACAGCATTCAGGCCACAATGGAAGTAACATCAAAAACCTGCCAGCCTAATGGTTGGTTACATGGCGGCGCTTCACTGGCTTTTGCCGAATCGCTGGCTGGTGCTGGTTCTTATCTGTTAATCGACAGAGAGCAATTTAATGTTTACGGACTGCAGGTTTCAGGAAGCCATATTTCATCCGTCAACCAGGGAGTTTTACATGGAAATGCACAATTAATACATAAAGGAAAAACGACGCACATTTGGGAAGTTAAAATATCAGATAAGAGTGATAAACTTATTTCGGCAGTGCGGGTTACTAATATAATAACTGATAACAAGAAGAAAGAAAATTAATGAGTCAGACAAAAACATCAGTTAAATCAATTGACCATACTATTTCGGTTTGCCTGGAAAATAATTTAACTTTTGCAGCCTATCGTTTACCTAATCAGGCAGAACGGGTACTAATGGTTCAAAAAAGTTCAATAACGGAAGAAGTGAAAAATCTTTCCAAAGTCACTGGGTTAAAAGGTTTTCTTATTGCACCGTTTACACATTCTGAAAAAAACAGGATGTTAATAATCAAACCCGATTATTATTTTACTGATATTGTTTCGGACGAAGAATTTGATGAAATAAACGAAATTAAATATCTGCCCCAAAATGATTCTTTATTAAATCCATACGAAGTTTCGGAAAATGAATATTTACAGCAGATTGAGAAAATTACCAATGCCATCAAAACGGGTAAAATTCATAAGGCAGTATTAAGCCGGGTGAAAGTGGTTAACAATCGTTACAATAAAAATTTACCTGATATCTTTCTGGAACTTTGTCATAAATTCCCGAATGCCTTTGTTTATGCCTTTAAAGCTAATGGTCACTTTTGGATGGGAGCAACACCTGAGCCTTTTGCTTTTTTAAAGGATAACCGTTTTCAAACTTCATCCGTTGCGGGGACGAAAGAAAACATCGAAAAATACCGCTGGATTGAAAATTGGGGTAATAAGGAAAAACAGGAGCAGCAATTTGTTTCTGACCATATCGACAGGGTTTTAAAAACAGCGCATTGGGAGAATATGGTGCACAATGGCCCGTATGTGAAGGAAGCAGGAAATCTGCTTCATCTGCGGACCGACTTTATTACCAACGTCAACTCCATAAACGGGAACATCGGCGAATTACTGAGAACCCTTCATCCAACACCGGCAATTTGCGGTTATCCAACTAAAGCTGCCCTTGAAATAATCAAATCCACCGAAAAGCACGACCGGCAGTATTACGGCGGTTTTCTAGGACCGGTAGGTATGGAAAATCCAATGACATTGTTTGTTAATTTGAGGTGCATGCAGATAACCGAAAAGCAACTTGTTTTATACACTGGAGGAGGTATAACAATCGATTCTAATCCTGCCGATGAATGGTATGAAACAGAAATTAAAGCTGGTACAATACTTTCGGTAATTAAAGATATTACCTGAATCAATGCCTTACCCACTGCAACATATTTCTGATCTGGCTGAAATTCTTTTTGCGCATGGCGTGAGTGATGTTGTTGTTTCACCGGGTTCCAGAAATGCGCCTTTAATCCGTGCTTTTTATGAACGTTTTGGGGAAAGTTGCATAAGTTTGGTGGACGAGCGAAGTGCGGCCTATTTTGCCCTGGGACAATCGCTGGAAACAAAAAAACCAACCGTGCTGATTTGTACCTCTGGCACTGCCGCATTAAATTATGCGCCAGCCGTTTCTGAAGCGTTTTATCAACATGTTCCGCTGTTGGTAATTACTGCCGATCGTCCTCCGGAATGGATAGGACAGCAGGATAACCAGGCGATTCAGCAAAACAACATTTTCGAAAAAAATATTAAAGCTACTTATTTGCTTCCGGTGGAAATTACAAATCATGATGAACTTTGGTATGTGCATCGAATGGTTAATGAGGCAATTTGTAAAACAGTTTCCGCAAATCACGGACCGGTACATATAAATGTTCCGTTGCGGGAACTGCTGTATGAAAAATTACCGGAAGCTTCAGAAAACGTTCGGATTATTTTAAAAGAAGAACCGGAAATAAGGGTGCCGGAAAACAGTAAATTCGCGAAAGCCTGGCAGGCAGCAAATTCTGTTATGGTTATTGCCGGACAACTTCCACCTGATGAGGAAATGTTAAAAGCTATTCAACGACTTTCTGCAGATACAAGGGTTGTCGTTATTGCCGAACCTGTTTCAAACCTTCATGAAGTGGCTGTTATTGCTAATCCGGAAGTGGTTTTTAACAGTAAAACAGATTATCCGGTAAAAGCAATTCCCGAACTGGTTGTTTATTTTGGAGGACAGATGGTTTCCAAAAAAATCAAGCTGTTTCTGCGCGGATTAACCAATACCGGATTTATGTTTATTTCGTCTGAAGATCACATAACAGATACCTTTCAAAATATTGATATACATATTCATGCAGATCCGAAGGCGGTTTTAAATCAGTTGGAGGTACAATCCTCCGGCAGAAAAAGTGTTTTTAAGGACTTTTGGGAAAATGAGAATTTAAAAGCCGCCCGGTTAACAGAAAAATATATTAATAACATTTCTTTTTCAGATTTGCAGGTATTTAAAAAACTTTCGGAAAACCTTCCGGATGATGCAATTGTTTTTGCCGGAAACAGCAGTGTTGTGCGGTACTTAATGTATTTTAACCAGAAGAACAGGATGTTTTATTCCAACCGCGGTGTTTCAGGAATAGATGGCTGTCTTTCAACGGCAGCAGGGTTGGCATCAAAAACAAGCAAAAGGGTTTATGCCATTGTTGGGGATCTGGCCTTTGGTTACGATTCCAATGCATTGTGGAACCGCAATTTCCCGAAGAACCTGAAAATTATTCTCATTAATAACGAAGGCGGGGGAATTTTTCATTTGTTAAAAGGACCATCGGAGCATGAAGCATTTCGTCCATTGGTAAATGCATTTCATCCAATTGATTTCCAAAAACTGACGGAAAGTTTTGGTCTAAGCTATCAATTAAATATTTCCGGGAATGAACTGGTTCATTCACTTATAGATTTTGTTTCACCGGATAATGGTGTTCAGGTTTTGGAAATCCGGACACCTGGTAACGGAGAACCTCAGATTACAAAGGATTTTTTCAAATTTTTAAATAAAAACTATGGAACGGAACTGGACTCAGATTAAAGAATACAAAGAGATAAAATTTGAATTTTTTGAAGGAATTGCCAAAATTACCATAAACAGGCCACGATACCGTAATGCATTCACGCCCGACACAACAAAAGAGATGTGTGAGGCAATGGTTCACTGCCGCGAAAACCCGGATATTTCGGTGGTGGTATTTACCGGCGAAGGAGACAAGGCTTTTTGCAGCGGTGGAGATCAAAATGTAAAAAGTTTTGCCGGATACATTGGCAGCGATGGAGTGCCCAGATTAAATATTCTCGATTTACAAAAGCAAATCCGCTCCATTCCAAAACCGGTAATTGCCATGGTAAACGGTTATGCTATTGGGGGCGGCCACGTTCTGCATGTTGTTTGCGATTTAACCATCGCTTCCGAAAATGCCATTTTTGGCCAAACGGGTCCCAAAGTTGGTAGTTTTGATGCAGGTTTTGGTTCATCCTATCTGGCTAGAATTGTTGGTCAGAAAAAGGCACGCGAAATCTGGTTCCTCTGCGAGCAGTATTCGGCTGCCGAAGCATTGGAAATGGGGCTGGTAAATAAAGTTGTACCTTTAGATCAACTGGAAGATGTAACAATTGAGTGGTGCCAAAAAATTATGCAACGCAGTCCGCTGGCCCTGAGGATGATAAAAGCAGGATTAAATGCTGAACTGGACGGGCAGGCTGGAATCCAGGAATTTGCCGGAAATGCAACCATGCTCTATTATATGACGGAAGAAGCACAGGAAGGCAAAAAAGCTTTTTTGGAAAAACGAAACCCGGATTTCAAGAAATATCCGAAATTTCCTTAATTTCCTTAATTTAAACGCATGAACAGATTCTTGGTTTGGATACAGGCTTTCAGATTACGCACACTGCCGCTGGCTTTATCGAGTGCCATACTGGGAAGTTTTCTGGCCTACGCTGATGGGCAATTTGAGCCCGTCGTTTTCTGGCTTGCTGTTTCCACAACCATTCTCCTGCAAATACTTTCCAATCTTGCCAACGATTTTGGAGATTCGCAGCATGGAACAGATAATGTAAAACGTCTGGGTCCGGTGCGAACTGTTCAATCCGGTAAAATTTCAAAAACTGAAATGAAACGGTTGATTATTGTGTTTGTACTGCTTTCTTTTATTTCCGGTGGGTTGCTCATCTATTTTGGTTTAAAAGATACAAATGCCGGAATGATGCTGTTGTTTCTTGCCCTGGGAATTGCCAGTATTATTGCTGCCATAAAATATACGGTTGGAAAAAATCCTTACGGTTACTCTGGCTTTGGTGATTTATTTGTATTTATCTTTTTCGGATTAATTGGAGTTTGCGGAACCTACTTTTTGCATACCAGCCGGTTTC
This sequence comes from uncultured Prolixibacteraceae bacterium, assembly GCA_963771595.1. Lineage (GTDB taxonomy): Bacteria > Bacteroidota > Bacteroidia > Bacteroidales > Prolixibacteraceae > CAVYUC01. The sequence continues at coordinate 103,203 of CAVYUC010000009.1, read as the reverse complement.
ATCCTCTTTTGCTTTTGCCGGCAGCTTCCATTGGATTGCTAAGTGCAGGTGTATTAAATCTGAATAATATGCGCGACATAGAAAACGATGCGGCAAGTGGTAAAAAGACGCTGGTCGTGCGGATGGGGTCAGAAAAGGCTAAATTATATCATGCTTCATTAATTGTTTTATCACTTGTTCTGTCAGTAATATACATCGTTGAAACCTGGCAGTCGCTGTATCAGCTTATGTTTCTGCTGTCTGTTTTTCCGCTCGGATTTCATCTGTACGAAGTGTATCAGAATCATGTTCCGCAGAAATTAAACAATCAGCTTAGGGTTTTGGCACTTACTACCTTTTTCTTTTCAGCCACCTATTCACTGGGTATTTTTTTAATGAAATGATACATGCATCTTATTCAAAACGCACCTTATTCTTTAAACAACCAGCCGGTACATCGCGGGGTATGTTAAAACAAAAGGATGTATTTTATATTAGAGTTGCAGAGACGGATAATCCTTCCATTTTTGGAGTAGGAGAAATTGCGCCTATTCCAGGACTTAGCCCCGATGCCGTTCCCGGCCTGGAAAAGAGAATATCAGATTTCATTCAGAAAATAAATAATGCAGAAGAAATTACCGACGAAGAACTGGCGGATTTTCCCTCAATAAGATTTGGTTACGAAACAGCAATGGGGGGAATAGTGGCAGAATCGCCTGTTTTACTTTATCCATCCGGCTTTACAGAAGGAAAAACGGGAATTCCAATTAATGGCTTGATTTGGATGGGAACCAAAGAATTTATGCTTCAGCAGGTGGAGGAAAAACTGGCTGAGGGATTTACCTGTTTAAAATTGAAGATAGGCGCCATCAATTTTGATTCGGAACTGGATATTCTTCACACCATCCGTAAACGTTTTCCGGCAGAGCAACTGGAAATAAGGGTGGATGCCAACGGAGCTTTCCCGGCTAAAAATGCTCTTGACATTTTAGAAGAACTGGCTAAATTTGAATTGCATTCCATTGAGCAACCCATTAAATCCGGACAAATTTCAGAAATGCATAAATTATGTGCTGAAACGACTTTGCCCATTGCCCTCGACGAAGAGTTGATTGGAATCACTGATGTAGCTGATAAAGAAAAGTTATTGGATAAAATAAAGCCACAATACATTATACTGAAGCCTACGTTAACCGGTGGAATTAAAGCCTCTGAACGATGGATCTCCCTGGCCGAAGAACGAGGAATAGGGTGGTGGGTGACTTCAGCTTTGGAGTCAAATATTGGGCTGAATGCAATTGCACAGTGGACGGCAACACTTGGCACTTCCAATTTTCAGGGGCTGGGCACCGGTGCATTGTTTACCAACAACATTGAAAGTCCATTGTTTGTATCGGATGGTTTTATCCGCTATAATCCAAACCAAAAATGGGATTTAAAACCGCTGACGGAATAATGAAAGAAATGAAAGGGCTCAAACTTAATGACAGTTTTTATACTGTACCTGATTTGGTTCCGTTTTGCCAAAACGAAATAAAAGAAGGTACCGGCCCGGATTGGAAATTGGAGGTGTATAGTTTTATCCTCGATTTTCTGGATGAATCTAAAGTTATCCGTCAGCAAACCTCCGGCACAACCGGCGCACGAAAAACCATTGAACTCCCTAAAAATTCGATGCTGACTTCGGCAAAAAATACAGTTGATTTTTTTCAGTTAAAAGAAGGAGATGTGGCGGTGCTTTGTCTTCCCATTGAATATATTGCCGGCAAAATGATGGTGGTACGTGCACTACTTGCAGGATTGAACCTGAAACTCATACAGCCATCGGGAACACCTGATTTTACAGGTATTGAAAAAACAGATTTTTGCGCTATGGTACCCATGCAGGCAAGTCATCTCTTGCAAAATAATTTATGGCCCAAAATGAAAACACTTCTTTTGGGAGGCGCTGAAACCGGGTCCGAATTGCACGAACAACTGCAATATTTGGATACATTGGTTTTTGAAACTTACGGAATGGCTGAAACCTCTTCGCATGTGGCATTAAGGCAATTAAACGGGATACAACGTGAAACTGCTTTTACAGCATTGCCTAATGTACAGCTTTCTACCGATGAGAGGGGGTGTCTGGTGATTATTGCTGCGTATTTACCTGAAAAGATAGTTACCAATGACCGTGTGCAAATGGCCTCATCCAGCCGGTTTAAATGGCTTGGTCGGTTCGATAATATCATCAATTCCGGTGGTATAAAAGTTCAACCGGAAATTCTTGAAAAACAGTTTCAGGAAATTCTGCAAAAGCCATGCGCCATTTTCGGGAAATCTGATGAAATGCTGGGACAAAAAATGGTGCTTGTTGTGGAAACCATCCACCCGGATCAACCGGAAGAAGTATTGGCAAAACTGGCTCCTCAAATTGAAAGAAAAATGCTTCCGAAAGAGATATATTTTGTTCCATCTTTACCCCGGAACAAATCGTACAAAATCGATCATAGGGCATTGAGAAAAATGTTTTGACTTTCAATGGGAGCAGGAGAATCCTTTCTCCTGATAACTTTAGGGTTTGTTTAGTAATTAAATATGGACTTGGGAAATTCCACCTCCCGGGACTTAGGAAAGTCAGTGTCCTTAAATTCTTCTGAAATAATAGCTTTTCTTTTCTGCTTTTAGATCATATGTATAAATTTCAACACCTGGTTCGTGGTAAAAAATGGAAAGTAAACCAATATCTCCCGCACAAAAAAGACTATGGGCACTCATTACAAAAATCAGGAAATAGAAAACCGGATGATAAAGAAAAAGAATGATACCAATCAAAGTAATCAGCTTTACAACCACCAAAGGCGCCAGTGCCACCAGCTCAAACTGCTTACGGTTTAAAACATGACGGTCGGCTTCGGCATAAAAAATGAATTTTTTAATATAACCACCAAAATGTAGTTTTCGGGCACCTGTAATTTTCAATGCAATTCCATGTAACATTTCATGAATGACAATCAGTAATGTAAAACAAAAAAGAAGTGCGGCCAGTGAATAAATCAGCGGGTTAATCTGATTATGAAGTGCAAGAACAACAGAGCGGGTAAAAAAGAAAATGCCGGTGATTATCATGACCACCTGGTAAATCATGAAACCCTGAATTATTTTTGTATTTTTCATCAATTGATGGAGTACAAATTCTTTGATTTCCTGGTGATTTAATTCGGCAATCAGCTCGAATTTCCCGCTGTTTTGCAACGCTTCAATGGTGGGATTGGCCATTTTATTCGTAAAAAATGATTTTATATAAATCTCTCAGGTTGAATAATTTCAGCAAAAAAGCAAAAAGAACAGAAACTATAACCATGAATAAATAACCGTAAAACCAGTTGGTGAAATTTTTGGAAATAGTTCCTAAAACGGCGACAATACCAATAAACATCAGCAGTTGAAGGGCAAAGTTTATTCGCGGTTTCAGCTTAAAAATAACAAGCACCAGAATTACCTGCACTCCTGCTGTAAAAAGCTGGGTAATTAAACTTGCATACGCCGAACCGAAAGCCTGATAACGTGGAATTAAAAACAGGTTTAATACAACATTTAAAACCATGGCTGTGAAAGCCATTATATTCAGTTGTTTAATGCTTCCGTTTGCCGTTAACAACGTGCCAAAAATATAGGTAGTAGCAATTCCAACGAAGCCGGTCATAAGAATACCAAGTATTTCAGAAGAATGGGCAGTATTGGAATGATACAAAACATCCATGATTTCGTAATTATAATAAATACTTGAAATGGCAATGATGATAGCGGGTACAATCAATAAGGTGTAAGAAAGCTTAACCATTTGTCCCACAGGTTCATTCATTTTTATCATTTTGGCAAAAATTGGTAAAAGCAAACCCGCAAAAAGTACCCCGAACATAGAAACCGCTTCAAGCAGACGAAAAGCCTGTGCATATATTCCTGCCTGTTCTTTACCGGTTGAGTCTTCCAAAATCCTTTCCAGCATAACCGAGTCAACTCTGTTATACAGAGACATTAACAAAATCAGTAGCGCATAGGGATAAGATTTTCGCAGAAAAACAAGGAAAAATTTCAGGTTGAAACGCAGTTTAATTCTGCCAGACTTATGAAGTACAACAGCATATGTAACAATGGCGGTAAGCAGATATGCAGCCGTTTGTGCATAAACAAACCAACTGATATAAAATCTACCTCCAAAAATAGTTGTAAAAAGAAGTACACTGCAAATAATTATCATGATACTCCGGTCGAGTACCGAAATCAGGCTATCGGTGCGGAAAAGGTGCAATGCACTGATGTTGGAGCGAAGATATAATGTAAAAGAAACAAGAAACTGGTTGAAAATCAGAAACAACAATAAGTGAATTTGTACCCTTTCGTAACCAATTATTAATGCAACAATTAAGCTGAAAACTGCATAAACTATTGCAAGCATGAATTTGAGGCCAACAATGTTTGATAAGTGCTTTGGAAGCAAGAAATTGTGCTGTGCTATATTGCGATTGTTATAATTGGTAATACCAACATCAAGTAAAATATTGAGAATGATGGAAAAGCTGAACAACGAAAAGTACATTCCGTAGCTTTCGTCTCCAACCATATTTTGCACTGTCCGGTCAATTCCAAAAAGCCAGAAAGGTTTTATCAGCAAATTAAGGGAAAGCAGTAATATAAGATTGGTTATAAATTTGCGTTTCAAAATCTGGTTTTTATCCTTTTATCCGTCAAAACTTTTGTTTTTTGAATAGTCATAAATAGAAACGATAAAAGTAAAAAATATTTAAACAGACTTTGTACATTTACCCGAAATTGAACGACAACTAAATGGTAATTGCCGTAAATACGCGTTTGCTTTTAAAAGATAAGCTGGAAGGAATTGGCTGGTTTACACTGGAAACTTTGAAAAGAATGACACTAAACCACCCAGAGCATCAGTTTATTTTCATTTTCGACAGGCCTTTTGATCAGGATTTTATTTTTGCCGAAAATGTGACTCCGGTTGTAATAGGACCGCCAACACGCCATCCCTTTTTATGGTACATCTGGTTTGAATTTCAAATACCAAAAGTATTGAAAAAATACAAAGCCGATTTGTTTCTTTCCACCGATGGTTATTTGTCTTTGAATACAAATGTTCCTCAACTGGCAGTTATCCATGATATTAACTTTGTGCACCGGCCGGCAGATTTACCCTGGTTGAAAGCAAAATATTACAATTACTTTTTCCCGAAATTTGCAAAACGTGCAAAACGTATTTCCACAGTTTCTTTTTATTCGAAGGAAGATATCACACGTTCATTTAAAGTGGATTATGATAAAATAGATGTAGTTTACGATGGAATAAACCAGATTTTTGAACCTATAAACGACGAGGAAAAAAAAGCAGTAAGGAATCGTTTCACAGAAGGTTCGGAATATTTTTTATTTGTTGGCGCACTGCATCCGCGAAAAAATGTAAATGGTTTGTTAAAAGCATTCGATGCATACAAAAGTATTGATGATAACGATATTAAGCTGGTTGTTGTTGGAGGAGAAATGCATAAAACCGGAGAGATTTTCGATACCTATGAAAACATGCGTTCCAAAAAAGATGTGGTTTTTACCGGCCGGGTTTCAAGCGATGAATTGCATGATATTTTTGGTGGCGCTCTTGCGTTGACTTTTGTGCCGTTTTTCGAGGGGTTTGGAATTCCCGTAGTGGAAGCTATGAGTGCCGGAATTCCGGTAATTTGTTCCAATACAACATCTATTCCCGAGGTTGGGGGAAATGCTGTTCTGTATGCAGATCCCTGTAAAATTGATCAAATTACAGAGGCGATGTATAAAATTGGACATGAGCCGGAATTGCGGGAAGAGCTAATAAAAAAGGGATTCAGTCAAAAAGAGAAATTTAGCTGGGACGAAACATCGCGGTTACTTTGGATGAGCGTTGAACGTTCGCTGCAATAATACAATTGAGTGAAGGACGAATTGAAGTGATGAATCAATATGTCAGTAATTAAGTTATTATCGTTTCATAAAGAAAATGTAATTGAAGCAGGCTGTGACGAAGCCGGCCGGGGATGTCTGGCAGGTCCCGTTTTTGCAGCTGCAGTAATTCTTCCACCTGATTTTGAACATTCTTTACTAAATGATTCAAAAACGCTGACTGAAAAGCAACGGCTTGAATTACGCCCAATGATTGAAAAGGAAGCAATTGCATGGGCCGTTGCAATGGTTTCGAACGAGGAAATTGACAAGGTAAATATTCTGAATGCATCTTTTCTGGCCATGAATAAAGCTATAAAAAAGTTGAAGGTTGTTCCGGAACATTTGCTGATTGACGGAAACCGTTTCAGGCCGCAGTTGAAGATTCCATTTACATGCATGATAAAAGGTGATGGCCGGTTTTATTCCATTGCCGCAGCATCAGTGCTTGCAAAAACCTATCGCGACGATTACATGGTAAATATCCACCGCGAATTTCCGGATTATCAGTGGCACTGCAATAAAGGTTATCCTACCAGGAGCCACAGGATTGCCATTAAAAAAATTGGTATTTGCAAATACCACCGCTTAAGTTTTCGTTTGCTGAATGAACAAATGGAACTTGAATTTTCGGAATAAAATTTAATTTATATGACAGTGAAAATAGCTCAATTTATAATTTTAATGATTTTACCTGCTGTTGTTTTTAGCCAGAACGATACTGTCGTTTATTTTGGAGTAAATGGAAAACTTAAAAACATTGAGCAGCAGGAAATTAAAAAAGAGATAGATTATCGCAAAAGGAATAAAGTAAGAATTACAACCTTTAAATTGATTGAAGGAAGATGGCAACAGCTTTTCAGGGAGAAAATCGATATTGAAGATGATGGAAAGGTTTTCAGAATAAATATAAAAGGGAAAGAGTTCTCTGAGAATTTTGCACGGGTTTTTGAAGACGAAAACAGGCATTTCAAATTCACCGACTGGGTTGATGGAAAAATTAAACGCACCGGACAAGCATCATCAAAAATACCGCTGATTTTTGATGGCGAGGTAACAGAATTTTATCCTGACGGAAGTAAAAAGTCCATTTCTGTTTACGAAAATAACGAATTGATATCTAACAGAAACTGGCTTGAAAACGGCGAAGAATATATCAGTAATGTTTTTTATTCGGTTGATCAGCTTCCTGGTTTTACGCCGGGAATGGGAGTTCTGCACAATTACATACTTAAATATTTTAAAAATTCGGGTGTCGACTTTACGGGTTTCGACGGAAAAATGGTGATTGGTTTTGTAGTAATGGAAAATGGCGGAATTGATGGAATCCGGATTGAAGAAGGAATCGGAACGCGGATAAACACTATCGCTATGAAAGCCTTTGCTGGTTTACCTCCCAATTGGCAACCGGCAAAGCTCGATGGTGAAACAGTCAGGTATTATCAACTGTTTCCAATTAATTTTATTTACCACGATTATGAATTCGATTACCTCGATTTTTCGGGAAGCCGGCTGTATTGGGAAATAAATTAGCTACACCGGCTCTTTTTTCTCAGTATTCAGTTTCAGGGAATAAATCATTGCCTGCACCTGCCGCAGGAAATTTCTTTTGTCTTTGCTTGGCGCAAAAACATATCCATAAGCGACAACTACCCGTTGGTTTTCATCATCAAGAACTGCCAGCGAAATATAAGGACCACCCATAAAATCATTTTCCAGCCTCCATAAACCACGCATTTCAGAAGCATATTTTCCGTTGTGGCGGGTAATGTTCTGCACCTGATCAACTCTTTTTTCAGTGGACATATAACTTCCTTTTCTTGGACCGGGAACATTTGCTTTCAGGATGCTGTCTCGAACTTTCAGCAAATAACCTTCGGTAAATGCACTGTCGGAAACATAAGGGAATGTGTAAATGACAACTCCCTGCGAAATTTCAGGTGTTTCGTATTTTAACCAGATAAAATCTTTCTTTTGCTCTGCAATGACAAAACCAGGCGGCACTTTCATGGTTAAATCAAACTTTTCGTTCAATACATTGTAAATGCCTTTTTCGTAATATTGATTATAGCTCGATGTAAGTCTTTCCTGCTCTGCCCTCAGGAAATAAGACATTATTTTATTTTTATTAGCATTGAAAATTTCCACAAACTGCTCCGGATTTTTTGCTGAAATGATGACTGTTGCCTGTGGATAAGCCCAAACATCATCTCTGAAAACAATTCCTGTGGAATCAACATTTGGCGTAACACGTGTTTGAAGAATGTTGCGCGTACTTTTAAAAATACTTTTAAATCCGTTAACCGGAACTCTAACTATATCAAATATAGGTTCATTTTGAGGTAGCGCCGCATGCTCCTGGGATAATGTTTCACGCATTAATTCGCCGGGTTTCCCATCCCAGGTTTGATCGGACGCAACTATAACCAACTCACCGGCTTTACCTGTAATATTTTTATGTAATCCCGACTGATTTTTGTTGTTACATGAGATGAGCGCCATCACTAACAACAGCGGGAAAAGGGCAGAAGTAATTTTCGATTTCATAATTCTTGAATTTTTTTTGTTTCCCGCAAAAATCTTACCAGTAAATATAAAAAATCCCGTGTCTGTTATTTTTACAGAGACGGGATTTCTGAATAAGCTAATATTAATTAGTGTTCCACCTTTTCCGCATCAACATTACTTTTTTCATCGTCATCTTCCTTGGTGGCTTTTTTAAATTCTTTCATCCCTTTTCCCAAGCCTTTCATTAATTCGGGAATTTTACGACCACCAAACAGAAGAAGAACAATTATTAAAATGATGATTATTTCCTGCGGCCCAATAAATCCTGCAATTACATATAAATTCATAATCCTAATTTAAAATGTTCGATACAAAAATAGAATTTTTTACTTAAAATGTGCCATTAATCATTTTTATTATATCGTTAGCATTTGCATACAGTACCAACGCCAAAAGCAACACCATTCCAACAATTTGAGCATACTCCAGAAATTTTTCACCGGGTTTTCTTCCTGTAATCATTTCGAACAGTAAAAACATAACATGACCTCCATCAAGCGCCGGAATGGGCAGAAGGTTCATTATTGCCAGAATTATTGAAATGAAGGCCGTCATTTGCCAAAACGAAAACCAATCCCAGGTTCCCGGAAAAATGTTACCAATGGTGGCAAAACCTCCAAGCGATTCGTATGCTTTTGTTTCGGGTTTGAAAAAGAGTTTAAATTGTTTCAGGTAATCTTTTGTGGTTTGCACACCGCGCTGGATTCCTGCCGGTATCGATTCCATAAATCCGTAATCTACGGTTTCAAACTTCAACACGTCCGGATTATTGTAAGCCGGATAAAATCCCAGTTTCCCTTCATCGGTAACCGGCACCTGTTTTTCAATTTGTTTACCATCCCGAAGCAGTGTCAGGTTGACCGATTCACCTTTTTTTGAATTAAGATAATCAGTAAACTGATCGTAGTATTCGAATTTCCTGCCATCCACGCTTACAAAAACATCTCCTTTTTGCAGGCCTGCTTCTTCGGCCGGTAAATTTTTGGTCAGCCTGTCGATATGAATATCAAAAGGCGTGCGCGGAAGCATGAGGGATTTACTTTTTAAGAGCAGCGCCAAATCCGAATCGCTGATTTCCACATTCACTTTTTTACCATCTCTTAAAACCTGCACAGATTTGGCATTATCGAGAACAATGGTTTGAAAAATTTTATTGAAATTATCAACCGGTTTATTATCAACCGATAATATTTTGTCGCCATCCTGAAAACCTACCTGTTCTCCCACTTCGTCAACTACAATTCCATATTTTGCATTTTCAGTAGGAAGATACGATTCGCCCCAGGCATAAAGAACTCCGATGTAAATAACAAGGGCAAAAAGAAAATTCATCAGCACGCCGCCAATCATAATCAATAATCGCTGCCACGATGGTTTTGCACGAAACTCCCAGGGTTGCGGGGGTTTTTTCATGGCTTCCTTATCCATCGATTCGTCAATCATTCCCGAAATTTTTACATAACCTCCCAAAGGAAGCCAGCCAACTCCATATTCAGTTTCCCCTTTTTTTATTTTGAAAAGCGAAAACCAGGGGTCAAAAAACAGGTAAAACTTTTCGACACGGGTTTTAAATAAACGGGCAAACATAAAATGCCCGAATTCGTGCAAAACCACAAGTATCGAAAGGCTTGCAAGTAACTGTGCTGTTTTAATTAATATCGTCTCCATTCAATAATTTCTTCTTTAATTTTTTACTGTTAATGATTCTGCAATTTTTCTTGCTTCGGTATTGGTTTGTATTAACTCATCAATACCTGGTTTTGCAATAAAATCAATTTTTCTCATTGTTTTTTCAATGATTTCCGGCATTTGCAAAAAACCGATTTTTCTGTCGAGAAATGCCTGCACTACCACTTCGTTTGCGGCATTCAGCACACATGGCACATTTCCGCCTGAATCAAGCGCCTCGTAAGAAAGTGCAAGATTACGAAAAATTTTTGTATCGGGCGGCTCAAAATCAAATCGCGGATAATCGAGAAAACTGAATCTTGGAAACTCATTTTTCAGCCGGAAAGGGAAACCAAGTGCAAATTGTATCGGCAGCCGCATGTCCGGCAGTCCAAGTTGGGCCTTAATTGAGCCATCTTCAAATTGAACCATCGAGTGAATAATGGATTGCGGATGCACTATCACTTCAATTTTTGAAGCCGGCATTCCGAACAACCAATGTGCTTCAATTACTTCAAAACCTTTGTTTATAAGCGTTGCCGAATCGATGGTTATTTTTGCACCCATTGCCCAGTTGGGATGGTTCAACGCATGATCAACAGTAACATTTTCCAGTTCATTTTTCTGCTTTTTTCTGAACGGCCCCCCTGAACAGGTAATAATTATTTTTTCAGGCGGATTGGCAATTTCGCCCATTAAACACTGAAAAATAGCAGAATGTTCTGAATCAACAGGAAGTATGTCCACCTGTTTTTCTTTTGCCAGTTCAGTAATAATTTCACCGGCAACCACCAGCGTTTCCTTGTTGGCAAGCGCAATATTTTTACCCGCCGTTACAGCATGGTAAGTTGGTATTAATCCTGAATATCCAACCATTGCAGTGAGCACCAAATCAATGGTTTCCATCTGCACTACCTGGTTCAGCGCTTCGGTTCCGGCATACACTTTAATAGGTTCGCCGGCAAGTGCTTCCGAAACAATTTTATATTTATCCTGATTTACTATCACCACTGCATTTGGCTGAAATTTTTTTGCCTGTTGAACCAGCAATTCCACATTATTATTGGCAGTGAGCACTTCCACCTCAAAATTTTCGGGATTGTGTTCAATAACTTCCAGTGATTGTGTTCCAATTGAACCGGTTGAACCAAGAATGGCAATTCTCTTCTTCATAGTTTAAAAATCAATATACTGTTCGGGATTGAGGGCAATTCCATTATGCCAAAGCTCGAAATGCAGATGCGGCCCTGAAGTTAATTCTCCGGAATTTCCAATAATGGCGATAGCATCACCGGCTTTCACTTTTTCGCCGGTGGTTTTCAGTAATTCCGCATTGTGTTTGTAAACCGAAACAATATCTGCATTGTGTTGAATGTAAATAACATAACCGGTTTCAAGTGTCCATCCCGAAAAAATAACCGTACCATCGAGTGTGGCAAAAATTCTTGAATTTGGATCACTGACCAAATCCACACCAAAATGTTCACTTGTTGAATCGAAATGATTGGTGACGACTCCTTTTAACGGTACAAAAAAATGCAACTGGCTAATGCTGGCCCTTTTGTTGGCGCTGCTTTGAATGGATAAACTGGTTTGTTCGGCCAGCAGGCGGTCCTGGAATACCGAGTCGTGATTAAGTTGGTTAAAATTTACTGCATTTGGTTCAACAACCGAATCCTCATCAATGTAACTTTCAGGCACTTCGCCCGAAACAATTGCTTTTATTCCTTCAAAAAAATCATCCCGCTTCTTAATTTCATTTTCAAGCGAATCAACTTTTAAGGCGGTGTAAAGCACCATTTGCCGGTATTCGGCGGTTGGATATCCGGGAATATATTCGCGCAATCCGGTGGTTGAAATTAAAAGAATAACAAGAACCACAATTATGGCCGAAAGCAAACTTGTTACCGTAAAAACCTTTAATCGAGTGAGTTTCATGCTCCAAACCGACTGAAAGGTAGTATCGTTGTAAATGATTAATCGGTAGCGATCGCTTAGTTTTTTATATATTTTTTTTTGTTCTTTCACTACTAAAATTTTGCGAGGTACAAATTTAGAAAGAAATGATGAATCATCACTATTTTATACTTTTTTAACCTCCCTGTAAAATTTTGGCTATGAACATTTTTCTGAAGTAAACTTACCGTATGGGATAATAAATTTTTGTCAGCCATTTTTCCGGATCCGGTTCAGAAGCCGCATCGGTCATGTAAAATTCAAGCGGAGGACCGGCGAGTTTAAAACGATGTTCTTCAATCCATGATTGCAGGGCGGTATGGGCATCTTCCAATTGGCGGTAATCACCAATATAATCAACAGTGGCGCATTGCACACCTTCGAATGTACCGGTTTTTACCTGCGCGTTTCCTTCCACCAAATCGGTAACCGGAATTCCACATTCCAGGTCAATCTCCTCTCCGTTCATTTCATGATAAATCGCAAATGGCATTCCGGCCACGCCGGTTTCGGCCGATTCAATAAAGTTGTTAACCACTTCGTACATTTCACCCATTTCCAGACTTACTTCAACAAAGGGAACTTTTTCACGCACACTGGCAAAATAAAAAGGTTTAAGCAGTTCCAGTTCTTCAATAAATGCATTTTCCTGAACCTGCACTTTGCAAACCACATTCAGATTGGCAAGTCCTTCCTCAAAATCGGGACCAACAAAACTTTCCATCAACAAACCCATCCATCGGGAAAATGGATTGTAACCCAATTCCGATTGTCAGGGTCCAGGAAACTTCAGTTTTGCCGTCCAATTCTTCAAAATAAAACACGCTGGGTGAAATTCCCTGCTCCGAAAAACTAATTTCAGTAACAATTGAATCGTAGGGAGCCGATTCCAAATAATTAATGCTGACCGCTACCTACTTTTCTATTGTTGCTTTCCCATGTGTATCCTGCGCCTTCGCCAACTCCATGATTGATATAATTCATCTGCATTTCCGGATCAATCTGGTGCCACTTCGACCATTTTTCCCAGTTATACAAATCATTGATTTGCGCAAAAACAACTTTTGCCGGCGCATCAATTATGGCATTTTTTTCTACATAAACGATACGCGGCAGAAAATATGCCGCGAAAATAAAAAGGGCGAAAATGAACAACACCCACATGATTATTTTGATAAACCGTTTCATTCTGGTTTTTTAATTTTATCGAAATATATATCATTTCGGGTTGAAAGCAATGAATTTGCTGAGGTTTTCACGCGATTGGAATTCCAATAATGGCAGATTAATTTTGTTCGCTGTAATTTTTTATGCAAATCAAATACAAATAAAAAACCAAACTGGTACCATGAGAAAAAAGGAGTTGTTTTACCATCCGGTAATCCGGTTGCCGTTGCCATTCGAAAATTTGAGCAGCCGGATTATTTCAGGCACATTAATTGTGACGCTTTTAGCTGAATTTCCCGCAAAAACAAACATTTATCACCGCACAATGAAAAGTGAAAAACTATATTTGCAAGTTATAAATTATTAAAAAGTTAATTAAAAAGATGAGAAAGTTAAGTTTAATGCTGCTGGCTGCCGTTTTTATATACGGATCGGCAGTGGCTGACGAGGGAATGTGGCTTCCTTCCCTGATCTATAAATTGAATATTAATCAAATGCAGAAAATGGGGCTGGAGTTGAGTGCCGAAGATATTTACGACATTAACAATGCCAGTATTAAAGATGCAGTTGTTGCACTCGACCATGGTTCCTGCACAGCTGAGCTGATTTCGAAAGATGGGTTGCTGCTCACCAACCACCATTGCGGGTTTGGCGAAATTCAAAGCCACTCAAGTGTTGAGCATGATTATTTGCAGGATGGTTTTTGGGCCATGTCGCGGGAGGAAGAACTTCCGAATCCGGGAAAAACTGTTTCTTTTCTCATAAGGATTGAGGACGTTACCGACAAGGTTTTGGCCGATGTAACAAGCGAAATGAGTGAAGAAGAGCGAAATTCAAAAATAATTTCTGTATCCAACGAATTGGAAAAAGAAGCAAAAGGCGATACCCATTACGAAACATTTATCCGCAGTTTTTTCAATTCAAACCAATATTACCTTTTTGTACTGGAAACTTTTAAGGACATCCGGCTTGTTGGAGCCCCGCCACAAGCGCTTGGTAAATTTGGCGGCGACACTGATAACTGGATGTGGCCAAGACATACCGCTGATTTTAGCATGTTCAGAGTATATTGCGGCCCCGATGGAAAACCTGCCGAATATTCAGAAGATAATGTTCCGTATCACCCAAAATATCATTTGCCCGTTTCCATTAAGGGAATTGAAGAGGGCGATTTTGCCATGGTGATGGGTTATCCCGGAAGCACTAACCGTTATAAAACTTCATATGGTGTAAATTATACGATGCAGGTAACTAATCCGGTGCGGGTTCAGGTTCGCGAAAAGAAGTTGGAGCTTTTGGCCGATTACATGAAAACCAGTCAGAAAGCAAGAATACAATATGCTTCAAAATATGCACGCAGTTCAAACTATTACAAATACAGCATCGGACAAAACAAAGGACTTGGAAGCATTAAAAGTAATTGCAAAAAAAGAAGCTATTGAAAATGATTTTTCGAAATGGGTGAATGAAGACGAAGCACGGGTGGCGGAATACGGCGCAGCGCTCGAATTAATTGCCGAAGCTTACAAAGAAATTGATGATGACAAAGCCCGCGAATACTTGTCGGAAGCAATGCTGCGCGGTCCTGAAATATTTATGTTTGCATACCGGGCAATGCCACTGTTAAGTATACTTGACCAAAAAGAACCGAACCAGGAACGCGTTTCAATGGTAGTTGACCGGATTAAGGAAAGCATGGATGATTATTTTAAAGATTACGATGCTGAAACCGATCAGAAAGTAGTTGCCGAATTGCTGAAGTTGTACAAGGAAAACAACGATCCACAGTTTTATCCGGCCTTTTTTGCTGAGGTGGATAAGAAATACAAAGGGGACTTTTCAAAATATGCCGAAAAGATGTTCAACAAATCAATATTCGACAATAAAGAGGAGCTAACTGAATTTCTGAATGATCCGTCAGCAAAAGCATTGAAAAAAGATATGGCATTTCAAGCGGCAAAGGATATTTTCGATGTATACCGCAAAATCAGTGAAATGACCAACGAACAGAATGAAAAGCTTGCAACCGGAAGAAGGCTGTTTGTTGCCGGATTAACTGAAATGATGAATGACAGCAATTTTTATCCCGATGCCAATTCAACCATGCGGCTCACTTACGGGAAAGTACTGGATTACGAACCGCGCGATGGTGTTATTTATAAATATTATACCACAACAGATGGTTATCTCGAAAAAGAAATTCCAGGAGATGATGAATTTGATGTTCCCGCACGAATGAAAGAACTTCTGCTGGAACAGGATTTTGGCCGCTATATGTCGGACGACGGAAAACTGCACACCTGTTTTATCACGAACAACGATATTACCGGAGGTAATTCGGGCAGCCCTGTTATGAATGGCAAAGGCGAATTAATCGGAATTGCATTCGACGGAAACTGGGAAGCAATGAGCGGTGACCTTGCTTTTGAACCCGATATTCAGCGCTGTATAAATGTCGATATCCGCTTTGTTCTGTGGATTATCGATAAATATGCCGGTGCAACAAATCTTATCGATGAAATGGAAATAGTTCAGTAAAATAAAGTTTTTGTTTGAAAAAATACCCTGCCGGAAATCTGGCAGGGTATTTTTTTGAAACAAAACCTCCTTCATCCAAAATATGTTGTTTTATATGAATTTTACCTGCTACTTTGTATTTTATTTTGAAACCTCATTTTATGGCCAGACCAAAAATTACTATTTATACTGATGGTGCAGCACGCGGTAATCCCGGCCCGGGTGGGTACGGAATTGTAATGCTTTCGAGTGAACACCGCAAAGAACTTTCGGCTGGATACCGCAACACTACCAACAACCGCATGGAATTACTTGCTGTGATTGTGGCGCTGGAAACCCTGAAAATCCTGGGAAGTGAAGTCACTATTTACACCGATTCGAAATATGTGGCTGATGCAGTTGAAAAAGGCTGGGTATTCAAATGGGTAAAGACGCGGTTTAAGAACAAAAAGAACGTGGACCTCTGGCTGCGCTTTCTCGAAATATACAAAAAACACCTTGTACGATTTGTCTGGGTTAAAGGCCATGCCAATAACCCGCTTAATGAGCGGTGCGATCAACTGGCGGTGGAAGCATCGCTGCTTCCGGGATTACCTGAGGATTCGGGATATCAGCCTGAAAAATAATTTCATTCCTGATTCTTTTTAATGTTCATCCTACAGCCAAAAAGCCGGTTGATGAAATTATTGTATATTTAAAAAAATCAATTTCTGTAATGAGCAAACGAGACTACTGGTACGAAGTAATTTTTGAAGCCGATACGCGCGAAGGTAAGATTTTTGATTTGGTATTGCTCATTGTAATTGTGGTCAGCGTGATATTGGTCATGCTCGAGAGTGTGCCGGTAATACGGCAAAATTACCATCATTTCCTGCGCGTTTCGGAATGGATTATAACAGGGATTTTCACTATCGAATATATTGTGAGGATTGTTGTTGTCAGGAAATCACTGTTATATATTTTTAGTTTCTACGGAATCATTGATTTACTTTCAGTCATTCCCACTTATTTGAGTTTGGTACTTGTTGGTTCGCACAGTTTAGTAGTAATACGTGTTCTGCGTTTGCTGCGTGTTTTCCGTATTCTCAAACTTACACGGTATACACAAGCCAGCCGTACTTTGGGAAAAGCACTTTGGGCAAGCCGCGAAAAGATAAGCGTTTTCATTTTCTTTGTTGTTACGCTGGTGATTATCATCGGCACGCTCATGTATTTAATAGAAGGTGAAAAAGGAGGCTTTACAAGCATCCCGCTGAGTATTTACTGGGCAATAGTCACGCTTACCACAGTGGGTTATGGCGATATCAGCCCGGTTACTCCCATCGGGCAGCTACTGGCAAGTGTGGTTATGATTTTAGGATATGCTATTATTGCTGTTCCCACCGGAATTGTCACCGCCGAAATGATAAATCCATCTACTTCGAACGACAATACACAGGTATGTCCAAATTGTTTGTACGACAAACATGACAATGATGCAATTCACTGCAAAAAATGCGGGGCAAAACTCAATAAATAATTAAAATATATCAGTAATTTGCATTGATTTTTAATTCAGCTTTAAAAGCTTAAAAACCATTCAAAATGAACAAAATAGTATTTCTTGCAGTAATTGTTTTATTGTTTTCCTCGTGTGCTACTGTATATAATTCTACCGGTTTAAAAACCGCCGAACAAAAACATCAGCTGATAGCCATACTTCCTTTTGATGTTACTGTTCAATACAATCGACTTCCCAGGAATGTTACTGTTGAACAGATTGAGGAAAATGAACATGATTTGGCTTTCATTTTACAAAACCAGATGTACAACCGTTTTCTAAGAAAAAATGATCAATTCAGGATTCAGTTTCAGGATGTGGATAAAACCAACATGATGCTGGAACGGAATAAAATTGAAGTGGAACAGCTGAAGGAATTTTCGGCCGACGAACTGGCCCGGCTGCTGGAAGTTGACGCTGTAATATCAGGGAAGGTTATAACAACAAAACCCATGTCCACAGGCGCAGCAATTGTAGTGGGTGTCCTTTTTAATGTATGGGGCTCCACCAACACCGCTGATGTGACCATTTCCCTGCACGATGGCAATGATTCAGATTTACTCTGGCGGTTTAACCATGTGTATTCCGGCAGTGTGGGAAGTAGTCCGGAGCAGTTAACCAATGCCATGATGAAACCAATTTCAAGGAAATTTCCGTACAGGGTAAAAAGTTAAATAATTGTGGATATTTAAATTATTAATTTTGAATCCTCCCCGATTAAAGTTCTATTTTTGTAGGAAATATATCGGATTTATGAAGCAGTATTTAAATCTCCTGGAAACTATTTTAAAGGAAGGGACAGAAAAAAAGGATCGCACCGGAACTGGTACCATCAGCCGGTTTGGCTACCAATTACGTTTTGATTTAAGTGAAGGATTTCCGGTTATTACCACTAAAAAATTACATCTGAAATCAATAATCCATGAATTGCTTTGGTTTCTTGCCGGCGATACTAACGTGAGATATTTGCAGGAAAACGGGGTGCGCATCTGGAATGAATGGGCGGATGAAAATGGTGAACTTGGCCATATTTACGGCTATCAATGGCGAAGCTGGCCAACACCCGACGGAAAGCACATCGACCAAATCAGTAGGGTAATTGATTCCATTAAAAATAATCCCGATTCGCGGCGGCACCTTGTCAGCGCCTGGAATGTGGGCGAACTGGATAAAATGAACCTGCCACCCTGCCATGTTATGTTTCAGTTCTATGTAGCTGGACGGAAAACTTGTCGTGCCAGTTGTACCAGCGCAGCGCTGATGTTTTTTTAGGCGTGCCGTTCAATATTGCATCATACGCTTTGTTAACGCTGATGATGGCTCAGGTCACCAATTTACAACCGGGCGATTTTGTCCATACCTTTGGCGATGTGCATATTTATTCAAACCACATCGAACAGGTAAAACTGCAGCTTACCCGCGAACCTTTTCCGCTTCCTGTCATGAAAATCAATCCGGACGTAAAAAGTATATTCGATTTTAAATTTGAAGATTTTGAACTGGTAAACTACCAGGCACACCCGCATATAAAAGGGAAAGTAGCGATATAAACTTAAACTTATGATTCATAAAAACATCTCAATCATCGTTGCCATTGCCGAAAATTTCGGGATTGGAAAAAACAACGACCTTCTGTTTCACCTGCCAAACGATCTCAAACATTTTAAGGAAATAACAACGGGCCATTGTCTGATAATGGGACGAAACACCTTGTTGTCGTTGCCAAAATGGCCGTTACCCAACCGGCGTCACATTGTCATCACCGATAAAAAGGATGATAATTTTCCGGGTTGCGAAATCGTTTATTCCATAGATGAAGCAATAGAGAAGGTAAAAAATGAGGACGAGGCATTTGTCATTGGCGGCGGAATGGTGTACCGCCAGTTTTATCCGCTGGCCAAAAAAATATACCTGACGCTGGTACACCAACCTTTCGATGCTGATGTCTTATTTTCCGGAAATCAATTTTGATGAATGGATCCACGTTTCACGGGAGGATTTTTTCGATCGCGAAAATGGATTCGTTTATTCCTACATGAACCTGGAGCGTAAATAAATATTTCTTTTCGGCTTCATTAAGCGCAACAGGACCGTAATTGATGTATAAATTTCCCCGGTAAAACCGGAGCAGATTTTGCATATTAGGGTATTTGTGACCAGGTTTTTTTCAGAAAGCGAATAAAATTCCTGTGCATAATGTTGTCAATATCTTCCTGAGAATAGCCTTTGTCTTTTAAAAGCTCAGGGAATTTTTGCAAATCAGCAATGGTTTCCAAATCATACGGACTTTGTTCTTTCCCGAAGGCACCATCCAAATCAGAACCGATACCGGAATAAAGCGAATTTCCGGAAAGCTGGCACACATGATCGATGTGTTCAACTACACTTTGTAAATTGACATTTTCGCTTTCAGGTGTTGATTTTCCGCGCACCCAGTCCGGAGCCAACATCCAGTTGTCGAGCGCTGCGCCCAAAACCGCACCACGTTCAATTAAAACTTTAATTTGTTCATCGCTGAACTGGCGGTTGTGGTCAACCAAAGCACGGCAATTTTGATGGCTTGCCCAAACAGGACCCTTAAAAATTTTCAGTGCATCCCAAAATGCATTATCATTTAAATGGGTAACATCAAGAATGATATTTAACTGCTCCATTACTTTCAGCAGTTCTTTTCCTTTTTCATTTAAATGACCGGTTGAATCGGTGCCGTTGGCATAAACTCCTGGCCCGTAATGTGCCGGGCCAACCGCCCGAAGTCCCGATTCCCAGGAACGCTCCAGATGTTTCATCGAAACAATTGAATCAGCACCTTCCAGACTTAAAATATATCCGATTGGCTTTTTATCCTGATTCTCATCATATGACCATAACTCAAGCTGTTTATCCAGGCTTTTCTCATCTGTAATCTGAATCATTTCACCTGCTTCTTCCATGGTTTTATACCATTCAAGTTGTCCCTGAGTTTGTGCCCATGCCTGTTCCTGTGAATGCCACCCTGGAATTTTGCTTCCGGATTTAACATATCTTGCAATTTGTGTAGCGACAACAATACCAATTTTCCCTTCCCGCATTTCAGGAAAAGCTACTGTTCCCTTCCACCGGTCGGGTTTATCGTTCATTCCTTTTTCCATATCGCGAATTGTTTTTACAGGTATGCGTAAATCGCGATTCCATTCGAGGGCATTCATGCTCAGGTCAAGGTGTGCGTCAAAGATGATATTCATGATTTATTAAATTGAAATATTACGGCTTCGGGCAATAATCTTCCATTGTCCGGCAAACTTCTTATCTCTGATAACTTCAACATTATCGTATAAAGCCACCGTTGGACAAATGTGTTTTGGAATGGCATAAAAAGTATCACCGATTTTATATTCAGCGCTGTTTGCTACTTCTGCTACCAGATGTTCTTCGCTCTGTGAAACAGGAATTACCCCCGGATGATTCAGAAATTTAACCCGTGGCAACGGATTTTCGGATGCCACCGATTTATAACCAAGATCCAGGCAAATCAGATTTTCGGCAGGTTTGGAAATTATACGTGTCAACAATAAGGCAGCAGGCAGAAAATCCAAATCAGGAAATGCTTCCTGATATCCGTAATCCCAGAAAATGCTGGTTCCCGGGCTGCAAATGGTTTCCCTGTTTTTTGCATGAATCCCAAAAGTCGGGGTCCCGCCTGCAACAAGGTTTAGATTCAATTTATATTTCTTCTCCAGTTTCTTTCTGAGAGCATACACTTTCTGAAAAGCTTTTTGGCACTTTTCTTCCCGTTCACCTAAATCAGAATCATGTATTTGCCCGTCGTATGCATGAAATCCAAGCATTTTAATATTTCTGAGAGCAAATCCAAAATCGAAAAGGTTTTCAGCATCTCTGTCTGGCAGAATTCCGGTGCGGTTCATACCAACATTAAGATCGATATAAATGCCCGGCTTTTTATTCAATCCATTTATTGCTTCTGAAAAGTTGGAAAGCGATTCCTTATTATCGACAATCACGGAGAAATGCGTATTGGGATACCTGAGGCAAAGGTCCTTGATCCGGTAACAGTTGGGGCCAACCGGCTGATAAGCAATCAAAACTTCTCCGGCACTTGCCAAACCCAGCATTTCAGCTTCAGCAATGGTTGCACATTTAAACTTTTGAATACCCTGTTGAATCTGCATTTCAGCAATTTCTTTTATTTTATGGGTTTTAACATGCGGCATTAACCGGTTAACATCACCGGTAACAGCAGTCATTCGCCGAATGTTTTCCCTGATCCTTTCCGGATAAATCAACAATGCAGGGGAAGGGATTTTTGATAAATCTTCAACTTCAAACCACTGGTTACCCATAAACTAAAACATATTAATCAGCAAGTTCAAAAACTGCTTCAATTTCAACAGGAATATTATCGGGCAGACTCCCCATTCCGACCGCACTTCTCACTCCAATTCCATTTTCAGCTCCAAAAATTTCTGCAAAAAGTTCACTGCAACCATTAATCACATACGGATGTTTTTCAAAATCGGAAGTACAGTTCACCATACCCAATACTTTTATTACCCGTTTAATCCGGTCCAAACTTCCCAAATTGGATTTTAGTGTAGACAATATGGTTAAACCAACCTGCCGGGCTGCCAGTTTACCGGCTTCCATATCCATCGATTCTCCAATCCTTCCAATGATTAGGGACCCATCATTTTTTACCGGGCCATGCCCTGAAACATACACGTATTTTCCATCGACTAACATGGGTTTGTATACACCTTTTGGAGATGGTGCTGGAGGAAGTTCAATTCCCGGTTGCTCTGATTTTTTATCTGCGTTAGCCATATTCCTTTAAATTACAATGTTAATGATTAAAACACCCGCCAGTCCAAGAACCGAAATTATGGTTTCCATAACCGACCAGGTTTTGAATGTATCTTTCACCGAAAGGTTGAAATATTCCTTGAACAGCCAGAATCCCGAATCATTTACATGCCCGAGAATAAGACTTCCGGCCCCAATGCTCAACACCATCAAATTCGGATCAATACCCTGTTGCTGTGCAAACGGGGCAATAATTCCTGCGGATGTCATAGCAGAAACTGTTGCTGACCCAACGGAGATACGCACCAAAGCTGCAATTATCCAACCAAGTAAAAGCGCTGAGATTTCGATACCCTGAAGACTTTGTGCAATGTATTCATTTACTCCGCTGTCGGATAATATCTGATTTAACGCTCCTGCTCCTCCAATTACCAGCATAATCAGTGCGATGTCTTTTACTGAGCTGCCAAGATTCTGCATAACAGCTGAGGTTTTCATGCCTCTTTTTAATCCAAGAAAATAAATTGCAAGCAACACAGAAATCAACATGACTACAACCGGATCTCCAAAAAAGAGTATAATTCCGTAAGCTAATGTATTTTCATCCACAAGATATTGCAAACCCGAAGCTACGATCAGTAAAATTACCGGAGATAAAGCCACCAGGATACTCTCCGCCAATCCGGGCATATTTTCCTGCTTCCCTTGTTCATCATTATAAAATACTTCCAGGGGTTTGGGATTATATTTTTTTAATGTGCGCGAAAACAGAAGCCCGGAAATCCAAATCACAGGGATTGCGATGGCAAATCCATACAACAATGTTTTACCCATATCGGCACTGAAAATGCCAATAAGCGCTACCGGTGCAGGATGCGGAGGCAAAAGACCATGAGTTACCGACAGTGCAGCAACAAGGGGCAATCCAACATAAACAAGAGGTAATCTGGCAGTTGCGGCAATAGTAAATACCAACGGAATCAGGATGATAAATCCAACTCCAAAAAAAAGAGGAACACCTACTATAAATCCGGCAACCATTAGTGCAAGCCTGAGTCTTTCTTTTCCAAAAACAGATATTAATCCTAATGATATTTGATGAGCTGCACCACTGGTGGCCACCATTTTCCCGAGCATCGCCCCGAATGCAAGAATAATTGCAAGAAATCCAAGTGTATTTCCAATGCCATGCTGAATTGAGGTGGATAATTCTTTGAGCGGCATCCCCAGCATCAAACCGGTTACCAGACTTGTAATAATAAACGAAAGGAAAGCATCAACCTTAAAAACAGTAATGAGGACAATCAAAAAAACTATTCCGGCAGCAACCAAGACAATAGGCATAATTTACTTTTAACGAAGAAAAGGTAATAATTTCAGCGGAGCAATGCAATTGTTACCAAATTAAAGTTTTTACATAACATGAACAGCTTACTATGAAAGTAATTTGCCCAGGTTGTCGAAACGTTTATTGTAATCTTCCATCGAGCGTTTAATTACTTCATAGGCTTCTTCGTAATTATAGGTGGCTGCAATTTCGGTGTTGCTGTCCTGTCCCGGCATGTCTTTATAGGTTAAAAAGTAATGCTCGAGCCGCTGGATTACAATCCCGGGAACTTCGTCAATGTTTCTAAAATGGCCGTAAACTGTATCATTCAATAATACCGCAATGATTTTATCATCAGCCTGATTTCCGTCAATCATCCGGAATCCGCCAATGGGACGCGCGTTTACAAGTAAATCGCCATGTGCCAGCGTTTTTTCTGTAAGAACGCAAATATCTATGGGGTCGCCATCGCCCTTAATATTTTTGCGGTTGGTTTTTTCGTTACAGTATTCACCAACTTTATCACCACAAAAGGTTTGCGGAATAAAACCGTAAAGCGCAGGCACCACATTCGAAAACTTTTGCGGACGGTCAATACGCAGGTAACCGCTTTCTTTATCAATTTCGTATTTTACGGTGTCAGTGGAAACTACTTCTATAAAAGCAGTGACTTCTTCAGGTGCATCTTTTCCAATAAAAACCCCGTGCCAGGGATGTGATTTGTAGCGAAGTCCCATTAATCGTCCGATGGGATCGGATAGTTTGTCTACCATTTCAGTAACTTTTGGTTTGTTAGAGAAACCAATTAAACCGGTTTTGGTTCATTCAGCAGGCGAAAGGACTATTTTACGCTACATTCCGGCATAAAAAAATTCCTAAAGATTTAAATTAAATGATTTAACCAAATCTTTAGGAATTAGTTCTGTTGCGAAATCAGGTACTTTCCAACTTAATCAGCAAATGCGGCCAGTGCATATACCAAAGCCGACTGCCAGTTGATGCAAACTTCGTTGAGGTTGTACTTAGCCTCTTCGTCCAGCCAGTTGGTTGCCTTTTCACCTCCGCCAACAATATATCCAGGCCATGGCGCTTCAATGTTGTCTGCACCGGAGCGGCGATCATGCGGATGCATCGGCGGGTTCAGTCCAAGTCCGGTAACATAGGAACGATTGTAGTAATTGTTGCCAAAAATATGATCCACTGCGCCCAATGCCGTTTCAATATATTTGGCTTTGGGCTGAATACGGTTGGCCACCTGCAGGTTTACCACCTGACGTGCAACTGTTCCGTTGCATCCCCAGTAATAGCGGGTTCCCAGTGGCCGGTTATAAACATCGTTTTCTGCTTTTGTAACCAGATTATCCGCATCGGCCAGGATATTGGCGCGAATGGCTTTCTCCGTCTCCGGGTTTTTACCTCTCTTTTTGGACAATGCATATGTATACATTCCCAGGTTGGAAACGTTACCCCAATCCCAGTTTTCTTCTATTTTGAAATCCATCTCTGCAGCCCTTTTTTCGAAATCCTTCAGGCAATCTGCATTTCCGGTGGTTTCCCACATTTCGGCTGCCGCCCAGAGGCGGTCGTCGTTATCGCGGGTTTGGTAACCACCTGTGCGGAAATCACCCTGTACAAAACGCTTGTGTTCAGGGTTCTCCTTTAAAAAGCGATAACTTAGCCAGGCCGCATTAAGACATTTTTTTGCGTATGCAGCATCGTAAGGTTTGAAATACCGTGAGGCCATGGCCATAATCCCAACGAAATCGGCAGTAGCAGCCGAGCTCCAATCGGTAAAATACCGTTTTTCATGATCATCTTCCGGCATAATAAAGCCTGAAAAGTTGGTGCGTGTCAGCTTGTGCGATACACGTCCTGAGCCATCGGGATACTGCATCTTTAAAACCCAGTCAGTTTCCCATTTCAGTTCCTTCAGGAATTCAGGATAACCGGGAGCAGTTTCAGGCAAATCAAAATCTATATTGGTTAATTGTTTTTGAAACTGGTCCCAGGCCATAAACAAAACACCCAGCGAAACTCCGGCATTTACTACATATTTTCCATGGTCACCGGCATCATGCCAGCCACCGGTTCCATCTCTTTTTGAGCCGGGGTTACCGATGTAGTCTTCATAACCATCATCCATATGGCAAATTCCGTTTTGGAATGTGTTCCCATTGTATTCGCCGTGCACCTCAGTTCCGCAACGCCATAAATAAAAAGCACGCATACTTGTTTTGGTGGCAAAGTTGTACACATCATCGGCTATCTCAAATTCAGTGGATTTCCCAACACCAGGTACTTCCACATAATATTTACCCGGCTTGTTAAACTTTGAAAAATCGGCAATCCATACACTCTGGTTTAAATCTTTCTGAAATTTCGGTCCTTCTGTTTTTCCCGAAAAAACTTCTTTCCCGCTCTTTGTGTCTATAACTATAAAAGATTCACACTTTTCAGGGATGGTAGCTGTTTTTCCATGCTTTGGCAAAAAGCCGATGGAATTAAGATGAACAGCAGGAGTTTGCGCTATTGCACTGATTATTAAAAATAAAGCAATTAAAGATGATATAATTTTTTTCATCACAGTTGATATAGGTTAATAAATATTGTTACAGCGGATGAATATAGGCAAAATTTTAATTGTGGAAAATACAAAAAGAAAATGAACCGAAGAATCGAAGTCTTTTCTGCGATGAAAATACACGACGCATTTAAGCTGGCAACCTGGAAGACCTGTTCCCAGTTTGCCGTAATATATTCTTTTTCAAAAACATATTCCAACGCTGGTCTGATTAAAGGAAATCCGCCGAAATCGAAATTTCAGGACAAATACAATCGCCGTTGCGGAATTCTCCATGTAATTTGTTATTTTGCTTCCACGTTGTCCAACTTTTTAATTTCGGTAAACCTTAATCAATGATTGTCATGCTAAAAAGAATTGTTGCATTCGTGTTGTTTTTTCAAATGGCACAGGTTGCGAATTCTGCCAATTATTACTGCGATCCGGTAAACGGAAATAGTGCAAACAACGGGTTGACCATTTCATCTGCGTGGCCTGCTTTGGAAAACGTCGTTTCCCAAAAGGTATTTTCAGCAGGTGATACAATTTACCTGCTTTCGGGAAACCATGGTGCATCAATTGTAACAAGGAAGAATTCAGAAGATGTTGTTATCACCAAATTTCCGGGGGAAAATCCGGTTCTGAAACAGCTCGTATTCAACGGAGCCAGCCACTGGAAAATCGACGGCTTAATAATTAGTTCAGAGGGCGCCCGCATTCCAATTGATCCACCGCTGGAGCATCCTGTTTTTCCGTTAAAGGAGAACAGCCTCGTCCAAATTGTCAGCAACAGCTCTGCTATTACCATGGTCAACTGTTTTATTGCCTCTGTCGGCAATTCATCGGAATGGACCAAAGACGACTGGAACTACAAAGCGTGGAACGGGATTTACAACAGACAAAACAGCAATGTGACCATTCGAAACTGCCAACTTAAAAACATCAACTTCGGAATTGACAATTCGGAAAGTTGTACGGATAATCTGTATGAATACAATGTCATTGAAAATTTCTGCGGCGACGGGTTAAGGGCACACGGCACAAATACGGTGATTCAGTACAATATTGTAAAAAATTCGTACGACACCAACGGCAACCACGACGATTTGGTACAGGCCTTCCAGCCCGGCCAGGTTGGACTGGTTTTGCGCGGAAATATATTAATTGCTTATACTGATCCTGACCAGCCCTTTAAAAGTGTTTGCCAGGGCATCGGCTTTTTCGACGGGATATTTCACGATTTTGTTATTGAAAACAATATCGTGGCCACCAACCACTGGCATGGAATTACATTACTGGGGGCCAAAAATTGCAGGATAATCAATAATACGGTTGTAGATTTGGATAATACCGACAGTCCCGTTCCGTGGATAATGATTGACGACCATAAAGACGGAACAGCAAGTTCAGGCTGTATCATCCGGAATAATATCTGTACCGATATCCGGACAGGCACCGGTGTTACAACCGATCACAACCAGATTATTTTGTTTTCGGAATACGGCAGGTATTTTATTGATTTTGGACACCTCGACCTGCACCTGAAAGCCGGAGCGCCGGCTATTGACCAGGGAAGCCCGGAACAGGCGCCAAATATTGATATGGACAAAACAGCGCGCCCTCAGGGGGAAGGATTTGATATTGGCGCTTATGAATACCATGAATCGGCAACAGGTCTCTATACACCGGAATTTAAGCCGGATTTCGGCCCGAAGTTTTATCCCAATCCGACTTTAGGCAAACTGAATTTTGAATTACCCGGTTCATTTACCGGCAGCATTACCATTTCAGACTGTAACGGTAAAATAGTTTTCGAAAAAAGGATTTTCTTGTCAACAGGAAGTTTTGATTTATCGGATAGTAACAGTGGCATTTATTTCGTTCGCGTTGGGTCTGAAATAACGAATTGCTGCAAAATAATGAAGTTATAAACATCTGACCGGCTAAAAATAATTGTATGAAAACTATATCCAGCCTGTTGTGCATGACATTTTACGTTATGAGTACATCAGTTTCTGCCCAAAATACTGCTGCAAATACAAATGATCCGGATTATTTCCCCATTGCGGTATGGTTGCAGGCTCCCGATCTGACCGATGAATACAAAGCCAATGGAATTAATTTGTTTGTCGGCGTTCACCAGGGACTAAATTCCGAAAGACTGGAGCAGTTTAAATCAGCGGAAATGAAATTTATTTGCTCGCAAAATGAATTTGCCCGAAACCATCAGGACGAACCATTGATTTATGGTTGGATGCACGGGGACGAGCCGGATAATGCGCAGTGGAACAGACAAACCAATGCATACGATCCATGCATTGATCCGGAAATAATTATCAACGATTACAATGAAATAAAAGAAAACGACCCCACACGGCCGGTGTATCTGAATCTTGGGCGTGGTGTTGCAGTAACCAACTGGGTAGGGCGAGGAGCCTGCCGGAGTAATACCGGCATGTACAAGGTGTCTGAAAACGGTTACCTGAAAGGTTGCAATATTGCATCCTTTGATGTGTATCCGGTAAACAGCAGCGAGGATGAAGTCGAAGATAGTTTATGGTACGTGGCCAAAGGAATTGACAATCTTCAAAAGTGGTCAGATTTCGCAAAGCCGGTCTGGTGCTGGATTGAAACCACCAGAATTGGGGAGGATGCGGAAAGAAAACCTACCCCGGCGGAGGTAAAATCGGAGGTGTGGATGGCATTGATTCACGGCGCTTCGGGATTCGGATATTTTTGCCATTCATTCTATCCTAAAACAGATGCCGCTGCATTACTGCACGACAAAGTAATGATAACTGCCGTGAACAGGATAAACCGGCAGGTTACGGATTTGGCCAGGGTGCTGAATTCACCCAACACTTCCGGTTTTGCCATCGTTAAAAGCAGCAATCCATCAGTTCCGGTAGATTTAATGACCAAAAAACAGGATGAAGCAAATTACCTTTTTGCGGTGGCCATGCGGCCGGGTACAACGAAAGCTGTTTTTGAAGTTTCACAAGGAAATGAAGTTGAGGTAATCGGAGAGGAGAGGAATATAAAAATTACAAACGGGCAGTTCAGCGATGAATTTTCAGATTATGACGTTCACTTGTACAAAATCAAATAGAATGTCAAAAATGAAATAGGTTTCCACTTCTACCGTTTACCCGTTTTCAACCAGTGGGAGAATCTATCTGCTGCGACCGCCAGCTGCCGATTTTCTTCACCCTCCCCAATTTTCCCGGTCCAGACTGCGGTAATGAATTGCTTCTGAAAGATGGTGTGCCTGCACAGTTTCTTCGGTTTCCAAATCGGCAATGGTTCTGGCAACTTTCAGGATTCGGTCGTAAGCGCGGGCAGAAAGTCCTAGCTTTTCCATCGCATTTTTAATGAGTTCGTTTCCGGTTTCATCGAGCTGTACATAATTACGGATCAGTTTCGAACCCATTTGTGCGTTGGCATAAATTCCCTTATGTTCCTCAAAACGTTCTTCCTGAATTTGCCGGGCTTTCAAAACCCGTTGCCGCACTGATTCGCTGTTTTCAGAAGATTCCATTTCCGACAGCTTTTTAAATGGAACAGGCACTACTTCCAGATGAATGTCGATCCTGTCGAGCAGTGGCCCGGATATTTTATTCAGGTATTTTTGTACTACTCCCGGCCCGCAGACACAATCTTTTGACGGGTGATTGTAATATCCGCAGGGACAGGGATTCATTGATGCCACCAGCATAAAACTCGCCGGATATTCCACCGAAAATTTTGCCCGCGAAATAGTTATATTCCGGTCTTCCAACGGCTGGCGCATGACTTCAAGCACAGTACGTTTAAATTCAGGAAGTTCATCAAGGAAAAGCACACCATTATGAGCCAGCGAAATTTCTCCGGGTTGCGGGTAATTACCGCCACCCACAAGGGCGACGTCCGAAATAGTATGGTGCGGACTGCGAAATGGCCGCTGGGTCATCAGCGATGTATCTTTACCAATTTTCCCGGCAACCGAGTGAATTTTTGTGGTTTCAAGAGCTTCCTTTAAAGTAAATGGTGGAAGAATAGTGGGAATTCGTTTTGCCAGCATTGTTTTTCCCGAACCGGGCGGACCGATTAAAATAATGTTATGTCCGCCGGCAGCTGCAATTTCAAGGGCACGTTTTACATTTTCCTGTCCTTTTACATCAGCAAAGTCCAGAGGGTTGTTGTTCATCCGTGCATAAAATTCAGCTCGGGTGTCTACAATTGTTTGTTCCGGTAAGTTTTCGTCATTTAAAAAATCGACAACTTCCTTAATATTTTCAACGCCGTAGACTTTTAGCCGGTCAACAACAGCAGCTTCACGGGCATTTTGTTTTGGCAGAATAAAACCTTCAAACCCTTCGGCTCTTGCATTTATGGCAATTGGCAAAACACCTTTTATGGGCTGCAATGTTCCATCCAAAGAGAGTTCACCCATCAAAATATATTTATCGAGCTTGTTGTGGTTAATCTGTTTTGAAGCAGCCAGAACAGCCGCTGCCAGCGGTAAATCATATGCCGAGCCTTCCTTGCGGATATCAGCAGGCGCCATATTTATGATGATTTTATACTTCGGCCATTTGAAACCATTCAACCGGAGAGCGGATTCTATGCGCTGCTGGCTCTCTTTTACCGCACTGTCGGGTAAACCAACCAGCATAAATTTTATACCTTTTGTTACGTCAACTTCAATGGTTATGGTTGTGGCATCGATTCCGAAGACCGCACTTCCGTAGGTTTTAACTAGCATTTAAAGGAAACTTAAATGAATGGAGTTAAAAGTAGGAATTTTAAATTGAAATAAAAACAGAAAGAATGTAAAGTGGCAGATGAAGGGAGCCGGATTTTTCAAAACAGGCCTTTTCGGTTTATTTACTGAATCTTTGACTTATGATAGTCAAAATATGTTCGTTCTATAAATTAACGTGAATTCATCGACTGCATTGGACAAATTAACGCTAATTCATCGAATAGATTCGACAAATTCATGTTTTTAAAGTATATTTATCACAAAATTTTTTATATGATAACGCGTACTTTGGAAAATCAAATTGTCGAAAGGCTCAACCAGTCTGATAAAATTATTGTCGTTTATGGCGCACGACAAGTGGGTAAAACAACATTAATGAAATCAATTCTGAAGAATTACTTTGATTCCGTTCTGGAAATTAATGCCGATGAAAAAAAATATCAGAGCGTATTGTCGAGTGCCGATTTGAACCAGCTAAAACGATTGGTTACCGGGTATAAAATTCTTTTTATTGATGAAGCGCAACGCATCCAAAACATCGGATTAAATTTGAAAATTATTCATGATAATATTCCTGATTTGAAAATCATTGCTACTGGTTCGTCATCATTTGAATTGGCAAATCAAATCAGCGAACCATTAACCGGGCGGGTCTGGATTTATAAATTATTTCCGGTTTCACTTATGGAATTTGCACAATTTTTAAATCCCTTTGAAATAGATACCAGATTGCAGGAATTCCTGATTTTCGGAATGTATCCTGAAATTTTCAGTCTCGAAAATGAACTGGATAAAATGGATTTCCTGAAACAGCTTTCAGAAACATTATTGTATAAGGATTTACTGGAATTGAGCCAAATTAAAAATTCGGGCAAAATTTATGATTTACTTCGTTTACTGGCTTTTCAGATTGGTTCGCCGGTTTCGTACAGCGAACTTGGACGCCAGTTAAGATTAAGTACAGATACTGTAATTTCATATATAGATTTATTGGAAAAAGTATTTGTCATTTTTCGTTTGGGGGGATTTAACAAAAATCTGAGAAAGGAAGTTACCAAAAACAAAAAGGTATATTTTTATGATGTTGGGGTGAGAAATGCATTGATTGAGGATTTTACCCCGCCGGAAAAAAGACCTGATATTGGGCCGCTTTGGGAAAATTTCATCATTTCTGAACGGATAAAGAGAAACCACTACCTGCGCGCACATGTAAATAATTACTTCTGGAGAACTTACACTGGTGCGGAACTGGATTATGTAGAACAAGGTTCAGGGAAACTTTCCGGTTTTGAAATCAAATGGGGAAGGAAAAAAGTAAATGCTCCTAAAACGTGGCAGCAAACTTACCGGGAGTCAGATTTTCAGGTAATCAATCAAACCAATTACCAGGGATTTACGACGCAATAATCTTAAAATAACCTTTTCCGTTTTACCAGATAGGAAAATAGAACCTGCTGAAAATCTTTATTGATGTCGGCTTCCGCCAAATCAATTTTATATTGTCCGCATTTCACTTTTAAATCATCGAAATAAGATTTCACGGAAGCTATATATTGTTTTTTTATTTCCCACGGATGAAATTTAATCGCCTGACCGGTTTCCAGATCAATAAATTTATGCGGCCGGTTGCTGAACTGAAATTCGCGTTCCTGCTTATGGTCGGTAACATGAAAAAGGATAACCTCATGTTTGTTGTACCGAAGGTGCTGCAATGCAGTAAAAAGTTCATCGGTATTTTCACTTTCAATCATGTCGCTGAAAATAATAACAAGCGAACGTTTATGAATATTTTCAGCAATCTGATGGAGTACATCAGTGGTGTTGGTGTTTTTTCGCAGGTGGGCATTTTCGGGCTTTATCAGTTCCGAGAGTTTCCCATACATCAGTTCTGCATTAACCGAAGAGAGCCGGGGAGTGGTATGGAATTCAATTTCGTCCGAAAACAAGGTTAGACCGACCGAATCGCGCTGCTGGCGCATCAGGTAAATTAAAGCTGCTGCTGTGTAGACTGAAAATGCCAGTTTATTTTGCAAATGTTTTTTTCCTTTTGAATAGGGAAAAAGCATGGATGACGATGTGTCGATTACCAGCTGGCAACGGAGGTTCGTCTCTTCCTCGTATTGTTTGATAAACAATTTATCGGTGCGGGCAAACAATTTCCAGTCGATATGTTTTGTCGATTCGCCCTGGTTATACAACCGGTGTTCGGCAAATTCCACTGAAAATCCGTGAAACGGGCTTCGGTGCAAACCCGTAATGAAACCTTCAACCACTTCGCGGGCAATTAATCCGAGGTTATCGAATCGGTGAAATTGTTCTATATCGAAAATGTTTTTCAATACGATAAGCAAAAAAAATCACCGGACAGCGAAATGCCGTCCGATGGTCTATATTAGTAATAAAATAATTCTTTAAATCAGGGCATCGAGTTTTGCGGTGAATGCCTGTTTAGGCGCAGCACCGACTTGTTTGTCAACAACTTCGCCGTTTTTTACGAATAAAACAGTGGGAATATTCCGGATTCCGTATTTCATTGCCACATTCGGATTCGAATCCACATCTACTTTGCCAATAACTGCTTTGTCTTTGTATTCGCCCGACATCTCTTCCACAATCGGGGCAATCATCCGGCACGGACCGCACCAAACTGCCCAAAAATCAATCATTACCGGTTTGTCAGAATTAACAACTAATTCTTCAAAATTAGCGTCTGTAATTTCTATAGCCATAATTCAGTTTTTTAATGTTGTCTTTTATATTTTTCACAAAATTAACTAATTAATTCTATACGCAATATTTTCGTTTTCCTTCAGGAATTTCAAAATGCTATCTGATAAATCAATTTTTGTACTTCGGGAGAATAATTTCACCTCCAGATTACTTTCCGGATCGAATACATTAAATTTTAACAATGCACTTCCTTTATTGTTTTTTGCAAGTGTGTCGATTTCATTTATCACCAATTCATTCAATTTATCCAGCGGAATCGTGATTGTCAAACTTTTAACGTAGTTTTTACGGGCTTCATTCAGCAGCTCAATATGTGATATTTTAAATTCGTAATATTCACTTTTGTACCTCGTTTTAACAGTTCCCTTCACCATTAAAAACAGCCCCGGTTTGCAGTACTTATGAAAATTCACATAATCCTGTCCAAAGAAAAAGAATTCGGTTGAATCGGTATAATCCGAAAGGGTGAGCGTACTGAACGGATTTCCGTTTTTTGAAGTTCCTTCACGGGCAGCAGTTACCATTCCACCAAAAGTAAATTCCCTGTCCTTGTATTTTTCAATGTCGTTTGCCAGGTCTTTCAGGGAAACATCGCGCGAGCAGAAACTTTCGATTTCGAGTTTGAAATCATCGAGCGGATGCGACGTGAGGTAAATGCCGATGAGGTTTTTCTCTTTTTCAAGAAGAATTATTTTTGGCCACTCCGGAACATCGGGGATTGATGGTTTTTTTACCACAGCATTGCTTGCCACTTCGCCAAATAGGCTTTGCTGCATGCTTTGATTTTCGCTCTGGATTTTATTTCCGTATTTAATTAATTTTTCAATAAAAGTAGTTTTATCATTTTCATCGTCACCGGCAAAGAATACGCTTCTTTTTATTCCGTCGAGATTATCAAAAGCGCCAGCCATCGCCAGTGCCTCCAGGTTTTTTTTATTTACCGACTGCAGGTTGACCGTCTCAACAAAATCATAAATTGTTTTGAACAGTCCATTTTCTTCACGCGCTTTAATCACATCTTTTGCGGCTCCGGCACCAACCCCTTTTATGGCGCCCATACCAAACCGGATGTCACTGTTTTTATTGGCAGTGAATTTTAAAAAACTTTCATTTACATCGGGCCCGAGAACATTTAGTTTCATGCGTTTGCACTCGGTCATCAATTTGGTAATATCCGTAATATTATTCAGGTTGCGGCTAAGGTTGGCCGCCATAAATTCTGCCGGATAATGGGCTTTTAAATAGCCGGTTTGGTATGCAATATAGGCGTAACAGACGGAATGCGATTTGTTGAAGGCATATGATGCAAAAGCTTCCCAGTCTTTCCAGATTTTTTCGATAACCTCATCCGGATTTTTACCAGTTAACTTGCACTCATCCGTGAATTGAAAATTAGCCTTACAACCGTCTACAAATTTTACTTTCAGTTTGCCCATTAATGCGGTTATTTTTTTACCCATGGCTTTTCGAAGGGTATCAGAGTCGCCCCGGGTAAAATTGGCCAGCAACCTCGAGAGTAACATCACCTGTTCCTGAAAGACAGTAATTCCATATGTTTCACTGAGGTATTTTTCCATCATTGGAAGATCGTAATCCACTTTTTGGCGGCCATGTTTACGGGCAATGTAATCCGGAATATATTCCATCGGTCCCGGCCGGTAAAGCGCATTCATTGCAACCAAATCTTCAAAGCGGTTGGGTTTCAGTTCGCGCAGGTGTTTTTTCATCCCTTCCGATTCAAACTGAAAGATGGCCGTTGTTTCGCCCTGGCTGAATAACCGGAATGTTTTTTCATCTTCCTGGGGAATGTTGTCGATATCAATTTCGATGCCTTTGGATAATTTA
This sequence comes from uncultured Prolixibacteraceae bacterium, assembly GCA_963771595.1. Taxonomy (GTDB): domain Bacteria; phylum Bacteroidota; class Bacteroidia; order Bacteroidales; family Prolixibacteraceae; genus CAVYUC01. The sequence goes on along the minus strand of CAVYUC010000009.1, from coordinate 67,829 downwards.
ATATTCTCCAGCGTTTCTTTAATTATGGAAAGTGTTTTCAGTCCCAGGAAATCCATTTTTAGTAAGCCGATACTTTCTACAAAGCGGCCATCGTACTGCGTAGTTAAAAGATTTTCACCATCTTTTGTTGGCATTAGCGGAAGATGGTCGCTGAGCGGATCGCGGCTTATTAAAATTCCGCAGGCATGAACTCCGGATTGCCGGACTGAACCCTCAAGTGTTTCGGCAAATTTTATTGTTTTTGCAATGAGCGGATTGTCAGAATTTCTTTCTTTTTTTAAATCGGCGCTTTCTTTAAAAGCTTTGGTAAAAGTCATTTTCGGAGCATCGGGGACCAGTTTGGCAAGGCGATCGGCTTCCGGCAGCGGAAGTTTTAACACTCTGGCCACATCCCGTATTGCCAGTTTTGTAGCCATAGTTCCAAAGGTGCAAATATGTGCAACTTTATCGGCACCATATTTTTTGGTTACATAATCGAGGACAAGCTGACGACCGTCATCGTCAAAATCAATATCCACATCGGGCATGGAAACGCGATCGGGGTTCAGGAACCGTTCAAACAGTAAATCGTGCTTAATGGGGTCGATGTTGGTAATGCCGGTGCAGTAAGAAACTGCCGCCCCGGCAGCAGAACCACGGCCCGGGCCAACAAGAACACCCATCTCCCGTGCAGCATTTATAAAATCCTGTACAATTAGAAAGTATCCCGGAAATCCCATTTGTTTAATGGTTTCCAGCTCAAAATCGAGACGAGCGGAAATCTCCTCCGGCAGTGGAGTTCCATATCTTTCTTCGGCCCCCGAAAATGACAAGTGCCTTAAATAGGCCGCTTCACGTTTTACCCGGAGGACCTTGTTGTAATCGCCCATTCGGTCGTAAGCTTCGCCAAATTCTTTCCGGAGTACTTCTTCAGGAAACTCCTTTTTAAAATCTTCTTCAGTTCCAAATTCGGCAGGAATAGGAAAAAATGGCATAATCGGAATTGAATCCAGTTCAAAATCCTCCACTTTTTTTACAATCTCTTCGGTGTTTGCCAGCGCCTCAGGTATATCAGCGAATAATTCATTCATTTCTCGCCGGGTTTTAAACCATTCCTGTTTTGTGTATCTCATCCGCGAAGGATCGTCAACATCTTTTCCGGTGTTTAAACAAATGAGCAAATCATGTGCATCTGCATCTTCGGCATTGATAAAGTGAATATCGTTTGTTGCAATCACTTTCACACCCAGTCTTTTTGCCAGCGGAAGAATCTGTTTATTCACCAAAACCTGCTTGTCGTAAACATCTTCGCGTTGTTGCGACATTTCCGACGGATGCCGCATCAGTTCGAGGTAAAAATCGCTGCCAAATATATTTTTGTACCACAGGATCGTATCTTCAGCATCCTTTAAATGATTGTTCATTAGCAGGGTAGGGATTTCTCCGCCCAAACACGATGATGAAACAATCAAACCTTCGCCAAATTTTTCGAGTAATTTTTTATCGATTCTGGGTTTATAATAAAACCCTTCGGTTGCTGCTATTGAAATCAGTTTAACCAGGTTTCGGTATCCTGTTTTATTTTTTGCCAACAAAATAAGGTGGTGACCCGAGCGATCGATTTTATCCGATTTATCAGAAACAGAGCGGGCGGCAACATAAGTTTCACAGCCAAGAATCGGCTTTATTTCGGATTTTTTGCAAGCCTGATGAAATTCTTTAATGCCGAACATTGTGCCATGGTCGGTTAAAGCCACCGCTTTCATTCCATCGGTTTTTGCCTTCGATACCAAATCGTTAATGCTGGCGGCACCGTCAAGTATTGAATATTGTGAGTGTACATGTAAATGTGTAAATGGAATCATCTTTTTTCTCCTGATTTTGGTTGAACCCGAACTTTATTCAAATTTTGAAAATTTATGAATAGTTCAGGTTAAAAAGTTGCATAAAGTTAAAATTTTTGGGAAGGCGATTGTGGATTGTTGATAAAATCTGAAATAAAAAAAGCCTGAAAAAATTTCCCAGGCTTTCGTTTGTGCTCTATTTTTTCTTACTGAATTTCGTTGGAAATTTTGTTTTTCAATTCCTTAAATTCTTCATCGCTGAATTTTATTTTGTCAGAAAAATTTAAAACGTCAGTTTCATCTTTCATTGGGATTAAATGAATATGTGCATGTGGTACTTCCAGACCCAAAACCAGCACTCCAACTTTTACGCAGGGAACTGCTTTTTTTAATCCGACAGCAACTTTTTTTGCAAACAACTGAAGCCCGGCATAAAGTTCATCATCCAAATCAAAAAGATAATCCACTTCCTTTTTTGGAATAACCAGTGTATGGCCTTTTGCAACCGGCGAAATATCCAGAAAAGCAAGGTAATTTTCATCTTCGGCGACTTTATGTGCCGGTATTTCGCCATTAACGATTTTTGTAAAAATGCTTGCCATGGTTTCTAAATTGAAATTTCAACTATTTCGAAAGGTATAACTCCTGAAGGAACTTGAATTTCAACAACATCGCCCACTTTTTTTCCCATCAATCCCTGTGCAATCGGAGTGTTCATCGATATTTTACTCTCTTTCAGATTGGCTTCACTTTCCGGAACAATAGTATATTGCATGGTTTTGTTGTTCTTTCTGTTTTTGATGGTTACCTTATTCAAAATCTGAACCTGCGAGGTATCAATTCTGCTTTCATCCAGAATTCTTGCATTGGCAATTTTTGAACGAATGCCGGCAATTTTAGCTTCGAGCATTCCCTGGGCATCTTTAGCAGCATCATATTCTGCATTTTCCGAAATATCTCCTTTTTCAATGGCTTCGCCAATTTGTTTGGAAATAGCGGGACGCTCAACATTCATTAAATGTTCAAGCTCTTTTTTTAGCTTCTTTAACCCGTCGTTTGTTAAGTATGTTATCTCTGACATTTTAGTTTCTCCTCATTTGCGTATTACCTCAAAAAAACAGAAAGAATTCCAGGCTCTCCGGAACTCTTCCTTCGACAAAAATAGATATTTTCCCGAATATTAAAAAACTTACTTTAAAAATATTAAAACGAACCGATTCAGGGGATTATTCATACTTTCGGTTTAGAATTTCGCTAAAGATGACTGCCTTTCGCAATGAAAACTGAACCGAACTTTTTCTGAGTTTTGTTGGTTTCACTTTCTCTTCCTCCTGCAATTCTTCAACGGACTCTATTTTATAAATCGACATTCCTTCTTCTTCAGGCGAAAACTGGTATTGCTTTTCAGTTTCAACACCTTCAGTTTCGGTAACCGGCTCTGTCGTTTCTTCTTCCTCTTCCGCTTCCTGAAACTGTTCCTGTGGTTGCTCTCTGATATTTAGTTCATTTTCAAGCATATTCCAGAAGCCTCCTGATTTGTTTTGTTGCTGGTTGTTTTGTGTTGCCGGTTTTCTTTTTTTTATTTGCCCCAGCACGCCAATCCCTGCAATTATTAAGGTTACTATGATTACGATTAAATCATCCATTACTAAATATTTTGTTGCAATAAAAAAGTTACTTTTAAGTTTTTAGTAAAAATAGCAAAAATGAGGCAGCTGGTTTTGAAAAACATGAACTATTTGCACCCGGTAATTTTAAAGGTGTTAAAAATGCACCGCAATTTTATGTACCGGGTTTCCCGTTTTGTTTTTTTGCCAGGGTTAATATTTATTGCGGTTTCATGCGATAAAGAAAACAACAACATTATTCCTTATGTACCTTTTTCATTTTCAGTTAATTTAAACATTGTAAACGATTTAAATGTTCCGGGAAATTCTGTTTTTTTTCCAAATGCCGGATATGGCGGAGTGATAATTTACTGCGAACTTCCCGGATCGTATTATGCTTTTGATGCAAGCTGTACCAACGAAATCAGCCGCACGTGTCTTGCTGTAAATGAAGGTGTACTGGCAACCTGTGCATGCTGCGGATCGCAGTTTATTTTAATCAGTGGTGCATATCCTTCCAAAGGTCCTGCCGAAATACCGCTTAAACAATATCATGTTTCTGTGGTCAATGATTTTACGTTGCGCGTTTATAATTAGGGGAACAAAAAAACGGGTCTCGAAATCTGAAACCCGTTCCTGTTATTTTTGTATTGAATTTTAATACCTGTAATGTTCCGGTTTAAACGGCCCTTCTTTGGAAATGCCCAAATATTTCGCCTGTTCTGTCGATAAAGTAGTAAGTTTTACTCCAAGTTGCTGAAGGTGCAAACGGGCTACTTCTTCATCCAGCTTTTTGGAAAGTCTGTATACATCAACTTCATAGTCGTTTTGCCACAAATCAATTTGTGCCAGTGACTGATTGGTAAAAGAGTTGCTCATTACAAATGATGGATGGCCGGTTGCACAGCCGAGATTTACCAAACGTCCTTCGGCCAGCAGATAAATACTGTGGCCGTCATCGTAAGTAAATTTATCTACTTGTGGTTTAATATTTAATTTGCTGATTCCGGGCCATTTTTCAAGTTTTGCCACCTGTATTTCATTGTCGAAATGGCCAATGTTGCAAACAATTGCCTGGTCTTTCATCCGCGCCATGTGTTCGGCAGTAATTACATCTTTGTTTCCGGTTGTGGTTACATAGATATTTCCTTCGTCCAGAGCATCTTCCATTGTTTTCACCTCGAAACCTTCCATTGCAGCCTGAAGTGCGCAAATCGGGTCGATTTCGGTAACAATAACACGAGCTCCGTAACCTTTCATTGATTTTGCGCACCCTTTTCCTACATCGCCATAACCGGCAACAACAACTACTTTTCCGGCAATCATAACGTCTGTGGCGCGTTTAATTCCGTCGGCCAGTGATTCGCGGCAACCGTACAAATTATCGAATTTTGATTTTGTTACCGAATCATTTACATTGATAGCCGGGAACAGCAATTTGCCTTCTTCTTTCATTTGATAAAGGCGGTGAACTCCTGTAGTAGTTTCTTCGGAAACTCCTTTAATATCGGCTGCAGCGTTTTTCCAGCGGTTTGGATTTTCCTTCAAAATTCGTTTTAAAATTTTTGTCAGCTCTTCTTCGTCTTCGCTGGCGTCCTGAATTTCAAGAACCGATTCATCATTTTCGGCCTGGTAACCAAGATGAACCATTAAAGTAGCATCGCCGCCATCATCTACAATAAGATTTGGTCCGCGGCCGTCTCCGAAATCGAGCGCCCGCTCGGTGCACCACCAGTATTCGGCAAGTGTTTCACCTTTCCAGGCAAAAACCGGGACTCCGGCAGCTGCAATTGCCGCCGCTGCATGATCTTGTGTCGAGAAAATATTGCAGCTGGCCCAACGAACATCGGCGCCGAGTTCAACCAAAGTTTCAATTAAAACTGCCGTTTGAATGGTCATGTGCAAGCTTCCCATTACACGCGCACCTTTCAGCGGTTTCGACGGACTGAATTTTTCGCGGATTGACATCAAGCCAGGCATTTCTTTTTCAGCAATATCTAACTCTTTTCTTCCAAAATCGGCCAAATTGATATCAGCTACCTTATATTTTAATTCGTGGTTTACTGTTACAGTCATACTAATAATTATTATATTTTTAAAACAGGGCGCAAAGTTAACAAATTGAAACTAAAAATAGTTTTAAGATGGAAAGCGATTTTAAAGATTGCCTTAGTTTCCCAAATCCGACAAAAATTTAACCCGCATCAGGCGAATGTCATCTTCAGAATATTCATCTTCGCCCAGTTCTTCCAGTGCGCTTTCAATGGAATCATCTTCTGCTTCGCGAAAATAATCGAAGATTTCAGCCTGGTGTTCTTCGTCCAGAACATCATTTATATAGTAATCGATGTTTAGTCGTGTTCCACTGTGAACAATTGCTTCTGCTTCCGAAATGATATCCTTTACTTCAACTCCTTTTGAATTGGCTATGTCTTCAAATGATATTTTACGGTCGATACTTTGAATGATAAATACCTTCAGCTTTGATTTATTGGCAACCGAACGAACAATCAGATCCTCCGGACGTTCAATTTCATTTTCGTCGACATATTTTTTTATCAGTTCCACGAACTCTTTTCCGTACCTGCGGGCTTTTCCCTGTCCAACACCCTGAATTTTCTGCAGTTCGTCAATATCAATCGGATATTGGATAGACATGTCAGCCAGTGACGGATCCTGGAAAATCACAAATGGCGGAAGGTTTAGCTTTTTGGCTATTTTTTTTCGCAAATCTTTCAGCATGGAAAACAGAACCGGATCGCCGCTGGTTGCCCCCGATGGAGCGCCTCCTGCGGAGGTTGATTCATCTTCTTCCTCGTATTCGTGGTTTTTTACCAGCATAAAACTGGTCGGATTTTCCAGAAATTCGTGCCCTTTGGGATTCACTTTCAGTAATCCGTAATTTTCAATATCCTTGGTTATTAACCCTGCAATCATCGATTGCCGGAAAACAGCATTCCAAAACCGTTCGTCGTGATCCTGTCCTGTGCCAAATGATTCAAGCGTATAATGTTTAAACGATTTTACTGCCGCCGTTTTATTACCAATCAGAATATTGGAAATATGTTCGGCTTTGTATTTTTCGTTCACCTCCAAAATAGCTTTTAAAGCGCGCACCACTTCGTCTTTTGCTTCGACCTGTTCTTTCGGGTTCAGGCAGTTATCGCAGTTGCCGCAATTTTGCTTGTCGTAAATTTCACCGAAATAATACAAAAGGATAACGCGGCGGCAAATGGCCGATTCGGCATAAGAGACGGTATCCAGCAAAAGCTGTCTTCCAATTTCCTGCTCAGCAACCGGTTTCCCGTGCATAAATTTTTCCAGTTTCTGAATGTCTTTATAGCTGTAAAAATTAATGCACTGTCCTTCGCCGCCATCGCGACCTGCCCTTCCGGTTTCCTGGTAATAACCTTCCAGGCTTTTGGGAATATCGTAATGAATAACAAAACGCACATCGGGTTTGTCAATTCCCATTCCGAAAGCAATGGTGGCAACTATCACATCCACATCTTCCATCAAAAATCTATCCTGGTTGGTGGAGCGGGTGGCTGCGTCCATTCCGGCATGATAGGCGAGTGCCTTTATTCCGTTTACCTGTAAAATTTCTGCCAGTTCTTCCACTTTTTTGCGGCTCAGGCAGTAGATAATTCCCGATTTCCCTTCGTTCTGTTTAATAAATTTAATGATTTGGGCTTCGGGTTTAATTTTGGGCCGTACTTCGTAGTAGAGGTTTGCCCGGTTAAACGAAGCCTTGAAAACCTGCGCGTCGAGAATGCCAAGATTTTTTTGGATGTCGTGCTGAACTTTTGCTGTTGCCGTTGCTGTTAATGCAACAATGGGAGCTGCGCCAATTTCCTGCACGATTGGTTTAATCCGCCGGTATTCAGGCCTGAAATCGTGTCCCCATTCCGAAATACAATGGGCTTCGTCGATGGCGTAAAACGATATTTTTACGTTTTTCAGAAACTCGATGTTTTCTTCTTTTGTTAAGGACTCAGGCGCAACATAAAGCAACTTGGTTCTGCCATTTAATACATCATTTTTAACTTCCTGAATGGCAGATTTCGATAAAGACGAATTCAGAAAATGTGCTACATTATCTTCGGTTTGCATTCCGCGTATGGAATCCACCTGGTTTTTCATTAAAGCAATAAGTGGCGAAATTACGATCGCTGTGCCTTCGAGCAACAATGCCGGAAGCTGGTAAATTAATGATTTTCCTCCCCCTGTTGGCATCAACACAAAAGTGTCTTTCCCATCCATTACACTTTTTACAGCTTCTTCCTGTTGCCCCTTAAACCGATCGAATCCAAAATAATGCTGTAATTGATCTGTCAGTGATAACTTCCTGTCCATAAATTTTTTATATCCCTAATAATCTTACTCTTAAAATTCGCAAGTTCTAAATTATTAAAAGTACACAAAACGGCAATAACATTTGAGAATTTTTAAGATTTAATAGCATTCATTTAATTAAATGGATTCATAAAACTACTAATATAAAGAAGTGTATATATTTGTGGGGATTTTTAAAAACAGAACACCAATGAGCGAAATAGAAGAGAGGACAACAAAGAAAAAGAACAGGAAAAAGGCACCAACGCGGAATTACAACGAAATGTCTTTTCTTGAACATTTGGAAGAATTGCGCTGGCATGTAATTCGGTCGGCGCTGGCCATTGTTGTTTTTGCCGTTGTGGCATTTATAATGAAGGATTTTATTTTTAATGTGGTAATTCTTAAGCCGCGTACTCCTGATTTCTGGACAAACAGGATGCTGTTTAAACTAAGCGAACTGGTTCATACCGATGCCCTGAAAATTAACCAGGTTCCGCTGCAGCTGATAAGTATAAAAATTGCAGGACAGTTTTCGATGCATATTATGACGGCAATTATTGCCGGGGTAATTGTTGCTTCGCCAGTCGTTTTTTACGAATTCTGGCGTTTTATCCGCCCGGCATTATACGAGAACGAGCAAAAACATGCACGCGGGGCTGTATTTTATACTTCCATTTTGTTTATTCTGGGAATTTTATTTGGCTACTATTTAATTGTGCCGCTTTCCATTAATTTTTTGGGAACGTACAATGTAAGCAGTGAGGTGGCTAATCAAATTAATTTGAAGTCGTATATTGGTTCGGTTGTTTCAATTGTTGTAGCGTCGGGTGTTGTTTTCCTTCTGCCTATTTTTTCCTATTTCCTCAGCAAGGTTGGAATATTAACGCCACAATTTATGAAAACCTACCGCCGGCACGCCTATGTTGTTATGTTGCTGGTTTCGGCAATCATTACCCCGCCCGATATTTTCAGCCAGATATTGGTGTGTGTTCCACTTGTGTTTCTGTACGAAATTGGTATTCTGATATCCCGCCGTGTAGTTAAAAAACGTGAAAAAGAACTGGATGAAATATAAACTTTCACCCAAAATAACGTTATTTGCCTGAATGATACTTCGAGCCGAAAATATTGTAAAGAAATACCGTAAACGCACTGTTGTTAAAGGAGTAAGTTTCGATGTAAAACAAGGTGAAATTGTTGGATTACTGGGTCCAAACGGTGCCGGCAAAACAACTTCATTTTATATGATTGTGGGACTTATTCAGCCTTTTTCCGGTAAAATTTTTATCGATAAGGAAAATATTACCAAACTTCCTGTTTACAAAAGGGCAAAAAAAGGAATTGGTTACCTGGCGCAGGAGGCTTCAGTTTTCCGGAAACTCAGCATTGAAGATAATTTGAAAGCGGTGCTCGAAATGACCAATTATACGAAAGAATATCAGCGGGAAAAGCTGGAAACGTTAATTGATGAATTTGGTTTGCAGCATATCCGAAAAAGCAAAGGAATTCAACTTTCGGGTGGGGAGCGACGACGCACCGAAATTGCCCGTGCACTGGCCATCGACCCGAAATTTATTCTCCTCGATGAACCGTTTGCCGGCGTCGATCCAATTGCCGTGGAAGATATTCAGGAAATTGTAGTTAAACTGAAGGAAAAAAACATCGGCGTTTTAATTACCGACCACAACGTTCATGAAACCCTTTCAATTACCGACCGCTCGTATCTTCTTTTTGAAGGCTCTATTTTAAAAGCCGGGTCGGCAGAAGATTTGGCAAACGACGAAGATGTGCGACGCGTTTATCTCGGTCAGAATTTCGAATTGCGGAAGGTTAAAAATTAATTTGCGCCAACAATTATTCACAATTTTTGATTTGTAAATTCAAAAAACTTGTTTTTCTTTGCAGCGCCAAAAAAGGAGCTTAAATAAGAAGGCAAATGTTTTGGCCAAAAAATATTCTTTGAAATAAGCCATACAGGAAATATTGAGTAACAATCGTTTTTGCGCATGGCGATTTCACAGGATGTCACTAAATTTTTGATTTTTTTGAGATGAAAATTTGGTGGATTATAAAAATGAAGTATTTTTGCAGTCCCAAATTTAGGGAAACATAGGAAGGCCCGTTCGTCTAGGGGTTAGGACGCCAGGTTTTCATCCTGGTAGCAGGGGTTCGAATCCCCTACGGGCTACATTTTTAAAAAGATTTTAATAAAGCACAATGGCACATCATAAATCGGCATTAAAGAGGATTAGACAAAACGAGAAGAAAAGGGACCATAACCGTTATTACGCAAAAACTACGCGTAATGCAATAAAAGGTTTGCGCGGCACTTCCGATAAAGAGGAGGCAACAAAATTGTATCCTGAAGTTGTTTCGATGATTGATAAACTGGCCAGGCGCAACATTATTCATAAGAATAAAGCGTCGAACCTGAAATCGAAACTCGCTCACCACGTAAGCAGTTTGTAAGAAAAAATTTTTCAGATATTGAAAAGCCTTTCCGGTTTCGGGAAGGCTTTTTTAATATCTTTAAGCTTTGTATAACCAGTTCATTCGGAATATTTTTTTAAACTTACTGCAGGAGCCGCAATAGTTTCGTGTAAAATGTTTATTTTTAAGCATAACTCAGCCGGCTTAACATGAACGAATACAAAAAACTTAACATCAAACAGTGGGCAGTGGAAGACCGCCCGCGGGAAAAACTGCTTTCAAACGGCCAGCGCGCCTTAACCGATGCCGAATTAATTGCCATTTTAATAGGCTCCGGAAACCCGGGGGAAACCGCAGTTGAACTGGCACGCCGAATTTTAATTTCGGCGGGGAATAATTTAAATGAACTGGGGCGCAAAGGAATCGACGAGTTGAAAACATTTAACGGAATTGGCGAAGCCAAAGCCATTTCGATAATCGCAGCGCTCGAACTTGGCCGCCGCCGGAAAGACGCCGAAGTTTTTGTAAAGAATAAAATTACCGGGAGCAAGGATGCCGCCGATTATTTTCTTCCGTTACTGTGCGATCTCAATCACGAAGAATTCTGGGTGCTACTGCTTGATCGCGGTAACAAAATCCTCGACAGCTTTATGGTGAGCCAGGGCGGAATTTCAGGAACTGTTATTGATGTGCGGCTGATTATGAAAAAAGCCCTCGAAAAACTGGCCAGTTCGCTTATTCTTTCCCATAATCATCCCTCGGGAACATTGCAGGCGTCCGATGCCGATTTGAAAATAACCCGCAAAATTAAAGACGCTGCGCAACTCATGGACATTTCGGTGCTGGACCACATCATCATTGGCCAAAACCGTTACCTTAGCCTGGCCGACGAAGGAATGCTTTAAAATTTATTCGGTATGATTCTGATTTATTCCAATGAAATTAATCCTCGCATTGAATACATTTTTAGGTTGATTTTTACCGATATTTTAAGGGTGGAAGTCAGCTTCACAACAAAATCCGGCGAGTTTTTAAAATCGGATTTGCCCAAACTGAATTATTCCTACGAAAAATTTAACGATGAATTCTACATTAAGCCGCACCGGCTGATGTATTGCAAGGCTATAATCCAGCCCGATATTCAGCCGGTTTGGTACGAGGGAGAAAAGTATTTCTGCGAAAGCTCAAAAGATTCTGATTTGCCGTTCGATCCGTTCGCAGCTTCCTTTTACCTGGTTAGCCGCTACGAAGAATGTCTTGAAACAAAACGGGGAAAGTACAAGCGGTTTCCGGCAACCGAAAGCATTCTTTCGAAATATAATTTGTTAAAAAAACCGGTAGTGAATATTTGGGCCAATCTTCTGGCAGAAAAGTTGCAGAAACGGTTTCCGGCGCTGGTTTTCCCGGAACGTAAATTTCAGTTTCATTCCACTGTTGATATCGATAATGCCTGGGCTTTTTTGCATAAAGGTTTTTTCCGGACCTGCGGGGCACTGGCAAAAGCGACTGCAAAAGGACATTTGCAGGAAGTTAAAAACAGGTTGAATGTGATTTTGGGAAAAGAAAAAGATCCTTACGATTCATACGATTTTCTGGATTCAGTTTTTGCGGGAAATGAAGATAAAGTGACTTTCTTTTTTTTGCTGGGAGATTATGCGCGGTACGATAAAAACATTCACCATAAAAATAAATACCTGAGACAACTGGTGCAAAAAACTGCCGCCAGGTACAATGTTGGGATTCATCCTTCTTATTCATCAAGCAAAAAGAGAGGGAAAAAAAAGTTACCTGTTGAAATCGCGCGCCTCGAAAAAATTACCGGTTCAAAAGTGAAAAAAAGCCGGCAGCATTTTATCCGGCTCCTGTTTCCGCGCAATTACCGCCGTTTGCTGAAGGCTGGAATCCTGGAAGATTTTACCATGGGATATCCGTCGCACACTGGCTTTCGGGCTGGAATTTGTACACCATATTATTTTTTTGATTTGAAAAAAGAAAAGGCTACAAATCTGAAAATCATTCCGTTTCAGGTAATGGATGTTACTTTACGCGATTATTTGGGTTTGTCGCCTCTGGAAGCAACGAAAGAAATTGAAGGTTTAATGGCGGAAGTAAAAAAAGTTGGAGGTACTTTTGTGAGTATCTGGCACAACGAAACAGTAACCGATTTGGATAGCTGGAAGGGCTTTCGACAGGTTTTTGAAGAAATGAACAGGAAAGGATTTGAGTGGACGAATGAATAACGGCGGCGGATTAAAATATTTGGAGCATAAAAACATCGACTATGAAAAATGGGATAGGTGTGTTGAAGATGCTGCAAACTCCCGTATATATGCTATGTCATGGCACCTTGATCGGACTGCTGAAGTTTGGGATGGTTTGGTTTATGGCGATTATGAGGTGGTGATGCCACTTCCTTACCGAAAAAAATGGGGTATAAAATATCTCTACCAACCAATATATTCTCAACAATTAGGAATTTTTCCCGAACCTCCGAAAATTATTTCAATGCAATTTTATAATGAACTAATAAAAAATTTCCGTCTGTCCGATTTACAATTAAACGCTCAAAATAAACCAATTAAAAAAGATAATACAGTAGAAGTTATACCAAAGTCAAATTATCTTTTGGATTTATCTCGTGACTATTTTTTAATTTCAGCTTCATTTTCAAATAATACGAAAAGAAATATCAAAAAAGCAAAGGAATATCAATTAAGCTTTGTCCGTGGAATAAATATCGAGGAATTCCTGAATCTAAAAAATAAAGCAGATCTGCCTTTTTCTGAACAAAATAATATTAATAAACTAAAAAGCCTTATTGCTTATGGCCAATACAAAGGTTTTGGAGAAATATGTGGTGTTTACAATAAAGAAAATATTATTTGTGCAGCAGTGTATTTTACAAGATGGAAAAATAGAATAATTTATTTAAATGCAGTTTCAACTGACGAGGGAAAAAAAATGCGTGCCATGTTTTATTTATTAGATAAATTTATTGAAAACACAGCTGCAAATAATCTAATTCTCGATTTTGAAGGCTCAATGATACCGGGCGTTGCAAGGTTTTATAAAGGATTTAGCGGGATTCCTGAAACTTATTACCAATTTAGTTTTAACAGATTACCTCCATTTGTAAAGTGGGTTAAAAATAATTTACGTTGATTGGCTGCGTTACGGAGACTTTCGGTAAAGACGAATAAATACGCCTCTTTTTTTCATTTCTTTTTCAAGTATAAAATCCTTGGATAATCGTTCAATTTGTTCATCATTAAAATCATTGTAAATGTTTGAATAAAGAACATACTGATTTGAATCAAGATTGAGATTTGAGTGCTTTATTTCGCTGTCATCCAGGTTAAGGTATTTTTGTTCCATATTATTTGGAAAAGTACAGGCAACATCTTCTATACGAATATCATTTATTTTCATGTATTGCATCATATCCGTTCTGAGCTTGTAGTAAGGTAAATGTGCTAAGCTTGAATCCCATCCTTGCGCAATTTTGGGAGGATAAATCCAAAAATTACCACTTAACAAACCCATTAGCAAAACAGTAAACACCGTGTATTTTAATTTTGCCGATTCAAGTTTTTCAAACACCAAATAGGTGGTAATTAATGAAAACATAAGATAAACCGGTAAAATATAGCGATGTCCGCTCAGATATTTATAAAGTATAAAACTGATTGAGAGGCTAACTCCAATTATCAATAAAATTATTATAAGTTGATGAAATGTTTTATCCGTTCTTAATTTTTTGAATTTTTTCACTACAATCACGAAAAACACAATCCAAAGAAAAATTCGACCAAAATCCCACAATCTCCATATAAAAATTCCCAGATTATGAATAACTCCTTTATAATCAACCATTGTAAAAGATTCTGCCCAGGGAGAATCTTCATGATATCCTATCCAACCTTTTGCTTTATAATGATAAAGGCTAAAAGCAAAGAAAATAGCTACACCAGGGATATAAACCCAGGATTTTTTTAAAAGCCGGATAACAGCAGATTTTACATTGAACAACTGAACATTGAAAACAACATCAAAAAGAAAAATCGCGAAGGCAACCATCATACCTCGCATACTAACCAGAATAAGACCAGTTATGGATACAAACAAAAAGAATTTTTTATTTCGAAGAATTGCATTTAGACCCAGAAGAAAGAAGAAAACTAAAATAATATCGGGACTCACAAGAGAAGCCTGTCCTAATAAGGTTGGATCGGCCAGGAAAATGATTAATGCCAGGAAAAGATATTTCCGGTTTATAAATAATCTGAGTAATAAAAATGATTGCCACACAATACCAAATAAAAACGGGAGTATAGAAAAATGACTTACAGCAAGTGATTTTCCAAATATTTTCCAACAAAAGGCGAGGTACAAACCAAAGGAAGGAATATGTCCACTGTCAAAAGAATCGGGCAATAAAATTGATGAAAAATTATTTTCGTAATAAAAAAGTGCATGTTTTGCTCCGAGTTGAATGGTATCCCAGAAAAAAATATTGTTTGAAGTAAACCATGTGAATAAAATAAAAAACAGAAAAAACGGGGTCAATAACAGATAATCTCTGTTTATATTAATTTTTGGATTTTGATTCATCTTTAAACGGGTCTAAAATGTTTCTGTCAGCTATATTTCATCTGCAAAAGTAGTAATTGCATGATTTCAATATCATAAAATGATATTTTGCTGTAAGAAAATATTATTACAAGTAGTAACATTGGATTTAATCTCGTAAGATTCCGCCGTCAAACCAGGATTATATAAACGAAAATTCCCATTTTTGCATGCTAAACATTGCGAGCAAAATATATTCGGCTCATTTAAGATTAACAATCAAAAATTATCAATTTCAGGACGGGGAAGGCGATGTTGCATTTACATAAAAATTGATCGGATGGAAGTAAAAATATTAGGTAACAATCATTCAATAATTGATCAGTATTTGGCTGAAATCAGGGATGAATCGATACAAAAAGACCCACTTCGGTTTCGGGAAAACCTTTACAGGATTGGAGAAATTTTCGCTTATGAAATCAGCAAGGGACTGGAGTATTCGGTTTCTGAAGTAACTACTCCACTGGGCGTTGCAAAAGTGCCGACGCTTAAAAACCAACCGGTTCTGGCTACTATTTTACGTGCAGGATTGGCCATGCACAATGGTCTTTTAAAAATTCTTGATCGCGCTGAAAATTGCTTCATTTCGGCTTACCGGAAATATACGCCGGATGGTAAATTTGAAATTGAATTTGAATACATGGCTTCGCCGCTGCTCGACGAAAAAGTTGTAATTCTATCCGATCCGATGCTTGCTTCAGGTAAATCAATAGAAATTGGTTACCATGCTTTGTTCACCAAAGGAACACCTTCTCATATTCACATTGTATCCATAATTGCCAGTCAGCAGGGTGTGGATTATGTGCTTGAAAATATTAAAGCTGAAAATGTAACGCTCTGGTTAGGAGCAGTGGATGAAGGAATGACGGCAAAATCATACATCGTTCCAGGTTTGGGCGATGCCGGCGATTTGGCTTACGGCGAAAAGATCGATTCGAAACTAAAAAGAAAACCCGGCGTTTAACTGAGTTGAAACTATTTTTCGGGATAGCTTAAAAATAAACTTCCACATTTACATTGTCGCGATCAAATCCTTTGTCTTTCAGGATTTCCATGGCATCAAAAATCATATCGCTGTTTCCGCAGAGGTAAAAGCTGGTATTTTTATCAAATTCATTTTGCTGAATATATTCCGTTACGCGGCCCTGAAAATCACCTGAACCGTCACGCGATGTGCACAAAACAAACCGGTCTTTTTCGTAATGATTTTTTTCGTAGGCTTCGTTTTCATACCGTACTCCGTGAATTAACTGGTAATTAAGATCGGGATTACTTTTGACCATGCTGTGAAACGGCGCAATTCCGGTGCCGCTGGCAATAAACACATGTTTATGCGTTTCAAGCCGTTTTGTGTCAAGTCCAAACTTTCCAAACGGACCGTGAATTTCAACAAAATCTCCTACTTTAAGGTGTTTTAATTTTGGCGAAAAATAGCCGCCGTCCACCTCTTTTACCAGCACTTCCAGAAAATCACTTTCCTCGGCACTATATATGGAATATTCCCGGCTTTGGTAATCGCCTTTTATGGAAAGTGAAATGTGCTGTCCGGCATAAAATTTAAACCTGCTTTTTGGCATGCGCAGGATAAATGTGCTTTCCGTTAAATTTTCGATGTTTAAAATTTTGTAATAATTGGAGTCAATCTGGATTTCTGGTTTCATATCTATAGTCATAGTACGTCTTTCTAAATAAATTTCTGCAAAAATAAAATCAATTGGGAAAATAAAAGACTTTATAGTATCTTTTTTAACCGCTGTTTTTACAGAATTAACCGATTTTTAACACAATTGTTCGATTAACCAACAGAATTTTATGATAAAATCAATAAAATCAAAAATGGTAAACTGATTAGTTTCTACGGAACTCATTCAGAATCAGAAATCAATGAAAACAGGATTTGCTGTTTAATTACAACTATTTGTTAATGGAGTGCTTCTTATTTCGGGGGGACTCAAATTTTTTCAAGCTTAAAGATTCAGGTAGAAATCGCGGGTCAGAATTTTATATTCTTCGGAATAACCGGTGTTTTCATCATTTTGAATGAAGAGGATACTTTTTGTCCATTCAGTTTTATTCCTGCTGAATTCCATTAAATATCGATGGGGAATTTTGTTTTTGCCGGGTTTAACTTCAGTCAGCCGCAGTAAATACAACCCGCTTATTTTTGCGCGGCGAATGAATTTTTCGGCCGAAACAACTGGCAGTATAAGTGCAAGTTTTCCTTCCGGTTCGAGAAGTTTTTCAGCACCAGCAGCTAAATCTTCCAGGGTTAAAAGCCGGCTGTGCTTTGCGATGGTCAGGTTTTCGTTTTTTGAATGTAGTCCGTTTACGTAAAACGGCGGGTTTGAAACAATTAAATCAAACCGGGCGGTGCAGTTTTGGGTAAATTCCTGAAACGATGTCTGCACAATTTTTATGCGGTTGTTCCAGGGCGAATTTGCCGCGTTCTCAGCCGCTTCTGTTGCTGCATCTTTTTCGATTTCGATGCCGGTTATTTCTGCGCTTGTGCGCTGGGCCATCATCAGTGAAATTACTGCAGTTCCCGCGCCTACATCAAGGACTGATTTTGCGCCCGAAACTCCGGTCCAGGCGCCAAGCAAAACTCCATCGGTGCCTACTTTCATGGCGGCTTTTTCCTGGATGATTGTAAACTGCTTAAACTGAAAATAGTTGTTCCGTCCCATCTGATTCGGTTCAAAATAAAAGCGTGAAATTAAAATTTTTCGAAAACACCCAGTCCGAAAAGTGCAAAATCGTATTTTACCGGGTCGGCCGGATCAAATTTTCGCAACTGACTGGTAATTTCTTCAACCGCTTTCCAGTCGTTCATCTTCCGGTGAAGCAAACCCAGTTTTCGCGCTGTATTTCCGGTGTGCACATCGAGCGGAAGCATTAATTCTGACACTGGAATGCCGGTCCAGATTCCAAAATCCACTGCATCTTTTCTGATCATCCACCGCAGAAACATGTTGAGTCGTTTTGCCGACGCTCCTTTTTCAACATTCGACACATGTTTGCGTGTGCGCTCTCCTTTCAGTTCGAAAAATATATGATGAAAATGCGCCAGTGCAGATTTTATGGAATTTTCGTTTTGGAATCCTTTTTCAAAAACTGCCTGTAATCCGCCGTGATTCAGGTAAATATTTTTTAACGAGCGGATGAAATAAATACAATCATCGCCATTAAATGTGCGATGAACAAAATTTTTAAGGCCGTTTAAATCGGATGGGGACGAATTCAGGATAAAATCGTGTGGCTGAAAATCCATGGCCGCCATCAGTTTCAACGCATTTTTTATGATGGATTGCCGGTTTCCCCATGAAATGGTGGCAGTTAAAAAAGCTGCTGTTTCAATGTTTTCTCTGGTGCTGAATTTTTTGGGAACCTGAATCGGATCGCTTTCAATAAAAACCGGTTGATTGTATTTCCGGGTTTTTTCTTCAAGAAAATCCATTATTTCGTGAAAATGCATGGGTGAGTTTTGCTGAACTGCCATAAAATTTCGCCTGTTTTTCAGATAACTCCATCTTTAATGTGGATGATTTTGTCAGAACGTTCAGCAAAATTATCGTCGTGGGTAACAATGATAAAAGTCTGGGCAAAATCATCGCGCAGTTTAAACAGCAGATCATGCAGCTCGTCGCGGTTGGCTGAATCGAGATTTCCGGATGGTTCGTCGGCCAAAACCACGGTTGGATTATTAACAAGCGCCCGGGCAACGGCAACCCGTTGTTTTTCGCCTCCCGAAAGCTCGGAGGGTTTGTGCCCGATCCGATCTTTTAACCCCAAATATTCAAGCAGGTCCAAAGCCTTTTTTTCAGCTTCTTTTTTTGAGAGGTTGGCAATAAATGCGGGAATACAAACATTTTCGAGGGCCGTAAATTCGGGGAGCAAATGATGAAACTGAAACACAAAACCAATTTCCCTGTTGCGAAAACCAGCCAGTTTTTTATCGGAAAGGGAGGAGACGTTTTTACCATCGAAGTAAATTTCGCCCGAATCAGGGTTGCTTAACGTTCCGAGAATCTGCAGCAATGTTGTTTTTCCTGCACCGCTGGCACCAACAATCGAATACACTTTACCTTTCGGAATTTCAAGATTTATTCCTTTTAAAACCTGCAGGTCGCCAAACGATTTTTTGATGTTAACGGCTTTAATCAATGGTTGAAATTTATTTAAGCAAGCAGCATTTTTATTTTTCTGCTGTTTTTTGTATGTCTAAAAATGCTTCAGTTTTATTTTTAATCTTCGTATGGATCAGGAATTCCCTTGTTGCTTTCGCTGGCTTTTTTATTAATATTGGCCGATGTTTCATCAATTTCTTTTTTGATTTCGCTGGTCTCTTTTTCTACCGATGAAGAAACATTGTCAATATCTTTTTTAATGCTGTCGGTTTCTCTTTTCACTGTCGACTGTACATTATTAATATCCCTTTTTACCGATGTCTGAACTTCGTCAATGTCTTTTTTTATGTCGGAAGTGTAATCGTTGATTTCCCGCTTAATTTCGTTTGTTGCTTTCCGGAATTCGCGCATTCCTTTACCCATGGTTTTTGCAATATCCGGAATGGCCTTCGACCCAAAGAAAAGTAATGCCAGCAGCATTACCATAACAATTTCTCCCCCGCTAATAAATAATATATGATTTACCATTTCACCTAAAGTATATTGTTTTTAATGTATTCCTGCAAATATTTCTTTTAAACGCACAAATATACAAATTGGAAATTTCAATTTATCCTGAAAGGTTTAAAAAAACAGTAGCCCTGCATTTCTGCAAGGCTACTTTAAATATTATTAACAGGAATGTGGTTTTTTATTTTTTCCGTTTTTCCTGCAATTTAACAACACGTTTTTGAGTATCGAACGCAATTGGCGATGCGATAAACACTGAGGAATACGTTCCTACAACGATACCCAGCATAAGAGCAAATGTAAATCCGCGGATGGTTGTTCCGCCAAAAATAAATATAGCCAGCAACACCACAAATGTTGAAAGCGCGGTACTGAAGGTTCTGCGTAACGTGCTATTCATAGCGTTGTTGAAATTGTCGCTCTTTTCGCGTTTCGGATAAAGTCCCATAAATTCCCTGATGCGGTCGAATACAATTACAGTATCATTTATGGAATATCCCACAATGGTAAGAATTGCAGCAATAAATGCCTGGTCGATTTCCAGCGAGAATGGCAGGATTCCGTACAACAGCGAGAAAACACCGAGAATGAACAGTGAATCGTGCGCCAGGGCAACAATAGCGCCCAGTCCGTACTGCCAGTTGCGGAAACGCACCAAAATATACAGGAAGATGAGAATCAAAGAGAAGCCGATGGCAATTACAGAATCTTTGCGGATATCATCTGAAATAGTTGGTCCCACTTTCTGCGAGCTCATCTGGTAATCTTCCGTGAATTGCTCCAGCGTAACACTCTGACTGATAAAGCCTCCATTCTGAAGACCTTTCATTAACAATGCTTCAACTTCATTGTCAACGCCTTCGCTGCTATCGTCAATTTTATATTCGGTAGTAATTTTTACCTGGTTGTTTTCACCATAGGTTTTTACTTCGGGTGCTTCGCCAAAAACAGCGTTTAAAGACTGTGCAACTTCATCCACTTTTACCGTTTCGTCGAAACGCACTACATACGTACGTCCTCCCTTAAAGTCGATTCCGTAATTTAATCCGCGAACCAGGAGTGAACCAACAGAAAGTACAATGAATGTGATTGAAATGGTATAAAAAACTTTCCTTTTTTCGAGGAATTTAATGGAGGTATTTCTGATCCAGTTTTCGGTAGCGCGGGAAACAAACGTAATTTTTTTGTTTTTACCCAGTTGCCACTCAAAAATAAGGCGGGTGATAAAAATAGCTGTGAAAAGTGAGGTCAGGATACCAATAATTAAAGTGGTAGCGAAACCTTTAATCGGGCCCGAGCCAAAAATGTACAGCACAATACCAGTTAACAGCGTGGTAACCTGTCCGTCGATAATTGCAGAATATGCATTTTTGTACCCGTCGGAAATTGCAAGTTTAACGCCTTTTCCGGCAATTAATTCATCCTGAATCCTTTCGTAAATCAGCACATTGGCATCCACCGCCATTCCCAGTGTAAGCACAATACCAGCGATACCCGGCAATGTTAATGTGGCACCAAGCGACGCCAAAACACCAATCAAAAAGAATACGTTGGTAATCAATGCAACGTTGGCAGCCAGTCCGGCTTTTTTGCTGTAGAAAAACAACATGTAAACCAACACCAGGACGAATGCAACAACAAACGAGAAAAATCCACTGTTAATGGCTTCCTGCCCCAGCGACGGACCAACAATTGCTTCCTGGATAATATGTGCCGGCGCCGGCATTTTACCCGATTTCAGAATGTTGGCAAGGTCTTTCGCCTCTTCAATACTTTCAAGCCCGGTAATGCTGGAACGGCCTCCTGAAATTTCGTTTTGAACCGTAGGAAAAGAACGCACATAATTGTCAAGTACAATGGCAATGGATTTGCCGATGTTTTCCTTGGTCATCCGCTGCCAAATTTTTGCTCCCTCACTGTTCATCGACATAGACACTTCCGGGTTCGAGCCAAACTGGTCGAAATCCTGGCGCGCATCCGCAATTGCATCTCCGCTCAGCGGCGCCTGTCCATCGCGTGTGGTTGATTTCAGGGCAATTAAGCGGTAATAGTTTCCGGCTTTGTCAACAGGTTTTGCCGACCAGCGGAAAAACATATTCCGTGGGAAAATGCTTCTTATCTGTTCGCGGTGCAAAATGTTGTTTACCCTTGCTGTGTCTTTTGAATGTGCAATACCAACCGATGGCCCTGGAAACAACTGGCCGCTTTGGTCGGTGCTTGGATTTAAAAGCGCAAAAAGAGGGTATTCATTTTTAAAGTTTTCAAGATTGTCAATTCCGGCAGCTGTGGTATCATTTTCGGCGCTGCCTTCCAGTTCCGAAAGCAACGAATTTTCAGTTGTATCAGCTGCTGAAGCTGCAGTGGTTTCATTGGAGTCTGAAACTTCGGCGTTATCCTGGCTGTTATTTTCCGGAGTGTTGGTTTCAGCATTCTGGTTTTCGCCGGTGGTTTCACTGGCCTGCATGCTTTTAAGGCGTTCGTTGGCCTGCAGGAGGTACTGATAAACTTCCTGGTTTTCGTAGGTTTCCCAGAATTCAAGGTTGGCCGTTCCCTGCAAAAGGTTCCGCACCCGGTTCTGATCTTTTACACCCGGGAGTTCAACAAGAATGCGGCCTTTGGTCTGCAGCTGCTGAATGTTTGGCTGTGCTACACCAAAACGGTCGATACGTGTGCGAAGAATGTTGAACGAATTATCGATGGCAGCATTTGTTTCCTGCCTGATTACATCCAGTACTTCTGCATTGGTCGAGTTAAAATTAATCCGGTCGCGCAATTCCAGCGTGTTAAAAATGGAAGCCAGTTTTGCATTCGGATCAATGTTTTCGAAAGCTTGTCCAAAAAGCGAAACATAATCTTCCTGGCTCGAACGCTGAAGTTCCGATGCCCGAGCCAGTGCTGCATTAAAAGTAGAATCGGTACTATAGTTCGACATGGCCCTGATCAAATCTTTTACCGATACTTCAAGGGTTACGTTCATTCCGCCTTTAAGGTCGAGGCCTAAATTTATTTCCAGTTCTTTCACTTCTTTGTAAGTGAATTTTTTCAGGCCCAGAAAATTATAAACCACTTCACCCGAAATAGAATCGAGGTAAATGTTCTCTTTTTTGGTATCGCCCTGTGCGTATTCTGCAGCTTTATTTTCAATTTGCTGCGCTTTCCATGTAAATGAAAGCTGGTACAGACAAACTGCTGCAAACAAAATAGCGAGCGTAAATATTGCACCTTTGTTTTGCATGTGATTTAATTTTTAAATTGTTTTATTTTAAATTTTACTGATAAATTTTTGCAATTGAACAGGTTTTAAAGCCACCTGAAAGCATCTTCCTTTCAATCAGTATTAGCTGAAAGTTGGACAAAAGTTTTAACAAAGCGGTGGTTCCTCGTCGGGAACAGTGAAGTAGTAATTGCGGAATACCAGGTAATGGTACGACAGGAAAAGCGGTATTTTTGGCTTCTTTTCATCCACTTTTAAAACCTGGTAATTCTTTTTCTGATGGAATTTTTGGAGAAATTTATCATGCGACTGCTCGTCGATCCTTCTGTTCGAAGGTTTTTGCACCAGTGTTTTTGCACTTACCGTATTGGTCTGGCTAAAAAGATAAATTGTTCCGTGTTCGGTAGAATGATTTTTTTGTTTTTGCTGAATGTTGTCCAGCTTATCCGGGTTGTTTTCAAAATAAATATCGAAAAGGTTGGCAGCGCCTATAACCGCTATAAACAGCACAAGCCGCAGCACCAGTTTCTTCGTTATTTTTAATCTGAAATCCATCCTTTCATTTTTGAGCGCGACAAATATACCCAAATAGTTCAGGTTTACAAAGATGAGGTTTGTAAATTTAAGCGTGGATTGGATAGTTTTTTAATGAAGCAACTATTTATATACGGAACATTACAATTTCCGGCTGTTTTGAGAAAAATTACCGGAAAAACCTTTCATTCGGTGACGGCTGTTTTGCCGGGTTTTAAGCGGCTGCGGGTAAAAAACTGCGACTATCCGGCGGTTATTGCAAATAGCAATTCCACCGTTAACGGAATGCTTCTTTTGGATGTGGATGAAAAATCAATGGAGCAAATTTCAGCGTTTGAAGGAGAGGAGTATAAACTAATGCAGGCCACAGTTTTGGCTGAGCAGAAGAAAGTACATGCGCATGTTTTCGTGTGGCATGAGGCTGTTGGTTTACTGGAAGAAGGGGATTGGGATGAAAAGGAGTTTGAACTGAAATTTTTGAAAAATTATACCTGAAACTGTTATTCTCTCAGCACCAGCAGTTTTCTTTTATAATCGATAATTGCCTTGTGTTTCATCAGAAAATCGCCGCCAATTAATCCACATACCTTTAAAGGTGTTGCTTTCGAATACAAAATATTGATGTGTGACAGATCGAGCAGCGCAACTTTTTCCATTTCAATTTTCATTTTTCCGAGGTAAAAAATATTTAATTTGCCGGTTTGCGTTTCCAGAGGTTTTTCGCCAATTCCGGCCGAATGTACTTCCTCGTTTTCATTTTCCAAAAGCATATATTTTTCCGAAAGGCTTTTGTCGAATACTGTTTTTGAGGCGCCGGTATCAATAACCCACGTTACATTTGCGCCGTCGGCAAACACGCCCGAAACCAGCGGGTGAAAGTTGTCGGTGTCCAGTTCAATTATCCGTATCGGAATTTTATACCGCATATTTCTTATGTGCTAAAAAAAGCGGCTGAATATTCAAAACAGCCGCTTGTTATTTTATTTCTTACTGCAGAAAAATCTTACAGGATTTTCATTCCATCCAGCACTTCCATTACACTTTTAACTGCATTAGCCGAGTCGTGCAACATTTGTTTTTCGTCGTCGTTCAATTTTACTTCTATAATTTGCTCGATGCCGTTTTTCCCCAGTTTAACAGGGGCGCCAACAAACATATCGTTCAAACCATATTCGCCATCGAGTTTTACACAGCAGGGGAAAATGCGTTTCTGATCCATTACAATTGCTTCCACCATTTGTGCTGCTGCCGAACCCGGAGCATACCAGGCCGATGTTCCCATCAGATTTACCAGCTCGCCGCCGCCTTTTTTGGTGCGTTCAACAATGGCATTAAGTTTTTCTTCGTCAATCAGTTCGGTTACCGGAATACCTGCAACAGTAGTGTAGCGGGGCAGCGGCACCATTGTATCGCCGTGTCCGCCCATCAGCAGCGCCTGAATATCGCGAGGCGAAATATCCAGCGCTTCGGCCAAAAATGCACGGTAACGGGCGGTATCCAAAATTCCGGCCATTCCCATTACTTCGTTTTTTGGCTTTTTCGAAGTTTTAAAAGCTGCATAAGTCATTACATCCAGCGGATTGGCAACAACAATAATTTTTGCCTTGGGCGAATATTTAACCACATTCTCTGTAACATTTTTTACGATGCCGGCATTGATGGAAATCAAATCATCGCGGCTCATTCCCGGTTTGCGCGGCACTCCCGAAGTAATTACCACTACTTCAGAATCCGCAGTTTTTGAATAATCGTTTGTTGAACCCACCAGGCGGGTGTCGTAATAATTTACCGGCGCTGTTTGCCATAAATCCAATGATTTTCCTTCTGCTATGCCTTCTTTTATATCCACCAGGACAACTTCCTGTACTATGTTTTTTTCGGCAACAATTTGAGCGCAGGTTGCACCTACATTGCCAGCTCCTACTACAGTTACTTTCATTATTTTTTTGATTTTATTGAGTTTTTATTATCGCCAAATAAATTACAATTTGTTTTCGAGAAGCACAAATATAATGGATTTTATTCAGGATTAAAAGATTGGAGAAGCCTGCAAATCGGTTTAATAATTTTATAAGAAAATTAGTAAATATTCAACTTTTTCAATTCAGCCAGTACGTCATTTTTAAAACGAGTGCCCGGTTTCGTGAATTCCAGCTTCCCGGAATGTAATTATCGGTGTAAACAATAAATATGTCGGATACCGGCTGGTAGCGCCATTGCAAACGTGTGTTGATGTTCATATTGTCGATTTGTTCGTTGTACTGTACAAATGTTGACCAGAACAGTTTGTCGGTAAAAGTTACATCCAGTTTTGGGCCAATCAGCCATAATTTGGTGTGTTCAAAATCATGCATCAGATTCATGTCGGTGTAGTTAAAATTCACCGAAAAATTAACGTAAGGCTGATATCTGTAGCCGAGGCCACCAGTAACATATTGTATTTTTCCGCTGTAAAAAGTGCCTTTTGCCACTTCTGCATTCCAGTTAAACAGGTTTTTGCGGGTCGACATAAAATTTACAAAAGCACCTCCAAAATTGTAATCAGTTCCGGCCGGAAGATAGGTATTGCTGATGTGCGTCGGATCGAAGTTTTGGGTCAGGTGTACAAAATTATCCTGGTAGCCAAAAGAAAGTTCCGAGCGATCCTGGAACTCAAAGCGGTATTCGAAAATATTTTCATGTTCAATTTTTTCGAAATCAGGATTGAAATAGTACCTGAAATCCACAAAAACACCATGACTGACAATTCGTTTATTCGGTACAAAAAGATAGGCTGCTTCGGGGCTGATAAAATGATATCCCGTGCGCTGAACATAACCAACTTCGGCATTGTAATTTTCGCCAACCGAACGTTGCATCAGCTCCAGTTGCAGGTGTTTTGTATTGTAGGCAATGCTTATTCCTTCCGCAAATTGTTTGTCGGGATTGTCCGGCTGAAATGAGCGGTGGTAGAAAAATTTGCCTGCCCAAATATTGTCGCGGCTGGCCAGGTTATAATCGAACCCGGCCACCCGGTTATACATGGTTGTATCAGCCGGTTGATCGAAATATTCCTTATTTACCAAAATGAATCCGAAATTGGAGCGGGCAAAAACTTTTCGCTGCATGGAGGCAACGGTATAATTTCGTGCGAGATGATTACTGGTTTTTTGTGTGGTCATATTCATAAATCCGATTCGCCAGTCGTTACCGATTTTTCCACTCAGGCGGGCACCGGCCAAAACCGGAGCATCCAGGCCAATGCGACGCGAAAAAAACGGGGTCACATCGCCACTTCCAAACCCGGCAAATAAATCACTGTTTTCTAGAAAGAACTGCCGTTTTTCCGGAAAAAATAATTCGAAACGATCAATGTTTGTAACCTGCTGATCCACTTCCACCTGCGCAAAATCGGGATTATAAGTCAGGTCGAGGTTCATCGATGAGGAAATGCCGATTTTCGCATCGAACCCAAAATCCTTTTTATATTCGACGCCTGTTCCGGCCTCAAAATCCTGAGCATAACTTCCGAAAATATAAGGAATAAGTGAAAATTGCATTTTTGGTTTTGGCAATGGTTCTTCAAATAGCATCACACCGGTGTAGGCCAGCGAGGCTGTGGGAAACTGGCGGGGTACCGGCGCCCAGGCCGATTTTTCATTCGATTTTAAATCGAGGCGGCTGAAGTTGGTATTCCAGCGCTGGCTACCGGCCGGATAACGGATTGATTTAAACGGAATGCGCATTTCGGTTACCCATCTGTCATCGTACTCCCTTGTTTTCGATTCCCACTTGCAATCCCAATCGAGGTGCACGCTGTGCCCGTCGCTCATCATGCCGTCCCATTTTGCCCCCGATGCCGAAACTCCAAAAGAAAAACCATTGGTTTGGTCGAGAAATGTATCGAAAAATACCAGCAGGTTATCGTTATTGCCAAAAATAAAATCACGCCTGTACGATTCCATTATTCTTTTGCCGGGAATAGTATCGTAAAAAATTTGGGCCAGGTAAAGTGCCTTGTCATCGTATGTCATCATAATTACCGACTGCTGCGTTGCAAAACCAGTATCAATGGGCAGAACACGGTAAAAATCACTTGCTTTTTCTGCTTCGTTCCAGTCGGGCTCTTCAATTATTCCGTCGATTTTTATTTCGGAATGTGCTTTTTTTACGTGATAAACAAAGTCTTTATTGAAGGTATCTGCAATGGTATCTTTTTTCGATTTGTGAATGGATTGCGCATGTGTTGCAAAAACCACAAAAACAAAAAGAAACAACAGGTAAAAATGTCTCATTTTGAACATTGATGTTAATTGATTTAGGTAAAACGGACACAAAGATATTCATTTTAACTTAAGTGCAAACAAGGGATTTTTACTTTTTTTCAGTTTTTAAAAAATGAAAATGAGAGGAGTTTTCTGGAATTCAGAAGCTTATATTGTTTTCTAATTCAGCCAATAGGTTAATTTTAGCACAAGTGCGCGGTTTCGTGAATTCCAGGTTCCCGGAATATAATTGTCGGTGTAAACGATAAATAAATCTGAAACGGGTTGGTAACGCCACTGAAACCGCATGTTGATGTTCATATTGTCAATTTGCTCGTTGTGTTGTACAAACGTCGACCAGAAAATTTTATCTGTAAATGTTACATCCAGTTTAGGGCCCACGAGCCAAAGTTTGGTGTTTTCAAAAGGTTGGGAAGTAAACCCTGTTGTCTGGTCGAGGAAGGTATCGAAAAAAGCAAGAAAATTATCGTTATTGTAAAACGTAAAATCGCGCCGGAACGACTCCATAATTCGCTTGCCCGGAATGGTGTCGTAAAAGGTAAAAGCCAGGTAAAAAGCTTTGTCGTCGTATGTCATTACCACTTCCGACTGTTGTATGGCCAGTCCGGTGTCAATGGGCAAAACCGCGTGAAAATCGGTAGCTTTTTCAGCTTTTAGCCAGTCAGGTTCATCAATCACACCGTCAATTTTAATGGGCGAGTGGGCTTTTTTTATATGTAATACATAATCTTTGTTGAAGGTGTTTCCAGTGGTATCTTTTTTTGCTTTTTTGAAACCATCGGCGAACGAGTTTACGTTTGTTGCAAGAAGCAACAGCAACATCACGTATTTCATTTCAACATGTATTTAAATGATTTAGATTCAAGGGCGCAAAGATATTTAATTTGCTGGCGCCAAACCAAAAATGTCTGTCTTATAATTTTCCGGCTCCGAATGGACGAATCTCAGTTATTTTAATTCAAGTTGTTCCGTATTTTTAAAATCTTCACCTCTGATCTTTTTGAAGGTTTCAATCATTTCCCGGAGTTTTTCAGGATTTTCTTTTGCCTGATTTTTTTGCTGGCCGATATCATCAGAAAGATTATACAGTTGAAATTCCGGCGAGTTCCCCAGTTCAATATTTACGAAATCGTTTTTAGCCGGACCATCATACGGAGGTATCATTGCCCAATCTCCTTTTCTCAATGCGGTTCGTGAAGTAGCTTCCAGAATAAGTTCTTGTCGTCCATCCTTTGTTTTTCCCATAAACACCTCGAGCATTTCCTGCCCGTCAGGACTACGTTTGTCGCTTCCAACCAGTTGTGCCAGAGAAGACAAAATATCAATCTGGCTTACCATTGCATCGGAAACCCCTGGAGTAATTTTATCCTTCCAGTACACTGCAAAAGGAACCCTTGTCCCTGCTTCAAATAAACTGTATTTTCCACCGCGCAGTGGTCCCCAGGGCGTATGATTTCCAAGTTTTTCAACTGCATCATCATAATACCCATCGTTCAGCACCGGCCCGTTGTCACTTGAAAAAATAATAAGCGTATTGTCAAGAATTCCTTCGTCCTGAAGTGTCTTAATAAATTCCCCGATACACCAGTCTGCTTCCAGAATTGCATCTCCGCGTGGCCCCATTCCCGACAACCCAACAAATCTTTCACCTGGCGTTCTTGGTACATGAGGTTGCTGAAGGGCGTAATACAGAAAAAACGGACCATTTTTATGCTGCTGAACGTACTGTTTTGCTTTTTCCAGGAAAGTATCAGCCATTTTTTCGTCAACCCATTTTGCCTTTTCGCCTCCCTTCATAAAACCAATTCTGGGGATGCCGTTTACAATGCTGTTGTTGTGCCCGTGATGCCATTTCATTTTAAGCAGCTCCGGATAATCTTTTCCGGTGGGTTCTCCTTCAAAATTTTTCTGGTAATCTACCCGGATGGGATCATCTTTTTCCAATCCAACTACATCTCCGTTTTCAATATAAACCGTAGGAACCCTGTCCTGGGTGGCAGCCATTATGTACGAATAATCAAACCCAACCTGATTTGGTCCGGGCGTGATTCTTCTGTTCCAGTCCACATTTCCATCTCCAAGACCTAAATGCCATTTGCCGACAACGCCGGTGTAATAACCTTTTTCCTTTAACATTTTGGGAATAGTCAACTGTTTCGTACCAATAAGTAACGGTGCTGTTCCGGGAAGGATTTTGGCATCTTTATTTCTCCATGGATATTCCCCGGTAAGCAGAGCGTACCTGCTGGGGCTACAGGTTGAAGATGAGGAGTAACCCGTTGTAAACCTGATTCCACCCTCAGCTAATTTATCCATGTTGGGTGTATTTATTTCGGTAGCTCCGTAAGCGCTAACATCGCCATACCCAAGGTCGTCCATGTAAATAATGACAATATTGGGTTTTTCTTTGGCAAAAATTGTTGAGCATGAAGCAGATATCAGCAAAATCCAGGTGATTTTTGTTAAAGTAATTTTTAGTTTTACCGGCATGATTTATTGATTTATTAAATGTAAATTAAATTGGCTTCAAGACGAAAAATACAAAGAAAAACAATAGATTAAGCAAAATTGTGAATCTTAATTGCAGGAAATGGAAACCCACAGCTCAGCTGTTAATTGCAGTTGATTTTCATATAAAGGGTTGTAACCGCCAAATCTGTAAAACAGTTAAAAAAAACCTGATAAGATTTGGATTGTTTTCTTTGCTTGAAAACATGAAAGAAGTATAATTGGAAATTGATTTTTTATAGGGGTTGAATTAAAAAAACAGCTATTAAATGAGTAACGGCAACCATTTAACAGAAGAATATATTCAAAGGCATATCAATTTTTACTGTGCCAGCAAAGTAGCCAGCCGCGGTAAGAGTTTGTATGATGCCGGAAAGGTGTCTTTTAAAGATTATATTGACAAAACCGATACCTGGAGATTTAACGTTATTGGATCAACCGAATATCAGGTTATGGTGAGGGGGGCAAAAAACCGCGACATACAAACCAGTTGCACCTGCCCTTACGACTGGGGAAGCGTTTGCAAACACACCGTTGCTGCTTTGCTGTTTGTTTCTGATAATTTGGGCAATCAAGCCATGTTGCAATATCTGAAGCAATCGCAGGTCCAGTTGCCTGTCAATACCAGAACCCCCAAAACATTGGGTTTTGAAATCCCGGAATATCAGTACATCGGTTTCGACTTTATTAAAAAAAATATTACTTCAAATGTTCTGGCGCAATTGAGGTACCAGTACAATTCCATTATTTTCAATTCAGTGGAGATTAATAAAGATTCGGTCACATTTATAGCTGCCAATGCTGATGACAATGTAAAATTCTTCATGGAAAACGACAAGGTATTTGTTACATCTCCGCAGGCAATAAAAGCGTCAAAATTGTCGTCAAGCGAAGCATGGTGCATGAACATGATTGCCAATTCGCCAGCGCCACATTTTTTGGATGAGGTGTTTAGCGGCAGGATTCTGAAAGCAGAAAAAGAGAAGTTAAACCGGTTTGGCTTATCCGAAAATGCCAACTTCAACGAATACTTTACCTACATTTTTACCGAACAAAACGGATTAATGTTTTACCCCTCTAAAAAAGGGGACGGATTGCTCCCGGTAAAAGAAAACAGCAAAAATTATTTTTTCGATTTGCTGGATAAATTGAATAACGACGAATTGCTTCTGGAGGAACTTCCCCAAAAAACAGAAAAACGCGAATTAGGTTTCGTATTAAAAAAAGGCTACCGGTTTTTTAGTAACTACCGGGAATACTATGACGATTACAATGAAGATTATAATGAACGATATGAAATATTGCCCATCGTTGGTAAAACAAATAAGAACGACAATACAAAACTGGCCACTCATATTGGTGAATACAATGAGGTATTGGAAGAGAAATTCCTCATCGAAAAAACCGAAAACGCGTCAAGACTTTTGCGGATAATTCATGAAATTGACGAAAGCAAGGGGAATGATTTTCAATTGATGAAAACAGCGTTTAACCTGCTGTTAAATGAACAGTTTGTTTACGGACTGGCAAAAAATGCATTCAAAATCAGGAAAAAGGATTTAGTGGAAATTACACTTTCTCCCGAGCCTGTTGATGTAAATTTTGAAGTAGCAAATAATAAGGGATTTTTATCCCTCAATATGAAAATTAAAATAGGCGAAGAATTGGTGAAACCTAAAGTTACCAAATCGGAACCTGCTGAAAACTATGTTTTTGGGAAGGGAAATACTTTTTATTTTGTAAAAAACCTGAAAGTGGCGCAGGTTATTTCCGAATTCCCGGAAAACATAAGAATGGTGGCTGACTACAAAAATGAATTTTTCAAAGATGTAGTTGAACCGCTTTCCAAAAATTTTAAAATAAACTATAAAAAAGGCACATTTAACAGCGAGTTGGTGGAACTCGATTTTCACAAAAAACAACTTTTCCTTTCCGAAAAAAATGAATTTGTTGTTTTTACCCCACGCGTTGAATACGACCACAATGTTTCGGCAGTTTTAAACACCACCGGAAATATTCTGGTAAAAAACGGCGATGTAATTACCGAATACCAGCGAAACTTTGAACTGGAAGACGATTTTCTGGAGTCGATTGCCGAGCTGCACCCCGATTTTGAAACGCAAAAAAACAGGAAAATTTTCTACCTGCATTACTCCGATTTCACAAAAAATATGTGGTTTTATAAATTCTTCGACCAACTGCAGGCCAAAAACATCGAGGTTTTTGGTTTGAAGGATTTGAAGAATTTTAAATATTCGCCCTACAAAGGCAAAATCAGCACTTCGGTTTCGTCGGGGCAAGACTGGTTCGAGGTGGATATTTCGGTGAGTTTTGGCGACAATCGCGTTACATTAATCGACATAAAAAAAGCAGTGCTGAACCAGCAACGCTACATTCAGCTAAAAGATGGTTCGGTGGGCGTTTTGCCTTCGGAGTGGTTTCATAAGCTTGAAAAATTTTTCAGAAACGGCGAAATTAACAAGGATAAACTGGAGATATCGAAATTGCGGTTTTCAGTGATTGACGAGTTGTTCGACAACCTCGACGATACCACGATTTTGCAGGAAATTACCGAAAAAAGACAACGATTGAAAACCTTCACCAACATCGAAAAAACGGAGGTTCCGAAACAAATAAAAGCCAGTTTGCGGCACTACCAGAAAGAGGGACTTAACTGGCTGAATTTTCTGGACGAGATGCAATGGGGCGGAATTCTGGCCGACGACATGGGTCTGGGGAAAACAGTGCAGGTGCTTTCCTTTTTACAGCTTCAGGCAAACAAAAACAGTGGCACCAGCATAATTGTAGTGCCTACCACCTTGCTTTTTAACTGGGAAAACGAGTTGAAAAAGTTTGCCCCAAAACTGAAAGCGCATTATTATTATGGCGTTGACCGCAAAAAAAATACAGCGGATTTCAAGAACTACGACCTGGTTTTTACCACATACGGAGTTTTGCTCCGCGACATTGAAACGCTTCGGAAATTCCGGTTTAATTATGCGGTTCTCGACGAATCGCAGGCCATTAAAAATCCATTGTCGCACCGTTATAAAGCGGCTTGTTTAATAAATGCCCGGAATAAAATCGCGCTAACCGGAACGCCAATTGAAAACGGCACTTTCGATTTGTTTGCGCAAATCAGTTACGTTAACCGCGGATTTTTTGGCGGCGCACAAAAATTCAGGGAAAATTATTCAACGCCTATCGATAAAGATGGAAACGAGGTAATTGCCGGCGAGCTCAACAAAGTGATTAACCCCTTTATTTTGCGGCGTACCAAAGAAAAAGTGGCGTCGGAGTTGCCCGATAAAACCGAAGATATTATTTATTGCGAAATGGAAAACGAACAGCGCCGGGTTTACGATGCTTATCGCAATGAATACCGCAACCAGTTGCTCAAAAAAATTGAGACCGACGGAATTGGGAAATCAAAAATGATGGTGCTGGAAGCGTTAACACGGTTGCGCCAGATTTGCGATTCGCCCGTGCTTCTGAATTCCGATGAAATAAGCGAAACACAGTCGGTGAAAATCAAGGAAATTGTGCGGCACATCACCAATAAAACCGGCAAACATAAACTATTGGTTTTTTCACAGTTTGTGAAAATGCTCGGATTAATAAAAGACGAGCTGGCAAAACTAAACATTGAATACGAGTACCTCGACGGACAGTGCAGCAGTCAGCAGCGCGAACAGTCGGTCAATCATTTTCAGGAAAACGAAAATCTGCGCGTGTTTCTCATCAGCTTAAAAGCAGGGGGAACAGGGTTGAATTTAACCGCTGCCGACTATGTTTACATTGTTGACCCGTGGTGGAACCCTGCGGTTGAAAACCAGGCCATCGATCGTTGCCACCGCATTGGGCAGGATAAAAAAGTGTTTGCCTATCGCATGATTTGTAAAAATACCGTGGAAGAAAAAATTATCGCCCTTCAAAACAAAAAGAAAAAAATTGCCGGCGACATCATTCAAACCGATGAAAGCATTCTGAAAAAACTCAACAAAACCGATATTGCCGCGCTGTTTTCGTAATCAGGTAGAAAGGGAGAATCTTTTATATGTACGAATTTATTCGATTTTTTTACTCTTTGATTATTTGGAAACCAGATTCAATTTCTGTAATCCGGATTATTCGGAACAAGCCCGAGGCTGCCCAAAAAATCCATACAGGCGGCCTTTACATTGTAATCCCGGTTGTCCATTTCATGCACTTTGTGAATAGTTTCCACAAACGGTTCTTTGTTTTCAGAATAAAGCAGGTAATTGATTGCCATCAGCGAAATATTCAGGTTGTCACTGGCGCAGAATTTTTTCAGGTTTTCTGCTGCCTCCCTGCTGCACGATAATTCCCAGGATATAGCAGCGGCAGTGACTGCCACCGGCGGATATTCATCATTCATCATTTCCGCAATTTTACCGGAATAATTTTGCAAGTCATTTAAATCCTGGCTGCGCAATCCTAAAATGGCCCAGTAACGGATAATCTTATTCGGACTTTTGAGCCATTTAATTTGTTTTGCAGTAACATCTTCACCCCGAAATCCGGAAAGTGAAGCCACTTCATAAATAGCATTCAGCGGATACTCGTTTTGATTCATTCGAAATTCGTAAGCCGTTGTGGTATCCGAAAGCAGCGCAATTTCGTTTTCCGGAAGGAACATGACATCACGCGAACTCAACACTTCTTCGTCCAGCTTTTTGCGCATTTTTTCGAGGATGTCCCTGTAATTGGGATCTTCAGCCAGATTGTTGGTTTCCCACAAATCGTTTTCAATATCGAAAAGAAATTCGGCCGGCCGGTCTTCAAACAGGCTTTTTTGCAAAGGATTCAGGTTTCCGGAGGCCAAATCTCCACGCATCAATTGTTTAATTTCACCAATTTCCATGTAGCGGATATAACGGGCTTCGTAAATAAACGGCAGGTAATTGCGGGAATAAACGTACCGCCCGTCGGTAACTGTGCGAACCATGTCGATTCCATTATCCGAACGATCGGACGAAAAATTGAGGTGTTCAACCGGCTCTTGTCTTTTGGCTCCCAGGTAAGGCCGGCCGCTCATGTGCTCCGGAATTTCGCCACCGGCAAGACTGATAATCGTGGGAGCCAAATCGGAGAAATCTACCAGTTCGTCGGTAACCGCACCTCCGGTTCCCCAGGGCGACAAATGTTTGTACATTTCCGGAAACCAGATGATAAAAGGAACCCGGTAACCGTAATTAATGCCGTTGGTTTTCCCGCGGGGCATGCCCTCGCCATGGTCGGCATAAAAAAAGATGATGGTACTGTCTTTCAGGTTATCAGCTTCCAGCCGGTCAAGCAATTCTCCGATTCTGTTATCGGTGAGTTTTATGGAATTGTAAACGCGCGCAAACTGCTTTCTCATTTCGGGGCTGTCGCGGTAAAAAGGCGGCATTTCAAACGCGTTATCGCCAATTCTTTCATTTGGTAAAAGCTGGTTGTAAACATTTTTGATGTACCAGTCGTATGTTTCGGTCATGGTGCGCGACTGGTGCGATTCGTTGTAATTAAACACAGCAAAAAACGGCTGTCCCGGCTTGCGGTTCCACCAACCGGCCTTGTTCGAGCTTTCATTCCAGGCTTCATTTATAAATTCCTTTTCGCCCCGCACATTGTAATCTGTCTTTGCATTATTGGTAGTATAATAACCCTGTTGCTGAAGGTAATACGGAAATCCTTTTATGAAATCAGGAACGGGGTATTTACTCCGGTGATTACCGGTTCCCGTTTCATAAACCTTTACACCTGTAATAATGGCCGTGCGGCTTGGCGAGCAAACCGTTCCGGTTGAAAAGGCATTGGTGAAACGTACACCTTCTTCCGCCAGTTTATCAATCACCGGGGTGCTGGCATCCTGGTTGCCGTAACATCCGATAAACTGCGGCGAAGTATCTTCAATGGTAACCCAGAGAATGTTTGGTTTTGGCAATTCTTCCTTCTGATAAAATCTTAAAGACAGGGCAGCAATGGCCAACAGGCTGAAAATTAAAATTTTTACTTTCATTTTTATTGTTGATTTTTCCGCGTTCATCTTCACCTTCAGCGGGAGTTTTTTTATTTCCCGCAAATAGCGATATTTTTCGCTGATAAAAAATAAAATCTATATCTGTTCCTTTCTTTTTCTGCGTTCATCTGTGCAAATCTGCGGGAGAACTTCTTTTTTTTTCCCGCAGATTCACGCTGATTTTCACTGATGAAATTTAAAATTCAATAACTAATGCTATTCTTTTTTTCCGCGTTCGTCTGCGTAATCAGCGGGAGAACTTCTTTTTTTCCGCAGATCACGCTGATTTTCGCTGATGAAATTTAAAATTCAATAACTAATGCTATTCTTTTTTTCCGCGTTCGTCTGCGTAATCAGCGGGAGATATTCTTTTCCCCGCAGATGGCGCTGATTTTCGTCGATGAAAAAATACAAAGAAAAAACCAGGCGGCAAATCGAAATTTTCTGGAACAACAACAGTGGATAAACTGATAATTTGACAAGGATATTAATTTTACTGCTTAATGTATTGATATTGATGATAATTTGCAAAAAAAAAGCCCTGACGTTTCCATCAGGGCACAAAAAACAATGTTCAAGCAAAGAATGTCGTGAGAATTTTATTTCCCGGACAATCTGAATTTTTATAATTGAATAGGAATACCGTTGTAAAAATCAAGAATTTTAGTTCGGAAAATGTATTCGTACCGGGATTGCAGCAATTCCGATTGCGCAGTGGTTAAATTGTTTTTACTCTGGTTGTATTCCACCGAATTCACCATTCCAACATTGAACTTTTCTTCGGTATAACGGAAAGCCTCCTGGTTTGATTTTACCGCCTTTTCGCTGGCCAGGTACCGGTTAAGGGCGGCCAGAGCATTGGTATAAGCCTGCTCAATTTCTTTCCGCAAAACATTTCGGGCCGATTGCAAACGGTATTCAAAATCCTGGATCTGCAGCTGTGAATTATCTATTGAATTGCGAACCTGGAACCGGTTAAAAATCGGAATGTTTAAACTGAACCCAAATCCGTAACGGCCGTTGCTTTTTAGCTGTTCCTGAAACGATAACTGCGGAATATCGCTACTTATAATGTTGAAATACTGGTTGTTGTAATTGGCGCCAAAAGAAAGTGTGGGCCAAAGATTGCCTTTTGCAATATCCAGCTGGCGTTTTGCACTTTCAACTCTAAGTTGTGCAGCTTTAATTTCGGGCCGCGATTGTATTGCCGTTTTAAATACATCGAATGAGTTGGCCATGGTAACATCGGCTTTCACATCGGGTAAAACCGGTTCTTTAACCTGAAAACTTTTTTCGATGGGCAACTCGAGCAACTGGTACAAATTCAGGTACGCCAATTGTACATTGTTCTCGTTATTAACCTGTTGAAGTTCTTCGCGGGCCAGCTGCGCTTCAATTTCGAGCAATGCGCCGCGGGCAAGGCTTCCTGCATCGACGAGTTGCTGTGTGCGGTTTATTTGCTGCTGTGTAACTTCAATTTGCGCCTCCGAAATTTTCAACTGCTCTTCAGCAAACAGTATTTCAAGATATGAGGCGGCTACATTCAGGATCAAATCATCTTTTGCCTTTTGTAAATCCTGCATTGTTGCCTGTAAATCCAGTTTATATTGTTCGATTGTGTTTTGAAGAATAAAACCATTGAACAAAGTGAGGTTGGACGAAAGATATCCGTTCAACTGTGTCGAGTTCACATCTTCGTAAACGTTGTTGTTATTCAGCGAACGGCCGTAACTGAAATTGTTGGAAACGCCGGCGTTTAAATTGGGCAGCCTGTTGGATTTGGCCTGGTCGAGCTGGTTCTCATTATAATCCGTATTCAGCGCCTGTTGTTTAATCTGGATATTGTTTTCCAGCGCGTATTCAATGCATTTTTGCAGCGACCAGACTTCCTGGGCTTTTAAAGTGCCTGCGGAACAAATGAACAGCATTCCGGAAAAAAGGATAATTAAATTCTTCATTTTTCTGTTTTTTTTATTTCGAGCTAAAATTAACAAACAAAACAAAACAAGCTGCCTTTAGCCCTGATTGGTTTTGTTCTCTTTCAGTTTTTTCGGATCTATTTTTTCGCCTTTGACTTTATCTTCCTGTTTCAGGCCGTCTTTAATCTCTATATTAATGCCGTCAGACAATCCGGTTTGCACGTATCGTTTTTCAAACTGCTGTTCTTCGCCTTTCTGTATTTCAACGAATGATGAATCGTTTTCGAAAACCAGCATTCCTTCAGGAATAACCAATACACTGTCGCGGCGATCGAGTACAATGTTTGCATTGGCACTGTAGCCGGCGCGGATAAACTGGTCGTTTTTCAGTTCTACTTTTGCTTTTATTTCAAATTGAATGGCGCCGTTTTCTTCCACGCCTTTCGGGGAAATATATTCGAGAAAAGCTTCAAATTTTTCTTTGTCGATGGCGCCAATTTCAAGCTCGATGGGCATTCCTTCCTTGATTTTTCCCACTTCGGTTTCGTCCACTTTTCCTTCGAAAATCATGTCGTGCATATCGGCCACGGCGGCAATGGTGGTTCCGTCGTTAAACGTATTGGCTTGTATAACTGAGTTTCCAACTTCCACCGGAACATCCAGAACCATTCCGTCAATGGTTGAGCGAACCAGTGTATTGGTTGCAGTTTCGGCCTTTTTAGTTACCCCGTTTTTAATTAAATCGAGGTTGTTTTCAGCGGCTGTCATTTCTTCTTTAGCCGAATCGTATCCCACTTTTGCACTTTTAAATTCTTCGTACGAAATCACATCTTTATCGAAAAGCTTTTGCTGCCGGTCGTAATCTATCTTTGCATCTTCGAAGTTAATTTTTGCACGGTTCAACCTGGTTTCTGCTGAATTCAGTGTAACCATGTCGGGAATAATTTTTATCCGGGCAATAACCTGGCCCTTGGTAATTTTATCGCCGGCAACCACAAATAATTCATCAATAATTCCTGAAACCTGTGGTTTAATTTCAATTTCGAACCGTGGCACAACCGAGCCGGTAGCAACGGTTTTCATAATTACATTGCTGACAAACGGATTTTTTGTTTCATAAAATTCCGGTTTCTTTTTTGATTTATTGTACAGGAAGAAAAGTGTTCCTCCGAAAGCACCAATCAAAATTACAATTCCTAAAATTCTCAATACTTTTTTCATGACTTCTTGTTTTTTGTTTGTTTCTTTTTTTATTGCTTAAACTTTATTTTAATTTTTTTACTGAATGTGCCTCAATTTTTAAACACCTTCGTCGCGTAATGCATCGATTGGTTTAATACTGACGGCGCGTTTGGCCGGAATCAGTCCGGCAATGATTCCTGAAAAAACCAGCACGGTTAAAGCCGAAACAGCCATTTTAAAACTGACTTCGGGGCGCCTGAAAAATATTTCGTCGCCACCCGACTGCAGCGCCATGTTCAGCAACTCGAGCAAACCTACGCCAAGTATCAGTCCGATGTAACCGGCGAGTACGGTCAGGAATACACTTTCAGCAACAATGTGCATAATTACGTTTGCCGGTGTGGCGCCAATTGCCCGCTGAATACCGATTTCCTGGGTGCGTTCCTTGATGATTACCAGCATGATATTGCTCACACCAATTATTCCGGCAAGCAATGTTCCGATTCCCACAATCCAGGTCAGGATTTGAATCCCATTAAACAGGCCCATGTATTTTTTATATTCCACTTCAATATTGAATGAGCCCACCGCCTGCAGGTCGTCCGGTGCAATATGATGGCGATCTTTAAGCAGTTCTTTTAACCGGTTTTCAAGTTTACTGACTGGAACTCCCGGATCGGATGTAACCGAGAAAAAATGAACCACATCGCCCATGTTGTAGGTTTTCTGCATGGTGCTGAACGGAATAATGATGCTTTCAGGTTTGCGGCCGCCAAAGTTGATGCGGGTTTCAGGATGAATAACTCCAACTACCTGAAAGTAAACGCCATTGATTTTCAGATATTCCCCAATGGGATCTTCGTCTGGTTTGAACATGACTTCTGCCACACGTTCGCCAATTGTACAAACTTTGCGGCTGTGTAAAATATCGATTTCATTTATTAACCTGCCTTTTACCGGCACCCATGGGTCAATTTTGAAAAATTCGGGATAATCGCCAAAAATGTTGAAGGCTTCTGATTTTTCGCCGCGGATTGTGTTGGGACCGGAGTAGGAGTTGGGGCCAAATAACCGTGGCGACAAATATTGTATATCGCTGATATTGGCTTTTACATATTCCATGTCGGCATTTTTGTAATTCCACGAGCGGCCGCGCTGAAAACCTTCGTATGGTTTGCTGGTGCGCTCCGTCCAGAAAAATGCCGAATTGGAAGCAAAAGCTTTAATTCCGTCCATAATTCCGTTTTCCAAAGCGCGTCCGGCACCCGACATTACAATCAGCATGAAGATTCCCCAAAAAACGCCAAATGCTGTCATAAAGCTGCGCATCCGGTTTTTTTTCAGTGCACTTATTATTTCTTTCCAAAGGTCTAAATCAAACATATCAAAAAGTTTCAAGTTCCATGTTTCAAGTTCCGGGTAAAGAATTTAGAATATCTAACTCTATCCATTATTTTTTCTCAAGCTTACATCTGTCCTATTCGTTTTTCCTCCTTTCCCCTCCTTCGAAGGGATTAGGGGAGGCTTCTTTTATTCATCACGCAATGCTTCAATTGGTTTAATTTTTGCCGCCCGTTTTGCCGGAATATAACCGGCCAGCGCTCCGGCAACCACTAAAAGTGCAGTTGCAGCCATGGCCACATTTAAATCTACCGTTGGATTGCGGAAAATCATATCGCCGTTTCCGCCGTTGGATGCGGCAGCGGCCTCAAACTGCCGCTCAACCAAAAGATTGATTCCCTCCATTAATCCGGTTCCCAGAACCAGACCAATATATCCTGCAATGGTGGTTATCAGAACAGCTTCCAGTAAAACCAAACCGATAACAGAACCTGGAGTGGCGCCAATGGCTTTGCGGATTCCAATTTCCTTGGTGCGTTCTTTTACAATTATCAGCATGATGTTGCTTACACCAACCACCCCGGCTATTAATGTTCCGATACCGATAATCCAGATAAATATTTTTATCGCCTGAAAAATCTTCATGGTCTCCAGGTAGTTTTCCAGTTTGTTATACGAACCCATGGCCGATTCATCGGTAACATCAAATTTATGTTTACGCGCCATGGTTTCCCGTACACGGTTTTCAATTTGGTTGGCCTCGTCAATGCTGCCGGCGTTTATGGTAAGTGCAAAATTGTGCAGCCTGTTGGCGCCGTTAAAAACTTTCTGACCGGTTGACACCGGAATGTAAGCGTTGCGGTGTCGTGTACCTCCGCCCTCGGTGCAAATTCCTATCACTTTAAACGGCACACTATTTATTTTTACATAATCGCCAATGGCATCTTTCCCTTTAAAAAGGGCATCATAAATATCTTTTCCCAGCACTACCGATTTGCGGCTTTGTATAATATCCACATCATTAATAAATCTACCCGACTGCATTTCAATGGATTCAACATCTTTTAAATCGGGGTGGCAGGTAATTACGGTGTATTCGCCAAATTCATTTTCGTACGAAATATTATTTCCTGTAATAAAGTAGCGGCCCGAAGCCTTTTCAATTCCGGGTATTTCCTTAATTATATCGTAATCGGCGTTTGTGAATTTCACATCCCGGCCTTCTTTCATACCCTGGTACGGTATGCTGGTTTTGCCGCTCCACAGCCACATGGCATTAACGGCGTCGCGCATAAAATTTTGAGCTACCCCATTGCTCAGGCCGTTTCCGGAACCCAGCAAAATCATGAGCATGAAAATTCCCCAGGCAACGCTGAACCCGGTGAGGAAGGTTCGCATTTTATTTTTTTTGATGGTGGACAGGATTTCCTGCCATTTATCGATATCAAACATCGCTGTTTCGAGTTTAAAGTTAAATGTTCTAAGCGTACAGATGTATAGTAAAAAAGCTGAACACAGTGAATGATTACTGCATATTTGCTATGCCGATTCCAGTTGCTTGGTGTACTGGGTTTTAAAATGCTTCAGATCGCCGTTTTTAATAATTTCAGAAATTCTTCCATCTTTTAAACGGATAATTTTATGGGTCATTGAAGCAATATCGTGCTCGTGCGTTACCAGAATAATGGTAATTCCTTCAGCATTAATTTCTTTCAGAATTTCCATTACCTCGTACGAAGTGTTCGAATCGAGTGCGCCGGTTGGTTCGTCGGCAAAAATAATTTTGGGCTGCGAAATCAGCGACCGGGCTATGGCAACACGTTGTTTTTGTCCTCCCGACAATTCATTGGGCATGTGGTTTGCCCATTCTGTGAGTCCCATTTTTTCAAGGTATTCCATCGCAATTACATTCCGTTTTTTGCGGTTAACGCCTTTGTAATACAACGGAAGTGCAACATTTTCCATGGCATTTTTAAACGAAATCAAATTAAACGACTGAAATACAAAACCTACCAATTCGTTGCGCAATTTGGCGGCCTGTTTCTCCGACATGTCTTTAATCAATTTTCCGTTAAGGTGGTAAGAACCCTTGTCGTAATTGTCCAAAATACCAAGGATGTTTAACAGCGTTGATTTTCCGGAACCCGATGAACCCATAATCGAAACAAATTCGCCTTGTTTGATTTCCAGGTCGATACCTTTTAAAACATGCAGGGAATTGCTGCCGGTTACGTACGATTTGTGAACATTGCTTAAACTAATCATTGCTTATTGTTTTTGTTTTCTGTTTTTCTGACTAAACTGCCGGTGCGTTTCTTTCACTTTTAAAATTGAAAAAAGTTCAGTTGTCTTTCTTCATTTTTTCGACAAACAGCCCTTTTTTGTATGTGAAATAACTTTTTCTGTTTTCTGTTTTCATGGCTTTGAGGCTGCCGGCCGAATTTATATTGTCAGACGCTTCAATTAAAAAAACGTTACAACTCATTTTTAAAAAGCTTTCGAAAACAAATATCGTGTTGATGTTTATAAAGTTAAAATAAAATAGGGTGAACCGGGGTTAATTAAGGATGAACGGAATAATGAAAGGGTTGAAACAAACTTCTTTGAATAAATGAATGTTTCCGTATTTTTGATTTCAGACTGATTAAAAATGGGATTCAAATCAATAGCAATAAAATTACCAACTGATTTTACCGGGGATCAACTGCGGAATAAAATTGCACGCGAGCTGCGAATTAAGGATTTTTCATTTCAGATTGAAAATAAAAGTCTCGATGCCCGGAAAAAGCCGGATGTTTTTTTCCAGGTGAAAGTGGCAGTGAGTTCCCCGGAGCTAAAAGGCGGAGAACCCGAAAAAAAGGAAACTCTTGCAATTCCTTATAAAAAAAGGAAGGAACAAATTGTGGTAACCGGCAGCGGTCCGGCTGGTTTTTTTGCCGCATTTGTTTTGCAAAAAGCAGGTTTTCAGGTTACTTTAATTGAACGTGGTTCTGCTGTTGTAAAAAGGGCACAGTCGATTTCAGCATTTGAAAAAAACGGCATTTTCGATCCGCAAAATAATTATGCATTTGGCGAAGGTGGCGCGGGCACTTTCTCCGACGGAAAACTTACTTCGCGCTCGAAACATATTTCAAAAGAAAAGCAATTCATCCTCGACAGTTATATTCATGCAGGGGCGCCACCGGAAATTAATTACATGGCACATCCGCATCTGGGCACCGACAATCTTCGGAAAATTGTCCAGAACCTGCGCGTTCAGTTTGAAGGATTGGGCGGAAAAATCCTTTTCGAAACATTGCTTGAAGATGTTGTTATTGAAAATTCAAAAGTTACCACAGTTTCAACTTCTTCAGGAAATTTGCCGGCGGCGGCGCTTTTTATTGCACCGGGGCATTCTGCTTATGAAACTTACCGCATGTTAATGCGGCGCGGTGTTCAGTTCCGGACCAAGAATTTTGCCATTGGCAGCCGCATGGAACACCGCCAGGAAACGATTAACCGCGCACAGTGGGGCCGGGAAAAACTGCCCGGGGTAAAAGCTGCCGAATATCGGCTTACTTCGCCTGCCGATGGAAAACATACGGTTTTTTCGTTTTGCATGTGTCCCGGTGGAATAGTGGTTCCCGCTGCTGC
Source organism: uncultured Prolixibacteraceae bacterium (assembly GCA_963771595.1). Classification (GTDB taxonomy): domain Bacteria; phylum Bacteroidota; class Bacteroidia; order Bacteroidales; family Prolixibacteraceae; genus CAVYUC01. Next base: position 23,750 of record CAVYUC010000009.1, on the reverse strand, counting down.
TTATCCAAATACCAACATTGTAAATGGAATGAGTTACTACCGCCGCGGCGGGAATTTTGCCAATGCCGCCTGCGTGGCCGGAATTCATCCCGATGAACTGGCGGGTAAAACTGTTTCTCCACTTGAAGCGCTGGAAATGCTTGAATTACTGGAGCAGCAGTTTTACCAGATTACCGGAAATTACAGCGCCCCGGCCTGCACCATTTCATCGTTCCTGAAACAGAAATCAGGAAATGCAAACCTCGAATCAAGTTATCCGCTTGGATTGGTTTCCGCACCATTATGGGAATTGCTTCCAAAACCGGTTGTAAAATCAATGCAGGCCGGATTGCAGGATTTTATCCGCAAAATTCATGGTTTCGAAACCGGAAATTTGCTGGGGTTTGAAAGTAAAACATCGTCGCCCGTTCAGGTTATTCGGGAGAAAAACGGATTGTGTGCCGGTTTTGAAAATTTATACATGGTGGGCGAGGGCAGCGGTTATGCCGGCGGCATTATTTCAAGCGCTGCCGATGGGATAAAAGCAGCGATGGGTTTTATTCAAAATCAGAATTAGTTATTTTTGCCCTTAATTTTAAAAATAAACCAGCATGAAGAATCCGGGACAAAAACTTTTACTTCTTTTTTTATTCGTCACAATTGCCGTTTGTTCTAAAGCGCAGTATAAATGGCCTAATGGTGCAAAAGCCGCCGTTTGCCTCACATACGACGATGCACTGGATTGCCACCTGGACGTTGCGGTTCCGCAACTGGATGAATTCGGGTTGAAAGGAACTTTCTTTTGCACAGGAAATTCACAAAGTTTATATAACCGGCTCGAAGAGTGGCGCGCAATTGCCGGTAACGGCCACGAACTGGGAAATCACACGCTTTTTCATCCATGCGACGGCGCACGCGGCGATTGGGTAAAACCCGAATACGATCTGAATAATTATACCCTCGATCAATTTCTTACTGAATTAAAAACAGAGAATACACTTTTAAAGGCAATTGATGGAAATGAAAAACGAACCTTCGGATATACCTGCAGCGATATAGTTGCCGGCGGCGAAGATTTTACCGGCGAAATAGAGCCACTGTTTGTTGCAGCCCGGCGCGACGGTCCGGTGCCCGAAAACATGCGGAATTACAACGTGTACCAGGCCCCAAGCTGGGGCGTGAACAGCCCAACTTCCGAAGAATTAATTGCCTATGTAAATGAAGCGCGGGAAAAAGGAACCATTGCAGTTTTTATGTTTCACAGTGTGGGCGGCGGCTATTTAAATGTCGGCGCAGCCGAACACCGCAAACTCCTGGAATATCTTAGTAAAAACAGCAGCGATTTTTATTGTGCCCCATTTCGCGAAGTGATGGAATACATTAAGCAAAATCCGGCTCCGTAAACCCATTGCAGGCGCCGGAATAAGAATTTTTTCGTTGCTGTTACAATTCAATTATCTTTGCACTGATTTTTAGGAATTTAAAACCATCGACTGAACATGCTTTTAAAGGAAGATTAAATACAGGTGGATGGTTTTGATTGTTAGTGAATTACAGAAAGATTGAAAAACTGGAACAATGGAACATAAAGCAGGATTTGTAAACATACTCGGAAACCCAAATGTTGGAAAATCAACCGTGATGAATGCTTTGGTAGGTGAGAAATTATCGATTATTACCAAAAAAATGCAGACTACACGGCACCGGATTAAGGGAATTGTCAATGGCGATGATTTCCAGATTGTTTACTCCGATACACCGGGAATTCTTAAACCCAACTACAAATTGCAGGAAACCATGATGAAATTTGTGGAAACTGCTATTATTGATGCCGATATTATTTTGTTTGTTACCGATGTGGTGGAGCAGGCAGATAAAAATCAGGAATATATTGAGCGGATTGGCAAATCAAACGTGCCGGTTATTTTGCTGATAAATAAAATTGATTTGTCGGATCAGGAGGCGGTGACCAAACTTTTCGATCACTGGAGCAAAGTTTTTCCAGGCGCCACCATTTTTCCGGTTTCGGCAAAAGAAAAGTTCAACATTGCACCTGTTTTCGACCGCATTCTGGAACTGCTTCCTGAAAATCCGCCGTTTTTTGGAAAAGATGAACTCACAGATCGCAACGATCGCTTTTTTATGCAGGAAATCATTCGCGAAAAAATTCTGCTGAATTATCAAAAAGAGGTGCCGTATTCGGTGGAAGTTTTGGTGGAAGAATTCAGGGAAACAGAGAAGCTGATTAAAATAAGGGCAGTGATTTATGTGTCGCGCGATAGCCAGAAAGGAATTATCATCGGGCATCAGGGGAAAATGCTAAAAAAAGTGGGAATGGAAGCGCGCCTCGATGCCGAAGAATTTTTTGGTAAGAAAATTTTCCTCGAAATGTTTGTGAAGGTGGATAAAGACTGGCGCGATAAAGACAAAAAGCTGAAACAGTTTGGTTACGACGCGTATTGAGGAAGTTACCAGTCACAGTTTTCAGAATGAAAGACAATCCATACTTTACCTGGTTTAACTTTAGCATTCAGTTTAAAACCTTTAAACATAAAATTAGCAGCGCTGGGCAATGCCCCGTGAATTAGTCACTCCCAAAAGGGAAAAGAAAAAAGAAAGAAATGAGCAGCAGAATATTAGCAGTGGTTGGCCGTCCGAATGTTGGAAAATCGACGTTGTTTAACCGCATTACAGAATCACGCAACGCAATTGTAGATGAAATTTCGGGTGTTACCCGCGATCGTAACTACGGAAAAGGACAATGGAACGGCATTGAATTTTCAATCATCGATACCGGCGGTTATGTGGTAAATTCCGACGATGTTTTTGAAGCTGAAATCAACAAACAAGTGCACCTTGCCATTGACGAGGCCGATGTAATTCTTTATCTGGTTGATGTGGAATCGGGAATTACAGACCTCGATGATGCCATTGCACAGCTGCTTCGCAGGAGCGGAAAAAAGGTAATTTTGGCAGTTAACAAAGTGGATAATCATCAGCGGATGATGGATGCGCAGGAATTTTATGGTCTCGGACTGGGCGAAATCTATTGCATCTCGTCAATGACCGGCAGCGGAACCGGCGACTTGCTGGATAAAGTGGTTGAATATTTTCCGGAAAAACCGGAAGCCGAAAAAGAAACTGAATTGCCTCATCTTTCAGTAGTTGGGCGCCCAAATGTTGGAAAATCATCGTTTGTAAATGCACTGATTGGCGAAGAACGGTTTATCGTTACCGATGTGGCCGGAACCACGCGCGATTCCATTCATACCCGGTACAATAAATTTGGTCACGATTTTATTATTGTGGATACAGCCGGTTTGCGCAAAAAAGCAAAAGTACACGAGGATCTGGAGTTTTATTCTGTGCTGCGCTCGGTGCGGACCATCGAAAATTCGGATGTTTGTCTGCTGTTAATCGATGCCACCCGCGGAGTTGAATCGCAGGATGTAAATATTTTCAACCTGATAATAAAAAATAAAAAAGGAGTGGTGGTGCTGGTTAATAAATGGGATTTAATTGAAAAAGATACCCATTCAACCAAAAAAATGGCGGAAGAAATCCGCGAACGTTTTGCCCCTTTTACCGATGTACCAATAGTGTTTATTTCGGCAAAAACCAAACAGCGGGTGCATAAAGCGCTCGAAACGGCTATCCAGGTTTACGAAAGCCGGAAACTTCACATAAAAACTTCGGAACTGAATGAAATTCTGCTCGAAGCCGTTGAGACATACCCGCCACCTTCGGTTAAAGGAAAATACATTAAAATTAAATATGTAACGCAACTGCCTTCGCAGACTCCTTCGTTTGCGCTGTTTGCCAATTTGCCGCAATACATAAAAGAGCCGTACCGCCGGTACATCGAAAATCAAATCCGTAAAAATTTCAATTTTACGGGCGTGCCCATTCAGGTGTATTTCAGGCAGAAATAATTTACAGAAAGGTTTTTTGATTCTCATTCAACTCGGAGACAGGGATTATTTAGGAATAATCCGGATAAAAAAAACAGATTGCACCGGGAATGGATTTTCAATTTTGTTGAAGCGCGATAATTTCTTAAATTGAAAATTAAAAAGCACGTTATGTATATCGCTCATGTTTTTGTTCATGTAAAAGAAAATCAGGTGGATGCATTTAAATCGGCGACTGTTGAAAATGCACAAAACAGCCTTAAAGAACCAGGAATTGCACGTTTCGATGTTATTCAGCAACAGGATGATCCCACTCGTTTTGTTTTGGTTGAAGTGTACCGCAAACCCGAAGATTCAGCGAAACACAAGGAAACCGATCATTACAAAAAATGGCGGAATGCCGTTTCCGAAATGATGGCTGAACCGCGTTCGGCCTTAAAATTCAGCAACATATATCCAAACGACGAAGGATGGGATTAAAATTTCAGTTTGCCACGGCTTCACAAATTATTTTCGAAAACAATTCCATTGAAAAAGTACCGGAATTATTAACCGGACTGGGCAATAAATTGCTTTTGGTTACCGGAAAAGATGAACGTCGTTCGGAGTTATTAACAGACAGAATTCCGCCGAAAACGGATGTTGCCATCTTTCATATTCCCTCTGAACCAACCACCCGTTTAATTGACGAAGGCGTAAATAAGGCGCGTAGTTTTCAGGCCGAAGTAATTATTGGATTTGGCGGAGGCAGCGCAATCGACAGCGCCAAGGCAATTGCCGCCCTGGTGCCAAATGAAGGCGAATTGCTTGATTACCTGGAAGTAATCGGGAAAGGCCGGAAACTGAAAGGTGCTCCGTTACCTTGTATTGCCATTCCAACAACTGCCGGCACGGGCGCGGAGGTTACAAAAAATTCGGTGATTAAATCGCCTGAGCACCAGGTGAAAGTAAGTTTGCGCAGCGATTTAATGTATCCCAAAATTGCATTGGTGGATCCAGTGCTCACCTTGTCGATGCCGCCCAAAATTACAGCCTGCACCGGCGCAGATGCGCTGACTCATTTACTGGAGACTTTTGTTTCGAATCAATCCAATCCCTTTATTGAAATGTTGTGCAGGGAAGGAATGCACCGGATTTCGAAGTCGTTGCTGAAAGCATTCCGCGACGGCAGCGATTTGAATGCCCGCGAAGATATGGCCATGGCAAGTATGCTTGGCGGAATGGCGTTGGCCAATGTAAAACTGGGCGCCGTTCATGGTTTTGCCGGACCAATGGGCGGAATGTTTGATATGCCGCACGGTTCTGTTTGCGCCAGCCTGCTGCCTGCAGTAATGGAAATAAATTTTCAGGCTATTTCTGCCGAAAACAGGAAAAACCAGATGCTGAAATATGATGAAGTGGCCCGGATTTTAACCGGAAACAAAAATGCCGCTGCTGCCGATGGAATTGAATGGGTTAAAATGCTGAATGCGGAACTAAAGATTCCCTTTTTATCGGAATACGGTTTAAATAAAAGTCATTTTGCTGAGTTGGTTGAAAAATCCAAAAAAGCCAGCAGCATGAAAGGAAATCCGGTTGTTTTAAACGACAAAAGTTTGATTCGCATTCTTGAACTGTCGTGTTAAAAAACTTTAATCTTTTTTACTGAAAAATTATTTTGACGTACGTTTGAAGGCGAATTCAGCAATTTGAACAAACCAGTGAACTTCAGGTGGAATACAATTTGTAGAATAAAACTTATCTTTGTAAAATTAAACAAGTAAAAATGATAGGTCGATTTTTTCATACACCCAATGCGAAGCAGTTCAACATAACCCCCCGGTTTTACGATCCGGATAAGGAAGAACGTGAGGAACGCGAAAGAAGGATAAAAGAGGAGATGGGTATTTTTGACGTTAAAAAAGAGGATGGAAAACCGTACCGTCCGAATATAAAAGGACAATTCAGGGCAATGCAGGCCGGCCATTCAAAAACAACCGAACGCGCCCGCAAATCATCCAACACACGATTAATTATTTTGATATTGATACTTTCTCTGGTATTTTATCTTTTTTTCTATTCTGATTTTCTGATGTAGTGAGCGATATTATTCAATTATTGCCCGATTCCGTAGCCAACCAGATAGCAGCAGGCGAGGTAATTCAGCGTCCTGCGTCGGTGGTGAAGGAACTGGTTGAAAATTCTCTTGATGCCGGAGCTGCCGAAATCATCATTCACGTAAAAGATGCCGGTAAAACCCTGATTCAAATCAGCGATAATGGTTGTGGAATGTCACCAACCGATGCACGAATGGCTTTTGAACGCCATGCCACGTCAAAAATAAATTCAGCCAACGATCTGTTTTGTATCCGCACCATGGGTTTTCGGGGCGAAGCAATGGCTTCGGTGGCTGCAATTGCCGATGTTGAAGTGCGCACAAAACGCACCGAAGACGAAGTGGGGACATTTATTCATATTTCCGGCTCGCAGGTGATAACACAGGAACCGGCGGCTTGTAATGATGGCACTGCAATCATGGTGAAAAACCTGTTTTTCAATGTTCCGGCACGCCGTAAGTTTTTAAAAAGCAACACGGCCGAATTAAAACACATCATCAACGAAATTCAGCGGGTGGCTATTCCAAATCCCGAAATTAAAATATCGCTTTATCACAATCAATCGCAGTTGTACGAGTTGGTTAAAACCAATTACCGCAAGCGGATTGTGGATGTTTTCGGAAAAAGCATTAACCAAAGCCTTGTTCCCGTTGATGAGGAAACCAGCCTGGTTAAGATTTCAGGTTTTACCGGGCAGCCAAAGTTTGCACGCAAAACAATGGGAGAGCAGTTTTTCTTTGTAAATAAAAGATACATGCGCCATCCTTATTTTCACCGGGCGGTAATGCAGGCTTATGAAAAATTGTTGCCGGCCGATACTTTCCCTTCCTATTTTCTGTTTCTCGAAATGAACCCTGCCGATATCGATATCAATGTGCATCCTACTAAAACGGAAATTAAGTTTGAAAACGAACAGGCAATTTGGCAAATCATTCATGCAGCCGTGCGCGAATCGCTGGGACGGCACAATGTTGTCCCCTCCATTGATTTCGACCAGAGCGGAAGCATTGAAATACCGGTGCCCAAAAAAGAAAACGGGAACATTTATTTTCCCGACATCAAAATAAATCCCGATTACAATCCTTTTGAAAGCGAACGAGTTTCTTCAGGCCGTTCGGAATCAAATCACAGGGAAAACAAAAACCTGCAGCACTGGGAAGATTTATACGGGAACCCTGAACCTGAGAAACAGCAGGATACTGATAAGAACAGCGAAGGGTTGAATTTCAGGAACGAAGAACAATACAGCGGAAAGAAAATACTGCAGCTGAAGCAGAAATATATTCTCACACCGGTAAAATCGGGATTAATGGTAATTGACCAGAAACGGGCGCACGAGCGGATTCTGTTCGAGAAATTTATGGAAATACTGAAATCCGATTCTGTGGCCAGCCAGCAGCAGCTTTTCCCGCAAACCATTGAGCTGGACGCAGCAGATTCGGAATTGCTGAAAAGTATTCTGGATGATTTGCTGTCGTTGGGTTTTGATATCCGCGAATTTGGGAAAAACACCTTTATTATTAACGGAACTCCCGGGGTGCTCGATGTTTCGTCACCAGAAATTATTGTGGAAAAACTCCTGGAAGAATATAAAAATTCTCCGGTTGATGCGCACCATAAAGTAAAGGAACAGGTGGCGATTTCGCTGGCAAAAGCTTCGGCGCTGGATTATGGCGCTCAATTGAAGAAAGAGGAAATCGACCATCTTATCGATAACCTGTTTGCATGTGCAACGCCAAATTATTCGCCGGAAGGTAAAAAAGTATTGACCATCATTCCGCTGGATGATATTGAAAAATTCTTTTATTAATGACAAGTTGTCGTTATTTTTGAAAGATATTCAGATTGGTCTGGCAATTGTTGGGGCACAAATTAAAATTTTGAAAACGAAACGAAATTGAAATTTTTCGGTAACACTGCAGGCGTTAAATTTCATCAGGGTTTCATTCAGATAATAAAAATTAAAAATACGAACAGATGAATTACAGGCCTACGTTTAATAATATACCGCCGGTTGTTAAAAATCTTATCATTATTAACGTCTTGTTTTTGCTGGCAACCTGGGTATTGCAAAGCCGGGGAATCAATTTGGTGGAATATTTCGGGATGCATTATCCGGCATCCGATAAATTTAAGCCGCACCAGATTATCACCCACATGTTTATGCACGATCCCAGCGGTATTTTTCATATTTTCTTCAATATGTTTGCCTTGTGGATGTTTGGTCGGGTACTCGAAAATGTTTGGGGTTCAAAGCGTTTTCTGATTTATTATTTTGCTACGGGGCTGGGAGCAGTGGCGCTGCACATATTTGTAGCTTACCTCGAAATTTCGTCCATGCAAAATACAATAGAAGCTTTTCAAAACACACCGTCGCCCGAAATTCTCGATAAGTTCGTCAACAAAAATTTACCGGCAGCATCGGCGCAGGTTCGCGATTTTATAAATACCTGGTATGACGAGCCGGCCAATTCGGCTTATGCTTCCGAAGGATTGAACCTGATGCAGCGGATTTTACAACTGCGAATGGATATTCCGACAATTGGTGCTTCGGGAGCGGTGTTTGGAGTGCTGCTTGCATTCGGAATGCTGTTTCCCAATACACAGCTCATGCTCCTTTTTCCTCCAATTCCTATCAAAGCAAAATATTTTGTTATTGGTTACGGTGCAATTGAATTATTCCTGGGATTGAAAAGCCCGGGAAGTAACATTGCGCACTTTGCCCATCTCGGCGGAATGTTGTTTGGCTTTATTCTTATTAAGTACTGGAATAGAAACTCCAAACATTTCTATTAACTAAACTGTTGCAAATTTTGAATCTGCAAGCATTGTTAATATCAGATTTCCTGTTAACAGAATGTAAAAAATGGATATTTTAAGCGACATAAAACGAACATTTAAAGAAGGTTCGGTGCTCACCCGGCTGATTTATATAAATCTGGGAGTATTTCTGGTTGTGAAAATTCTGTCCGTATTTTTTTACCTGGGCGGCCAAACCTTTTTTCTGGTGGAATGGCTTTCAGTTCCGTCCGATTTGAATGAGCTGATTGTAAAGCCCTGGACTCCGGTAACCTACATGTTTTTACATGCCGGCTTTTTACATCTGCTTTTCAACGTTTTGGGTTTGTATTGGTTTGGCAAATTGTTTCTTTACCATTTTGAAGGCTCCAAACTGTTAAGTGTTTATTTGCTGGGTGGAATTGCGGGAGCTTTGTTGTACGTGGTTTCCTACAATGTATTTCCGGTTTTTGACACAGTGCGCGGATTGCTGTTGGGTGCATCGGCTGCTATTTTTGCTGTTCTGGTAGCTGTTGCCGTTTATGCGCCCAACCAGGAAATTCATCTGTTTTTTATTGGCCGTTTTCCACTGAAATACATTGCTATTTTTTATGTTTTACTCTCTATTATCAGCATTTCAGCAACCAATCCGGGAGGAAATCTGGCGCATCTGGGTGGAGCTGCCTGGGGATGGTTTTATATTTTTCAATTACGCAGGGGAAAAGACTGGGGCGCAGGAATGGTGAAATTACTGGATAAATCATCGGATGTATTTAAACCGAAAAACCACATGAAAGTAACTTTTAAGCAACCTCCCCGCGACGATTACGAATACAACCGTCAAAAGAATATTCAGCAGGAAGAAATCAACCATATTCTGGATAAAATAGCAAAATCGGGATACGAAAGTCTCACCAAACGAGAGAAGGAAATCCTGTTTAAACAAGGAAAATAGTTTGTTGGAATAAAATTACAGCGGTGGTTCTTTAATCTCACCTTCTTCGGTCCGCAACGCGTTTTCCGAATCTTCCTTTTCGCTGTGCGCCTGGTAAATACTTGCATTCAATTCAAATCCCACCAGCAGGATAAGCGACATTAAATACATCAGCAGCAGAATAATGAGCAAAGTACCGATGGAGCCGTACAATTTGTTGTACTGACTGAAATTATTGATGTAGAACGAAAATCCCAGAAGTGCAATAATACTAAGCGCCGTAGCCAGTGTTCCACCTGCCGAAATGAACCGCCATTTTGTTTTTTTCGCGGGCGCCATGTAATACAAAAACGAATAGGCAAAGAAAAACAACAGGATAATAACCACCCACCGCCCAACAACAAGCAGGAAAATCGTAAACCGGTCCCGTAAAATGTGATGTTCGGTAATGTAATTGATTAAAAGTTGTCCGCCGGTTAAAAGCGCTACTGCGAGCGTAAGCAGTGCCGCCAGAATAAATAAAAGCACAATGGCTGCCAGCCGCTGGCTTACCCACGAGCGCCGGTTGATACTGTGAATGGTGGCATCGAACGCGCTCATCATGGAAGCAAGTCCGTTGGTAGAAAAAACAAGCGCCATAAAAAAACCCAGCGACAGCAATCCACCCCGCTGCTGCAAAACAATGTCGCTCAGTGTTTCTTCAATGGTATCGAAAGTGGTTTGCGGTACCAGTTGCTGAATGATGAGGTAAAGGTCGGTCTGGAAATTTTCAATAGGAATGTAGGGAATGAGTGTAAAAAGAAAAATAATGGCAGGAAACAAGGCGATGAAAAATGAAAAAGCAATGGCCGAGGCACGTGTGGTAATGGACCCGTCAACGATGCTGCGCCAGAAAAAAAGCGCAACATCGTAAATGGGAATACCTCCAAAAAATGGAAGTGAAACTTTTTCAGCTCGTTCTACTGCTCTGTCTCCAATTTTTTTAAACCGGTTTAATTGTGGTAAACCGTTTTTCATAAAATCATTATTGTTTTTCAATTCTGAGCTGGTGGATATAATCTTTTCCTCCATTCTGCTTCAAAAGAAAATATACCCTGAATTTCCCGTTGTTCGTGCTCAGGTTCCCGATAACATATTTCGCCCCTTCTTTTCCGCCCTGGTGAATCACACTGAAACTTTCGGGTTTGTAGCTGTTGAAAAAATTGCTTACAATCTGCTCTGCCTGTGCCTTGCTGTACACATTGTCGTTGTCGAGCACAACCAGTTCAACATTCTGGTTAAAATAATCCGACAGTACTTTCGAATTTCCTGATTTCAGGCTAAGAATAATTTCGTCCGGAATTTGCGATTTGGCTGCTTCAGAAACAAACAACATTCCGCTTAAAAGTACAAATGCTAGTGTTATTTTTTTTATTGATGGCATTTTCTGTTATTTTATCTTTTTTTTATTAGTGTCCAATGGATTGCAAAAAGTGTGCAAAACCACTATCATACTTTAATTTTAGTGTAAATTTATAAAATTAAAATTCAATTAGCAGAATGAAGATTACTTTATTGGTTGTGGGGAAAACGGATGCGGCATATTTAAAAGATGGAATTAACCTGTACAGCAGCCGGCTGAATCATTACATTAACTTTGAAATTGAAATTATTCCCGATTTAAAAAAAACCAAAAATTTAACGGTGGATATTCAAAAACAAAAGGAAGGGGAGGTTATTTTATCGAAATTTTCGCCCGGAAAAGAGTTTCATTTATTCGATGAAAATGGCAAAACATTTACCTCGAGGCAGTTTGCAGGTTTTCTGGAAAAGAAAATGGCCAGCGGGTTAAAGGAACTGGTGTTTGTAATTGGCGGTCCCTATGGTTTTTCAGGTGAAGTTAAGGAAAAAGCCAATTCGAAACTTTCGTTGTCGCGCTTGACTTTTTCCCATCAATTGGCGCGACTTTTGTGCGTGGAACAAATCTACCGTGCATTTACCATATTAAAAGGCGAACCATATCATCACGATTAGAATGCTTTTAAAGTTGAACAAATACAGTTTTCTTATTGCTGCCCTCAGTTTTTTTGTAATTGCTGCAATTATCGAAAATGATTTGCTGAAAAAACATCCCGAAACACATCTGATCGAACATTTTCAGAAACAGCTGAATGAAAACGAAAAGCAACTTTCGGAACAACTCGATAATGTTGCTGAAATTATTACTTCAGATGATTTTAACGGAAACTTCATCCGGTACCTGAACGAACGAAACCTGATGCTCGGGGAAAAAGGGTTTGGGATTTTAATTTTTCAGGGCAACCAGCTGAAATACTGGTCCGACCGCTCTATTTCGTTTTACAACCAAAACAACGAGCAACTGCAGGACGATGGATTCGTGCACCTGCCAAACGGCTATTATCTGTTAAAAAAGCGGGTTGCAGGCAGTTATCAAATACTTGGATTTCACCTCATAAAGCATAAATATACCTACGAAAACAAATACCTGAAGAATACCTTTTTCGACAAGTACGATTTGCCCGACGATTTTCAGATTTCCGAAACCAAGGGCAAAAATTTGTTTCCGGTTTACGATACGGCTGGCAGCTATCTGTTTTCGATAAAACCGGTGGGCAGTTATTTATGCACCACGCGGCAGTTGTATATTCCGGGAATCATCTATTTAATCGGACTGTTTATTTTGCTCTACTATTTCCGCCGCGAGCTGGATGAATCGCAGTCTCCGTTTTTCATGAAATTTTTTAGCCTTGCCATTGTATTATTCATTCTTTACTGGCTGCATCTGATTTTTCAAATTCCGAAAGTATTTTTTCACCTTCGGTTTTTTAGTCCCGAATATTTTGCCCTCAACAGCTGGCTGCCATCGCTGGGCGACTTTTTTCTGTTTGGCCTCTTTTTCCTGTTTTGGATGTACAATTTCGGCCACCGGTTAAACATTTCCGATTTGCAAAAAGATTCGCTGCTGCCGCGAAAATTTATAATTCTGTTGCTGCTGTTGTTCACCGCATCTACTTATATTTTTGTCAATTACTTCATAAAAGAGCTGATTTTTAACTCCACCATTTCCTTTTCGCTCAATAAAATTACTGAAGTAACGGCACAAACAGGTGTTGGTATTTTCTCGGCAGGATTGTTTTTACTGGCAGTTCTGTATTTTACAATAAAAATAATTAACGAAGCACGGCATGATTTTAAGCTGTTGGGAATTACCGGAATTGTGCTGCTTGTTTCGGCATTTCTGGCTGTTGTTCAGTACATTTCGGTGGGAATAATTTCCGTTGAAGCTTACGCATTGTTTATTGTTTCAAGTGTGCTGGCTTCGATGTTCAGTAAAAATTACCTTCAGAAATTTACATTGAGTTACCTCATTATATTTGTTTCTGCGGCCTCCATTTATTCGCTCGTTATTATTTACCATACCACCAGCGAAAAGGAACGTGAACACCAAAAGCTGCTTGCCGTAACGCTTGTAGCCGATCGCGACCCGGCTGCCGAGGTTTTTCTTTCCGAAATTCAGCAGGAAATCAGCAAAGATTCTGTAATTCCGAGCCTGCTTATTCAGGAAGAAGGTCTCACAAATTACATCGAACAAACCTATTTCAGCGGGTATTTCCGGCGATACGAAGTCCGCGTTTTTATATGCTCCGGCGCCGATAGTCTTTATATTGAAATGGAAGACCGCACCGAACCATGTTTTGCTTTTTTCGACGATATGATTAAAATTCAGGGAGTACAGGTGCCGGGAACCAATTTTTATTTCATGGATAACATGAACGGAAGGATTTCATACACCGGACGGCTGCATTACCCGTCGCAGGGCGAGACCATTTTTATTGAGCTGAATTCGGATTTGTTGTTCGAAGGAATCGGATTTCCGGAATTGCTGATTGACAAGTCAATGGCCAAACCCGAAAACTACAAGAAATTCGACTATGCAAAATATTACGGCGGCGAACTAACGGATAAATACGGCGATTACAACTACAATTTTTATGTGGACACCTATCTCACATCCGACAAGGAATACAGCTATAAAAAATGGGATGGAATGGAGCACCTCATTTACCACACCAAAGAAGACAACTACGTTATCGTATCGCGCGAAATATTTACCATTATCGATTATCTGATTTCGTTCCCGTACCTTTTTGTTTTTTACTTTTTATCTGTGCTGATTTTTCTGCTCATCGGCAACCGCACCATCCGGAAAAAACCGGTTGTTTTCGATTTAAAGTTCCGTATTCAGGCGGCCATTATTTCCATTGTTTTTGTATCACTGCTGGTGGTTGCAGCAGCAACAATATGGTACAATGTGCGCGAATACAAAGAAAAACACCGCAACGACTTAAACGAAAAAATGAAGTCGATTGCCGAAGAAATCGACATGCGCCTGAACGATGTCCCTGAAATTACTTACGATTTGGAGGAATGGCTCCACCGCGAACTGATGAAATTATCCAATATTTTCCGCACCGATGTGAATATTTACGGAAACAACGGAAATTTAATCGCCTCGTCGCGTTTCGAGATTTTTAACCGCGGGCTCGTTTCTACACGAATAAACGCGCAGGCTTATTACGAAATTTTTGAAAATTTCCAGATCAGCTATTTTCAGCCTGAAAAAATTGGGCAGTTGTCTTACTTGTCGGCCTACCGCCCCATTATCAACAACCGCGGGAATTATCTGGGAGTAATAAATCTTCCTTATTTTATAAAGCAGGATAAATACAGCCAGGAACTTTCCACAATTATTGTGGCGTTTATAAATTTATACGTTTTGCTGCTGCTTGCCAGTGTAATAGTTGCTGTTTTTATTGCCAACCAAATTACACGGCCGCTGGTGGTTATCCAGGAAAACCTGCGCAAGATTGAGTTGGGAAAACGAAACGAACCCATTCGTTACAGCCGCAAAGACGAAATTGGAAGCCTTGTAAAAGAATACAATAAAAAAGTGGACGAACTGGCTGTCAGCGCCGATTTGCTGGCACGCTCCGAGCGGGAATCTGCATGGCGTGAAATGGCAAAACAAATTGCCCATGAAATTAAAAACCCGCTCACCCCAATGAAATTAAATATTCAGCAACTGCAGCGGGCCAAACAGGAAGGCCGGCAGGACGATAAATTTCTGGAGCGCGTAACTTCCACCCTGATTGAACAAATCGATAATTTGTCGAACATTGCCACCGAATTTTCCAATTTTGCCAAAATACCAACTGCCCGCAACCAGGTGTTTAACCTTTCGGCACAGTTGCAAAAAGTAATCGATTTATTCGACACACACAGCCGTGTTGGCATCGAATTTCATTCCAACGGCATGGAAGATATTGAGGTGAATGCCGACCGTGAGCAGCTTACACGGGCCATCATTAACCTGGTGAAAAACGGAATTCAGTCGGTGCCGGAAGATATGGTTGGGTGTATTAAAATTAACCTCAGCCGCCGCGATCACATGGCTGTAATTGCTGTTTCTGATAATGGTTCCGGCATTCCGGTGGAGTTGCGCGATAAGCTGTTCAGTCCAAGCTTCACCACCAAATCGAGCGGAATGGGACTTGGACTGGCGATAGTTAAAAATATTGTGGAGAATTTTTCAGGTACCATCTGGTTCGAAACAGAATTGGGAAAAGGAACTACGTTTTACCTTGAAATTCCGGTTTATGAAGAGCAGGTAAATCAATAATTTTTGCCCGATTCGAAGAAATCAGCTATTCTTGTATTCTGTTTTACAAACAATTTAATATTCAAAAATATGGTCCCGCTTTCCTTTCGTGAAATAACTGAACGGCTGAAAAACATAGATTTACCGGAGTTCGACCTGGTTATCGGAATTGGCTCCGGCGGAATAGTTCCGGCCGGTTTTGTTGCCTTTTATTTAAATGCCGAATTGCAGGTAATGGTGATGAACTACCGCGATGAACAAAACAATCCGCGCTACGATGAACCCAAACTTTTGGAAAAGCCGGAATGGAACCTGGAAGGAAAACGAATTCTGGTGGTTGACGATGTTTCGGTTTCAGGAAAAACAATGAATGCCGCACTGGAACAGTTAAAGGGTTACAACGTAAAAACCCTTGCCATGAAAGGTAAAGCTGATTATGTATTGTTTCCCGAAGTGAAGGATTGTGTGAAATGGCCGTGGAAACCTTAGGTGCCGAAGTAGTTATTAAAAAGGAAAAAAATGGTTTCAAAAAGTAGATTTATATTCAGATTAATTCTGGTGTTAACACTTGTATTTGTTGTTGTTTTCGTGCCTGCTGCCATCCAATAAAACGCAGTACATAAGAAAATACGAACGGTTTGTTGACCAGGTAAAACAAGATCATGCAAAGTACCAAAAGAAAGACTGGCGCTGGGCTGATAAACGGTATAAAAAATTCAGTAAAGACTGGTACAATTTGTATGAAGACGAATTAACGGCGGGCGAAAAATTGAAAGTTGTTGCGTTGTCTGTCCGTTATCAGTCGTACAAAGGTCAAAAGGAATTGGGAAAAGTGAAAAAGCTCCTGAAAAAAGATGTGGAAGATATGAAAAAGCAGGTGCAGGAATACATGGAAGAGGATGCCCAGGAAGACCTGCAGAAACTACGGGATGGCGCCAAAGAATTAGGAGATTCGGCTGTAAAAGTACTGGAAGATATCATCGATTCGGTGGAAAAGAAATTGAACTAAAAAGAATCTCTCCCGCAGAAGAACGCAGAAAGAGAAAGTAACAGAAATAGATTTTAGTCTTTATCAGCGAAAATCAGCGCAATCCGCGGGAAATAAAAAGAATCTCTCCCGCAGATTTCGCAGATGAGCGCAGAAAAAGGAAGTAACAGATATAGATTTTACTTTTTATCAGCGAAAATCAGCTGATCCGCGGGAAATAAAAAGAATCTCTCCAGATTTCGCAGATGAGCGCAGAAAAAGAAAATGAATTGGATATGTATTTTTAATTTTCCTCTGCGGAATTCAGCGGGATCTGCGGGAAAAAAGAAGTTCTCCTGCAGAATGTGCAGATGAACTCAAAATAGTCAATCTTACTATAACTAAAACCATGAAGTATGACTGAAAATGAAATTTCCTATAAAATCAGAGGTGCTATTTTTAAGGTGTACAATGAGCTTGGTCCGGGTTTACTGGAATCAGCTTATGAGGCGGTGCTTGCATACGAACTGAATAAGCAAGGTCTTCAGGTAAAAACTCAGGTTGCGCTCCCTTTAATTTATGAGGAAATTAAAATGGATGTTGGTTATAGAATTGACATTCTTGTGGAAAATAAAGTCGTTGTTGAAATTAAATCTGTAGAGGCCATTTCAGAAGTGCATCACAAACAGATTATTACTTATTTAAAATTATCAGGTTTAAAGCTGGGTTTGCTGGTCAATTTTAATTGTGATGATATTCAAAAATCAATAACAAGAAAGGTAAATAACCTGTAAAATCATGCGCTATCAGCGAGAAATAAAAAGAATCTCTCCCGCAGATTTCGCGGATGAGCGCAGAAAGAGAAAGTAACAGATATTGATTTTAGTCTTTTATCAGCGAAAATCAGCGTGATCAGCGGGAAATAAAAAGAATCTCTCCCGCAGATTTCGCAGATGAGCGCAGAAAGAGAAAGTAACAGATATTGATTTTAGTCTTTTATCAGCGAAAATCAGCGTGATCAGCGGGAAATAAAAAGAATCTCTCCCGCAGATTTCGCAGATGAGCGCAGAAAGAGAAAGTAACAGATATTGATTTTAGTCTTTTATCAGCGAATAATCAGCGTGATCAGCGGGAAATAAAAAGAATCTCTCCCGCAGATTTCGCAGATGAGTGCAGAAAGAGAAAGTAACAGATATTGATTTTAGTCTTTTATCAGCGATAATCAGCGTGATCAGCGGGAAATAAAAAGAATCTCCCGCAGATTTCGCGGATGAGCGCAGAAAGAGAAAGTAACAGATATTGATTTTAGTCTTTTATCAGCGAAAATCAGCGTGATCAGCGGGAAATAAAAAGAATCTCTCCTGCAGATTTCGCAGATGAGCGCAGAAAAAGGAAGTAACAGATATTGATTTTAGTCTTTTATCAGCGAAAATCAGCTCGATCTGCGGGAAAAAAAGAATCTCTCGCAGATGAACGCAGGAAAAGAAATTATAAAGAAGATTGCTAATTTTATCTGTTAATAATAAATTAGGCGTGTAAATAATTGCAGCAAAATATCTAAACCATGAAATCCATAAAATTTTTATTTCCTGTCGTAATTGTTGTTATGCTCTTCAGCAATTTAACTGCACAGCAAGCGGTAAAAGTATGGGAAGAACCGCTCACCATTCCCACCTACGTAGTAAAAGAGCCGGATAAAAATCCGATGTTTTTCCAGAATCAATCGTATCAGGGAGCAAGCCGGTATATTTATCCATACGCCCTGGAAGATAATATTACGAATGAAAAAGTGGACAAAACTTACAACGCCCTCTATCTCGAAAATGAATACATCAAACTTTGCGTTTTGCCCGAAATTGGTGGGCGCCTGTTTTATGCCACCGACAAAACCAACGGGTACGATATTTTTTACCACCAGCATGTAATAAAACCGGCAAATATTGGAATGGCCGGAGCATGGATTTCCGGTGGTATTGAATTTTGTGTGTTCCACCACCACAGAGCATCAACAAATTTACCGGTGGATTACAAACTCATTCAAAACGACGATGGCAGCGCCACGATCTGGATTGGTGAAACAGAACCCCGCCACCGGATGAAATGGACCATCGGTATTTCACTGTTTCCCGGAAAATCATACATCGAAGTGGACGGAAGGCTCATGAATCCAACAGACAATATCAATTCCATTTTGTATTGGGCAAATGTAGCCACACACGTCAACGAAGATTACCAGGTTATTTTTCCGCCTTCCACTGATTTTGCTGTTTACCATGCCAAAAATAGTTTTGCGCACTGGCCGGTTACCACTGAAACCTACAACGGAAAAGAGTATTACCAAAACAACATCGATGCAAGCTGGTGGAAGAATCATCCCGATCCGGTTTCATTCTTTGCGCATGATATTCAGGAAGGATTTCTGGCCGGTTACGATTATGGAAAACATGCCGGAACCATGCATGTTGCCAATCACAATATTGTTAAGGGAGCCAAACTTTGGGAATGGGGCCCGGGTGATTATGGCGCCATGTGGGATTCCAAAGTGCTGACGGACAGCGACGGGCCATACGCCGAACTGATGGCTGGCGCCTACTCCGATAATCAACCAGATTACAGCTGGATAAAACCGTATGAATATAAAACATTTCAGCAATTCTGGTATCCCCTGCGCGAAACCGAAGGTGCCGTGGCTGCCAATCTGGATGCTGCCATCAACTTAAAGAAAACCGGCGATGGGGAATATATTGTTGCTGCCAATACTACACGACCGTTTCAGAACGCACAAATCATTCTGCAGAAAAACGGAAAAACAGCGATTGAAATCCCGGTTAATATAGCGCCGGATAAACCATTTTCACAAAAAATAAAAGTGAAAGATGCAAAAGAAGAGGAGTTGCGGATATCGCTGCTGGATGAAAACGGGAAGGAAATAATAGCTTACCAGCCGGTGGTAAAAGAAACCGGATTGCCCCTGCCCGAAACGGTTGAACAGCCAAAAGATCCTTCTGAAATTGAATCCCTGGAAGAATTATACCTTACCGGATTGCGGATTAAGCAATTTCACAATGCCCGGATAAGTCCGGTTCCCTATTTCCGGGAAGCGCTGAAACGCGACCCGCTGGATGTGCGCTGTAATACCGAAATGGGAATCATTCTAAAGCAGCAGTTTAAGCTGGAAGAGGCGGCGGTGCATTTCAGAACAGCTTTAAAAAGATTGACGGCCAATTATACGCGGCCAAGGAATTGTGAGCCCTTTTATCATCTTGGTTTAATTCTTCAACAGCAAAATAAATATGATGCAGCTTACGATACGTTGTACCGCGCAGCCTGGGACCAGGATTTTGCATCAGCTGCTTATTTTCATCTTGCTCAAATCTCTGCCGGACGAAAAGATTACGAACGCGCGCTGCAAGAAATTAACCGCTCGCTGGAATACAACAGTTCCAATCTCAATGCATTGAATATGAAGGCTACGCTCCTGCGAAAACAGGGCAACTCAAATGATGCACAATTAATTGCCCAAAAAGTTATAGAAAAGGATGCACTTAATTTCAGGGCGATGAATGAGCTGTTGCAAATTTCGGGTAGCAATGATGAAAGGGAAACCCTGAAACAGCTCATACGCGATAATCCGGAAACCTATCTCGAGCTGGCGGTGGAATACCTTAATTCGGGATTCCGGGACGAGGCTAAAAATTTGCTGTTAATGGCGGTAAATTCAAACAACCAAAAAGCTGAGTCATTATCCAACCATACATTATTACCTGGGCACTTTATATACGATTGGAGGGAATTCCACAAAGGCGACTGCACATTTCAAAGTTGCCCGGAGCGTTCCAACCGGATACTGCTTTCCATTCCGATTCGAAACAATAGATGTTTACAAAACGGCATTGAAACTTACTCCTGCCGATTCTCGGGCATATTATTATCTGGGAAATTTGCTGTACGATAAGCAGCCAGAAACTGCCATTGAATACTGGGTGAAAGCCGCACAGTATGAACCGGAGCTGGCCATTGCACACCGGAATGTGGGCTGGGGTTTCAACCAAACATATGGCGATTTCGATAACGCAATAGAGCCTATGAACGCGCCATCAGGAAGGATAATAGCAGCCGCGGTTTTATTATGAGCTGGATAAATTGTACGAAAAAAACGGAACTGATCTGGAAAAACGTCAGAGCTTTTGACCGCGAATCATGAATTTGTTGCACAAAGTCCCGATGCATTTCTGCAGGAAATACAGGTGTTATCGGCTTCAGGCGAACAGGAAAAAGCCATAAATTATTTGCTGAACAATTTTTTCCCGCGACAGGAAGGAATGGACGATTTACACGAAATTTATGTGGATGCCTGCCTGGGACAGGGAATTACAGAGTTGAATGCCGGAAATAATGAAAAGGCATTGCAGTTCTTTAAAATGGCCGATGAATATCCTGAAAACCATCAGATTGGACGCAGCAGCCGATACGAAAAAAATGTACAGATTTATTATTATCAGGCTCTGGCACAGGGAAATCTGAATAACAAAAAAGAAGCCAATCAGCTTTATAAAGCGATTGAAGAAATGGAGGTGCATTCCCCGGATTATAAATATTATAAAGCGCTGGCGCTGAAACAGGCAGGCAAAAAAGAGGAGGCCGGCAAGCTGGCGGAAGAAATCGAACAAAGTGGAAAAGCGTTACTGACAGAAGCTGCCGATGTTGATTTCTTTTCCAAATTCGGGGAAAACCAGTCGCCGAAAGTGAGAAAATCGAATGGCGATTATCTAATTGGCCTGGCCGATTTGCTGAAAGGAAATAAAGATTTTGCGCGGCAGCAATTCGAATCAGCAGTGGAACTCCATCCGGCAAATTTGTGGGGAAGGTTGTTTTTGATTCAGCAGTGAAAATCTTATTGCAATGGCTAAAGGAGAGATTGTAGAAATACTGAAAAAATATATTTTTGTTTTACGTTCAGAGGGTATTAAAGTTGATAAAGCATATTTATATGGAAGCTATTTATCAAATACAGCGACAGATGACAGTGACATAGATATAATGATTGTAGTAGAAAATGAGGATGATTATTTAGCAGGAAGAATCTGGAGTCTGACCCGAAAAATAAATTCTAAAATTGAGCCTTTTCTGGTTGAAAAACAGAGGTTCATTAATAATAATGAGGATTCGCCATTGATTGAATTAGTGAAAACAACAGGATTGGAAATAGCATAAACTTCGGGAGCCGGATTTTCCCAAATCCGGCATTTACTTGTTGGAGTTGGAAACTCCAGTTCCCGGGCAAATCATCATCGAAAAAGTAAATAAAATATTAAACAGATATATGAAAAAAATAATATTCCTGCCGTTGCTTCTTCTTTTTCTTTTCGCGTTTAAAAAGGAAGATAAAACTATTAATCCAGGTGAAATATGGCCCGACAACAACGGCGTCCACATCAATGCACACGGAGGTGGCATACTTTTCCACAATGGAAAATATTACTGGTTTGGCGAGCATAAAATTGAAGGCGAAAAAGGAAATAAAGCATGGGTAGGCGTTCATTGTTATTCTTCCAAAAACCTGACCGACTGGAAAGATGAAGGAGTTGCGCTGGAAGTAATTAAAAACAATCCCAATCATGAGATTACCGAAGGGTGCGTCTTGGAACGGCCAAAAGTGATTTATAATAAAGCCACTAAAAAGTTTGTGATGTGGTTTCATCTCGAACTGAAAGGGCAGGGTTATGATGCAGCGCGCTCGGGAGTTGCCGTTTCCGACAAGGTTACCGGACCTTACACATTTGTGAAAAGCTTTCGTCCGAATGCTGGATTTTGGCCGCAAAATGTAAAGGCCATTCATAAACAACCGGTTGGCCCAATGTAAAAGACAAGTACTGCGGAGGAAAAGGTTGCCTCCCGGCGCATCCGGATACAGTAAATATACTTGGGCGCGATTTTGAAGGCGGACAAATGGCACGCGACCAAAACCTTTTTGTGGATGATGATGGGAAAGCATACCATATCTACTCTTCAGAGGAAAACAGCACACTTCATATTTCGCAGCTTACCGGTGATTATATGTCTGATTCGGGAAATTACATCCGTGTTTTATCTGACCGCTATATGGAAGCGCCGGCAATGTTCAAATACAAAAACAAATATTTTCTGATGGCCTCCGATTGTACAGGCTGGGCGCCGAATGCTGCCCGACTGGCCTGGGCGCCAACTGTTTTTGGCCCCTGGAAGGAACTGGGAAATCCCTGCGTTGGAAAAGATGCCGATTTGACATTCCATTCCCAAAGCACTTTTATTTTGCCGGTGCAGGGGAAAGAGGATGCTTTTATTTATATGGGCGACAGATGGACACCTGAAAATGCCATCGATGGACGCTACATCTGGCTGCCCTTTCAGTTCGATGAAAACGGAATTCCTTTCCTGGAATGGATGGACCAGTGGGATATGAATTTTTTCAACTGATACCTGGCGAAAGCAATCCTAACCGGGAAACGGACTTTTTAGGTCCGGTAATTTAATGGTGGAGTTGGAAACCAACTCTGGCCATAGAGAAAAATACAAGCACCGATTGCACCAATTACCACAGACCCGTTACAATAAGGAGAGTAATATCCATAGAATACCAAAAAAATTATCTAAATTGAATGGGAAAAACCACAGGCTGCTAACGCTGATTTATTCGATGGAAGTAAGTCTCCGTAGGTTATTATTAAATTTTGCAGAAATGAAAAGTAAAATATTTGTTTTGGCCGTGTCTCTTGTAGTCTATTGTTCCTGTGCTCCCGGAACTAAAAAGGAGGTTCAGCAAATTCAACCGGAAACCTATACTTCCGTGTTAAAGAAAGGAAATGAAATAACCACTCAAGCGCAGGGAGTTCTACTGGCAAATGTTGGGAAAGCCATTCAGCAGGGCGGAACAAAACATGCAGTTGAATTTTGCAACCTAAAGGCTTCAGGAATAACCGATAGTTTAAACCGTGTTGCATGATGTGGTCATTTCAAGAGTATCCGGTAAAAACAGAAATCCAGAAAACAACCTGAAAAATGAGGAGGAAAAAGGATTGTGGCAGTTTTATGTCCGGCATCCTGCAACCGGCGATACGCTGGTTTTGCAAAATGATAAAATCGTTTATTACAAACCCATCAAAACTGCAATGCCGGCCTGCCTCAAATGCCATGGAAATCCGGATTCCGATATAGAGCCGGTGACCTTGCAAAAAATCCGCACCCTCTATCCGGATGATCTGGCAACGGGTTACCAACTGAATGATTTCAGAGGATTGTGGAAGGTGGAATTTAAATAACGGGAACCGGACTTTTCCAGGTCCGGTATTTAATCACAGACTACTCATATTTAAATGGATAAAGGAACAATTCAAATTAAAGATTAAACCCTCTTCGGGGTTCCTTATATTTCCGATTCAATACCACG
>CAVYUC010000008.1:0-286312 GCA_963771595.1 uncultured Prolixibacteraceae bacterium | reverse complement strand
GCCAAAAGCGGTTGCTAAAAGAAGAATTAGCAGAGTAATTGTTTTTTTGATAATCATTTTTGAGGTTTAATTTTTTTTATTCAAAGAATTTATTGTATCCTTTGATTTTAAGTCCTTCTTTCAATTTTTTATCACCTGTCCATAATGGAATATCCAAATCAATTGCTAAAGCAACAAAGGGGATATCTTTTAAATCAATGTTTTTGCAAAGTGAATATGCTTTTTGTCTGCTATTTACTCCAACAAAATCAATTGGAATAAAATTGATTCGTTCTGTTATTCCATTGAAATATAAATAAAATTCCGATTCATTAAGTTTAGAATTTTTAATGAGTTTATCTTTATGTTTATAAATTTCGGATATTAGATAGTTTGGAGAATAAAAAATTATACTTGTGTCGAATAGTATTTCTCTGATTTTTGATGCTTTAGGAATTAAAGCTGAAAATATGAGGTTTGTATCAACGACTACCGAGCCAGATTTCATTTTTTTACCTCATTAAGAAAGTTCTCTTTGTTGTTATCCCACCATTCCTGATTAATTTTTTCAGCGACACTTAAAATATCAGAACTAAAATTTGATTTTTGAGCTAATTCTTCAATTTGTAACCTTTTTACCAACGAAATAAGATATTGCTCATCGAATCCTTTTTTATTCAATTTTAGTATTAACAGATTCTTTTTATTTTCAATTTCTAAATTTTCCATAACATTGCTTTTGTGCAAACTTATATAAAATTTTTTGGATAACATTATACGGCATTTTCAGTCTTGCACCCTGCTTCCCCACCAGTCATTTCCCGGATCATAATCATCAGATAAATACTCCAGGCGCTCTTTTTCTTTTTGGGGAAGCAGTTCATCGCGGACCCATTTCAAATACTTTTCTTCTTCCTGTTTGCTGTACTGCGGATCTTTAACCGGGAATTTCGCTCCAACTTCATCGAGGTAATTAAACAGCTCTTCATTTAGCTGGCTCGCAATACCTTTATGGTTGTTTATTATATCGGTAGTTTCTTCCGGATCGCTTTCAACATTGTACAATTCATTGTGGCCGTCTTCGTAATAATGGATGAGTTTCCATTTTCCCTTGCGGATGATGGAGGAAGGTTCGCCGCCCTGGTTTCCGTAGTGGGGATAGTGCCAGATGAGCGGACGCTCTTTAATCGAATCGCCTTTTAATAACGGCACGATACTCACCCCGTCGTTATGTTGTTCCGGTTTTAAATCAGCGCCTGTCAGTTCCAGTAAAGTCGGATAAAAGTCGGTGCCGGTTACAGGTGTGCTGCATGTTTTTCCGGCAATATCCATACCGGGAACCTTGATGAAATAGGGTTCGCGGATGCCGCCTTCAAACTGGTATCCTTTTCCGGCACGCAACGGTTTGTTGGATGTGGAGTAGGAGTCTCCGGCTGCCACCCCGCCGTTATCGGAGGTAAAAATAACGATGGTGCTTTTGTCCAGGCCCAGCGAGTCAAGCGTGTTCAACACCACGCCAACAGCATCGTCCATTGCTTCCACCAGCCCGGCATATACCGGATTATCCTGCACCTGGCGGATGGGAAGGAAATGCCCCATTTTATATCCTGTTTCTGCAATACCTGCTTTTTGGGCTTTATAACGGTATTTCTCCCATTTTGACTGAGTGGTTTGTATGGGGCCATGTACAGCGTAAAAAGCCAGATAGGCAAAAAATGTGGTGTCCTTGTTTTCTTTGAGAAATTCAACGGTTTCCCTGGCCAGCCGCATCGAAAGGTTCTGCCCGTCCGGACCGCTTTGGAGGTTGGGGTTATTCCACGGCGCAAAGTAACCGCCCTGCGGGCTTCCGGCATCCCAGCCGCCTCTGTTGATATCAAAACCATGATCGGTTGGCCAGGAGCCTTCGCTGCCGAGGTGCCACTTACCGGCGAAAAACGTTTTATATCCGGCTTCCTTCATTGCTTCGGGGAGTGTGATATATTCCTTTGGCAGATTTCGCACATAATCGGGAGGAAGTAACTGGTTGTAGCGGTTTTGTTTCCTCCAGTTTTCTCCGGCAGGAGCGCCAATCCAGTCGGTAATGCCATGCCGCGCCGGAAATTTGCCGGTCATGATGCTTGCCCGCGACGGGCTGCATACCTGGCAGGCCGCATATCCTTCCGTAAATACCATACCCTCGTGCGCAATGCAGTCGATGTTGGGCGTTTCATAAAGATTACTTCCGGTGACGCTTAAATCATGGGCACCCAAATCATCCGCCAAAATAAAGAGGATGTTTGGTTTTTGTTGTTTTGCTTCGTCTTGCTGATTTTGGCAGGAAAGCAGTGCTAAAACTGCAAGTGAAAAAAAGGTAGTGATTTTGTTCATAATCCCATATTATTTCCGACAGTTGCCAAACCTATAGGTTTTTTTGAATAATCAATTTCCGGTTAAAACTTTCCATTAAAAGCTGAAGCCTATATTACATCCGGCTTTCACTAACCCCGGGATTAATCCCATAGCCGTCAGGTTTATGTGACGTAATCATCAGTTATTCAATGGTATATGTTAATTGTTTCTTTTTTTGCCCCATTCCTTTGAGAAATGGGGCTTGATTTCGTAATTTTCACCATTTCAAATAACTTTTTGTTGTTAATAATTGAGGGGGCGGCTTGGCGTTTGTCCCCCTTTTTGTTGTTTTAAATATAGTCATAAAATATTGATTTGCAAATAAATAACTCTATTATTTCAATAAAATTAATTTTATTTTTTCGTTTTTCTTTCCAGTGATTTGAGGAGAACTTTTTCGTCAATTTCATTAATCTTCTCTCTGAACTCTTTTGTCCTTCTTTCCAGATGTCCCTCAGAATACTGAATGATTCCCAAAGTGTTTTAAAGCACTTGTTCTCACTCAGAATCAGCCGTCGCTTTTTGAAGTAATACACCTGAAGGTTGCAGATGATCTGCATGTTCAGCAAGATCAGTATTAATTTGGAAAACAGTAAACATGCAAATCGTTCATATTTCATCGGTTGTAATTTGTTGATTTTACATACCGACTTCCAGTTTTTAAACATCAACTCAATCTGCCAGCGTAACCGATAGGTTAGCATGACCTCTTCGCTTGAAAGTACCTCGTTTGGAACATTAGTAATAAACAGGTTGAACCGGCAACGTGCCTTATATTCCTCTGAGGTTGTCCATCCGTTTTCCTTGTTTTGTTTATTTGCTTTCCTTATCCGTTCTTCAAAAACCTTTTCGGGGACAATTTCAACAATCAACCGTAGTTGCTCCAGTTTGCCTTTTCCTACTAAAACCTGTTTCTCACAACGAGTCTGCTTTTGTTTGCACATCCGATCATATAACCCCTTAAAACTAATTTTCTCTATCGTGTCAGGTTCGAAGACAAGAATGGAAGTATTCAGGCGACTGATAAATGATGCTCCCTGGTCTGCAAATCCAGTCAATACAGAGAGATTAAAATAACCGAGGTCACGTATCACTAAATCGCCTTTGTTGATTTTCATTTTTGTTTCTCTGGCATCTGTCGCATCATTTCGTGTCCCGGCTGTTACATTCAGGTCAAGTATTTTGCCCCTACGTGCATCGTATTCATACTGTATAGAAACACTTGCCTTTGATGTTCCCTGGCTTCCCCCACTACCTTTAAAATGTTCCCTGAGTTTATCGGGAACAAGAAAACGTGTTGAATCTTTAATGCGAACATGGTTGAACTGAGTTAAAAAATTGGCACAAAAAACATTGCTCAATTGTCTTTCCAATAATTCTTTCAGGATTTCCTTGACGAAGGCAACCGCTCCTTCAGTGAAACGACCATCGATGGATTGCTTGGTAATGTTTACTCCATGCATTGTCTTTATCTTGGAAGAAGTTTGAGATAAGCTATATGTTTCCGATTGAGAGGCACAATAAAGCAATATATCAAAGAACATAGTAGGTGTGAAATCACACTTGCGCTTATAAAATCCACTTGCTGCTGCTTTCTTTTGAAGTTCCTTTTCCGAAAAAACCTCACGCAACATTGCCGAAAAAGAACCCGTAAATTCAGAAAGGAAACCCCTTTCTTTATACTAACTAAAATATATCAATCCTAAATCATCATAAACAACTATTATATAGTAAATTATAAATTATAGCCTGACGGCTATGGGGATTAATCCCGGGGTTAGTGATGGAAACGGAAGGGCCGGGCTTTAGCCCATTTCTGCATATTATTGAATATCAACTATTCTTTTCATTATTTATTGGGTTAATCGAAATTATTATTTTTCGGTAAAACAATGATTTAGTGATTTCAAATATAACCATCAAATCTCCCTGTTTACATTCCTGATTTTCTCTGCACTGTAATTGAATTTTGCAGGATGCTCTTTTATCTTTTTGTTTAAAATTTTAAGTTTCCGAAGCCTTGTATTTTTATCTTCGACTTTTCCCATAAAAATTAATTCTAAATGTTAAATTAATTAAATGCAAAAACATCCGACTCGGTTCGTGCCGTCTCCATCAGTTGCTCCAGCTCTTTTACGATTTCAGGGTGTTCGTCAGCCACATTATTTTCCTCCCCAATGTCGTTGCTCAGATTGTACAATTCGGTAGTGGTTTTTCCCGGAACGGAAACATTGTATCTCACCAGTTTCCAGTCACCTTTACGAATGGCTTTTCGGCCGCCTTTTTCATGAAACTCCCAATACAAATAATCGTGTTCTTTTTGTCCGCCTTCTCCCAGCAATGTGGGCAGAAAAGAGATTCCATCGATATTGTCCGGCTTTTCAATTCCCACAATATCGGCAAGGGTTGGCATGATGTCCCAAAATGCGGAGATATGGCTGGTTTTACTGCCTGCTTCCACTTTTCCGGGCCACCAAACTATCATCGGCTCCCGGATTCCGCCTTCGTATAAATCGCGTTTGTACCCCTTCAGCGGGCCGTTGCTGTCGAAATAATCGGGGTCAGCGCCGCCTTCAAGATGGGGGCCGTTATCCGAAGAAAACATTACAATGGTATTTTTATCGAGCCCCAGTTCTTTCAGTTTGGCCAGTACTTCACCCACTTGTTTGTCGAGGTGGGTCACCATGGCCGCGAAAGCTGCATGGCTTTCCGGCTGGGTACCATAACCGCCGTTGCGGAAATTCTCATCACCCGGTTCGGCGCCTTTGTATTCTTTTTCAGGAAGGTATTTGCCCCGGAAGTTTTCCATGTATTTCTCCGGAAGCAGCAGCTCGGCATGTGGAATGGTAGAGGGATAATAGAGGAAAAATGGTTTGTCTTTATTGGCCTCAATAAAATCAAGGGCATGTTCCTGAATGGAATCCGCAGAATATTGTTCGTACCGGTCACCCGTATTATCGGTGAGCATCACTTTCTCCTGGTTGTCCCACAAATGCGTCGGATAATAGTTGTGGGCAATCCGCTGGCAGTTGTAGCCGTAAAATTCGTCGAATCCCTGCATGTTGGCATCACCTTCCGAGCCGGGGTATCCAAGTCCCCATTTCCCGAAGCCACCGGTAACATATCCTGCCTGTTTCAGCATTTCGGCCATGGTAAACGTAGAATCCGGGATGGGCCACTGGCCTTCGGGTTTCACTTCCTTGTTGCCGCGAATGGGTGTATGTCCTGTTGTCTGGCCGGTCATCAGCGACGAACGCGATGGTGCACAAACGGTACATCCGGCATAATGCTGGGTGAACAGCATTCCTTCGGCTGCCATTTTATCCAGATTTGGTGTTTCAAAATGCGTTTGGCCGTAAACACTTAAATCGCCGTATCCCAAATCATCAGCAAGAATATAAACGATGTTGGGTTTTGTGTTTTCACTGGTTTGCATGTCAGGTTTTTTCTGAGGGCTCTGGCACGAAACAATAAGTAAACTAAAAAAGCCTACGAAGATTAGATTTTTCATTTGGTATCTTTAATTTGATTTGTCAGGTAAAAATTTAAAGAAAATAATTCCATTTTCTCAGGCAAACTTCGATAAATCGAGGTGGGGATTGTACTCCTGATTGGAAAAATACATTTCGTCCCACAATGTTTTTTCCTGAGACGTTGCACTCATTCTTCCCAAAATAGCAGACAGTGTGGACATCGCTCCCGAATGCGCTTCGTTAATTAAATCTCCTGATTCAATGCTGTGGATAAAAGCTTTTACCTTGTTTGGAGTGGAATCATACAACGCAGAAGTGAAAGCTCCCGAAGCCCGTTGCTCTTCTGTGGGCTCACCTTTTACAACGCCCGAATCCCACGGGTTGTCGCCGTCGATAAAAACACCGCGGCTGTAGTGGGCTTCCGCAAATCCTTTCGTACCGATAAAGCGGGCACATACATCACCGAATTTCGGCCCGAATTGCGTGGAATGAACACTGACATTCGTTTGCTCCGGATAATCGTAAATCACCTGGTAATTGGTAAAGGTGTCGCCAAAATCAGGTCCGCCTTTGCGATTTCCGTTGCCAACCGATGCGTCCGGTTTTTCGTTCAGTATCCAGTTGCCCACATCAATCATGTGGATGGCCTGGTCGAGAAAGATACCACCGGATAATTCGCGAAAATGAAAATGGTTGCGGATCATAAACTCCTCGCGCGAATCTCCCACAGGCTGCACCACTTGTCCGCTTCCCGAAGAAATATAATACAACTGCACGTTGACCACTTCGCCGATATCGCCGCGGCGGATGCGGTTGGCCATTTCAACATAGGGAGTGGCATGGCGAATCTGGAAACCAATGGCCACACTCACCTTATCTTTTGCTTTTACTCCGGCTGCGATTACTTTTTTACATCCTGCCACATCGGGCGATGCAGGCTTTTCGCAGTACACATGTTTGCCGCCTTCCACTGCAGCATCCAAAAACAGCGGGTGCGTGTAAGCGGGCGCCGATACCAAAACAGCATCCACATCCGGATCGTGAATCACACTCTGGTAAGCCAGCGGGCCGCGGTACACTTTTTTGTCTGCGATAGCAACTCCGTTATTGTCTTTATTCAGTTTATCGAATTTTGGTTTGGCCTTCTCCAACTGATAGCCAAACAAATCGCCCATGGCAATAATTTGTGCACTGGTGTTGTTTACCATATCGGAAATAACGGCGGTGCCGCGGTTTCCGCAACCGATAATCCCCACACGGACGGCAGAATTTGCCTGTGTTCCAAAAACAGTGGCGGGTTTTAAAATGGTGATGGCAGAAATTGCGGCGGCTGAGGTAAGAAAATTTCTTCGCGTTACAGGTTTCATAATACGTTGGTTTAAAAAAGATGGTTTTCAAAGTTAAAAGAAAAACATGAGATGAACCAAATTATTGATTAAACCATGCAGTAAAAATCAGTTTACATTTCCAAATCTTCATAACTGAGTGCATTTGATCGCAGCAACTCGTAATGTTTTTTAAAGGAAACCTTCAGGGGAAGCGAACGGTATGGCAGGTGGTGTTCCTCGGAAAACTTCCGGATAACTTCTGTAACCTCAGGGGCATAAACGCTGCTTATACCCGGAAACAGGTGGTGGGAGAGGTGAAGTGTGAAATTTGCCAGCACATTACGAATAACCCAATTGTTGCTTTCGATATCGTTGGTGGTGGACATTTGGTGCCGCAGCCAGCTCATCTGCAGGTTTCCGTTTTCATCCGTTTCAGGAAAATCAACTTCAGTATTGGCATGGGGTGTGAGCAGCACAAACATCGCCATCAGGCTTCCAACCACCGACAGGATTAAAAAACCGGAGAAAGCCTGCAGGAATGAAGCGTTGCCCAACCACCAGGGTGCGATAATTATCATAAAAAGATAAAACGACTTAAACAAAAACAATTTTACATATTCATTTTTTGGAATATCCACGAGCTTGTGAACCACCCGTTCTTTTGAAAAGAAATCGCGGAAATCTCGAAAAAGCAGCCAGTTGATCATGTAGAAGGGGTAAAGCAAAAAAACATAAATGTGCTGAAACCGCTGGTGTTTTTTTACCGGTTCATTCGGGAAAACAGTGACCAAATCGCTTTGTTCAATATCCGTGTCCCATCCATTGACATCGGGATAGCGGTGATGAAAAAGGATGTGCCTTTTTTTCCACATAAAACTGTTGGCGCCCAGAAAATCGAAGATACCGTAAACAGCTGAATTGTATTTCTGATTTTTAAAGATGGTCTCGTGGGCGGCTTCGTGGATCACATTTAAAAAGATGATTACAAGCAAAATTCCCATCAGGATATACATCGAATAAAATACAACCGGATGGGCCGACCAGATAAAAGCAATAGCATAAAGTGCCAGGTATAGTGCAGGCAAAAGAAATATTTTAAATTTTACAGCCGTTAACCTCGATTCCGGAAGCTGTTTTATCCGATCGTTAACCTGTTTCAGGAGTTCCATCAACAACTTTTGATCGTTCTCAACAATTGAGTGAACAGGAGCTTTTTGCATGATTGAAGATTCAAATTATACTTGCATATAATCTATAATTTCTAACACAAATAGTTTGTTATTTGTTGAAAACAACAGCCAGAAAATGACGGTTAAAATCAACTATCTGGCTTTGTGAAATAAAAAAAGCCGGACAACAGCCCGGCAGATTGTAATTGAGGTATACTAACTTTTAAAAAAGCTTCTTAAATCCAATGACTTCTTTTACTTCCTGTAACGTTCGTGAAGCCGACTCGCGTGCCTTTTCCGCACCCATTTTTGCAACCTTCGCAAGATACGAATCATCTTCCAGAATTTCAATAATCCTGTCGCGAATTGGAGCTGTATACGAAATAATATCTTCGGCCAGTTGTTTTTTCATATCGCCGTAGCGGATTTCACATTTGTTGTACAGTTCATCAAAATGAGCCACGGTACCGGGCGCCGAAACAATTTCCAAAAGGGTAAACAGGTTTTGAATGGCTTCCGGTTTTTGCTGGTTCATTTCTGTAGGGCCGGAGTCTGTTACTGCCCGCATCACTTTTTTACGAATCGATTTTGGGTCTTCGTATAAATTGATGGCATTGCCTTCCGATTTACCCATTTTACCGCTGCCGTCGAGGCCGGGGACTTTTATCATATCCTTTCCGTCGAAGGTGTACGGGCGTGGAATCGGGAATACTTTTTTGCCGTACATCCGGTTAAAGCGTTTGGCGAATTTGCGTGCCATCTCCAGGTTTTGCTCCTGGTCTTTTCCCACCGGAACATAGTTGGCTTTGTGAATAATAATGTCGGCAGCCATTAAAACAGGGTAGGTGAGCAGGCCGGCATTTACATTGTCGGGTTGCTGGCGGGCTTTATCCTTAAACGATGTTGTGCGTTCCAGTTCGCCCAGGTAGGCATTCATATTCAGGAAGGTGTACAACTCGGTTACCTCGGGCACATCGCTTTGAATAAATATGGTTGCTTTTTCCGGATCGATTCCGCAGGCAAGGTATTCGGCCAAAACCTGTTTCACGCCCGACTGCAAATCGCCCGGCGTAGGATGGGTTGTCAGTGAATGGATATCCGCAATAAAAAAGAAGCAGTTAAAATCGTCCTGCATGCGAATGAAATTGCGCACTGCCCCAAAGTAATTTCCAAGGTGCAAATACCCCGTTGGCCGTATTCCACTCAGTACCGTTGGTTTTTTCATTTTCGTGTAATTCCTGTTTAGCTGCAAAAATAGATATTCGGGCGTAAACTAAAAACATTCAGGAGAAAATAGTAGGTACGGGACGCGGAGTTTCCAACTCCGCAAAAACGGATTACCGGATTTATAATGACGAGGGCGTCTCAAAAAGTTTGCTTTCTTGTCATTCTGAGCGAAGTCGAAGAATCCATCCCATTGAAGACGAATGTTTCGACTACGCACAACATGACAAAAATGAATTGCAATTCATTTTTGAAATCGCCTTCCCGGCGGCCGAAAGCGACTGTTTTTTCCCCGCTGATACACATTTATGTGGTATTCCTCAGCATCCTATGCGTATTTTCCGCAATGAAAAAACCGTATTTCTACGTATGAAAATGTACCGTAGAAATACGGTTTTATCCCATGAAATCTATCTGTACCTTTCACCACAATAATCTGAAGCAATTTGTTTAAACTATAAAATTTAAACGATACGAAACCAAAAATATGTTAAGGAACAGGTGAATATTAAGCAACCTTTTTTGTAATTTCAGCATTTATAAATAGAAACTCTAATTACAACACCTTAAATAAAGAACCAAAACAGCAACGCGTAAAATCATTTTTTGAAGCCATCTAAATAAAACCAAATGATACAAACCTTAAAAAACCGAATGGTATGATACACTGCCCGTAATCAAAATTTTTTGATAGGTGAAGATGAATGTATATTTTATTTTACTTCGGTAATAACTATTTATAACCTTAATTAACTAATCAAAATAAAACGTATCAAAATGAAGATTATAATTATTATACTCATATTCTTTTCGGTATTTCAACTTCAAGGGCAAGAGAATAAAAATACACTAGTGTTATCAGGTATATTAGCTCATTATGATCAAATCCGCAAATATGGTAGCGCTAAAGTCGTTCCGGGGTATTATCAATATCCTGTCGATCCGGGCATTGAAGTTTTATATTTAAGAAAACTGAACAATAATATCTCTATGGGCACGGGCATAAGTTACCAAAAAGGGAAAATCATGGATTTTATTATCAACACAGAAAGGTTTCACTTTGCTGAAATAAGTGTCCCTTTTTTATTAAGCAGCCGTTTGAAATTTAATGAAAGAAATGGGTTATTGATTACATCAGGATTGTATGGAGGAAAAACAATCCTTTTGAAAGCCGAAAGTGCTTCTAGTGTTTATGATTGGAACGAAATCCCTGATTTTAATTTAGCGTGGTATTCTGACGATGTATTTTTTCTGGACATCTATTTTGGCGCCGGGTATTCGTATTCATTTTCAAAAAACAAAGTAATCTCACTTATGCCTTTTGTCAAATACAGGGCAAACACAGTTTGGTTAAATTCTTTTCAAAGAAAATTACATTATGGGGTAAAAATAAATTACGAACTTAAAATTTAGAATATGTTTCCACCGTTACCGAACAATTACAGTTGTGCCATACGATGCAATGCAATCGTGCGGCAGCGAAGGCTTCCCGGTTATTTCTCAATTAATCGTTTCATGTTTTACCTTTTCCCCCGAATTTCCTTAATTTCACCCTTTCAAAAAAAATAGGACAGGAAATGCCGAATATAAGAGTTACAAAACGGTTTCATTTCGAAATGGCACACACTCTTTACGAATACGACGGGTTGTGCCGCAACATTCACGGTCATTCCTACAACCTGGAGGTGACATTAATTGGGGAGCCGCGAAACGAACCCGGCCACCCGAAAGACGGAATGGTGCTCGATTTTGGTGATTTGAAGGAGATTGTGAAGTCGGAAATAGTGGGTCGGTTTGACCATGCGCTGATGGTGAACAGCCGGGTTCCACAACCGCAAATGGAGTTGCTGAAAAAAACAACCGGCCGCCTGATTGTTGTTGATTTTCAGCCCACATCAGAAAATATTGTGGCTTACATCGCCGAAATCCTTCAACAACATCTGCCGCAAAACGTTTCATTGTTTAGTATCCGTTTGTACGAAACTGTTACCGCTTTTGCAGAGTGGTTTGCTTCGGATAATAGTTAAAAATTAACAAATCAAAACTTTAATGTCATATCAAAAATTTATCCCATTGTTCACCCCTCTGACTCCCCTGAAGGGGAGAACGGTTCTCACATCAGGGACATTCCCCTTTAGGATAGGGGTAAATATTGAGAAGCTTTCAATTGCTGAAAAATGATAGAAGCCAATAGTATCAATAGAATCAAAATGAAATAGATTATGCCGGAAGACAACCAGAAAAAACTTTTTTTACTCGACGCCTATGCACTCATTTACCGCAGCTATTTTGCATTTATACGTGCTCCGCGGTTTAATTCGAAAGGAGTGAATACATCGGCAATGTATGGCTTTGTTAATACGCTGGTACAACTGCTTGAGACCGAAAGCCCGAATTATGTGGGCGTGGTGTTCGATGTTTCGGCACCTACCTTCCGCCACGAAATCTTTCCGGAGTACAAAGCCAACCGGGAGGCGATGCCCGAAGATTTACGCATTTCCATTCCGTATATCCGGAAAATTATTGAGGCATTCAATATTCCGATTGTTGAAATGGCAGGTTTTGAAGCCGACGATGTCATCGGAACGCTGGCAAAAAAAGCCGAAGGTGAAGGTTTTACCACGTACATGATGACGCCCGATAAGGATTATGCTCAACTGGTTTCTGAACATGTGCTGATGTTTAAACCGGCAAAGGCAGGTGGCCTGGCCGAAGTGTGGGGGCCCGGCGAGGTGCTGAAAAACTTTGGCATTGAACGTACAGAGCAGGTTATCGACATTCTTGGATTGATGGGCGATGCATCCGATAATATTCCCGGCTGCCCGGGAGTGGGGCCCAAAAATGCGCAGAAACTGATTGCAGAGTTCGGCAGCATCGAAGGCATTTACGAAAACATCGACAAAATAAAAGGAAAGCAACAAGAGAAGCTGATTGAATTTGAGGAACAGGTGCGGTTGTCGAAAATGCTGGCGACCATCATCCGGGATGTTCCCATCGAGTTCGATAAAAAAGGACTGACACGCGACGAAATCAACAAGGAGGCGCTGAAACTTCTGTTTGATGATCTGGAGTTTAAAACCCTTTCGCAGCGGCTCGAACTGGAGAAAGTAAAAGCGGTGAGCGCTGTTCAGGGCTCTCTCTTTGGTGATGATTCAATGGTGCAACCTGCGGCCAAAAAAATGGAAAACATTGGCTCCACGCCCCATCAGTATTATCTGATAGAAAATGAAATGCAGCGTGCCAGCCTGTGTGCCGAGCTTTCGGTACAGGAGGAGTTTTGTTTTGATACCGAAACCACGGGTTTGGATACGCACCTGGCAGAAATTGTATGTCTTTCGTTTTCGTTCCGCAAACATGAGGCGTTTTGTGTGGCGGTACCCAAAAAGCGGGAAGAAGCGCAAAAAGTACTGGAGGAATTCAGGGATTTGTTTGAAGACGACAACATCCGCAAAATAGGACAGAACATTAAGTACGATATGTTGATGCTCAGCAATTACGGTATTGAGGTAAAAGGCGAATTGTACGACACCATGCTTGCACACTACCTTATTCAGCCTGAACAAAAACATAACCTCGACAGCCTTTGCAGTATTCACCTGAATTACGAAAAGGTGAAAACTGAAAATTTAATTGGGCAAAAAGGAAAAGGGCAGTTGAATATGCGTTCGGTTCCAATGGAAAAACTCTGCGATTATGCCTGCGAGGATGCCGATCTTACCCTTCAGCTAAAAGATGTGCTGGATGCCCAACTGGATAAAGCTGGTGTGCGCGAATTGTTCGAAACCCTTGAAATGCCGCTGGTCCCGGTGTTGGTACACATGGAAAATGCAGGGGTGAAACTCAATACCGAAGAGTTAAAAACCTATGCAGAAGTGCTGCGCGGACAAATCATTCAGCTCGAAAAAGAAATTATTGATTTGGCGGGAGAGGAATTCAATGTTTCGTCGCCAAAGCAACTGGGGCCGATTTTATTCGAAAAACTGAAAATCGATTCCAACGCCCGGAAAACAAAAACCAAACAATATTCAACTGCAGAGGAAGTGCTGGCGCGGCTTGCCGACCGGCATCCGATCATCAATAAAATTCTGGAATTCCGTGGATTGAAGAAATTACTGAATACGTATGTTGAGGCGCTTCCGTTGCTGGTAAACCCGAAAACCGGCAAGTTGCATACCAGCTACAACCAGGCCATTGCAGCCACCGGGCGTCTGAGTTCAGTCAACCCCAACCTTCAAAATATTCCCATCCGCGATGAAAGCGGCCGCGAAATCCGCAAAGCATTTGTTCCGGGAGGAGAAGAATTTACCTTTTTATCGGCCGACTATTCGCAAATCGAGTTGCGGATTATGGCTGCCCTGAGCAAAGATGAGGAGATGCTGAAAGCATTCCGCGAGGGAAAAGATATTCATTCCATTACTGCTGCAAAAATTTACAAGATACCGGAATCAGAAGTGGATTCGGACATGCGGCGGAAAGCAAAAACGGCCAACTTCGGCATCATTTACGGGATATCAGCATTTGGACTTTCGCAGCGGCTCAATATTCCGCGCACGGAGGCAAAACAATTGATTGACGGCTATTTTGAAAGTTTCCCGCAGATAAAAATGTATATGGATGCACAAATCGAACTGGCGAGAAATAAAGGTTACGTTCAAACAATTAAAGGCCGGAAACGTTATTTAAATGACATTAATTCAGCCAACGGAACAGTACGCGGAATGGCGGAACGCAACGCTATTAATGCACCGATACAAGGTTCGGCCGCGGATATTATCAAAATTGCTATGATTAACATTTACAGGAAATTCAGGGAACAGGAATTAAAATCAAAAATGGTTTTGCAGGTTCATGATGAATTGAATTTTGATGTGTACAAGCCGGAACTGGAAGAGGTGAAAAAAATTGTCAGGGAAGAAATGGAGTTTGCAGTTGAACTGGATATCCCGCTAACCGTGGAAATGAATGCTGCAGATAACTGGCTTGAAGCACATTGATTTATGTTTATGTACGCACAACAATACAGGATAGAAACAGAAGATGATTACAGGGAAGCGCTGAACAGGTTTCTCCAAATTTGTGAATCGACAAAAACCGATGAGGAATTAAAGGAAATGATGCTTTTGATGAACCTGATGGAAAAGTACGAACGCGAAAACTGCGGGGACAATTAACCGCGTTTCTTTTATTTTGCATCGAAAGAATCAAATATTTTCCTGCATTGAACCAGATACAGCGGAACGGACTTCACTTTTTTTATTCCTTTTAAAACCTTGTGCTGATTGGGGAAATTGAAGCTGAAATAAATCCAGAATTGCTTCATTTTATTGAGTACGTTTCCGGGATTGTCCATTATTTCCGAGTAACCATTAAAAATCAGCTGGTGAAATTCATTCAGTTTCTCTTTTTTTACCTGTTTTGGTTGTTGAATACCATTGATTTCGGCCGGCAAAAACGGGTTCATTAAAATTCCGCGGCCCAGCATCCAGGTTGTGGTTTGCGGGAACAAAGCCTTTTTCCGGTGAAAATCTTCCAGCGTAAAAATGTCGCCATTGTAAACCACCGGATGGCTGCTTTTCTCTGAAAAACGCTGGAAAGCATCTTCCAAAATTTCGCCTTTGTACAACTGACTCGCCAGGCGTGGATGAAAAATTATTTCCGTCAGCGGAAATTCGTTCAAAACAGGAACCAGCTTTTCAATTTCGGTAGGTGAGGTTAACCCGGCGCGCAATTTTACGGAAAGTTTCAAGTTCGTTTTATCATAAGAAATCATCCAACATCTCCCTGATTTGTTCGGGGTGGGGAAGCAGTCCGGCGCCTTTTCCGCGGTTGGTAGCCATCGGGTACGGGCAACCCAGGTTCAGGTTAATTTCGCTGTATCCGTAACCGGACAACAGGTTGGCGAGATACAGCATTTCCTGGCCGTTTGCCGGAAGTACCTGCGGAACCACCCGTTTTTGTGGATTATTTTCGGGAAGAATTTCGGCAAGATGTTTTTTCAGCACCGCATCATTTTTAACCGAAATGTACGGAATGAAATATGCCGCGGTATCCGGAAAAACTTCAGCATACGTTTTGCGGTAAACAAAATCAGTAAATCCTTGAATCGGAGCCAGGTAAATCATAATCGAAAAAAGCAACAGCAAAAATGAAACATACTATTTTAAATTACGGGCGAATTTATATCTTCTTCATTCAACTTTTATTTTAATCTATTAATATCTTTGCAAATTGTTTTTCAATATGGATGCAGCTTTTAAATATCAGCAAGATACGCTTCAGTTGAAAACCCTGTTGCAACAGTCCTCCGGAAA
The DNA here is from genome assembly GCA_963771595.1 of uncultured Prolixibacteraceae bacterium. Classification (GTDB taxonomy): domain Bacteria; phylum Bacteroidota; class Bacteroidia; order Bacteroidales; family Prolixibacteraceae; genus CAVYUC01. Next base: position 270,440 of record CAVYUC010000008.1, on the reverse strand, counting down.
CATGGGGAAAAGGGTTGTTCAGCCGAAATCTGATTCTCTGGCTTCAAATCCGGCGAAAAAATCAACTGCCGGAAAGATTCAAAGCGTCACAAAAAGTCCACAACAAAAAACTGCACCGGAGTCGAGAACCAGGTTATGGAAATCGGAACAGAAAATGCTGATTGGGGACTCCCGTTACATTCAACCCAAAAATGAAGTGCGGCTGACCACAACAACAAAAGCTGCCGATGTTGGATTGGCTTTGCCCAACCGCGCCATTCGTGCCGAAAATACCGACTGGTTAACCATTTTGCTGATTCTCACGCTGGTTTTGTTTGCAACAGTGCGCAATTCCTATTCAAAATATCTGACTAATTTGCTGCAATCGCTGGTAAATTATTCCACTTCTTTCCGGATGTTCGAGGAGCGCAACTATTCGGTTTTGAGTGGAGCTTTCCGGCTTGAAGTTTATTTTTATCTCACATTTTCAATTTTTTTATTCCAGGTCATAAAATATTTTGACGTTGGTTTGCCGTACAAAAATTTCGGGCTTTATTTGTTTTGTCTCGGGCTCGTTTTATTGTATTTTATATTGAAAAAACTGGTTTATAAAATGGTTGGTTTTGTAACCGAAGGAATTAGCGAAACCAGTGAGTATCTGTTTAATATGGACAATATTAACCGGGTTTCCGGTATGGTTCTTTTTCCTTTTGTGTTACTGATTGCTTTTTTCCCATTCAACAGTATTTTAATCCCGCTTTTTTTAGGAATACTTTCAATAGCAGCTTTATATATTTTATTGCTTCAAAGAGGTTTTATAATATTATTGAAGAAACAATTTTCAATATTTTATCTGTTTTTATACTTTTGTACCCTAGAATTTTTACCCTTGGTTTTACTGTATAAAATTGTGGTGTTGTAGATGAGTTAAAGTTAAATTTAAAGAAGATTAATTTGAAAATCAAGAGTATTCTGGTTTCGCAACCAAAGCCGGAGACGGCCAAATCTCCTTATTTCGAGCTGGCAGAACGGAATGGACTTAAAATTGATTTCAGGCCGTTCATACAGGTTGAAAGTATATCGGCAAAAGAATTCAGGCAAACACGAATTCAGATTCTGGATCATTCTGCAGTTATATTTACCAGCCGTACAGCAATCGATCATTTCTTTAATATATGTCAGGAAATGCGCTTAACGGTGCCCGATTCGCTGAAGTATTTCTGCATTTCGGAAGCCACAGCCTACTATCTTCAGAAATATATAGTGTACCGGAAACGGAAAATCTTTTACGGAAACGGAAAGTTTTCAGATCTTGTAAATGTGATGAAAAAGCACAAGGACGAAAAGTTTCTTGTTCCGCTTTCGGATATTCACAAGCAGGAAATTCCGGAATTGCTCGATAAAGGTGAATTTAATTATACAAAGGCAATATTGTACCGTACCGTCGGCAGCGATTTATCGGATTTGAAAGATGTAAATTACGATATTCTGGTATTTTTCAGTCCGTCGGGAATCACTTCACTGTTTCAGAATTTTCCTGATTTCAAACAGAATGAAACCAAAATTGCCTGTTTTGGGCCATCCACCGCCAATGCAGTTAGAGAAGCGGGTCTGAATCTGGATATTGAAGCCCCGACATCGCAGGCGCCGTCAATGACTATGGCGCTTGAACAGTACATCAGGAAAGTGAATAAAACCAGTTAAACAAAAAAAAGCATAAATTTGAAAGGCTGTTTGTCGCATGGCAGATGGCCTTTTTTAATATAAAATGAAGAACTTTTCGAAAAACGGCGAGAGAGATTATTCTTTTAAAAAGGAAGAACGTTTATGCAGTAAAAAACAGTTTGATAAATTGTTTTTGGAAGGCAATTCATTTTTAGTTTATCCGATAAAAGTTGTTTACAATGAAACAGATTTTACAGGAACCTATCCGGTAAAAGCAGCTTTTGCAGTGGGTAAAAAAAGTTTTAAAAAAGCAGTTTCACGGAATCTTATAAAGCGAAGAATGCGGGAAGCTTACCGGCTGAATAAGCATGTTTTGTATTCGGGCGCAGGGGATATAAAAATTGCGGTTGCATTTATTTATATCGGCAAAAAAATCGAAACGTATAAAAAGACGGAATGGGCGGTTGCAAAAAGTATCAACACCCTCGTCACTAAAATTTTGACCGGGAATAAAAAAAATCCTGAAGGATAATTCACTTCAGGATTTCACGTTATAGCTGCCTGTATTTTAATCTTCATCCATAATTTCGGTTTGCATACGCACCGAATCCTCATGAATAAGTTGGAACAACGTTTTTACAAAATTTTCGTTTATTTCGAGTGTTTTTCCCACATTCACACGGTTTTCCATCAACTGCGACCACCGGTTTATTTGCAGGGCAGTAACATTGTTCATCTTTTTATAGAGACCGATTTGTTTCACTATTTCCACCCGCGACGACATAATTTCGAGCAATTCAGTATCAAGTGCATCGATGCGGTTACGTAGCACATCCAGCTGGTTTTCAAAATCCGGGTTACTGGCACTTTCATACCGGATAACCAGTTTGTCAAGCAGTTTACCCAAATCGGCAGGTGTTAATTGCTGCGCTGCATCGCTTAGTGCGCAGGAAGGATCGATGTGTGATTCAATCATTAAACCCACCATTCCCATATCAAATGCTTTTTGCGAAATTTCAAAAAGATATTCGCGTTTTCCGGCAATGTGACTCGGATCGCAGATAATGGGTAAATTTGGCATCAACCGGCGCAATTCAATTACCGTTTTCCAATTGGGATAATTGCGGTAAGCAGTGTCTCTGAAAGGCGTAAATCCGCGGTGAATGGCCACAATATTTTTAATTCCCGACTGATACACCCTTTCAATAGCTCCCAGCCAAAGCTGAACATCGGGGTTTACCGGGTTCTTGACCATAACAATCGCATCAGAACCTTTAATAACATCTGCAATTTCCTGCACTACAAAAGGGCTGGCTGTTGAACGTGCGCCAATCCACAACACATCGATACCGGCATTTAATGCTTCTTCGGTGTGCTGGGCGTTTGCCACTTCTGTTCCCACCAGAAGACCGGTTTCCTTTTTCACCGTGTTGAGCCATTTTAAACCAATGGAACCAACACCTTCGAACGATCCGGGACGGGTCCGGGGTTTCCACACTCCGCCGCGGTATATAAATACACGTGGATCTTTTGCAAGTAATTTTGCCGTTTCAACCGCCTGCTTTTCTGTTTCGAGACTGCACGGGCCGGCAATCAGCAGTGGATTGTTGATGTTTGGCAGCCAGTTTTTTATCGGATTGATATCGAGTTTATCCATCATGATTTTTTAGTATAAAGTTTTACAATTTTTTCTTCATTCTTATAAAAGGAAGGATTTTCTCCGTCCAGAATTTCCCTGATTTTATTGGCATTTAAAATCAGCTGTTCCAGTTCGTCAAAACGATCTTCCTGCATACAATCGCAGAAATGCTGCAAATGTTTAATGTAAACATTCAACGATTCTACCACGTATTTTTTGTTTTGCTGAAAAATAGGGTGCCACATGGATGACGAACTTTTGGCAAGTCGAACAGTAGAACGAAATCCGCCGCTTGCCAAATCGAAAATAATTCTGCGATCCTCTTTAACCTGAACGGCATTTGCCAGCGCAAAAGCTGCAGCATGCGGCAGATGCGATACAAACGCGGTGCTGTGATCCTGCTCGTCGGAAGTCATGTAGGCAATGTCCATTCCCAGAACCTGCAACATTTTTTCGATAAGTGCCAGATGCTGCGGTCCTGAATTTTCCTGATCGCAAATAATAGCAATTTTATTTTTGAAAAGCCCTTCAAGTGCTGCTGCAGGGCCAGAATTCTCGGTACCAGACATCGGATGTGCAGGAACAAAATTTTTTCTTTTTGGATGGGTTTCTACTTTTTCTGTAATCACTTTTTTGGTAGAACCCATATCGGTAACAGTAGTGTTGTTCGATATAGTATCAAGAACACGGGGCAAAACGGTCAGTTCTTTGTCAACAGGAATGGCAATTATCACCAGGTCTGCATCTTTAATTCCGGGTTCCAGTGTTTCAATACGATCCACCAAACCCAGTTCCAGCGCTTGTTTGGCGTGCTCGCTGCTGGCATCCACTCCCACCAGTTCGGTGCTGAATTTAAGCTTCCGTAAATCCTTTGCAAGCGACCCGCCAATTAAACCCAATCCAATGATTGTTGTTTTCATTTTCAACTTTTTATAAATAAAAAAGGCTCCGGGAATTTCCGGAACCTTTCGTAAAATATTTTATCGCTTAACACTACTTTACTTACTGATCCCGGTTGCAGAACCAAAATAAAAAAACCAATAATAAGTATTGTTAATGTTTAAATTCATTTTAAATCAATTTGAAAACAAATATAGAGATATATTTTTAAATTGAAACAACATCACCAATTTACCGCCATTATCAATCTAATTGTTTATTAAAAATTAACCCGGTTAGTTTTTAATCAGCTTTTTCGATAAAATTTGTTTTCCGTTTTCCTTAATTGTTAACAAGTACATTCCACCAACCGATTCGGGCAGAGTAATTTCCCTGGAAAATTTTTCTGTTTTATTTCTGAAATTCAGCGATTTAACATTTTGCCCGTACATGTTGTAAATATCCAGTTGAATATCGCGCACTTCGGCCTCAGGATCGATAACCACATTGAAATTGCTGCTGAACGGATTCGGATATACTGCAATATTTCCGGGCGATAAAACGGTTAAAGGAGCATCTACAACAAACTGTATCCGGAGGTTGTCAATGGTCCACCCCCAGCCGTGTGCATACGGATCGGAAAACAGCCGGAAACGAATAAGAATGGTATCACCTTCTGAAAAAAAGTCATTATCCGTCAGGTTGATTTTCCGTTTTACAAACATTTCCGAAGTCCCCACTGCCGTTGAAATCTGTTCGTTAACGGTTTGATTGTATGTGTCTTCCCATAAAGTTACTGCTCTTGAATCATAACCATCGACCAGGGGATACCAGTATTTTCCGTCATCTGTGCTCCCTTCCACAATTACATAATCCCAGAAATTTTCATCATTGAAATCGGTCCCCACACTGCCGGGTTCAACCAGCACCACTTCATCAAATGTCATGGTTCCGTTTTTCTGAATTATGATGGGATGTTTTAGAACGGTAGTAAAATTGAACGTACTGTCGTCTATTTCCGGACTTGGATAAGGATGCGGACTTTGAAGCGCCGGATTTTTGAAGCCGTCTGCAGTGTAAATATCAAAATCGAAAAGAATAAAATCTGATGAAGGATTATTAAAATTGTTAAAATAACCTTCCACCACATTCAGTTTACGTTCAATTGTAAACGAAAAAGCACTGTCTGCCGGCAACCGGGCAATATTATGAACAGAGGACGAATCTCTGGCCACAATTATGTAAGAAACTTTGTCCCCATCCTTTAATTGCGAGCTGTCAAAATTAAAAGTTCCGTTATACGTAAAAGCCGAATCGTGCTTTAATCCGAATGGATCCTGGGGAACGTCGTTAATACTGTACTCAACAAAAACGGTGTCGATACCAATATTATCGGAAACATCAGCAGAAATCCGTAACTGGTCATCTGTCAAAAAGTAGTAGTCAACAGAATTATGAGCTATTTTTGGTTTTTCACTGTCGGGGCCAAAACTTATGGTGTACAGGTTTTCGGGAGCTTCGGCAGGCAATGTAAAAATTCGTTTTTTTTCGTCCGTGGCAACCAGGTAATAAAAAACTTTTGATGCATTTTCGGGCGGCACAAGCTGAGCCGAGAACTGTCCCGGCGTACCGGTTTGCACCAACTGAATTGAATCGGCAGGTGTTTGAAACGAATCAAGGGAATACACCACGTACAGTGAAGATAAATCAATTTGGTAATCGCTTTGGATGTTTACGTTAAAAGCCACCGGTGTCACATTTTCCTGGTCCCTCAGCTTTTGAAAATCAAAAAACAGGCTTTTCCAGCCAACATCAGCCAGAACCCCCTGAGTAATTGGTCCCGGATCATGAATTGCTTCCCCTTTTCCAAACGCGTGTGTCATTAACGAGTTCGGATTTCCCGGAGGATATGTGGCATCGTTCAGGTGATAAACGCTTGAGCCGTCGTCCCATTTCGAAGGCGAATAGAGGCGCGGTTTTTCTCCGCCTGAATTAAGTATTGCAACCGGGCTGTTCAGATATAAACTTCCTGATTCGAGCGCTTTCCGTAATTCTTCAGATGGATTTTTGTAAACCATGGAATCAATCAGCAGTTCGCCGGTGTTTCTGATAACCATTCGATCAAATGATGCGGCATTTCCAATTTCGGTATAAGCGTAAGAACCAATTTGTTCGTTTACAAAAAAGAAGCCGGTGAAACCGAGTCCATGGCCAATTTCGTGCAATACAACTGTTACAAAATCGTACAGGGAATCGGGTGTTTTTCCATCGGTTCCAAAATACCAGTTTATGTTTTTGTTGAAATCTGCACTGATATCCGGATTGCTGATTCCGGTAATTTGCTTTTGTTTCAACTTTTCAACAAGTGCAATTGGGTAATAAAGATTTTCGTGAGGGATTCCAACAAAATCGGTTAAATATTCAGATGGGCCGGCACTTCCCAATACATTTCTGTCAAGTGAACGCCAGTTAGCCTGAACATAAATTTTCACAGGCGAACTTATTACCTGTTCCCAAATGCTGACAGCGTATTCAAATGCTTTTTTTGCTTCACTCGGAAATAAACTGTAATTCACCGAAATATCAGCTCCGGCTTCAGCAGATGATTTTAACCGTTGAACAAGTTCAGGGGATGGAGGTACAAAGCTCTTTTCAACAGAATCAATTGCATAACATACAGGAGGTGAAAATTTCAAGCCGTTTTTTTGCCATTTCTTTTGGCCGTATGAAGGAGAAACACAAATTAATACCAGCAGTATTAATGTAAAATTTTTCATGGCTAAATATTAAGTACTAAATTTTATACAAAAAAGAGGTACTAAATGTTTGAATTAAAGTTTTTGTTGACCAATTTATTTTAGTCTTTTGTTTTTTAGCAACATGTAAATTTAGAATTAATACGTATACAAATAAAAAAATGGCCCGTTGTAAAGCCATTTTTCAAATAAATAATTACAGCTGTTAACTTTAAATATTTATCAGGAATATGTTTAGGAATAGTGGACAGTGCAGGTTTATTATATTTTCGATTTTTTTGTAAACAGCAACCTGTACAACAAAACCATCGATAATACTAAACCGATAACTGAAGCCACAAATACAATTAATAATAATGATTTCATGTATAATAAATTTATTGGTTAATTTTTAACTATTTTATTGGTGGATATTGTTGAATTTCCGCTGCGGATATTTACCAGATAAATACCAGCGCTGCATGATGCCATATCCACTCTCACTTTAGGATTAAAGGAAGCATCAACATCTGTATTTTTAAATATTGTTTTTCCGAAAAGATCTGTGACTTCGATGTCAACTGTTGAATATTCTTCGGCGTTTGAACAATCAACAAAAAAGCTGTTTTGAAATGGATTTGGATACACACTTGCATTATTTGCTGCGGTTAGTTCCTTTTCCGGTTCAAAATATTTTTTCTGAATTTGAAGATTGTCAATTGCCCAGCCCCAGCCGTTTATAGTTTTATCGGAAGCAAGGCGAAAGCGGATTAAGACCGTGTCTGCTGCAGAAAGCGCCTCGTTTGTTGTTAAATTAACGGTGTGTTTAACAAACATATTTTCGTCTGCAGTTGCCAGTGATATATTGCTGCTGAGCGCACCGACATATTTGTTGTACCACATTTCTTCGCTGCCCGAATCATAACCATCAACCAGCGGTAACCAGGTATTTCCTCCGTTTTTACTGGCTTCAATAATTGCATAATCCCAAAATAAATTGCTGGTGTAATTCGTATTTGGTTCGCCTGGTTCAACCAAAACAACTTCATCAAACACCATTTCACCATTTTCTTCCAGAATTAACGGATATCGAAGTTGGGCAATCATGTTTATTTTTTCATCTTCCATAACCGACATTGGGTACGGCGAACCGGTATGCAGAATGTTGCTTTTAAATTCTGCCGGATGCGAAATATCAAAATCGGAAGTAATAAAATCTGTTGTTCCGTTTTCAAAATCTGTTGAATACTCTTTTACCGGTTGTAGCGGAGTAAATACTTTTACCTCGAAAAAACCAGTGGCAGGAAGAAATTTTTTATTTCCTTTTTCTGATTTATCTTCGGCAATGATGCGGTATTCAACATTGTTATTGTTTATAAGGTTTTTGGGCAAATTCAAGATTCCATTGAAATAATCCTGTTTTTCACAATTCAGCGCCACCGGTTCCTGCGCCACACCGTTTAATTTGTATTCTATTTTAACCGAACGGATTCCGATATTGTCGCGGGCAACAACGCTGAGGTTAAGTTCAGGTTTAGCTCCCGAAATAAATTTCACCGGGTTATGCACCAGTTCCGGAGCTGAATAATCGGGTCCTACACGGAATATAAACTTTTTTGCAGGCGCCTGTGCCGGAAGTTTAAAAAGCTGGTTCTCTGCTGTTTTCGCTTCAAAATAATACTGCACGTTTCCCTGGTAAAAATCAAGCGGAAGGTTTCCCGAAAATTGTTTTACTGCTTTATCGAACTGAAGATTGACAGTTTTTGTGGTGGTAAAATAATCGGTGGAATAAATTAACCGCACTGTTGACGAATCGATTGGCATGTCGGAGAAAATGCCAACTTTTACCGGCAATGCGGCGCAGGCTTCTTCCATGTCTTTCATTTCTTCAAAATCGAATGAAACCGATTTCCAGCCCATTTTCGAAAGAATTTCAAGTGTTGCGCCTTCCGGATTGTGAATTGCAGCGCCTTTGCAGGTAAATGGTGTCATTAGGCCATTGTCGTATCCCGACCCGGTGGTGTGGTAAATGCTTGCCCCTTCGTTCCATTTTGTGGGGGCATAAACCCACTCCACTGTATTTTCGTTTGAATTTTCAGGTTGCGAAAACTTTAATTCATTCGATGTGAGTTGCTGGTGCAAATCGGGCGATGGGCTGTTAAACAGCGATTTATCGGAAATTTGCTGATTTTGCGAATTAAAAATAAAATAGTCGTAAATGCTCGGAAGATTGCCGCTGTTGTTGAAAAAACCAGTGCCGTCATCATCTTTCAAAAATCCTGAAACTCCCAGTCCGTGGGTAATTTCGTGCAGCACCGAGCTAACAAAATCATACTGCGAAACCGGTGTGTTTCCATCGGTTCCAAAATACCACGAATAGTTATTATTAAATGAACAAACAATATCGGGTTCTCCCTGGTTGATATCTTTCCCGGCCAGTTTTTCGGCCAGCGGAACCGGGTAATAAACATTGGCAAGCGGGGCGCCATCAAAATTAACATAAAACGCAGCGGGGCGGCTCAGCGCCAGTGTACTTCCGTCGATGCTTTCCCATTTTGCAAGCACTTTCACAGGCACGGGCGACGAAATCAGGCTTTCCCAAATGGAAACTGCATATTCAAAAGCCTTTTTTGCTTCTTGCGGAAACCCTTCATAAGTTACCTGGAATTCACTTTTAAGCGCACCGGTCGATTTTAACCGCACCGGCGGCTCAACATATAATTTGTTGATTTTTTCGGAAGCAATATTTACCGGGCTGCCAGCCACGGCTGCATCTTTAAAATGCACCTGAGCCTGCACACTGCTGCCAAGCAATGCATACAGGACAACTTGAAGCGTCCACTTCATCTTATTTTAAATTAGGGTCTGTTTGTAAATCAAAGGCAATGTACGGAACAGAGAAATAATTATGGTAAAATAAACTGCTGAAATGGAGGTTTAAAATGCTGATTTTGATGTCAGTTTATTACTGATTGCTGTGAACATTAGGGTAAAATTTGCTTTTATAATTTGTTGTAAATTAATGCTATGAATATGATATCGTTCAAGATTAAATGTTATTTTGAAAGGAATATTACGGGGTAAAAAGGATGATTATATTGTTTAATAATAGAACATGGAAAGGTGGTTAAGGTAATTTATTGTTTAATAAGTGAAAAATTTTCATTAAAGTTTAATTCAAAGATATTTAACACAATCTGGTATAATCACTAAAAAAACGATAAATTTGCTTTTAATTCCATGATGAAAATGTTAAATTTTCAACTTATGGCAAGCAAACCAATAGTAAAATCTGATTTTGAAAAAGTAGTATGAAAAAAATTCTTGCTATTGATGATAACGAAATAAATTTGGTTCTTCTAAATCAGATATTTAAACTGTATTATCCTGAATTTGAATTTCTTCAGGCAAAATCTGGTCCCGATGGAATTGATATTGCCAATACTCAAAAGCCTGAAATAATACTGTTGGATATATTGATGCCTGAAATGAATGGTTATGAAGTTTGTAAAGTTTTAAAAAACGAAAACGACACCCGGAATATACCTATTTTAATGATTTCGGCGCTTGGGCAAAATCCAATTGAACGAACAAAAGGGTTAAATGCCGGTGCCGATGCTTTTATTTCCAAACCATTCAGCCAGGATGAATTAAGGGCTCAAATCAATGTTGTTTTAAGGATTAAAAGAGTGGAAGATCTTTTGAGGAAACAAAACGAAAGCCTCGAACTTTTTATAAAGGATCAGACCAACAAGTACCTGCAAAGCGAAGAACGGTTTCTGCAAATTTCTGAGCATGCTTCCGAATTTTACTGGGAAATCGATTCGAATGGCATTTTTACTTACGTAAGTCCGGTAATTGAAAAAATATTGAATGTAAAACCAAATGATATAATTGGAGAAAAGAGCTACATTGATTTGTTTCAGCTAAATTCTTTAAAAGGTAAAAAATCTGTTTTTGAAAACAGCTTTCTGAATAAGTCAAGCTTTAAGGATTCTGAAATTGATGTAGGCATTAAAAATAACCATAAAATCTGGCTTTCGGCCAGTGGTTTTTCGGTATTCAACAAAAATGGGAAATTTTTCGGGCTAAGAGGAGTTTGTTATGATATTACCAAACGCAAAGAAACCGAAATTGCGCTCAAAAAGAGCATGAAGCAAATTAAGAATTACCAGACCAAGCTTAAAAAACTAAACACCGAAATCACACTGGTAGAAGAAAAGGAACGCCGAAGAATTGCAGAAAACCTTCATGACAGTCTTGGACAAACCCTTTCACTTGCTTTCATTAAATTGTCGTCGATAATAAATGGTGACTTTTCGCCCGGAGTAGCAAAAGTTATAAATGAAACATCTGATTTATTGAATAAAGCAATTTCCGAATCACGCACTTTAACTTACGATTTAAGTCCGCCAATTTTATATGAGCTGGGTTTGATTCCGGCATTTAAATGGAAACTGGAAGAAATTCAGGATAAACATCACATTCACACTGTACTTAATGGTGAAAACCAAAAAATTGACATTCAAAAAGAGTTTAATATTTTTCTGTACCGGATTGTTACCGAATTGCTGAATAACGTATTAAAACATGCTAAAGCTAATTTAATAGAACTCGAAATACGTAAAGAGAAAAAATTTTATTATATTTCAGTTCAGGATGACGGAGTTGGATTTAAGAAACAACAAAATAAAAAAGCCACAGTGAAAGGTGGTTTTGGGCTTTTAAGCATTACCGAACGTCTTGACAGCATTAAAGGACATTTAAAAATAGAATCGGAAATTGGTAAAGGAACCAAAGCAACTGTAGTTATTCCAAATAGTGAAGATTAAATAAAATGACAATAAAAGTTTTAATAGCCGACGATCATCAACTTTTCAGAGAAGGTTTGGTGAATCTTTTATCCTCAGCCCCTGATATAGAAGTTATTGCAGAAGCAGAAGACGGCAGGGACGCTACCGAAAAAACCAAAAAACTGAAACCCGACGTGGTTTTAATTGATATTGGTATGCCACACATGAATGGCATTGAGGCAACAAGAGTGATGAAAAAAGATTTGCCCGATTTAAAGATTATTGCCGTTTCGATGCATTCCGATCGCCAGTTTGTGAAAGGAATTCTGGAAGCCGGCGCCGATGGATACCTGCTGAAAAATTGTACATACAAGCAGTTAATTGATGCCATTCAATCGGTTAATTCCGGTAAAAAATACCTTAGCGATGATATTACTGAAATGATTATCAAAGGTTATCTCGACCCGTCGGATACCGAAACTGAAAGTTACACCGAACTTTCGGAAAGGGAAATGGAAATCCTGAAATTGTATGCCGAAGGTAAATCGACGCGCGAAATTTCCGAAAAATTGTTTATCAGCGTTAAAACAGTTGGCACACATAAACAACACATTCTGGAAAAACTTGGACTAAAAACCAACGCGGATATTGTAAAGTACGCAATAAAGGAAGGCCTGATACAACTTCAATAGATTTTTCTAATTTTTACTCGGATTTTGTGAAGGCAAAATCAGCAAAACTGAACACCTAATTCAGTTTATTAACTCAAAGTTTTGTATAGTAAAGCTATATATTTGAATCGTGTAAAAAATTTAAATATAGCTGAATATGAAACTTCTACAAATAGAAAATAAGAAAAACCAGAAACTATTATATTTAGATACCCATACTTCTGATAAGAAGAACGAAAAAGGTAGTAAAGACATCATTAAGATTGTTTGTTTTCTTGGAACAATTTCAACGGGTAAAGTTTAGTTGCAGATTTTTACAGAAAAGTTAGTTTTTTTTACTATCCCGGTTGTGTCAGCCGGGGTAGTTTTTTTTTATCCCAATCCGCGGTTTTTTTTCACTACATTAAAACACCTGTTTTCATAGTTCAAATCTGTTGATAATTGCTAATTTTGAGGCATTAAAAAACTGATTTATGAAAACAGTAACAACTTATATTACTGCACTTTTAGTTTCTCTCTTTTTAATTTCGTCAACTCCTGGGAAGGATTATTACGACGAAATTTACCGCCCTCAGTTTCACTTTTCACCGGAAAAAAACTGGATGAACGATCCAAACGGGCTGGTGTATTACGATGGCGAATACCATCTTTTTTATCAATACAATCCAAATGGAACAGAATGGGGATTTATGCACTGGGGACATGCAGTTAGCACCGATTTGGTGCATTGGGAACATTTGCCTGTTGCACTGTTTCCTGATGAAAATTCGGAAGATAAAGAACGTTGTACAGCCTTTTCAGGATCTGCAATTGTGGATGACCAAAATTTACTGGGAAAACAAACCGGCACTGAAAAAACACTGGTTGCATTTTATACCAGCCAGCAATGTGGACAAAGAATTGCCTACAGCACCGACAAAGGACGAACGTGGGTGAAATACGAAGGAAATCCTGTAATTCCATACAACGAAACCGATGACGCAAGAGACCCAAAAGTTATATGGTACCAGCCCGGACAATGTTATGTAATGGTGCTCTACCGCAAATCGACAGAAGACGATAAATCGAAAGGTATTTCATTTTACACGTCTGAAAACCTGGTGGATTGGGAATGGAAAAGCCATATTCACGGGTTTTTTGAATGTCCTGATTTGATTGAACTGCAAGTTACCAATCGCCCTGAAGAAAAAAAATGGATTCTTTTTGATGGCGACGGAAGTTACTTAATTGGTCAGTTTGATGGCACTCAGTTTACTCCTGAATCTGCAAAACTGAAAAGCGATTTCGGCAGTAATTATTATGCCACCCAAACCTGGAGCAATATTCCTGAAGATGATGGCAGAACTATTCAAATAGCCTGGCTAAAGGGCGGAAAATATCCGGAAATGCCTTTCAACGGACAAATGTCTTTTCCATGCGAATTATCGCTGACGAAATTTAATTTTGGTTACAAATTATTAAGGCAACCGGTATCGGAAATTGAAAAACTGCATGGAAAACATTTTAGCTGGGAAAATGAAAATTTAATTCCCGGAATCAATCAGAATATCCTTAAAAAGGTTAATGATGAATGCCTTCATATTATTGCTGATTTCGATTTGAAAACGTCAGATAATTTTGGATTTATGGTCCGGCACAGCAAGAAAAATCCGGGAACCGAAATTCTTTACAATGTTAAAAGAGGTACACTTTCGGTTTTGGGAAATACAGTGCCGATAGTGCCGGTAAACAATAAAATTTCATTTGAAATACTGCTGGATCGTTCGTCAATCGAAATTTTTGCAAATAACGGTCAAACTGTAATTTCCAACTGTTTTACGCCGGATGAAGGTGCCGACGATCTGGTACTTTTCACCAATGGAGGAGAACTGGGAGTGGATAAACTGGACATTTACAAGATGGAATCGGTCTGGAAACAGGAAAAATAACAGCGTTTATTGAAAATATATGAAAATGAAGAAAGTGGTTTTATTTTTTGTTTTTGTTGCTTGTGCAGCAGTTTTGCATGCTCAAAAAGTAGAAATTTATAATCCGGAAGCCAATGCCGCAGAAGAAGTTGCAGCGGCAGTTAAAAAGGCCAAAGCATCCAATAAACATGTGTTTTTGCAAATTGGCGGAAACTGGTGTCCCTGGTGCGTTAAATTTCACCGGTTTGTTGATGCTGATAATGAAATAAAATCTTACGTGGAAGAGAATTTCGAAGTGGTAAAAGTAAATTATGATCCGAAAAATAAAAATGAAGAAATTCTTGCCCGGCTTGAATTTCCGCAGCGTTTTGGATTTCCGGTTTTTGTAATTTTAGATGAAAACGGCAAACGCATTCATACTCAAAATTCGGCTTTCCTGGAAAAAGGCGATGGTTATGATAAAGAAAAAGTGTTGCGTTTTTTTAAAAACTGGTCGCCGCAGGCTTTAAATCCGGCTAACTACAAATGAATTAGAAAATCAGGGTAATCAACTGAACCATTACAATTAACAAAACCATGGCCACCGGATAAACAGTAGCGTAGGAAATGGAATGCGCATTTGATTCGGTCATGGAATCGGCAGCAGCCAAACCTGGTGTACTGGTCATACTTCCGCTGATGGCGCCAAATAAACTAAGCAAATTCATTTTAAAAAGCCATTTTCCGGCAAAAGCTGCCAACAGCATCGGAAGTAAAGTTATTATTCCGCCAAAAAGAAAAAGCTGGACTCCGTAAGTTTCAAAGGTTTGCACAATTTGCGCACCGGCGTCGGTTCCTACTGCGGCAAGAAAAAAAATCAGTCCCAGCTGACGCAGAAGCTGGTTTGCGGCTCCGGTCATTGTCCATAAAAGAGGTCCGGTTTTTCCAATCCGGCTCAAAATCAATCCGGCAATTAAAACACCACCTGTTAAACCGGGGCTGAATGTAAATGAGCCAAGTACAATGTTTAATTTGCCGATTACCACGCCAATTAAAATCCCCAATGCAACCGGCAGAATATCCGTATCTGAAAGCCTTTTTTGATCGTTGCCGAAAATATTGGAAACCATTTCCATGTTTGCTTTACTGGCCGCAATTACCAGCTTATCGCCAAACAGCAGTTTTGAACCCGGTGACGGCGAAATATTAATCCCGGAACGACGAATTCGCGTAATTGTAGCATTATATGTATGCAAAAGATTAATCTGCCCGATGGTTTTATTTACCACCTCTTTATTGGTTACCAAAACTGATCGTACGTCGTAATTCGGGTCGAGGGGAATTTCTTCTTCTGTTGGCGAACCGATAAGAATTTCCACCCGCTTCAGGGCTTCTTCGGTGCCAACTGCTTTTATTAAATCGCCGGTCATTAACCGGGTTTCCGGTGTTGGAGTAACTGCCAGTCCATTGTGTATAATTCTTGACACCACTGCTTTTGTCATGTATCGAATTCGCAATTCACCAATGGTTTTCCCTACAATATTTTCATTTTCAACTGTAAAATTTCTTCTTAGAATCTCCGGAAATTCATCTTTTATCTTCAAATTATATTCTTCTTCTGATTGCTTTAAAGACACACCTATAATTTTGGGAAGAAAACGAATGAAAAGAATAACTCCGATTACACCAAACGGATATCCGACTCCGTAACCAATAGAAGCCAGCGGTGAACCGGTATAATCGATTGCGGCAGCCAGACCCGGTGTGCTGGTTAATGCACCGGTAAATAAACCGATTGCAATATTGTGGTCGATATGAAACAGAAAAATAATACCAACGGTAATAATACCCGCAAAAAATATCAGCATAAAGGCAAATAATGCGAGTTTTCTTCCTTCTTTTTTAAAGGACTCGAAAAAACCGGGACCTGCCTGCATCCCAATTGTAAAAATAAACAATACCAAACCCAGATACTGGAAATCCTTTGGAATTACAATTCCGTAATGTCCAAAAACAAGGGCTACAAAAATTACCGCCGACACATCAAGTGAAAGGCCGGCAATTTTTATGCGTCCCAATATAAAGCCAAGGGCTACTATTAAAAACAGAGCAAAATAGCTGTTTGTAAGAAGTTCCATTATCCAATTCAGTTTTACAATGCAAAGGTAACGAATTGTTTGCGACTGCTTTGGAAATGGAATTTACTTCAGTTTTTTATTTGAAAACTTAATACAAACCGGCAAGTATATTTTAAGGATTTATGGGCTCATCAGACCAAACCTGTTTCATCAAAAAGTTTAAATCATCTTCTTTTGATAATTCAACCGGTTTTTCTCCTTTTTTGAAAATCCGGCACATTCGATCCCCAATTAATTCAAGTTTTTTATTTTGCAATTGTAGCATTGATCCCTCGCGCAAACCAACCACGCTAATATCCGGGTTTAATTCCAGAAATTCTTCAATTCGCTGCTGCCGGGTTTCACCTGCATGTCCGTCCGGATTTGCATCAATGTAATGCGGGTTAATTTGAAATGGCACCAGTCTCATGCAATCAAACCCATTCGGATTGATAATCGGCATGTCGTTGGTGGTGCAAAGGGTAGGGCAGGCAACATTGGAACCGGCGCTCCAGCCAATATATGGCGTGTTGTTATACACCTTTTCGCGAATCGGGTTCATCAGTTTATTATCGTGCATTATCCTTACCAGTTGCCAGGTATTTCCACCGCCAACCACAATTGCTTCGGCTTTTTCAATGGCTTTTACCGGATCGTTAAATGTATGAATGCCAACAATATGATGTCCGATTTCTGCAAAACGGTTTTCTACCTTTTCACAATATTCGTCATACGAAAAAGTAACAGTCGCATAAGGAATGAAAACAGCTGTAACCGGTTTATTTCCAAGAAATGATTGAATCTGATGTTTTGGATAATCCAAATATTCTTCGCCGTGCATTGTAGAATTGCTGATCAATAGTAGTTTCATTTTCTTAATAGTTTGTTTTGGGTACAATAACTAAAATGCCCGATAAATAATCAATGATAATTATTTGTTTTGATTGATGAAGGATACATTCTGATTTTTTAATGCTTTGCTGATTTCTGACAATCAAATTATTACAAATGAAATGACAAAACTCTAATTATTAAAAATTAAGAATTTATTCATATAAATCATTTAAATCGCAAGCTGCAAGTTCTACAAAGAATTCGGCAATTTTTGAGGTTACATCATTAAGAAAATGTTGGCCTTTTTCTGCGGTTGCTTTTTTGGGGTACCCAACTCCGGTATCTTCCGAAACTTTGTCCCAGCGTCGGGGCGCCCAGGCTGTTTTTTCTTTCAGGCTTTGCAGTTTAAAATTTTTTGCTTTCCCTTCACCGGCCTCTTCCAGCGGCAATACCAATCCGGGGAAATAGTGCATGATAATGCTTGTTTCCATTTCTCCGGCATGATCACCACCTTCATCGAAATATTTAGCAAGCTCCAGCATTTTAAACCACTCATTCAGGGCGATAAACATTTCGGGAAACTGCGGCTGAATTTCCCGGATTAACGGCCTGAAATCGTTGCCGCCATGTCCGTTCATCAGCACCAACTTTCTGACTCCCTGATTGTACAGCGCTTTTGTAATATCTTTCAGAATTAATTTTTGGGTTGACGGGCGGGTGTGCAAACAAAACGGCAATTGTATCTGCCCCATATTCTGAACGCCCAGCGGAATTACAGGAAGCACCATTACTTTCGCACCTTTTTCCCAGGCTTTTTTGGCTGCTTCTTCCGCAATTTTCGAGGTTTCCAGCGAATCTGTTCCGTAAGGCAAATGATAATTGTGCGGCTCGGTAGCTCCCCAGGGTAACACTGCTACATCGTATTTCTGATTTTTTACCTGTTTCCAATTTGTCTCTTCTAAAATAAATGGTTTCATTCTGTAAAAATTTTAATGTTACTGATTTGTTGGTGGTTGTGCTTTTTTTAAATGTTGTTTTTGAGTTTTTAAAATCCCAGAAGCGTAAATCCTGCGGTGAAAGGAGTTAGTTCGGGACCTTTATTTTCAATAAAAAGCGGTGCCAGCTCGTATGCGGCAAAAAAATTTATCCACCGGTAACCGGTTCTCACCATAATTCCATATTTAAAATCCTGAAGGGAATAATGTCCGGGAATTTTCAGCTTCTCTTTTCTGTCGACCCTGTATTTTATTTTTGTGTGGCTGCTTAATCGCACTGCCGCGTAAGGGCCGGCAGAAAAATACAGCCTGTTTTCGTAATGATTTATAGGAATTTGAAACTCTGCCAGCAATGGTGCAATCAATGAAACAATGGACAGTTTCGACTTTTGATTTTGGTCGAAATATAATATCTGCGGCTCCACCCGCCCGTTTTCATTTAACCTGATGGTGGTATTTTTGTCCAGCCGGTAACTTTGAAGGTGAAGTCCGATTCCGGTTACCAAACCTATTGTATTCCGGTTTCGCTGCAATCCGATGTTCTGCTGTATTAAATTGACGTATAATGAATTGGACCGCAATACATCATTTTTCATAAAATCATTTTCGTATCCCGAATAATCAGGATTTAAAAAGGTGTTAAACCCCAAATCAATTCCGGCCCAGTGTCCCGAAAAGTTATCCTGCCAGAAATTAAATCCGCCATCCGTTATTTTTCGGGCATCAATTTTTCGCAACAATCGTTCAGGATCTTTTATACGGATGATTGTATCGGGCTCCTGTGCTGCCAATTGCCATGTGTTTAATGAAAACAACAGCACGATAAAAAGCAGGATGAATTTGTTTTTTATTGTTTTCAATGGTAAATCAATATTCATAAATCCAGTAGTTGAATGAATATGTTCTTCAACAAATGTAAGCGATTTGAGTTTATTAATTGAGGATATGATTACAAAACTTTGCATAATTAGCCTGTTGTTGGAACAGGTTAACGATTTATTAATGAATTTAACAGCGGGGCTAAATTGCAGGAATAAAAAAACAGGTACTTACGAATTTCTTAATATTTCAAAGATAATTTTACAATTGCCTGAATTCCATTTTAAAAGCATACCTTTGCGCCCAATATTTTTATAAGGATTTTGAATGACATTATTTAATGAAATGGGACTCAGTTCCGAAATTCAATTGGCGATTGAAGAAATTGGATTTGAGCAACCCACACCAATACAGGAAAAAGTAGTTCCTTTTTTACTGCAAGACAAACAAGACCTGGTAGCACTTGCGCAAACCGGAACCGGTAAAACTGCCGCATTTGGTTTACCAATTCTGCAACAAATTGATACTTCGATAAAAGCCACCCAAACTTTAATTTTAAGTCCAACCCGTGAACTGGCTCTTCAAATTGCCAGCGATTTGGAAAATTTTGCAAAACATATTTCCAAAATAAATATTGCGGTAGTTTATGGTGGAGCCGATATTAGAAAACAAATCAGCCAGTTGGAGCGGGGAGCACAAATTGTTGTAGGAACTCCCGGTCGTACGCTCGATCTCATAAAACGTAAAAAACTTAAAGTGGAAGAAATTCAGTGGCTCGTGCTTGATGAAGCCGATGAAATGCTTTCCATGGGTTTTAAAGATGATTTGGATGCGATTCTCGAAAATTCGCCCAAGGGAAAACAAACATTATTGTTTTCAGCGACAATGCCGAAGGAAATTGTTGCGATTGCCAACAAATATATGAGCAATCCATTGGAAATTTCGGTAGGAAAGAAAAATACAGGCGCCGAAAACGTGGAGCATCATTATTATTTGGTGCATGCAAAAGATCGGTACCTGGCATTGAAACGTGTAGCTGATATCAATCCGAATATCTACGGAATTATATTTTGCCGCACGCGCGCAGAAACAAAAGAAGTTGCTGATAAATTAATGCAGGACGGCTACAATGCCGATGCACTGCATGGAGATTTGTCGCAGGCACAGCGCGACCATGTTATGGCCAGATTTCGCAGTAAACACCTGCAGATGCTGGTAGCGACAGATGTTGCTGCCCGAGGCCTGGATGTAAACGATCTTACGCATGTTATCAATTATAACCTGCCCGACGATCCTGAAATTTATATTCACCGGAGCGGACGAACCGGAAGGGCGGGGAAAAATGGTATTTCTGTGACATTAATTCACATGCGCGAGAAAGGAAAATTGCGACAGGTGGAAAAGACTGTAAACAAAACATTTATCCAGAAACAGGTTCCTTCAGGAAAAGAAATTTGCGAAAAACAACTGTTCAGTTTGATAGATAAAGTTGAAAAAATTGAAGTGAACAATGTCCAGATAGGAGAATTTATGCCGGTTATTTATAAGAAACTGGCATGGCTCGATCGCGAGGAGCTGATTAAACATTTTGTTTCGGTTGAATTTAACCGCTTTTTAGAGTATTACGAAAATGCCCCGGATATTAATGTTGATGAAAGCAGACACAGTGATCGGGATTTTGACAGAAGTGAACGCGGAGATCGAAGCAGGCGCAGACGTGGCCGCGATGAGAGGGGCAGCGCAGAACGTGGCCGGGTTGACAGAGGAAGCCGTGATGATCGTGAAGCTTCAAGATCGGGACGCCGGCGGGGCGGTTATGATTTTTCAAGATTCTTTTTTAATCTCGGAAAGAAAAACGGTGTAAGTAAACGTACTATTATCGATTTAATCAACCAGAATCTTTCTGATAAAAGTGTTGAAATCGGGAGCATTGAAGTCCTGAAAAGCTTTTCGTTTTTTGAAGTAGACAAACGATATGAAAAAGAAGTTCTAAACTCCTTTAAAAATGCGAAATATAAAGGGCAGAGAATTGGGATTGATATTGCAAAAGGAAAATAATTTAACCTGAACTTCTTTTTAAAAAGATGGTGAACTTTTCAAAAAGCTCACCATCTTTTTTTTGCACACTATTAAACCAGATACATCGGTGTTTCATTTTTTCTTTTTGCTTGATTTGGCATTTGGGTTGAATTCAAGGCAGAGTTCTATCCATTTGTCCAGGTCTTCATCCATGTCAACACCTTCAGGCTGCACAAAAAGAAAGCCTTTCATGGATTGTTTTGTAAAATCCATTGGGCGGCAATTTTCATGTGCCAGCAGTATTTCCTGGAGTGCGGGATCAACTCGTACCATCAATTCTTCTTTTATTATTCCAACACACATTTTGTCATCCACCAAAAAACAGATGCCGCCAAACATTTTCTTTTCTTCGAAACCGGTTTTTGTTTCTTTCAGGGAGTTACGGACACGATCAGCAAGATATTCATTGTATGGCATAATGATTTTTTTAATCTGCCGGTTTATAAAAAATTATCTCTTTTCGTACTGTTCCTCGTAATATTTTTGATAGTCGCCCGAAGTTACATTTTCCATCCACTCTTCGTTTTCAAGATACCAGTCAATGGTTTTACTGATACCTTCCTCAAATTGCAGCGAAGGTTCCCAGCCCAGTTCGTTTTTAATTTTTGTAGCGTCAATTGCATACCGCAAATCATGACCGGCACGATCTTTAACATAGGTTATCAATTGTTCCGATTCTCCTTTACCGCGACCCAGTTTTTCATCCATAATCCGGCACATCGTCCGGATAAGATCAATATTTTTCCATTCATTGAATCCTCCAATGTTGTAGGTTTCGCCAATTTTGCCCTTGTGAAAAATAGTATCAATGGCGCGTGCATGATCAACTACCCACAGCCAGTCGCGCACATTTTCACCTTTCCCGTAAACCGGCAGCGGTTTTTTGTTTTTAATGTTGTTGATAAACAATGGAATCAGCTTTTCGGGGAACTGGAATGAACCATAATTGTTTGAGCAGTTTGAAATAACTGCAGGCAATCCAAATGTGTCTGTGTATGCCCGGACAAAATGGTCGGAACTTGCTTTTGATGCGGAATACGGACTGTGTGGATCGTATCGTGTTTCTTCGGTAAACATTCCTTCATCGCCCAAAGAACCGTAAACTTCATCGGTGGAAATGTGGTAGAATTTTTTACCGGCAGCGTCTTTCCAGATATGTTTGGCTGCATTTAACAGGTTAACCGTACCAATAACATTGGTAAAAACAAATTCGGTGGGGTTGGCAATCGACCGGTCAACATGCGATTCGGCGGCCAGATGAATTACTCCGTCAAACTGATATTTTTCAAATAATTTCAGGATAAAATCCCCGTCCACAATATCGCCTTTTATAAAACTGTAGTTTGGTTTGTTCTCAATATCTGTTAGGTTGGCCAGATTTCCGGCGTAAGTTAATTTGTCAAGATTGACAATTTGATAATCCGGGTATTTTTCAATAAACAGCCGGACAACATGGGAACCAATAAATCCGGCACCACCGGTAATTAATATTTTCATTTTTTATATTTTGGGTGAAATTAGAAAATCATTTTTAAAATTAAAGTATTGTACCAATCCCTATACCGAAATTTATAAAATCTTTTGTAACCGGATCATAAATATGTTCGCCGTTTATATGAAAAAGTGGACAGGCATAAATTCTTCCAAACCAGTTCGAGGATTCATGCCGAAATCCGATAATCGGAGAAATATACAACTCACTTTTTCCGTCGGCCAATTCCTCAGTGTGCAACTTACTTTTGGGAATAAGGGTTAAACCGGCGCCAGCTTCCAGATACATTCCATTTTCGCCAAAATTGCAGGTTAGTTGTCCTGGAATAGTGAAGACGGATTGTGGTTTTGCTATTTTAGGCGCCCAGCCCAGACCGGTTTGAAAATTAACTTTAAAACGTTGATTGATGATGATGGGCCTGCCGATGTTTGCTGAAGCAATCAGCCCGTTTCCACCTCCTTCAAACGACAGATATAACGGCGCATTTTGTGCAGTGGAGAACACTGGTAATAAAAGATAACATAGAAGGAGTAAGCAGGTTAGCTTTTGCACATTTTAAGATTTTTACCCTAAAAAACGCATGCACCTTTATATTTATTGTTTACCTGATTCCCCTTACGCGCTTTTCCCAGTGCCATGCCGAAAGCAGTGTTTCTTCAAGCCCCTTTTCAGCTTTCCAGCCTAATTCCTGATTTGCGTAAGTAGTGTCAGCCCAAATTTTTTCTATATCACCGGCACGGCGATCAACTATTTTATAATTCAGCTTTATGCCGGTAGCTTTTTCAAAATTGTTAATAATTTCCAGAACTGATAGCCCATTTCCGGTACCCAGATTGAAAATTTCGTAACCCTCTTTATTTTTCCCTTTTAGCAAACGTTCAATGGCGATCACATGTGCTTTGGCCAAGTCAATTACATTAATGTAATCGCGGATTGCCGAACCATCCGGAGTATTGTAATCGTTTCCAAAAACCCGCAATTGTTCGCGTAATCCGGCAGCAGTTTGGGTGATGAACGGAACAAGGTTTTGCGGAACACCCAGCGGTAATTCGCCAATCAACGCAGAGGGGTGGGCACCTATGGGATTAAAATAACGAAGTGCAATACCTTTTAACTGGGGATGGGCAACTATGGCGTCGCGCATGATATCTTCGTTCACTTTTTTAGTATTTCCATAGGGAGATTCTGCTTCCTGCCTGGGAGTTTGTTCCGTAACCGGCAATTCCTCCGGTTGTCCGTACACGGTGCAGGACGATGAAAACACCAGGTTCGGGATATTATATTTTACCTGCCCTTCCAAAACGTTCAATAACGAAACGAGATTATTGCGGTAATACAGCAGCGGTTTTTGCACCGATTCGCCAACTGCTTTTGATGCTGCAAAATGAATAACGGCATCAATGCCAGTATTTCGCTGAAAAAAATCATCTGTTTTTTCCTGATCGGCCAAATCAAATTTTTCAAAAACCGGATGGATGGCTGTAATTTTGGAAATGCTGTCCAGCACTTCAATTGATGAATTGGAAAGGTTATCCACAACAATTACTTCGTAACCTGAATTTTGAAGTTCAACAACAGTGTGTGAGCCAATATATCCGGTTCCGCCGGTAACCAATATCTTATATGCCATTTTCAGTTTTTTCCAAAATTAAGAAAATAAAGCCAATCGGAATTTCCGGTGGCGATTGTGAAGCGAAAAATAAACTATTCTTATAAAATGTACTTTTTCAAATTACTGTTCCCGCAGCAGCTGGTCGAAATAATCTATTGTTTTTTGCAATCCTTCGCGAAGTGGAACAACAGGTTCCCAGCCATTCAGCTTTTCCCTGGCTACTTTAATATCCGGTTTACGTTGTGTAGGATCATCGGCAGGTAAAGGAAGATAAGTTATTTTGGATTTTGAACCGGTTAAATCTATAATTTCATGTGCCAGTTCAAGCATGGTAAATTCGCCAGGATTCCCGATATTGATTGGACCGGTAATGGATTTGTCTGTTTTCATCATCCGAATCATTCCTTCAAGTAAATCACTGACATACTGAAAGCTGCGGGTTTGTTTTCCATCGCCAAAAATGGTAATTTCCTTGTTTTGAAGTGCCTGAATGATAAAGTTGGAAACCACGCGCCCGTCGTCGGGTTCCATTTTTGGTCCGTATGTATTGAATATTCTGATGATTTTAATATTTACCTGATTTTGGATGTAGTAATTGATAAATAACGATTCAGCACATCGTTTCCCTTCATCGTAACAGGAGCGGATGCCAATGGGATTCACATGACCCCAGTAACTTTCAGGTTGCGGGTGTTGTTCCGGATCCCCGTAGACCTCACTGGTTGATGCCTGCAGAATTTTTGCCTGCGTTCGTTTGGCCAGGCCCAGCATGTTGATGGCTCCCATTACCGAAGTTTTGATGGTTTTGATAGGATTGTACTGGTAATGCACCGGAGAGGCCGGACAAGCCAGGTTGTAAATTTCATCTACTTCAACATAATAAGGCATAATTACATCATGTCGCACCAGTTCGAAATAAGGATGATCAATTAAATGAACAATTTTACTCTTCTTGCCGGTAAAAAAATTATCAAGGCAAATAACTTCATTTCCTTCATTTATCAGCCGTTCACACAGATGCGATCCAACAAAGCCTGCACCACCTGTAATCAATATTCTTTTCATATAACACCCGGATTAATTCGTATAAAAATTTAGTGAATAACATTTGCTCTTCCAATGCTGTAATAGGTAAATCCACATTCGTCCATTTCTTCGGGATCATAAATATTCCGTCCGTCAAAAATAAGTTTGTTTTTTAGTAACTTTTCCATCACCCTGAAATTAGGCATTCTGAATTCAGGCCATTCTGTCACGAGAATCAATGCATCAGCATCAATGCAGGCATCGTATTCATCTTTGGCGAATAAAATTTTGTTTCCCAATACCCGTTTTGCCTCTTCCATGGCAACCGGATCATAAGCAACAACTTCTGCTCCTTCATCCACAAGGTGATTGATTATTACCAGAGAAGGGGCTTCACGCATGTCATCGGTTTTGGGTTTGAAGGCCAAACCCCAGATGGCTATTTTCTTTCCTTTCAATTCGCCCTTAAAATGTGTTTTAATTTTAGTAAACAAAACAGATTTTTGCCTGTAATTCACCTTTTCCACGGCTTTCAGTATATCGAGTGAATATCCTTTTTCGTCGGCAGTACGAATAAGGGCCTGCACATCTTTCGGAAAACAGGAGCCACCATAACCGGTTCCCGGATAAATAAATTTGTGTCCAATGCGCGCATCCGATCCAATCCCTTTTCTAACTGAATTAACATCAGCCCCAACAATTTCGCAAAAGTTGGCGATATCGTTCATAAAGCTGATTTTTGTGGCAAGCATGGCATTTGCAGTGTATTTCGTCATTTCAGAAGAAACAACATCCATGAAAATTATGGGGTGACCGTTGAGTAAAAATGGTTTGTACAATCGTGTTATTACTTTTTCTGCACGTTCCGAATTGGTGCCAACAATAATGCGGTCGGGTTTCAGAAAATCTTCCACAGCATTTCCTTCTTTTAAAAATTCGGGATTGGATGCCACATCGAAAGTCAAATCCACTCCGCGTTTATCCAGTTCTTCCTGAACTTTATCCTGTACCTTTTTTGAAGTACCCACGGGGACCGTACTTTTGGTAACCACCACAAGATAATGATCCATAACTTTTCCAATTTCTGAAGCTACCGAAAGAACATATTGAAGGTCGGCGCTGCCATCCTCACCGGGTGGGGTTCCAACTGCAATAAAAACGGCATCCGCATTCTGGAGGCTGGTTTCTAAATTGGTTGTAAAGGATAAACGTCCTTTTTCCACATTTCGCAGGTAGATATCTTCAAGCCCCGGTTCGTAAATTGGTATGCGTCCGTTATTCAGCATTTCAATTTTTTGCTCATTGATGTCAACGCAGGCAACATTCACGCCTGTTTCAGCAAAACAGGTTCCGGTAACCAAACCCACGTATCCTGTTCCAACAACTGATATTTTCATTTGAATAAATTTTTTTTAATTCTTATTTCTGTGGAATTCATCCGGAGATGTATTTACGTCAGTCTCAAAAAAAAGAGATTCTGAATTCACTTTAAATTACCGCATTCAAAAGTAGCACATTTTGAAATGACGTCAAAAATATTTGTCTGAACGGGTTGATATTCCTGTTTACAAAAAACGGTAAAAGCGCTTCTTTGTTTATGCAATTTGATAGTGCACGTTGCTTTTGGCAGCTAATATTCGTATTTTCGACACGTATTTTATTTATCTTTTTGCAAAAAATATTTAAATATTTAAATTTTGAATTTAGGATTGCACATTAGTCGGTTATTACCGGAATTTGAAACCGTAATTGTTCCCGGACTCGGGGCTTTTATCGCGGGATATAAACCTGCTCAGATAAACAGGGAAAACGATGAGATACTTCCTCCTTCCACAGAAATTTCATTTAATCCGAAAATCAGGAACAATGATAATTTACTGGTAAACTATGTAGCCTTACAGGACAATATTACGCATTTGGAGGCCCTTAATAAAATAGAAAAAGAACGTGAAGATATTCTTTACCGTCTCGATAAAGGTGAAGAGGTAACGCTGGAAAAATTGGGTGTGCTCCATTTGAATGAATCTCAGGAAATTCAGTTTGAGGCTTTTGGTTACGATAATTTACTTCTTGAATCTTTTGGGTTGGGAGCCCTGTCATTAAAAGATGAACCTGAAGATGGTGTTCAGGAGGAATCATTTTCAGGACCGGAAGAAACAATAGTTTTACCACCGGAGGAAAAAATAGAAGCAGCATTTCAGGAGCAGGAATTTCAACCGGTGGAGAAAACAGAACCCTGGTATGCCGATGAAAGCAATAATAAAGATAAAAAGAGGAGCTGGTTGTGGCTGCTGCTTATTCTGATTCCTTTGACAGCAGCCGGAATTTATATTTTTTTAAATCAGGAAAAAGAACCCTCTGCGGAGGTTGATTCTGTAAATGTACAGCAACAGCAGCCTGTGGCGTCCCAATCGGAAGATGCCGGTATTGTTGAATCATTGCCGGATTCAGCAGTTACCGATTCCGTTCTTTCTGCAAGTGAACCAGCTGTCACTGATATTTTATCCGGTTCAAAATATTACCTGATTGGCGGAAGTTTTAAGGATGAAGAAAATGCGGAGAAATACCTTCAGCAGTTAAAAAATGCGGGTTACGAACCGTTTCACCTGGGAAAAAGGGGTAACTATTATTTAATCGGAATTGGTACCTATGCCTCAGAAACAGACGCCTTATCGGCACAGGATTCCTTTTTTGAAAAAAACAATGGCTCAGGTGCATGGGTATATGAGGAATAAAATGAACTAAAATCAGAACAGGATTTAATTCCTGATTTTTAACATCTAAACCAATTGATTATGAATCCATCAAGAAGAAATTTTATTAAAAATTCAGCATTGGCTGTTTCGGCAATCGGAATGGCCACTGTTATTCCTGAAAAGGTATGGTCGGCAGGTTTTGCACCTTCTGACAAGGTGAATGTGGCACTGATTGGCTGCCGGAATATGGGGTTCGGTATTTTGAAGCACCACCTGGATACAGGAATGGTTAATTGTGTTGCGCTCTGCGATGTGGATGAAAATGTGCTGAATGAACGGGCACAAGCGGTAAAAAACGATTACAGCCAGATGCCGGAATTGTACCACGATTTCCGCAAAGTCCTGGAACGTAAAGATATCGATTCGGTTATTATCGGTACTCCGGATCACTGGCATTGCCTGGTAATGGTATCGGCCTGCCAGGCCGGGAAAGATGTGTATGTTGAAAAGCCCATGGCCAATACCATTGGTGAATGCAACATCATGGTTAATGCAGCAAAACGCTACAACCGGGTGGTACAGGTTGGCCAGCAGCAACGCGACAACAAAACGTTTATCGATTCCATGAATCTGATAAAATCGGGCGAAATCGGAACCCTTCGAAAAGTAAACATCTGGGCCAACTTCAATTACGGACTGGGTTCCACACCCAAACCAGACGGGCCGGTGCCAGTGGGTGTGGATTATGACTTCTGGCTGGGGCCTGCTCCAAAACGGGCATTCAATCCCAACCGGTTTCATGGAAGCTGGCGCCACTACTGGGATTATGGCGGCGGCCTGATGTCGGATTGGGGCGTGCACCTGCTCGATATGGGCATATGGGCCGGCGATTTGATTGAACCGCCAAAAACAACGGTGACTTATGCGGCCAACCTTTCAAAACAAAAAATGGATCGGGAAACTTTCGATACCATGAATGTCATTTTTCCCAAGGATAATTATGTAATTAACTGGAATATGACTGCCGGAATTCAACAGGGACCCTATGATACAGCATACGGAGTAGAGTTTGTTGGTGAAAAAGGAACAATTGTTACCAACCGCAACCGCTATCATTTATACCCCGAATGGGACAATGAAAAGAAAGCGCCTAAAACCGAAGAAGTTTCTCTTGACGGCAGCACCGATGCACACCGCTTTCATGTGGATAATTTCCTGAAATGCATTAAAACACGGGAAGAAACATCATGCACACCCGAAAAGGGCAGGGCAGCCGCATTGCATGCGCATATTCCGAATATCGCTGCACGCATTGGTGCCACTGTTCTGGAATGGGATGATGAAAATAACCGCTTTACCAACAATAAGGAAGCCAATGATTTTATAACACCGGAATACCGTAAACCCTGGAAACTCCCTGAAGTTTAATATTTAAAAACCAGTACATGGAAATAAATTGCCCGATTGTTTCATTTGAATAAAAATGAAACAGGCCCATTTCATCCAGTATCTTTAATAAACAAAACCAAAAAAATGAATACAAGAAGAAGTTTTATAAAATCAGGAATTGTTGCAACTGCCGGTTTATGTGCTGTAAGTCCATTGGTATCCATAGCCGGTGAAGGCGGCAGTAAATTGAAAAATTTCGGTTTTATATCCGGAATTGCCGGCGATGCCATGAAGGCAGACTGGAAAGGTACCCTTGAAAAAGCTGTTGCATTCGGATTTACCGAAATTGAAGGCGGCAGCAATTATGCCGGCTCACCAGTGGAATTTGTGAATTACTGCAAAAAGGTTGGTATTAAACCAATTGCCGGGGGAATCGATTTCAAGGCCAAGGATGACGAACTCAATAAATCCCTCGATCAGTTAAATGAACTGGGAGAAAAATATGCAGTGGTATACTGGCCCTGGTATGTGGGCGGACCCTTTACACTCGGAGATTGTAAAAAATCGGTGGACATGCTGAATGAACTGGGGCCAAAAGTAAAAGCAAAAGGGCTGCAGTTGCTTTGGCATAACCATAACAAGGAATTTACCGCGATGGAAGAAGGATTACCTTTTGATTACCTGATGCAAAACACAGATCCCAAAACGGTAAATTGTGAAATGGATATTTACTGGGTGAAAAAGGGGGGCGGTGATCCGCTGGAAATGCTTAAAAAATACAATGGGAGAATTAAAATACTCCATGTAAAAGATATGGCACCGGATGAAGATTTTATTTGCCCGGGGTCCGGTATTATCGATTTTAAACCCATTTTTGAGGAAGCCCAAAAACAAGGTATCAAACATTATATTGTTGAAAGGGATAATGAACCGGATGGAATTGGATGCCTGAAATCAAGCGGGGAATTTTTGAAAAACCTGAGGTTTTAAATAATTTTATTCATATAGAAACTAAATCCGACTGAAATTCAGAGTATACGTTGATTGATAATATATTCTGAAAATTCAATGTAAATAATATGGAATGAAGAAATTTATCTTTTTGTGCAGTCTGTTTGTCATTTTATTTTTAGCATCCTGTAAAAACCAACACGTTTCTCCTGTAAATCCAAATGCCACAAAAGAGGCACAGGAACTTTTAAACTATTTGAGCGGCATTGGCGGCGAAAACATTTTGTCCGGACAACATAATTACAGCCACGAACTGCTGCGATCTACTGACAGTGTAATTGCAATTACCGGCAAAACTCCGGTTATTTGGGGAACCGATTTTCTGGGAACACCTGAAACCCGCCAAAACCTGGTGGAGGAAGCCATTCGCCAGTATAAAGCCGGAAGTATTGTAACACTCATGTACCACCAGGTAAAACCTTTCGATCCGGACAGCCTGGGTTTTGCACGAAGTGTTAAAGGAAGGGTAACCGACCGGGAATGGGAACAGATTGTTACTCCCGGAAGCGAATATTACAACATGCTGCTTGAAAAAATTGATGATGTTGCCGGATACCTGAAGCAACTGCAGGAGGCAGGAGTCCCGGTGCTATGGCGGCCTTACCACGAAATGAACGGAATGTGGTTTTGGTACGGTAACCGCCCGGGCTCCGATGGTTTTGTAAAACTCTGGAAAATTATGTACGACCGGTATGTTAATTACCATAAACTCAACAACCTGATTTGGGTGTGGAATGCCAATGCTCCCCGCGACTGGAAAGACGATGAAGCCTATCCGTATCATCTGTTTTATCCGGGCAATGAATACGTTGATGTTTTGGCCGCCGACGTGTATAAAAACGATTACAAAAAATCGCATCACGACCAGTTGCTGGAATTAGGGGAAGGAAAACCCATTGCAATTGGTGAATGCGGAATTTTGCCCACTCCGGAAATATTAAAAGAGCAGCCTCAGTGGGTGTGGTTTATGGATTGGGCAGGATTTATCTGGAGGGAAAATGAACCTGAAAAAGTACGCGAACTGTATAATTTTGAAAAAGTGATGATCCGAAAAGAACTAAAATAATGATGAAACGAGCATGTAAAATAATTACATCCAGGAGGATAATTAAAATGGTGCGAGTTCCATACTATACCGCTGAAAATAAACAATTTTAATAGTATGAAAAAGATAAAAGTAGGTGTGGCCGGATTGGGATTCATCGGCCCCGCTCATATCGAAGCCCTAAGAAGAATTCCGGGAATTGATGTGGTTGCAGTTTCAGAAACTTCGGAAAAACTTGCACAGGAAAAAGCAGCGCAACTGGGAATTGAAAGATATTATGGAACTTTTGATGAACTCCTTAAGGAAGATATTCAGTCCGTTCATATTTGCACGCCAAATTATCTTCATTTCGATATGGCCAAAGCGGCTCTGCTTGCCGGCAAGCACGTGATTTGTGAAAAACCGCTGGCCACCACCATTGAAAAAGGGGAAGAACTGCTGAAACTGGCAAATGAAAAAGGATTAATCCATGCGGTTCATTTTAATATCCGTTATTACCCGCTGGTGCGGCAGATGAAAGTCATGCGCGAAAAAGGCGAACTGGGTGAAATTTATTCGGTAATGGGTTCCTATCTGCAGGACTGGCTTTTTTACAATACCGATTACAACTGGCGGCTGGAACCTGAATTATCCGGAAAATCAAAAGCTGTTGCCGATATTGGTTCGCACCTGATGGATTTACTGGAATACATTTCAGGACTGAAAATAACAGAGGTGATGGCGGATTTCAATACCATTCACCGGACACGAAAAAAACCTCTGAAGCCAGTGGAAACTTTCACCGGGAAAATGCTGCAACCGGAAGATTACAAAGATGTACCCATCTCCACCGAAGATTATGCCACAGTTATGTTGCGGTTTAATAACGGGAACAAAGGGGTGGTTACCGTCAGTCAGGTGGCAGCAGGACGGAAAAACCGGTTAAGCCTGGAGATTTCAGGATCAAAACAAACCTTTAACTGGTGCTCCGAATCGCCGAACGAGATGTGGTTGGGAAAACGTAATGCGCCCAATCAGGTTTTAATGCGTGATCCTTCCCTTTTTGAAAAAGAAAGCGCAGCATTAATTTCATTTCCCGGAGGCCACAACGAAGGATTTCCGGATACTTCCAAACAACTCTTTAAAGAGGTTTACGAAAACATCCGTAAAGGGTCGATGGAAGGTGCAAAATTCCCCACTTTCGAAGATGGGCTGCGCGAGCTGGTGCTCTGCGAACGAATACTGGAAAGCAACGAAAAACAGCAGTGGGTCAAAGTTTGAGATATGAAAATCAATTAAACTAAAATACCATGTTGGATTTAGGATTTGTTAGCGCCATTCTGGCGGATAAAAGTTTCGGGGAAGTCGTTGAATTTGCTTCGGAAAACCAGTTTAAATGTGTGGAAATGATGAGCTGGCCGTTGGGGAAAGCCGAACGACGATATGCAGGCGTCACACACATCAATGCAGACGAAACCGATGATAAAAAAGCTGCGGAAATCCAATCGGTACTCCAAAAAAACAAGGTGTATATTTCGGGACTGGGGTATTATCCCAACCCGCTCGATTCGGATAAACAACAGGCTGAAGTTTATGTAGAACACATCAAAAAAGTAATCCGCACCGCAGCAAAGCTGGGAATACCGGTGGTCAATACATTTATTGGCCGCGACCCGGTAAAAAGTGTGGAAGAGAACCTGAAAAAATTTGCGGATGTCTGGCCGGGAATCATAAAAGTAGCCGAGGAAAACAACATTAAAATCGCCATTGAAAACTGTCCGATGATTTTTACCCGCGACGAATGGCCGGGCGGCAAAAACCTGGCATCAACTCCTGCCATCTGGCGGCAGCTGTTCGAAATCATTCCCAGTCCGGCATTTGGCCTGAATTACGACCCGTCGCACCTGGTCTGGCAGCAAATGGATGAAATCAAACCAATTTTCGATTTTAAAGAAAAGCTGTTCCACATTCATCTGAAGGACGTAAAAATCTATCGCGATAAATTAAACGAAGTTGGAATTATGGCATATCCGCTTGACTATCATTCGCCCAAAATACCGGGGTATGGTGATGTGGACTGGCGAAGCTTTTTTTCAGCGCTTACCTCCGTGAAATATCGCGGGCCGGTTTGCATTGAAGTGGAAGACCGTGCATTTGAAGATTCGGAAGAAGATGTAAAAAATGCTATTTTAACCAGCCGAAATTACCTGAAACAATTTTTAGCATGAAAAAAAACCTGTTTATTCTGTTCCTTGCAATTACCCTGAAAACATTTGCCCAAAATCCAATTGTACCACCGGGGATTTATATTGCCGATCCATCGGCACATGTCTGGAACGACGGGAAATTGTACATTTACGGTTCACTGGATGAAAGCACCGATTACTATTGTTCTTACCGCCACCATGTGCTCTCAACAACCGATTTGCAAAACTGGAATATCACAAAAGATGTATTTTCATCCCGGGGTGAAAACGACCAGGTTCCCTACAACGATGCACTGCTTTTCGCACCCGATTGCCAGTTCAAAAACGGAACTTATTATTTGTATTACTGCCAGCCTCATCCTTTGGCGGCAGAAGGAGTGGCAACGGGCAAATCTCCAACCGGACCCTTTACCAACGGACAAAAAATGGAAGTTGCCGGAATTGAGCAAATCGACCCCTGTGTTTTTATCGATGACGACGGGCAGGCTTATTATATCTGGGGGCAAATGCAGGCGAAAATTGCCAAATTGAAACCCAATATGACGGAAATTGATACGTCAACCATAATAACCGATTTGGTGACCGAAAAAGAACATTTCTTTCACGAAGGTGGATATATGGTAAAACGCAATGGAATTTACTATTTCATCTACGCACACATGGGTCGCGCCAACCGGCCAACCTGCATTGGTTATGCCACCAGCGATTCACCAATGGGACCATTTAAATACGGGGGCGTGATTGTGGACAACGACCACTGTGACCCGGCAACCTGGAATAACCACGGATCGATTGTGGAGCACAATGGAAAGTGGTATGTTTTTTACCATCGCTCTACCCATAACAGCCGGATGATGCGCAAAGCCTGCGTGGAACCCATTCATTTTAATGAAGATGGCAGCATTGACGAAGTGGAAATGACTTCCCAGGGTGCAGCTCCACCTCTCAATGCCTTTGAAAAAATTGATGCCGAACGTGCATGTCTGCTGTTTGGAAATGTAAGGATTCAACTGTTTGAGCCGATGAATGAAGAATTGGGCGGAATTGAAAATGAGGACAATGTCGCTTACAAATACATCGATTTTAAAGCGGGTGCCGAAGAAATGACTATTCGCGTAAAACCCCTGAAAAAAGGAGGAAAAATAGTGGTACGACTCGATCAACCCTGGCATCCCGGAATAACAACCTTTGACATTCAGGGTGAAGAAAACGGTGACTGGAAAACACTGACACAGAAAATTGAAAAAACCGAAGGTGTGCATGCAATATGGCTTACCTTTTATGGCGAAAAGGAAAATTTGTTTAACCTCGACTGGCTTCAGTTTAAATAGATATTATACAGGAAAAACCTAATTCATCCTGCTGTTGTTTAGTAGGAATTGAAACCGGTAATTTCTTCCACAGGCTTGCGGATTTTTTTACGCAGTTTATAATCCGCTGGCGGGTAGCCCATGGTAATGATCAAACCGACCTTTCTTTTCTTCGGAATATTTAAAAGCTGTTTTATCCTTTTTCCATCAAACCAGCCAATCATGCAGGTTCCGAGGCCAAGTTCGGCTGCCTGCAGGCAAAAATGGGCAGCGGCAATTCCAAGGTCGTATTCCGGATATTCCTGATTTTTTACACTTCCGCCAATCCGAGCAATCAGTTTTGCCCGTTCAATTACCAATACAGCAATTACCGGAGCCTGCACGGTAAATTTATTGAATGAGATGGTTTTACTGAAAGTGGCCTCTGCTACCTTGTTTTTCAATTCAGGTTCATTTACAATAATCAGTTTCCAGGGTTGTGAATTGCATGCCGACGGTGCGATATGAACCGCTTTTATCAGTTGCTCAATTTTTTCTTTTTCTACCGGTTGACTGGTGTATTTTCTTACACTTTGTCGCTGCGCAATAAGTTCCTGAAAATTCATAACATTCAATTGATATGTTGCGAATTTAACCAAATCATTTTAATTCTAATCTGAACCTAACCGGTTAATCTTTCGTAAAAAAGGATGTTTTCATACACCTTAAAATCAAAAGAATATGTCCGAAAGTGTTTACAAAATCATCGAACTCGTTGGAAGCAGTCCCGAATCCTGGGAAAAAGCAGCGCAAAATGCAATTATCCGCGCATCAGAATCACTGCGCGATATACGAATTGCAGAAGTTGTCCAGATGGACATGCATATTTATGAAGGTAAAATTAAATATTACCGCACTAAAATTAAAGTTTCTTTTAAGTATGAGGAAACTGACTGAATGAAATTTTAAAAGGGTGTTGAACAGGCACCCTTTTTTCATGTCAGGTGAACCGGTGAAAATTGCCCTGATTTATTTATTAATTCGTAACTTGGTTAAAATCAACATCGGTAACAATAAAAATTCAAAAACGATGAAACGAAGAATATTTATCCGGAACAGCGCACTTGGAGCCATGGCATTGACAATTCCGGCAATCCGGTCCTTTGGCAGTAATTTTTCTCCCGATTACAACATCCCGAAAAGAACACTGGGGAAAACTGGTGAAAAACTTTCTGTTATTGGTTTTGGAGGAATTATGCTGAACGACAATCCGCAGGATTTTGCCAATGAACTGGTAGCAAAAGCTTATGATTTGGGTGTAAATTATTATGACGTAGCTCCAAATTACGGAAATGCCCAGGAACGGTTGGGGCCTGCCCTTGAATCTTACCGTAAAAATTGTTTTCTGGCCTGTAAAACGCATGAAAGGACAGCTGCCGGGTCGCAGACAGATCTGGAAGATTCGCTGATAAAACTGCGTACCGATCATTTCGATTTGTACCAGTTGCATGCGCTGAGTTCGGTAGAGGAAGTAGAACAGGTTTTTGCTCCCGGTGGTGCCATGGAAACTTTTGTAAAAGCAAAAAAAGACGGGAAAGTTAAACACCTGGGATTTTCTGCACATTCTGTTGATGCAGCTTTACTGGCCATGGAA
Source organism: uncultured Prolixibacteraceae bacterium (assembly GCA_963771595.1). Lineage (GTDB taxonomy): Bacteria > Bacteroidota > Bacteroidia > Bacteroidales > Prolixibacteraceae > CAVYUC01. The sequence goes on along the minus strand of CAVYUC010000008.1, from coordinate 233,949 downwards.
AAATTTGATTTCGATTCCATTTTATTCCCCATTAATTTTGCGTGCTGGAATGCCGGTGACTTTGGCCCTCAGGTGTTTGCTGAAGCAGAAAAACGCGGGATGGGAATTCTGGCCTTAAAATCAATGGCATTGACCCGCCTGAAAGAAGGAGAGGAAAAAATCTTTAAAAATGTTTGGTACAGGCCTGTTCAGGACGAAGAAATAATGAAAATGGCGTTGAAATACACATTGTCGAAAAATGTAACGGCAGCAGTTCCACCCGGGAAAAATACTCTTTTCCTGAAGGCGCTTGAGTTTATGAACGGTTATAAACCAATAACGAATCAGGAAACACAAAAGCTTTTGACACTGGCAAAAGTTACCGAACCGGTGTTTATGCATGCATAAAATTTCCGTTTGTTACTGAAAAGCCCGGGCTGATGTTTTCAACCCGGGCTTTTCAGTAATGATTGAATTACTTATTGCAATGTAAAAGTTGTTGTGCCAATATTATTCCCATCGGCAAATAAATCCACCGTATATTCCCCTTCCATTAATTGAGGTTCGTTGGAATTATCCCAAAATATGGCCACGGGCAGTTCCTGACCTTCATAAACTACTTCGCGCATGGCGGAATATTGAATTTTTAAATCTTCAAACTGAAACAAATTATCTGGCGATTTACTCATCAGCAACTGGTCAGGCCGCATAATCCGGGCGTAAATATTTTTTGGGCCACGTTTGGCAGTAACATTGCTTGCGAGCACGAAATAAATCCGAATTTTTTCGGTTCTTCTTGCATATTTTGTGTCTTTGCTTCGGCTGTTTAATGGCTCGGCCATTAATTCGCGCACGTCAAGCATAGCGGCCCGCTGGACTTTTCGTTCAAGGTTTTGCTTTTCCTGACTCAGTTGTTGTTTTTCCGTTTCAATTCGTTTGTATTGTTCCTTAACCTCAAGGTTCTCAGCCAATAGTTCCTGGTTGCGGCGGTTCAACGAATCAATCTGAACCACAAAATCGCGCATGATTCCGCGAAGTGTTGTGACCTGGTTTTGGTAATCCGAAATTTTCTGAAAACTTACTTTTTTAGTTTGTTCCACTTCCAAAAGCAAATCTTTTACTTTTGTCTGTGCATAAAAAAGTTGTTCGTTAATGGTATCATTCTCAGTTTTAAGCGAGTCGTAAACCACCATCAAATCGGTCAGTTCCAATTTTATGGAATCTTTTTCTGACCGCAATTCATGTAACATGGAACGATGTTCCCTGCCTTGCAAAAAATACAATACTACCACTACCGCTAATATTACAGCAAGAACAATAACTATAATGTTGTTTCTTTTGGCTGTGGCTTTTAATTTATTTTGGGTTTCCAATTCATTCATTTTCCGAAGTTTTAACTTTATTATGAACGCTGCAAAATTAAAAATCTTTTATCCGGCAGCAAATAAAAATTCAGGCTGAAAACAACCCGCCGGACAATTTCTGTTTTCGGTTTTTTAGAACCTGTAAATAATAAATTCCTTTACTGTTTTTTGTTGATGAATGCAAAATATGATTTTACTATTTTTACATTCAGAAGGAATTAATTTTAATGAAACGAAGAAAACCAATTTTTAAAATGCTAAGTTTTGGCGAATATTCAAAGTGGGATCGCACAAGCAGGGAACTTCCAAAAATAAAGGAAATAATCACCGAAATTGAAGCCGAAACCGGAACTGAATTTGGTTATGTCCTTCAAATTAAACAGGGAAAAGGCGAAACACTGGAATTCAGAATCGATCATCCGCCATTTGCAGGAGACGACGGAAGTACAGCGCCACCTTTTACCGGAGAACAGTTCGTTCGTACCAATGATTATTTATTTTATCTGGGGGATTGTATCTGGAATCCACCGGATGATAAGTTCGGAGATTGGGAACTGACTACTTTTCACAGGGGAAAAGTGGTGGCGCACAAAATATTAAAATTAAAAAAGAAGAATTAGTTTGTTTTTTTAACCTCCTCCGATAATTTTTCGAGATCGTTGTTGGCAGTGTTTAGTAAATCGTTCACCAGCATGTTGTAATGTTTCTTTACCAGTTTCGGGTTATCCTTACCATCGGGGTGAATGGCCCGGATTCGAAAATCGCGATGCTGCCGGATTACTTCACTGGCAAGTTTCATCACTTCTTCCTGATTCACTTTGGAATTGTATTCCAAAACATAAAAACAATCACTTAAAACCATCGACATCAAATAGTCAATATCTTTTTTTAAACTTCTTATACTGGCCATAAATTTATTTTGTGGTAAATTTTCGGATGAAATTATGAATAATTCGCTTCAATTCCATATTTTATTCAAAAAGAAAGTATAAGTTTATTCGGTTTAAAACAGTAAAACTCAGTTTCGGCATATATGTTACTTGCTACTGACATTGGAAATACAAACATTGTTTTTGGAGTAAATGAAAATGGCAACTGGCTGAAATACTGGCGTATTCAGACCGATCATCTGAAAACAGCAGATGAGTATGAAGTTATTTTCCGATCGTTGCTCAGCGCCGGAAAAATCTGCAACGCACATGTTGACGAAATCATTGTGAGCAGTGTGGTTCCATCGCTTGTGCATCCTTTTACCGGGATGCTTTCCATTCTTTTTCCCGATGCAAAACTAAATGTTGTAAGTCCTGAAATTTATGAACTGTTGCCGGTAAAAATATTGAACCCGTTTCAAATTGGCGCCGATTTGGTTGCGAATTCCATAGCCGCTTACCAGAAATACGGAAAGTTAACGATGGTCGTTGATTTTGGAACGGCGCTCACGTTTACAACTATCGGGAAAAATGCTGAAATTCTTGGCGTTGCAATTGCACCAGGATTGAATACTGCCGTTGGTGCACTTGCCGGAAAAACGGCACAACTTCCTGAAATCCATCTGTCGCCGCCGCCTTCAGTGCTGGGGCAAAATACAACTCATGCAATTCAGGCCGGCGTGGTTTTAGGCTTTACCGGATTGGTTGATTCCATTATTGAACGAACTCAGGAAGAGTTGAATGAATTACTGACTGTGGTCGCCACTGGTGGATTAAGCGCAGTTGTTGCACCGCTTACAAAACACATTAAATCCATTGAACCAATGCTGACACTTGATGGTTTGTTTCACATCAATTCTTTTCTGAAAAACAAATGAATATCAGACTAATAAGTGGTGCCGTTTATTGCAGAAACTTAATCAGCTTTCTGCTAAAAAATTCCGGATAGATTCTTTTAGCTCTTCCAGGGTTTTATAAGAAACCAGTTTCAGATTGGGGCAGCCGGCAATCATTGCCGACAGGTTGTGTCCTGAATCCGGACGAAAAAGGCACAAAACTTTTTTACCCGACTCTACGGCACGGCCAATTTCATAACCAACGCCCATTGAAACGGTGGTTACTTCGGCAATTAACACATCGGCTGAAATCAGCCACTTTAAATCGCGGTCGTGAATTAAGCGATCGGTGGCGCCGTCATCGCCTTTTTGTGTAAGCGCCGGATCGCCAATATGTTCAGTTAGTACATCACCAAAATTGCGCAGGTATTCTATAATATGCTGATATAAAGTAGCATCTTCGCGGCCGCCGCGAATGGAACCGGCAAAATAAAATTTCATATCGTTCAGTTGATTTTTTATTTTTTTGAAATTGATTCTTTCGGATTTTTTCCTGTTTCCATTGATTTTTCGTTGTTTTCCCCTTCCATCAGAATTCTTGTTTTGGGTAAACTTTCAGGATAATTTTGCTGAAGGAAATTAATCAGGTTTTCGCGCACGAATACACGTAAATCCCATGCAGTTGGCGAATCTTTGGCACTCATTAAAGCACGCACCTCCACGCGATTTTCCTTTGCATCGGTTACCTGCAGCACATTTACTTTTTCATCCCAAAGCGGAGTCGATTTCAGGAGCCGGGTAAGTTCATCACGAAGTGCATTGAATGAAACATTGTAATCGGTATAAATAAAAACGGTTCCCAGAATTTCGGCCGAAGTACGGGTCCAGTTTTGAAATGGTTTGTCAAAAAAGAATGTAGTTGGCACAATTAACCGGCGCATATCCCAAATACGCACAACAACGTAGGTCAGCGTAATTTCCTCAATTCGTCCCCATTCGTTTTCAATCACCACAACATCATCAATTCTAATAGGTTGTGTAAGGGCAATTTGTAAGCCTGCTATTACTGTTGCAATAATACGTTGTGCGGCAAAACCCACAATGATTCCCGCAATTCCGGCAGATGCAAACAGACTGATTCCAATTCGTTTTACTTCATCGAAAAGCATGAGCGTTAGTCCTATGGAAATCAAAATAATCAAAAATATGATGATTCTTTCCAGGATATTAAACTGAGTTTGAAATTTTCTTGAACGTAAATTATCTTCAATTGTAGTGTCGTAACTGGAAACAAGAATGATTTTCAATACACGCAAACCTGCAATAAGCGACCAGGCAATGCTGGCGATTAATAAAATTGAACCTGTTGTTTCGAAAAAACTGTAATAGTCGGGATAAACCAGTTGATATTTTTCAACAAAATATTTAAAGAATATGGAAAGAAGGAGAAAAACACCGGGCAAAACAAATCTTTTAATATGTCTCATTTCAGTTGTTCTTGTCGTTATTTATGGTTTTTAATGTCCTTTAACTCAAAAACAGCGCATTTTCCAACAGGTTCATTCTTTTTGCGGGTTCTGTTTAATATGAACATCACGCTGCGGAAACGGAATTTGTATGTTGTTTTTTCTGAACTTATCATCGATGGCATAGCGCAGTTCGCTTTTTATATTTTCTACCCAAAACGGTTCCATTACCCAGAAATATACACGAAATATCAGCGAAGATTCACCAAAATCATTGAACCGGACAAATGGTTTTGGCAAAGCCGAAATGTTTTTATTTTCAGTGGCACAATCAAGTAAAATTTGTGTAACCAATTTAGTATCTGAACCATAAGCAACTCCGACCTCAACTGAAAACCGGGTGTTGTAATCCATCTGGCTCCAGTTAATTATTTTGTCGTTTACAAATTTTGAATTAGGCACCACAAGGATAATATCTTCGCGGGTTTTTAATTTGGAAGTGCGCAGGCCAATGTGTATAACCCGTCCCACCGTTTCATCTTCCAGTTGGATGACGTCATTAATTTGAAGATTTCGTTCAATAAGCAGAACAATTCCTGAAGCAATGTCGCTGAAAAGCTGCTGGATACCAAAACCTACTCCTACAAGCAGTGCAGTAATACTTGCAAGTAAAACCGAAACTTTAATTCCTGATGTTTCGAGCAAAAGTACGATGACAATTACCCAGACCACATAGCGCAAAATCAAATAAACCGACCAGTAGGAACGCCTTTCGTATTCCTGATTTTTTATGTAGTTTTTGAAAAACCGTTTAAGAATTTTCAGTGAAATGATGGTTATAAAAATAACGATAAGTACAAGAATGACACTGTCTACAGTAATCTCAAAACTGCCATGACTGAAAATCTTAAAATCGAGAAATTTCTTTAAATCCGGTTTCATTGGTTCAACAATTACACTACTCACAAGATAAAATTTTTTTTGCAGCTTTTGTGCACAATTTCACTTCTGGTGACATTCCTGTTTGTTTTTTAACAATCAGGAATTCAAAACAAAAAAGGAGGGAACAAACCCTCCTTTTTCATTAGTATTTTACCGGTTATTTTTATCTTCCGTTCATTGCAATTACAATTCCGGGTTCAAAATGGGCACTGTATGCGGTTTTGGAATGCAATTCTTCTATTGCTTTTTCAATTCCGTTGTCGTCGTTTATTGCTGCCCGGATAGCTCCTTTTTGGTAATAATAACGCGAAACAATTTCATCTTCGAGTAATTCTTTTATTTCGTCCTCAAAAAGTTTCAGGTCTTTATCCAGATTGGGTTCCAGTTTTGCTTTCAATGCTTCAAATTCTTCCGAGGCCGTGCTGTAATATTTTTCATCTTTTGCCGCCTCAATTAAATCTTCCAGTTGCTTTTCCGAATTCAAATCATAACTAAAATTGTTTTCTTTGACAAAAGCTGCAAACTCGTTGTAGGTATCTTCAGACACCTCAAATTTTTCAGGAGGGGCAATGGATTCATGTTCGTTCGAAAATTTGGTGGCGAAATCGAAAATCAGGAATTTGGTGATTAAAGCCACACTTAAATTACTGAATTGGTCGCTTTCAATTTTTACATCCGGAACAATTCCTCCGCCATCGTAAACTTTACGTCCTTTTTTAGTTGTGAACTCAGTAACCAGTGAATCGGGTACATGACCAACACTGCCATCTTCGTTGCGGTGAGAATAATCAAGCGCCTGAATACAGCGTCCGCTTGGAATATAATATTTTGCGGTGGTAACTTTCAACTTGGTATTGTAACTCAAATCACGTGTAGTCTGTACCAATCCTTTTCCAAATGTGCGGGTGCCCACAATAATTCCACGATCCAGATCCTGGATGGCGCCGGCAACAATTTCGGAAGCCGAAGCTGAATTGCTGTTGGTTAACACTGCAATGCGAATGGTGGTATCAATGGGCGTAGCAGTGGCTGTGTATGTTTGATCCCACTGTTTTACTTTTCCGCGGGTGCTTACAATTTCTTCCCCTTTTGGTACAAAAAGATTAACAATTTTTACGGCTTCCATCAGCAGTCCGCCCGGGTTGGAACGTAAATCGAGAACCAACGCTTCAGGATTGTTTTTCTTTAGTTCCAGAAAAGCATTTTTTACCTCATCGCTGCAGTTTGTGGTAAAATTCGACAGACGGATATAAGCCGTATTTTTATCAAGCATACCGTAATAAGGCACTGCATCAATGGTTATTTTTTCGCGCACCACCTGAATTTCGAGTGGTTTTTTCTCTCCCATGCGCATCAGTTTAATGGTAACCGGTTTTTTGGCAGGTCCCTTCAGGAGGTTGCTTACATCTTCGGTTGTCATATTTTCGGTTGATTTTCCTTCAACTTCCAAAAGCACATCCCCGGCTTTCAAACCAAATTTTTGTGCCGGAAAACCTTCATAAGGTTCCGAAATAATGATTTTACCATTTTGCTTGCTGATAACCGCACCAATTCCGGCATATTCACCGGTAGTCATAAATCGAAAATCCTCAATCTGATCTTCTGAAATATAGTTGGTGTACGGATCGAGAGAATTCAGCATCTGATCAATACTTGTTTTCACCAACTTGTTCGGGTCAACTTCATCCACATAAAACATGTTCAGTTCTCTAAACAAGGTGTGGTATATTTCCAGGTTCTTTGCAATTTCAAAGTTTTTTTCGTCGCGGGTAAAACTGTAAAAGCCCAATCCTACTATTACGATAAGAACAGTTCCTATCCAAAGTTTTTTCCAATTCATATTTTTTTCTCCTTATAAATTTGAATGCCGAACATTCAAACCTCATTGTAAAACAATTCGCCAAAATTAAAAAACTATCGCTACATCTGTCAAAAACTGAGCCAATGCATTACGTTAAAATAAATTAAAATCAATATCTTAAAGATTTCCGGCATTTAAAAAGTTCAATTTTTCGGAATAAAAATTCATTGCCAACAAAGCCTTTAATGTATTAACTTATTGCTTCACCGGTCGTTTTCTTCCATTCAACGAAAAAATTTCAAGGTTCTGCTATTATCGTTTTAACTTGTTCATGTTTTAAAATTCTTCCGTATCATCTTAATTTAACAACCATGAAACAAAAAATATTTCTACTTTTTTCCATTCTCGCAATTTCGGTGTTGGCAAATTCATGTTTGTTTTTGGAAGGAATTAACGGAAATGGTAAAGTTGCAGAACAGTCGCGAAAGGTTTCCAAATTTGATGAAATAAAGGTTAGCAGGGGGTTAAATGTTTATATTATTCAGGGAAATGCGCAGGAAGTAGTGGTCCGTACCGATGAGAACCTGCTCGGAATTATTGAAACAAAGGTGAAAAACAATGTACTGGAGATTACGGCTTCAAAAAACATCAGAAGAGCAAAATCGAAAAAAGTGTTTGTCACTGTTCCTGAAATTTCACGGATCAGTGCATCTGCCGGAAGTAATGTTTACTCAGAAAATTTTCTTGAATTGAAATATCTGAAACTGACTGGATCGGCCGGGAGTAACCTTAAAATTAAACTCAAGACCGAAAATGTTGAAGTTTCGGCTTCGGCCGGTTCAAATATTATGCTCGAAGGAACAACAAAAAGTATCAGTGTAAAAGCATCAGCCGGTTCGAATGTAAAAGCGGAAGAACTTGTTGCCGAAAGTGGCGATTTAACTGCCGGCAGCGGTGCAAATATCTGGATAACAACAAAAGAAAGCTTTAGCGGGAAATCGAGCAGTGGCGGGAATATTTTTTATTACGGCAATCCTGCACTTGTAAAAAGTGAAAAATCATCGGGCGGGAATATCAATAAAAAATAGTTTTTGCTGTAACTTCAAAAAACTTCAGTCGTCTTATTTACAGCTTTAAAATCAGAAAAATGAAAAAATTTAAAAACGTGTTGTTTTACCTTCTGTTCACAATGTTAATTGGCCTGAATACCGCTGCAATTGCTGCCGGTGAAAATATCCAGAACCGAAACCTGAAAAATTTTAATGCAATAAAAGTATCAGCCGGAATTGAGTTGTATTTATCAATGAGTGATGAGGAATCGGTTAAGGTTGAGGCTGATAAGGATATTATCGACGACATAAAAACCGAAGTTAAAGATGGCGTTTTGCATATTTACGTAAAACAAAAAAACTGGTTTTTCAGGGGGGGTAACAAAACCATGAAAGCTTATGTAATGGTAAAAGAATTACAACGGATTGACGCTTCTTCGGGCTCGCATGTAAAATCTGAAAATATACTGAAGGGCCAGCAACTGGATTTAAACACAAGTAGCGGCAGCCAATTGGATCTGGATTTAGTATATAAAAATGTGGAACTGGATGCCAGCAGCGGCGCAGTTGCACGGCTTTCGGGCAAATCGAAAACATTGGTAACAGTGGCCAGCAGCGGCAGCAACATAAATACCCACGATTTGGAATCTGCTATTTGTAAAGCAAAAGTCAGCAGTGGAGCAGATATTGTTATCAGCGTTTCTGACGAATTATATGCCGATGCAAGCAGCGGGGGCCACATTCATTATTTCGGTTCGCCATCGGTAAAAGATACCAACGAATCAAGCGGCGGTGGTATTAGTGGGAAATAGGCATTTAGTTCTTTTGGCTTTCCCTGATTTTGCTTTTTTACATAAATTTTCTCCGGCACATTCAAACCATAATCTTTTAAGGCTGTTATTTTCTACATAGCTCTGAACGATATTTTGATTTGAAAAATCCCAGTTTTAAAACTATTTTTATCCGGAAAAAATTAACGATGCAGTTTCGTAAAGTTGTAAAGAATATCCAGTTGTTTATCTTTTTGATGCTGCTCTACTTTAGCGGAAAAGCCCAGGAATCGGGTGCTTTATTTATGCTCCCCAATGTTTCGCAGGCATCGTTGCTGAACCCTGCTTACCAAAATAAGACCGACAAACTGGTTGTCAGTTTGCCAATGATTTCCGGGACAAGTTTATCCTGGAATACAAATTTTGCGCTTAATTCCCTTTTTTCGCAGGGATTATGGAATTACAGTTTTTTCGATTTTTACAATAATCTGGAACAAACCGGTGAAGGGCAGGCATCCGCGCGGTTTTCACTATTTTTTGCCAGTTTAAATTACCGCGATTTGTCTTTTCAGGTTTCTCTTACCGAACGCGGCTATGCAACCACATCTTTTAACCGCGAAATTGTAAAACTTATTCGCGACGGAGTGGAACCCTATTATGGGCAAAATGAAAATTTTGGTGCCGGAAATTTTAATTATCAGCATTTTAGAGAACTGGCTTTTGGTGTTTCGCAAAAATACTGGGAAGGGCTCGACATTGGAATCCGGCCCAAGATTTTATTCGGCAGAATGTATTTCGATGCGCAAAATGTAAATTTTTCTGTTGAAACTGATACTGAAAATGAAAAGCTCCTGGTGAAACCGGAGGGCGAATTTAAATTGGCCGGGCCAATTACATACAGGTACGATTCGGTTTATGATTACACCATTTTTTCAACAAAAGCTTATCCGACGGATTATTCGTTTAACCTGCACAACCTGGGATTTGCCCTCGATCTGGGCTTTGTATATCGCTCGGATAAAACACACGAGTTTTCTGTAAGCCTTCTTGATTTGGGGTTTATCACCTTTAGTCACAACACGTACCTTTCTAAATTCAAAGAACCAATCACCTACAGTAAAAATAACCTTTATCAATCCAATGATCCCTGGGGTGATAAATATGTGGAATCTCGCGAAGCATTGAAAATTTTCGGTGATTCGGTATCCTATGTAATTGACGTAAAAGATAGTCCGTTGCGCTCGCTCGAGGTGTTGCCTTTTAAAGTAAATATTGGAAGCAAATTCCGGTATTCCCAATCTTCTTCAGTTGGATGGAATAATCAGTTTGCATTTTACGGCAAACATTCTGTAAATAAATTTTCAGGACTTTGGACCCATTCATTCAATCCAAGAACGGATATTGGCGGAAGTTTATCGCTTTATAATTTATCTTCGGTTTGGCTTGGTTTTGGCATTAGTCACACCCGGGAACATATTCAGTATTATTTGGCAACGAATAATATTTTAGGAATAATTCAGTTAGCTGGTTCAAAACATATAAATTTGTGTTTTGGAATAAATTTTTTATTTGCAACTGCCAAAAAATAAGTTTTAAAATGAATCTGTTTATAATATTATACCTTATTAATTTTTTACGCACCATTTTTATAATTGTGATTATTTATTTTGGTATCCGGTTGGTTGCCAGGTATGTTCTGCCGTTGCTGATTGATAAAAGTGTGAAAAATATGCAGCAAAAAATGCATGATCAGCAAAAACAGAATCAGCAGCAAAAACGCCCTGAAGGAGATGTAACCATAGAAACCAACCAAAACAAAAACAGAAACCGCCAAAATGAAGGCGAATATGTTGATTTTGAAGAAGTGGATTAAAATGGTGTAATTAACTCCGGCGTTTTCCCTTTCTGCACGCTTTTCTTTCAAAGCAATCAATTATATCCTATTTTTGCATTCAATTCTGAAAAAATAATATTAATGGCACAGGAAGATACTTTTAAAAAGCTGGTGGCACACTGTAAAGAATATGGTTTTGTGTTTCAGTCAAGCGAAATTTACGACGGGCTCGGCGCAGTTTACGATTACGGACAATATGGTGTTGAGCTGAAAAATAACATCAAAAAATACTGGTGGGACAGCATGGTTTTGCTGCACGAAAATGTAGTCGGGCTTGATTCGGCTATTTTTATGCATCCTACCATATGGAAAGCTTCCGGCCATGTGGATGCATTTAATGATCCGCTCATCGATAACAAAGATTCGAAAAAACGCTACCGCGCCGATGTTTTAATTGAAGAGCAACTGGCGAAGTATGAAGAAAAAATAAACAAGGAAGTTGCCAAGGCACAAAAACGGTTTGGCGATGCATTCGACGAAAAGCAATTCAGGGAAACCAATCAGCGTGTTCTGGATAATCAGAAAAAATGGGACGACCTGCACAATCGGTTTTCACAAGCATTGAATGATAATGATTTGGCGGAACTGAAAAACATTATTGAAGACGAAGGAATTGTTTGTCCAATCTCCGGCTCGCGCAACTGGACGGATGTTCGACAGTTCAACCTGATGTTTTCCACAGAAATGGGTTCAACTGCCGAAGGAGCGTCCAAAATCTTCCTTCGCCCCGAAACGGCACAGGGGATTTTTGTGAATTACCTGAATGTGCAGAAATCGGGACGGATGAAAATACCATTTGGTATTGCACAAATCGGGAAGGCATTTCGTAACGAAATTGTAGCGCGGCAGTTTATTTTCCGCATGCGCGAGTTTGAACAGATGGAAATGCAGTTTTTTGTTCGGCCAGGCACCGAGCTCGACTGGTTTGAAAAGTGGAAGGAAACCCGTATGAACTGGCACCGTGCCCTGGGTTTTGGGGATGAGAACTACCGTTTTCACGAGCATGAAAAACTGGCCCATTACGCCAATGCCGCGGTTGATGTGGAATTTAAATTTCCGTTTGGATTCAAGGAAGTGGAAGGAATTCACTCCCGCACTGATTTCGATCTTTCGCAGCATGAAAAATATTCCGGTAAAAAAATGCGGTATTTCGATCCGGAACTGAATGAATCGTATGTGCCTTTTGTGGTTGAAACCTCCATTGGTGTCGACCGGATGTTTTTGCAGGTAATTTCTGCGTCATACCATGAAGAGGAACTGGAGAAAGATTCACGGGTTGTGTTAAAAATTCCGCCCGTTTTGGCACCGGTTAAACTTACCGTTATGCCGCTTGTAAAAAAAGACGGGCTGCCTGAAATAGCACGGAAAATCATTGATGAATTGAAATTCGATTTCAATTGCCAGTACGATGAAAAGGATTCCATCGGGAAACGTTACCGCAGGCAGGATGCCATTGGAACTCCGTTTTGTGTAACAGTTGATCATCAGACCGGGGAAGACAATACCGTTACCATCCGCTACCGCGACAGTATGGAACAGGAGCGCGTGCAAATCAGCGAATTGGGAAAAATCATCGGAGAAAAGGTGAGTATGAAAATGTTGTTTGAAAAATTGTAATTTTATATTTTAAAAAAATTCATATATGCCAACTTTAACAGGAACATATTATAAGGGACGGTTGAAATTTGACAAACCTGTGAATTTTTCCAAACCGGTTAACGTTTCTGTTTCATTTGAGGAAGAAAATGCAGAAGTTTTGAATCTTGAGGATTTCTCGTTTCTTGAAACGCAAGAATTATTGAAAGATTGTAAAACTTCATTTTCTGATGAAGTAATTGAAGAAAGGCGCAATGCTGTAGGAATTTCCGGATAAAGTTTTTTATGAATTTATTCGGCTAATAATATTTTTTCCGCGGGGAAAGGGAGGAAGAGTTTATTTTTTTCTCTTCCTCCTGCTTCGCGGTTTTTCATTTTTTTACCGTATCCAATCAGCGAGAAATGAAGAAGGTCCTGATAATAACTTACTACTGGCCTCCCAGCGGCGGCGGCGGTGTTATGCGCTGGTTGAAGATGACGAAATACCTGCCGGGGCTGGATTGGAAACCGCTTGTATATACGCCTTCAAACCCCGATTCTTCGGTAAACGATGAAAGCCTGCTTACGGAAATTCATCCTGCGGTGGAGGAAATTAAAACACCCATCTGGGAACCCTACAACGTTTACCGTAAATTAACCGGTGCAAGGAAAACGGAGAAATTTAAAGCCGGATATATTTCAGAAGCATCATCGGGAAGCTGGAAAAGTAAATTATCTGTATTTATCCGTGGGAATTTTCTGATTCCTGATCCCCGTAAATTCTGGATAAAACCGTCTGTAAAATTTCTTTCGGGGTACCTGAAAGAAAATCCGGTAGATTTAATCATTTCCACCGGTCCGCCACACAGTATGCATCTCATTGCTTTGGGATTGAAAAAGAGATTTGACATTCCCTGGATTGCCGACTTTCGCGATCCGTGGACCAACATTGATTTTTACGAAAAACTGCGTCTCACCAGGTGGGCTGATAGAAGGCATAAAATGCTTGAACGGAAAGTGCTGCAAAAGGCGGATCACGTGGTAACGGTTAGTCCATCGTGGCAAAAGGATTTTGAAGAAATCAGCGGGCGAAAGGTCAGTGTTGTTTACAACGGCTATGACCCCGAAGATTTTCAATTTGAAGTCAATGAACGGGATGAATTATTTACCATAACACATCTTGGAGCCTTTAACAAAGATCGGAATCCGGCCGGACTGTGGAAGGCATTGTCAGAGCTGGCCACTGAAAATGATAACTTCAGAAAATTACTTCAAATTCAGCTTATCGGACAGACCGATGAGTCGGTTATCCGGGATGTTCAGAAAAATGGATTGTCTGAAAATTTAAAACTGGTTTCCTATTTACCTCATAGCAAAGGAATACTGGCATTAAGTAAATCACAGGTGCTGCTGCTTCCAATAAATGATGCCAAAAATGCACAAGGTATCCTGCCTGGTAAAATGTTTGAATACCTTGCCGTTAAGCGTCCGGTTTTAGCCATTGGACCAACTTCTGCGGATTTTGCTAAAATTATCAGGGAAACCCAATCCGGTGTTGCGCATAATTTCGAAGATGTGGCCGGAATAAAAGATTCGGTGAGAAGCTTTTTCGGGAAATATCAAAAGAATGACCTTCAAATTGAATCGGGTTCACTGGAACAATTCTCGAGAAAGAATTTGTCCAAAAAATTTATGGAACTCGTCGGTTAATACCGGTTATTATTTCAGAAAAGGATGATATTCACCCCTTAACCCAACCGGTTTTGTATTTCGTATGACATCAGTAAGTTCGATGCTTTCGCGGGCATCTTCAATTCCAAAACCATTTCCTTCCAGAATATTCCGGTAAGTCACTGTATGCAAATCGTTAAAACCCCCGCTGAATTCAATTTCCTTTCCGTTGACGGTAATTGAACGAAAAGTCCGCATTCCTTTTTCAACTGCTGCTTTTGGCAAATCGTGATAATCGAGGCTCAAAAACCAACGGACCCTTGCTTTTTGCAATTGCAGATAACCGGCGGCCTTATTTGGTTCGTACAGGTGAACGATGTTTTCCTTTACACCTCCGAATATCCAGGTTATTAAATCAAAAAGATGAATTCCAATATTTGTGGCCACTCCGCCTGATTTCCGGACATCGCCTTTCCAGCTTTTCAAATACCAGTTGCCGCGTGTGGTCACATAACTTAAATCGATTTCGTAAGTTTTATCATCCTCATTTTCTATTTTTTGTTTCAGTTTAACCAACTCGGGATGATGGCGAAGTTGAAGGACTGTGTTTACCCGTTTTCCGGTTTCGGCTTCGATATCCGTAATGATGTGCATATCTTCCGGAAAAATAACCATTGGTTTTTCGCAAATGGCATTGGCACCATTTCGCAGTGCAAACCGAATATGTGAGGGGTGTAAATAATTTGGTGTACAGATGCTTACATAATCGATTGGGTTTCCTTCCCGTCGCAAATCATCCATATATTTATCCAGATTTTCGAATTCCAGGAAAAATTCGGCCTCGGGAAAATAGCTGTCAATTCTTCCCATCACATCGAAATGATCGGAAGCACAAACCAGTTGGTTTCCTGTTTCCTTAATGGCCCTCATGTGGCGCTCGGCCACGTAACCTGCAGCTCCTATCAATGCAAATCGTTTCATTCCGTAATCTTTAAATATCCATCAGCTAAACTGTATTTTTCACCTGTTTCCGGGCAAATCAAATCTTTTCCGAGAACAGCACCCGAACGGCTCACCCAGCCGGTTTGTTTTGCAGGAACGCCAACCATTAATGCAAAAGGTTTTACATCTTTTGAAACTACTGCCCCGGCGCCAATTAAACAATATTCTCCAAGTGTAACCCCACAGATTATAGTTGCATTGGCTCCGATTGAAGCTCCTTTTTTTACAAGTGTCCGCTTAAATTCGTTTTTGCGGGAAACCGTACTGCGCGGATTCAGAACATTGGTAAATACCATCGACGGCCCCAGGAAAACGTCATCTTCGCAAACCACTCCTTCATAAACGGAGACATTATTTTGCACTTTTACATTATTTCCCAACTTAACCTTGCTGCCAATAAAAACATTCTGTCCCAATGAACAGTTATTTCCGATTTCGGCTGTACCCATTACATGACAGAAATGCCAGATTTTGGTGCCGTTTCGCGATTTGTGCACCGTCGTCAACTATCGCTGTTTGATCAATAAATAATTTGGTCATTTGTTATTAATTGAGAAAAAATATTTAATTGAAGTTATTATATATTTCAATTGTTCTTCCGTTAATTCAGTATGCATTGGCAGTGATAATACATTTTCCGACAGCATTTCGGCATGTGGGAAATCTCCTTTTTTGTGTCCCAGAAATTGATACCCTTCCTGCAGATGAATGGGTTTGGGGTAATAAATCATTGAGGGTATTTCTTTTGATTTCAGAAAACGCTGAAGTTCATTCCGTTTTCCGGTCTTTATTGTATACTGATGAAAAGTATGCGTGCTGTAACCCGCTCTTGCAGGAATTTGTAACTCCTCCATTTCAGCAAGGTGTTCATCGTAATAGCGTGCGGCTTCCTGACGCGCCTTAATATGCTTATCGAAATATTTTAACTTGACTTCGAGGATGGCGGCCTGTAAACTGTCCAAACGCGAATTTACGCCAATTCTTTCGTATTGATATTTCTCCTTCATTCCATGATTCGCAATGGAACGGATGCTTTTTGCCAGCTTTTCATCGCCCATAAAAACTGCACCACCATCGCCAAATGCACCTAAACTTTTTGAAGGGAAAAAGGAATTGCAGCCAACATCTCCAACAGTACCTGCTTTTTTCCTGGTACCATCCTTAAAAATAAAGTCAGTACCAAAAGCCTGGCAGGCATCTTCAATCAGGAATAAATTATACTTTTTGGAGAGTTCAAGCATTGTTTCCAAATCGGCACATTGTCCGAAAAGATGAACAGGTAAAATGGCCTTTGTTTTTTCAGTAATTGCCTTTTCTATTTTCGATGAATCGATATTGAATTTGTTGGGGCATACATCTACAAAAACAGGTTTTAATCCCATTAAAGCAAGTACCTCAACCGTTGCAATAAATGAAAAGGGAGTTGTAATTACTTCGTCGCCAGGCTTTAAATCCAATGCCATAAAAACAATCTGCAAGGCATCGGTACCATTCCCGCAGGCAACAACATTTATATGAAGATATTCAGAAAGTTTTCGCTCAAAATCCAGTACTTTTCCGCTTTTTATAAATTGAGTGGATTTGATAACTTCCTGCATGGCTTCATCAATTTCTTCCTTCATGGTAAGGTATTGCCCGTAAAGATCAACAAATTGTACAGTCTGCATAGTTAAATCAGCTTATTGTATAAACCGGAAAATTTCAAAATTAGTACGATAAATAGAAAAGATATCATAAAAGAAAGTTTAATTTGGCGATGTTTTGATCAGTATTTCCATTGGAAAAGTTAAAACAGATAATGATTGTTGCAAACAAAATTATAATTTTATCTTTATTCATTGTCTGATGTTATTGCTAATCCGGCTGTTGTAGAAACCAAATCTAAAAAATATGGACAGACTTTTACATTTTATCTGGAAATTGGTTTTAAAAATTTTGAATCCAAGTTGTACTCTGAAAGCTGCTGAATTGGGACGTAACATTCATCTGGGCAAGCATGTAACCATTGAATGTGGATCACATGTTTACGCACAAAAGATTGGAAAATACACCTTTATTAATAAATATTGTTTAATTGACAAAAGTGTTGAAAGCATAGGCAGTTTTTGTTCAGTAGCCTATGGTTGTAAAATCGGACTGGCTGGCCATCCAATGGATTGGGTATCGACGCATCCGTTTGCATATGATAAAAAGTATGGTTTTGTAAAGGAGACCAAACGTGAAATTGCTGCAACAGCACCCAAATGTGTAATCGGCAATGATGTCTGGATTGGTGCCAATGCTATAATTCTTGCAGGTGTAAAGGTTGGGGACGGAGCCATTGTCGGTGCTAATTCGTTTGTAAATAAAGATGTTGAACCTTACAGTATTGTAACCGGAACGCCTGCCCGGCATCAGAAATTCCGGTTCGATGAAGTAACAGTTAACCAACTCCGTAGGATTGAATGGTGGAACTGGAGCAGGGAAAAACTAAAGGAAAATATCAGTTTGTTTAATCAACCGGAACGCTTTGTTGAATCAATAAAGTAGTTTCAGGCAAAGAACAGCGTTGAATCGAACTTTTTAAAATCTCCCGATTGCAGGAATTTTGAAATATCTTCCGGTGTCAAAACCAGCTTTACAAATCCTTTTTGAATGAGATCCTCCAGGTATTCAATCCCGGGTAAGTTTACACACATTACTTTACAGTCAAAAGACAACGCTTCGTAAACTGCAGTGGAATAAACCCCTATGACATATTCCGATTCCGCCAGAAATGTATATAAACTGGTCTTATTATTATCGATAACCGTTACATTATCCAGTTCTGAAAGTTTTATCAAATCAGGATAATCAGTTTTCCAGCGGTCGTATTCACCTGGGTGAAGTTTGTAGGTGATTTGATAATCTTTCAGAAACTCACGGCTTTTCCAAAGAAATCTACTGAGTTTTTTTCCAATGGTTCCCTGGGAAATAATGAGAATAGTTCCCTTTTTTTTATGGATAGAAGCATATTTTTCTTTCTGTTGCCTGAAATATGGAAATCCGTAAATGATTTTATTTTCATCTTTTAGGGGAAATCGCATGCAGTTTTTCCAGTATTCGCCAAAAAAATACATTGTATCGGGGAAATAATCAATTGTACGGTGCCCCGGGAAACTGTAGCCCAAATGAAAGTTATCAATGGTTCCGTGCTGGATTTCTATGGTTTCCACCTCATTTTTCTTTGCTGCTGCAATTAAAGCCAGCTTGTACACATAGGAGCAAACCAGGTAAATCTTTTTTGGCTTTCTCTTTTTTATCAGTTTATCGTAAAATTCAAAATCATATTTAAAAGTAAGATAGCCGTTTAGAAGCAATCCCTTCAAATCGATTTCAGCATGTAATCTGTTTTTTATTTCCTGCTCAATTTCATGGATAAAAGCCTCCTGTTTTTCAGAAAATTTAAATGAAGTCAGTTTACTTTTGATTGTGGTTCTTACCTGCTGATAATCCTGGTGCCTTCGGTTTTTTTTATCTGTTGGAAGATGCCTGTTTAAATAGAGTTCTTCAATAATTTCCCAGGAATCTTCAGGCAAATCCTTTACAAGGAATTCGGAATAGATATCGATGAATTTTTCATCCGCTTTTACTTTTCGGCCGGCACTGAAAACAAGGATATCTTTTTGATAATTTCCCGATAACGGATTGGAAAATAATGAATAGTAAAACAAGGATGGAGCTGCTTTCAGTAATTCACGTAAATTATTTTTTTTTGTATGTGCCTGCGTATACAAACCCACCTCTCTGGCAAGTGTAAGAAATATACGGTGCCGCTGATATTGCCATACTTTTACGCCATTAATTTCATAATGAAGAAGATCAAATCTGTTCTCCAGTTCCAGGATAAATCCAACCAAATCTTTTATTGAAATTTGCTTCTCCAAATCGGCGCTTTACTTTTTTTTCCTATTTTGTTAAAATGAACTCCGCGAGCTTAAAATCCGGTTCATCATCGATATCCACCGAATCTTCTGCACTCATTACGTATTTTCTTATTTTGCTGAACTCAGTTACCGGTTTTTCTTTAAACGATTGGATATTCAGCAAATAAATGGCTCCGTTATACTCATAATATTCGGGCAAATCCTGACGTCTTTTTGCTTCCTTGTTTAACGTGAAGGTCAAAAATCCGTCCTCTTTTTCGTGGCAGAGAATGGCTGCTTTTTTGGATTTTCTTACTGAAACTATCATATCCAGTTCAGTATCCCAAAGATTAATGCAATCCTGAATGTGTTCCGACTTACGTAAAGGGCTGGTGGGTTGCAACAGACAAATCCGTTTGAAATTCCTGCCTGATTTTTCATAAAATCCAACCGCATGTTTTACCACCTCCCAGGTACCAGATGAATCTGTTGAAAGATTTTCAGGGCGTTTAAACGGAACCTTTAATCCATATTGTTCAACCACTTTAATGATTTTATCATCATCGGTTGATACACAAATGTTTTCATCGGAGCAAACTCCACGGGCAGCATCGATGGAATAGCAAATCAGCGGTTTTCCGTTTAACGGCAAAATGTTTTTCTGCGGCAATCCTTTTGAACCACCGCGTGCCGGAATAATAAAAAGGGTGTCGGTAATCTGCTTCATTTTTTCAGGTGCTTGACTATTTCCTGTGCATTTTCATAATCCTGGTGTTGTCCGATGTCAATCCAGTATCCAATAATCGGGTTATGGATAATTGGCCGGTTTTGCTCAATCATCAAATTCATTAAATCGGTGATATTAAAAAAGGTATCTTCAGGAATCAGGCGAAACAGTTTTTTGTGAAGAATATAAATTCCTGAATTGGCATAATTGGTAATCGTTGGTTTTTCCTTTAATCCTGTAATTTTTTTGTTGCTTTCCGTAAAAATTCCGTAGGGTACTTTTACCGAGTATGAAACGGAAGCAGCGCCCAGTTCAGCCTTATTTTCCAGCGTTTGAAGATACAGGTCTTCAAAATCGGCATCGGTAAACAGGTCGCTGTTCATTAGCAAAAGATAATCGGTGCCAATTTCTTTCAGTAATGATATTGCGCCGGCAGTTCCCAGTGGTTTTTCTTCCTGAATGTATTCAATCGAAATTCCTTTGGATGAACCGTCACCAAAATAATCGATGATTTGTTCTGACAGGTATTTTACCGAAATGTGAATTTTGTTTATTCCGTATTCGATTAACCGGTCGATGTTGTGTTCAAGTATGGGTTTATCGCCCAGCATCAGCATAGGCTTTGGAGTATGATTGGTGAGTGGTTGTAAACGTTCGCCACGGCCACCAGCCATAATCAATGCTTCGAGCGGCAAATTGCTTTTCCGCTTTCTGATATCGATAATTTTCTCAACCTGTCCTTTGTTATTTAGAACCGGCAACAATCGGATTCCCAAATCTCGGGCTTTTTTAAATTCCCCAACCGAAAAATTATTGTACACAGAAGTAAACCGGGTAAACATAAAATCCGACACGGTATCATTTAAGGTTTTTCCATGAATAAAAGCCCGCCGGATATCGCCATCGGTGATTGTCCCCACCAGTTTTTCGTTATCATCGACAACAAAAAGCGTAAGTGAATCGGGCACTTCACCAATTCGTTTCATTGCTTCAATAATGCCGCTGTTTTTATGAATTAAATTCTTTGAAATGTTTTTCATTCCAGTCAGGTTTTAATATCGTAAAACGATTTCATCAGTTTTACCGGGATTGATTTCTTAATGATTTCCAGTATTTGTGTTGCTGCTGTTCCGTTGCCGTAAGGATGTTTCCATTTTTTATCCTTATCGAATTGAAATGCTTTTATTAATGCCTCTTCTATCGATTTTTTGCTGGTATTGCAGTTAATAATTGTTGGGCCGGTAATTCGTCCCTTTTGCCTGTCCCCAATGTTCACCGTTGCCTTGTTAAATACCGGCACCTCAATTATTCCGCTGGATGAATTGCCAACAACCGCGTCCACAAAAGGAATGGTTGACAGGTAAACCAAATATCCCAATGAAGTAAATGCAGCGGCTCTATCTGAATTTTCCTGTACAAATTTATCCATCATTTGAATTATAATTCGGCCTCCTTTATCTGAATTTGGTTTGGTAAATATCAGTTGTGTATCTTTCAAATCTTCCAATGCGGCCAAAACCTCCTTAAATTGTTCTTCGGCAGTGTTATCCTCCAACGTAACCGGATGAAAAGTTATCATCAGATTATTCTTTTTGAACTTAAAGCCCAGTTTTTCTTCCAGTTCATCTTTTCCTAAGAGTTGTGTATTCAGAATATTATCAATCCCAGGGGCACCAACATTAAAAACATTATCCGGATTTTCGCCCATCTGAATTACCCTCTGCCGGTAAACTTCAGTTGCCGTAAAATGCAGATGGCTCATTTTGGTGATCGAATGACGGATGGCATCGTCGTACGCCCCTTCGGTGATTTCGCCTCCATGAATATGTGCTACAGGGATTCCTGTAATTAATGCGGCAGATGCTGCAGCAAATGTTTCTGTGCGGTCGCCAAGTATAACAATAATATCCGGGTTTAACTCCTGAAATGCTTCAGCCAGAGAAATTTGTCCGAGGGCCATTGACTTTACCACACCAACCGATGTATCCGAGGATAAAAGCATTTCTACCTTTTTGGCAATGGGGAATCCATCGCTGGCAATTTCTTTCCATGTCAGGCCGAATTCAGGGGAAAGGTGCATTCCAGTGACCACCAGTTGAAGTTCAAGTTCAGGGTCCTCGTGCACCAGTTTTATCAAACCTGATAAAATTCCATAATCAGCGCGGGTTCCGGTAACGATGCATATTTTATTCATAGTTCAATGATTTCGTCTTTAAAAAAAGATCGTTTTGCTCTTTGTCCGATGACCTCATCCCAATGCATCGGACTTATTCCTGTTCCGGGACGTTTTACTGTAAGATTTTCCGCAGAAAAATGCTCATCCTTATGGATGCCGGTTGCAGCAACTATACTTTTTCTTACAACTTCTTTATTTTTCAATTCTTCGCTGGTTGGTTCTTTTTTGCCGCTACCTGACAGTGCGAGCTCAATATTCCGGATAGCTTTCACCATTGCTTTTAAATCATTGGGTTCAAGCGATGCTTTGTGATCGGGTCCCGGTAAAGTAATATCCAAAGTAATGTGTTTTTCAATAACAGTAGCTCCCAAAGCTACGGCGGCAGCCGGAATTTCGATACCCAGCGTGTGATCCGAATAACCGACACTTACACCCAGCTCTTTCTGAATAGTTAACATGGCTTTCAGATTTACATCGTTCATGGGTGTTGGATATTCTGTGCTGCAATGCAATACTGTGATATTTTCTTTTTTAATTCCTCCTGAAATCAATACTTCAAGCGCATCTTTAATCTCATTCATATCTGCCATTCCAGTACTTAAAAGCACCGGTTTTCCTTTGGTGGCAATGCGTTTCAAATAAGGTTTATTTGTAATTTCTCCTGAAGGAACTTTAAACAGCTCCGGATTCAGGCTATCCAGAAAATCGATTCCATCCACATCAAAAGCTGTAGAGAGAAATTTAATTCTTTTCGATTGGCAATATGAAATCAGTTCGTGATGCATGGGTTCAGAAAGTTCCAGCTTTTTAAGCATCGAATATTGTGTATCATCGTCTCCAATCATATTCTGTTGCTGATAGGCTGCCTTTTTTACCTTTTTTCCAACCAGTTTACCGGCTTTGAATGTCTGGAACTTTACAAAATCGGCACCGGCTTCTGCAGCAACATCCACCAGTTTTTTTGCCAGTTCCATAGAACCATTGTGATTAACTCCCGCTTCAGCTATAATTATGGTTTTCTTCATTCTACCGTATTTTTCGTAAAGGATGGCCAATATAAACCCCCGGAGACTTAATGTTTCTCAATACCTGAGAACCCGCAGCAATAACAACATTATCGGTAATGGTAATATTATTGCCGATAACGGCATTGCTCCCGATAAAGCAACCGTTTCCCACCTTTACCTGGCCATTAACAACTGCCGAAGTAGAAACGTGGCAAAAATCTCCGATTTCAGTTTCATGCTCTACAAGAGAAGTTGTATTCAAAATGCAGTTCTTACCTACGGAAGCTCCGGCATTTACAAACGCCCCGTACATGACAATCGTTCCTTCTCCAACTTTTGCATGTTTGCTTACGTATGCTTCCTGACTGATAATAACCGGTAAATTTCCACCGGCGGCTTTTATCCTGGTATAAATCTTTTCGCGTAGTACATATTTTTCAATTTGCCCAACGGTAATATGAAAGTTTTTGCATTCCGGCAGAAATTTCTCCAGGTCATCATCGGTACCAATAACCGGGTAACCCAATACTTCCTGGCCCACTTTTCCGGGCAAATCGAGAATTCCCTTTATTTTGTATTCCCCGCTTTGCTCAATAATATCGATGCAGGAAATGCAATGTCCGCCGCCGCCGATAAGTATTATTGGTTTCTTCATATCACAAAATTACACTGCTTGGAATATTTACAATGGAATTTGCCAGTTTTCGTGCATTATTTAGATCGTCAGTCTGGCAGGTGGTAAACATGGGTAGTTCATTCATTAATTTCCATGCTGGCCTTGACATTACACCTTTTTCATTGGAATATTTTAGAAATTCTTCTTTCTCAATATTGTCTTTCCATCCTATCGTGTTTAACCAGTAGTTCGAGGTTGCATTTGCAGGTTCCTCAAAATAGGTTATTCCAATGGAACCGAAGAAGGATTTATATTTGCCGGCCAGTTCTCTTTTCGCTTGAATAAAACGGGGGAGTTGTTCCAGTTGTGCGAGGCCCAGGGCTGCATTCAAATTCGGCATCCGGTAGTTGTAGCCGATTTCATCGTGAATAAACTCCCATGCATGCGGTACTTTAGCCTGAGTGGTTAAATGTTTTGCCTTTTGGGCCAGTTCTTCATCCTGAAATAAAAGCATTCCCCCGCCACCGGTAGTCATTATTTTATTGCCGTTAAAACTCAATACGCCGATTTTCCCATAATTCCCGGTATGTCTTACCTTTGTAGTAACTTCCTACACTTTCAGCTGCGTCTTCCACCAGCTCAATGTTGAAATGTTGGCAGATTTCAGCGATTTCATCAATCCTGCACGGGTGCCCAAAGGTATGCATGGGTAAACAGGCAGCTATTTTTCTTTTAGTCGATTTATTGTAGCAGCCATCCTTTTTTTGAATGGAATTTTTTTCCAGAAAATGCTGAAGTGCCTTTGGACTGAGGCCCAGCGTATCGTAATCAACGTCGATAAAAACAGGTGTTGCACCGCAATAGGCAATTCCGTTGGTTGTTGCAATAAACGTAAGTGGTTGTGTAATGACTTCGGTGCCGGTTTTTACACCTACCAGTTTTAAGGCGAGATGTATGGCATTTGTTCCGTTCACACAAACTACTGCCTGTTTAGCGCCGGTATATTTTGCCATTTCAGTTTCAAATTCATCGACAAATTTACCGACACTTGAAACAAAAGTGGAGTCTATGCATTCGTTGAGGTATTTTTTTTCGTTCCCGTTGAAAACAGGTTCATGCAAGGCAATAAATCCCGTTGGTTTATGAAAGGTTTCCCGGATAAAATCTACTATTTCCGTATAAACTTTCTGCATGTTATAAATTGTAGATTTCAGCTTTGTATTTATTGAGATGGCCGGAACCGGTAAACCAGTCAATTGTTTCTTTCAATCCCTGTTCAATGGAATATTCCGATTGAAAGCCGGTAAGAGATTTTATTTTGGAATTATCCCCCCAAAGCCGGAATACTTCTGAATTTTCAGGGCGGATACGTTGTTCATCGGATTTGAATTCCACATCCGATTTCATGATTTTCTTTATCAGTTCAAGCGTTTCACGCATCGATATTTCTGAGTTGCTGCAAATATTAACTTCTTCGCCTATGGTGGAATCATGTTCGGCAAGTGCAATTAATCCTTTGCATGTATCTTTCACATAATTAAAATCGCGGGTGGGTGTTAAATCGCCCAGTTTGATCTGTTTTATTCCGCTGGCAATTTGGGTAATAATGGTCGGAATAATCGCCCGTGCTGATTGTCGCGGGCCATAAGTATTAAACGGACGAGCCACTGTTACCGGCAATTCAAATGAATTGTAAAAACTCATTGCCATGGCATCGGCGCCTATTTTTGAGGCTGAATAGGGTGACTGGGGTTGCCTGGGATGCTTTTCATCGATGGGTACATACTTTGCCGTTCCGTATACCTCGCTGGTTGAAGTTACGATGGTGCGAATGTTCCCATTGGTTTTGGCGGCATTACAAATATTTAAGGTACCGGCTATGTTTGTATCGACATACGAAGTGGGAGCCACATAGGAATACGGTATTGCAATCAAAGCTGCAAGATGAAAAATTAATTCTGTATCGGCTGCCAGCATATTGCTAAAATGTGGATCACGAACATCGCCGGTTACTATTTCAAGGTTTTCATTATTTGGTATACTTTCAAGCCAGCCCCAGTTGTTAAAAGAGTTATAGTAAGCCAGCGCTCTTACCTGGTATCCTTTCCCTAACAATGCTTCGGTTAAATGCGACCCGATAAATCCGTCGGCACCGGTAACAAGTACTTTCATTAAATCTGATTTTAAATTTGCCTCTAAATTACATAGAAAACCTTTTATGACCTATGGTTTTCTTTATTCATCTTTTCTTACAAAATACCAGGGTTTATTTCTATTTCACTCTGCCTAGAATTCTTTTCATTATAAAATTTACATCTTCCGAAACACCAAAAGCTACTGTAAGAATTGTATATATAGCTGTGATACAAATGCTTCTCATTGCAATATCGGGTATTAACTTCAATTCCGGAATGAATAAACTTACAAAATAAGCGACAGCTAGAAAAAGTGCAACCAGCAAAAATTTATAATTGAATGGCTGAAACTTATATTTTCTGAATAAATAAATGTAGCGCATCAGATTATTTAAAAACATTGAAAATGCGGAGGCAATTGCGGCACCGGTAATCCCCCAAATGGGAATGAATATCAGATTATTTACTACCACTAAAATAATCAGGGCAACTACAAATAGCAACATAATTTTATAGTGTCTGGAAAAGCTGATAATCTGACTGTTGGCACCTGTCATCATATCAATCAGATAGCCTAAACCGATAAAAAATATTACCCATTTTCCATTATAATATTCCGGTCCAAGAATTTGCATGATATTTTCAATATTTGCCCAAATGCCAATAAACAGTAATCCGCCAATAATAAACTGATTTAGACAGCTTTTACTGTATATTTTACTGATTTCATTCAAATTATTGCTTTTCCAGGATTCGGCGATAATTGTACCCGAAATTTTTAAAAGCGGCCTGGAAGGTATAATTACCAGTGTGCCAAAAAAGAAGGCGATGGTATATACACCGGTACTTCCAAGGTCAATCATTTGGTTAACAATTATTTTATCGATATTAAAGACGATACTGGATCCAAAACCGGCTAATATGCTGAAAGCCGAAACATTAATCATCTCTTTTCGAAGTTTTTTGTCAACAAAATCCAGACGTGGCTTAAAATTAATTTCCTTTCTTTGAAGAAGCAGAATAAAAATGATTACGGCTTTTAAGCTTACTGCAGCTGCATAAGCAAGTATAAACTGGTGAAGGGTTAATAATTTTAAAAACAAACAACAAGGTAGCCAACAGAATTAATATCCGTTGAAGAAATTCCTGTAAAAAAGTGCCAAAAACTGCATCGTACAGCAGTTTGTTGTACACATCGAAGAAGGTAAAGAAGGTAGTGAAAAAGGTTATCGGGATGATCAAATAGATATAGTTGGCAAAAAGATTCGATTTTTCAAGATTTGATTCCACCAATATGGGAGACAGAAAAGAAAATACAGCCAAAAAAACAATTATGCCTGCTACAAGGGTTAACCCGGATATAAATAAAAAGCCGTTGTGACCATTTTCTTTATTTCTGAAATAGGGGAAAAGCCTTGATGTTACTCCGTTAATACCCAGCGAAGCCAGCTGGCTGAACAATATTGACCAGGCAAGTAAAAGCCCGAACAGTCCGATTGTATCGGTATTTAAATAATTTGGGAACAAATAGGCTGTGGTTATAAATCCTACCAGAACACCCATGTATGACCACACACTGCCTTTTATGCTTTGTTTTATGATTATTCCCATTTATATTTAAATAAGCGATTTAAATATTTATTTTTGTTCAGAAAATATCAAAAATAAGAGCTAATTACACTATGGCAAAGATAACCAGCTTCCGTAATATTTTCGTACATATTGGAATAATCCTGTTTTTTATTGTTTTGGCTTATGCCTACCTGTCGCCTTTACTTGAAGGGAAAGTACTTCAAATGCCCGACATTGAGCATCATAAGGGAATGGCAAAGGAACTGGTGGATTACCGGAATGAAACAGGAGAGGAAGCCATATGGACGAACTCCATGTTTGGCGGAATGCCCGGCTATCTGGTATCCGTTGTATACCCGGGTAACCTGGGCAACGTGATTCATCGTAACCTTCCAAAAATATTTCCGCTTGCCATTATAATCATTCTCTATCTGGTTGGTTTTTATATTCTTTTATTGAGTTTGAAATTAAACCGCTGGCTGAGCGTTGCCGGTGCGGTGGCTTTCGCCCTTTCTTCCTATTTTTTAATAATCATAGGAGCAGGACACATGTCAAAAGCGTTTGCCATTGGTTACCTGTCGCTTGTTCTTGCCGGAGTTCTGCTGGCCTACCAGCGAAAACCACTTGCCGGTGCTTTGTTATTTGCAGTTGCTTTTTCCCTTGAATTGCTTGCCGGCCACCTTCAGATTACTTATTATGGTTTTTTAATGATTGCCATTTATGTAATCATTAAGTTTATTTATGCGATACGTGAAAAAGCAATACCTGAATTTATAAAAGCTTCACTTTTTCTGCTTGCCGGGGCGATAATTGCTGTAGGTATGAATTTCTCCAGGCTATATACCACCTGGGAATATTCAAAGGAAACCATTCGTGCGCCTTCAGAATTAACTTCTAACGACAGCAATAAAACAACGGGTTTAGACAGGGATTACGTTGTCCAGTGGAGCCAGGGGATCGATGAAACACTCACTTTACTTATTCCCGGTTATATGGGTGGTTCAACAACTACAAACCCAACTCCCGACAGCGAAACGTATAAAGTGCTGCAGCAAAGAAATGTTCAGAATCCAAGGAATATTCTGCAGAGTATAATTCTTTACCGGGGTGATAAGCCGGGAACTGCCGGTCCTTACTACTTTGGGGCATTTGTTGTATTTCTTTTTATTTTCGGATTATTTATGGTTAAAGGCACCGTAAAATGGTGGTTGTTGAGTGCAACTGTTCTTTCCATTTTAATGGCATGGGGTAAGAATTTTATGGGATTCACAAATTTCCTGCTGGACTACCTGCCCATGTACAACAAATTCAGGGCACCCGAAATGACACTGGTTATCGCTGCATTTACCGTTCCGTTACTTGGATTTCTGGGTTTGCAGCAAATTTTATCCGGACAGAAAGATAAAAAGGAATTTCTGAAAGGATTTAAATGGGCGCTGGGAATTACAGGTGGAATTAGCTTCTTACTGTTTGTTGTCCCTGGAATTGCCGGTAGTTTCTCTGCTCCATTCGATGCAAACTATCCCGACTGGCTGCTTCCGGCAATAATTGATGACCGGAAAGAACTGCTGAGAATGGATGCCCTGCGAAGTTTGATTTTTATACTTTTAGGTGCGGGATTATTATATTTCTGGTATACTAAAAAAATAAAAACCAATTTGTTTTTTATCGGAATAGGATTGGTTGTTCTTGTTGATTTATGGGCAGTGGATAAACGTTACCTGAATAACGATGATTTTGTTTCGAAAAGAGTGGCAGATAATCCATTCCCGGAAATGCCGGTGGATAAGGCTATTTTACAGGACAAGGATTTAAGTTATCGTGTATTGCCTTTGCAAAATCCATTTCAGGATGCGCGGGCTTCTTATTATCACAAAAGTGTTGGTGGCTACAGTGCAGCAAAATTAAGAAGGTTCAACGAGCTGATTGACCATGAGCTTATTCCTGAAATAAATACCATGGTGAAGCGGTTTCAGTCGATCATCTTCGGCCGATTCTGTTTTTGAACCGCTGTCGGCAATTAACATGCTGAATACCCGCTATATCATTTACGATTTGAACAGCGCTCCGCTGTATAATCCTAAAGCATTGGGAAATGCATGGTTTGTAAATGATTATAAGATAGTTGAAAATGCCGATGCTGAAATTGCTGCGATAAATAATTTTAATCCTGCATCAACCGCAATTGTCGATCAACGATATGCTGAATTTGTGCAGGGAAAATCGTTTAATAAAGATACAAACGGAAATATTGAACTCACAGAATATGAACCCAATTATCTGAAATATTCCTGTCAGGCGGCCACAGAACAGCTTGTCGTTTTCTCTGAAATTTATTACGACAAAGGTTGGGATGCTTTTATCGACGGGAAAGAATCTCCTTATTTCAGGGTGGATTATGTTTTGCGCGGAATGGTTATTCCCGCCGGAAATCATACCATCGAATTTAAATTTGAGCCGAAATCATTTTATGTTGGAAATAAAGTTTCACTGGCAAGTTCCATTCTTTTAATTCTGGCTCTTATAGGCTATGGTTTTGCAGAATATCGCAAAAAACAGAAAAAGGATTAACTCTGACGAATGATTTCAAGATTACCTTCAGCATTTTATCAGCGCGAAGTTTTGCAGGTTTCTCCCGATTTACTGGGAAAAATTCTGGTGCGCAAATTTGAAGATGGTTTGGTAAAAAAATTCATGATTACCGAAGTGGAAGCTTATCGCGGAAGTGATGATTGGGCTTGTCATGCGAATAAGGGCAAAACTGCACGCACAAGAGTGATGTTTGGCGAAGGCGGAAAAGTATATGTTTATCTCATTTATGGAATGTACTGGATGCTGAATATTGTAACCGGAAAAGAAGATGAAGCATCGGCAGTTTTAATTCGTGGAGTTGAAGGAATATCCGGGCCGGGCAGAGTAGGAAAAGCACTGCAGCTGGATAAGTCTTTTTATGGTGAAGACTTGCTGACATCCAACAGAATCTGGATTGAAAATTCGGAACGACAAATAAAGTATACTTCAACTCCCCGCATTGGTATTGATTATGCAGGTGAACCTTGGATCAGCAAGCCCTGGAGATTTATTGTAACTTAATTCCGGCCAATAATAAACCGGTCGTACAGCCAAAGAAAAACAACGGCAGCAACCCCTACACTTGAATAAACTATCCAGATATTGGAAGGATGATAATTTTCCCACAGAAACCGGTTAAGTTGTTCCACACTCATACCCATTTTTTCGGCAGCCATTCTTACATAATCATTTTTGGATACTTCCTCCGATATTTCCGGTAAATTAATTCCCCGCTGCGCAACTTCCAGCTTCAAAAGATAAATTCTATCGGCAATTTTTTCATATACCCCTCCCGAAAGCCAGCCGGCAAGTTGATGACCTGCAGCAATGGGTAAAAACGAAGTGCCCATATACAGAGCTTTTTTATCGGCAGGTGCTATTCTTCCCACATATTCGGTGAATTTTGGTGAACTTGCCATTTCTCCCAGCGCGAAAACCAGGATTCCCAGTAAAATCAGCCAACTGCTTTGGTTTGAAAACATTAAACCAAGGCCGCCGGCCAAAACGAGTATTCCGCCCATCATAGCAGTTAATGGTCTGAAGCGCATGACAAAAGCGGAAACCATCAATTGGAAAACAATAATAAAAAAAGCATCCATGCTTCCCAGAGTAACTGCAGTAATGGTTCCCTGCTCAGTTCCAATTGATTCTGCCAGCCAGGGCCAAACCGCATGAATTCCGTCGTATAATGCAGAAGTATTAACCCACTGGTCAACAAAAACCGGAAATGAATAGTACAATTGATTAAATGCCGTCCAGAAAAGAATCATGATAATCAGGAACAGCACATATTTCCAGTTTTTTAAGGTTACACCAATATTTATAAAAGCCTGAACGATATTGCTGCCGAGAGATATTTTTTCTTCCTTAATAACCGGTTCACGAAAGAAAAAGAAGGTAATCAGGTAGTTTACACCAATAGCCATCATCGACATGTAAAAAACAAAGTCCCATGTTTTTTGCATCAGTACACCAGCGATAAACGGACCGATAAAACCGCCAATGTTAATCATCATGTAAAAAATGCCAAATCCAATGGAAGATGTTTCCTCATTGGTTGTCCGGGCAACCATTGCCGAAATTATTGGTTTGAAAAAAGCCCCGCCTACACAGGTCCAGATAAAAGCAAAAAACATCATTCCGAATGTGTCAAAGGTTTTTATCATGTAAAAACCTGAAATATAAAGGGTAAACGACAGGAACAGGATCTTTTTGTATCCCACTTTGTCGGCGATTGAACCGGTAATTACGGGCAAAAAATACAGCAACATGGAGCCGGTGCCCATGATTATTCCTTTTTGTGCCTGGGTAAGTCCGAGGGCGCCGGTGTCTTTCGAATTTACCAGATAAAGCGCAAATGCCATATAAAACCCATACCACGCCCAGCGTTCAAAAAGTTCAATGGTATTCGATGCCCAGAATGTTTTGTTGTATTTTTTAAGTACCGAAACAAATCCCATAACCTGTTTATTAAAAGTTGGCCGAAGGTACTAATTTCAGGATAAAAGCAGAAAGGGAAATGTGTAAAGAAAACCGGCGGCATTTAAATTTTACGAGGCTGTAATGAAAAGCAGCAATCGGCATTTAAATGCCGGTTGCTGCTTTTCGAAATCATATGTTACGGGATATTCTTTACAAGGTAAAATCTTCCAGAAAAATAGTAAGTAAAATAATGATCATTA
This sequence comes from uncultured Prolixibacteraceae bacterium, assembly GCA_963771595.1. Taxonomy (GTDB): domain Bacteria; phylum Bacteroidota; class Bacteroidia; order Bacteroidales; family Prolixibacteraceae; genus CAVYUC01. Next base: position 201,800 of record CAVYUC010000008.1, on the reverse strand, counting down.
TAATCAGGAAAAGTACCATAAAGAACCCTACAACTCCTATTTTAAATCCCTTTTTAACCTTTTCCTGTTTAACGGTTTCCATTAACCGTTCTATTGATTTTGTGAGACTGACCGGTGCCTTTTCATTTTTAACAATATAATCTGCCGCTCCAAGTTTCATTATTTTAACGGCAACTTCCACATCATTTTGCGCGCTTAAAAATATGAAATCAGTTTCAGGATATTGTTCTTTCACTTTTCGCATGAGTTCAATGCCGTTCATTCCGTCGAAAGAATAATCCAGCACTATTAAATCAGGATTCGATTGAATTTCTTTCAAACATTCTTCACCATTTTTAAACGTTTTGATGTTTTGCAATTTCCGCGATTTCAGATAACCTACAATTAAATCTTTGTAAACCACATTGTCCAGAACGATAAAAATTAGCGGATTTTTAGTATTTAACATAGCCCAGAGTTTAGAATAAGCTGATTTTCAAAAGTATTATAATTTTTCAATGGAATCAAATTCCGGTTTAATTTATTATTGCCAACTAAGCGATTAGTTATAAACGTAATGAATGTTAATTTTAGTTTAACCGATCTAAAATATTTCTATTTCCAGAAATTCGTTCGCTTTTCGCAAAAAAAATGTTTTTCTGTTAGTAAATATATCAATGGCTGAAATTTTTTCGCTATCGCCTCAAAATATCTCCCGGCGAACCCGGACTTTGAAATCCGCTGTTGGCAGGTCGTCCCGGATTTTCGCGTTCCTTGCGCGCTTTTTCCTCGGCTTCTTTTCGCATTTGTTCTTCCAGTTCCTTATCGCGTATTTTTTTGGTAAAATGTGGATCGGGTGTTAATTCCCAATTATAACTGTTTTCCCAGTTCGATCGTACTTTTATTACTTCATTTATGTAGGCAACTCTTTCCGGAAGATACTCGTCCTGATAACTTCCGGTATCCCATTTCCCATTGCCGTTCCGGTCGTAAATAGCTTTAATCTTGTATTTTTCAGGCGGAAGAAAATTAAACACCACCTGCTGATCTTCTTCAGCAACCTTTTCACTTATAACCTCTTCCTTATCGTTATTTTTTAGCAACTGAATAATAACCGGAACATTCACTTTGGTTAAATTCAAAATAATTGAACCGTAATAATCTTCTTCGTGAGTTTTAAATTTTTTAAGAAGTTCCTTGCTGGTAATTCCGTAAATATTTTCACTGGCTGCCGAATCAATCTGCAGGGAATAATCAGTTTCGGGTTCCCATTTGTATTTTAACCGGTAGGTTCGCCATGCCGAAGTATCTCTTACAAAACTAAAATTCAGATGTTTCCGGAGCGTGTCTTCTGTGTAAAAAAGATGAATTTGTGTTGTGTCCAGCGTTTTTAAAGGTTCGGGCGACGTAATGACAATGTCCTTATTTAAATCGAATGGCGCTGAACCCAGGTTGGTTTGCCAGATAAACTGTTCAACCGGCTCCACTTCGCCTTCCTCTTTTTCCTTAGGTTTCTTTTTGCGTTTGTTATCACTCACTTTTTCCTTAAACGGAAGTTCCAAAGTATCTTTCCGAACGTAAACCTGATTCATTGAATCCAGCTGATAATAAGCCAATTCAGCAATAATTGTATCGATATTTGCCGTTATGGTATCGGCAAACCACATTGTCAGCGAATCTACATTTTCGTTATATTCCAATAAATACCGGTCTTCTTCAGTTTCCTGGTTTAATATTTTTATACTGAAGGTGTCGCTAACTGATTCATTAAATACAAAAGTTGCCTGATATTTATTTTGCCGTTCATATTTTTCAAGATACTGGTCAAAAATATCTTCGGTAAACTGCCGCAGGTAAAAAGGATCGGGGTGAAATTGTGTGTGCCCAACAATCAGCAGCGAATCTGCACCTCGAACCAGCGTATCACGTTCTTCTTTAAATTCAGCCCAGGGAACTACAACCGTATCGGCAAATGCAATTTCTTCGGCGCCTTCATTATATTTTAAATTGTTGTTATTGTCCGTTATCGAAAATAGATGATAGGTTCCCGGTGCAATATTGTCCATTAAAAAAAATCCGTCTTCATCAGTTTTTGCAATGTAATCGGGAATGGTGGTGTAAACTGCCGAATCGTGCAGGTTGTTGTACAACATTACAAGCACATTTTCTTTAGGTTCAAGATTGAATGCATCAATCACCCGGCCGGCAACCCGCAGCGAATCATAAACATCGCCGGTGCTGAACGAAAACCGCAGGTTTTCATATTCGTTTCGCTCGTTATTGTCAACTACCGAATTCTTAAAATCGAGCGAGTATGTTGCACTGTCTCTTAAATCTTCATTGAATTTTACAATCAATGTTTTTGATTTGGTCTGAATAGTCGGCCTTTTTTCCAACGGCGGTGAAACTACCAGTTTTTCCCGCACCTGGTCGGGAAGTATGTATTCATTAAAAGTCAGCCTGACTTCATCGCCATTAAAGTTTACCGCCTGGTACTTCGGGTATGTCCCCACCAAAACCGGAGGTATGCTGTCGCGGGGTCCGCCTGTCGGCATTCCCTGGTTGGCACACGACGAAATAATAACAATCCAGATAAAACCGGCAACTATTAAATATGGTAACTTATCAGTAAATTTCATCCTTTTTAAAAACGAAGTACAAACATACAAATTCCTGCAAACATTGAATGTTATGGGTTGTTAATTTAGAAATGAAACCGCTAATTTTGGGTTAATTTTTATTAATGAATATAGTTTGAAAAATATTGATGCAAACGAGGCCGATCTATTCGATTTGATTTTTATTAATCCTGATTTCGAACAATTAATAAAAGCCCTCTCACTTCAAAAAAGCAAATCAAAAGTTCTGGTAGTTTTTGAAAATGATTTGGAACGAAACGACCGGTTTTTAATCACCCGTACATTTCCGTTTTATTTTACTGAAATACCTAAACAAACAGCGGTTGCAAAGGTTTGGGAGAAGGCAATCAATGCGGTTCCGCATCTGTTTCAGTCACAAAAGGTAATTTATCTGGGGCCTGAGAAAAAGTGGCAGTTAACTGCTGGTTTGGCCGATCGTTTATATAAAAATACCTACCATAAAAAATCGGCAGTGCTGAAAAAAACAAATCCTCAAATGTTTTCGTTTTTAAAACTACCGGATTTCGAGGGAATTGTTTTTCAGGAATACAAATTAAATATATCCCGTTTTTTTATCGAGTTGCTAAAATTATTTAAGTCGGCCGGGGGAGAGGTTTTAGTTCATGAATCGTTTCATGTTGAAAACAAAAAACTTGTATTTCTACATCGGAAAATTGAAGCAAAAGAAATAGTAGCAGGAAAAACAACATTGAGATCAGCAGTGCAGCTTCCGGTTACAACTTATCCCAATTTTGCCCTGGTGACAAAACATATAAATTCGTATTTACTGTTTTCAGAAGAAGGTGGAAGTGTGGTTGCCCGTCAGATTGAACCGGCAAAAAGTTATCTTTCAGCAAATGAAATACTGGAAATCGGTAAGCAGCTTTTCTTTGTGGAACCCGGAGAATGGATGCAATCCAAACAACTTCAAACCCCTTCTGAAAAAACTTTAGATAAAATTTTATCGATTACCGGCGGAATGTTTCCTTCTACTTTTGCAGGTTCCGGGATGGAATCCCAATACGAAATTGGTATGGAGCAGTTCGATTTGGCAAAGCAAACCGGAATTTCCTACAACCAGTTTAAGCCCCTGTTTTATCGTTACGGAACCGGGATTTCTGAAATGACAGAAATTGCTTATCAGTATTTGGAGGAAACCCGTAATCCGGAATTGATCTGGAAACAAGCTGAACGGTATTATCAGCAAAAAAAAAATATGAATGGCTGCAATAAAATGAAAAACCCGCGAATATCAGGTGTTATCTGATAATTTGAACTAAATTGCAAGAAGTTTAAAATCAATAAAAATGGCTAAAAAGAAGAATAAGAAAAAATTTACCAAATTCAAAAAAACAGGCACCTTCAACAAAAAGAAACTTAAAAACGCTGTAATATCAGTTTTATACGAAAACAAATCCAAAGTTATTAACTATAAACAGGTTTCATCCTGGCTGGGAATAAAAGATGATGAAGAACGGAGGCTGGTAAATATTGTGCTGCAGGAACTGAAAGAGGATGATTTTCTGGATCAGGTTGCGCGGGGTAGTTATAAAATGAAAGCCAAAACCGGCACAATTACCGGAACGGTTGAGCTCCAGCAACAAGGTTTTGCGTATGTCGTCAGCGATGAAGTTGATCGGCCCGTATTGATTTCATCACGCAATCTGAATCATGCCATGGAGGGCGACAAAGTGCACGTCCATTTGTACGCCCGGCGCAAAAAGCACGATTTGGAAGGAGAAGTAACCGAAATTATTGAACGTGCAAAATCAATATTTGTAGGTACGGTGCAATTATCACGCAATTTCGCTTTTTTAATTCCGTCAGGTAAAGTCGGGTTCGATATTTTTATCCCCATTGAAAAATTGAATGGTGCAAAAGACGGACAGAAAGCAATTGCCGAAATTGTGGAATGGCCTTCAAAAGCCCGAAGCCCGTTTGGCCAGATAATTGAAGTTTTGGGCGACACAGGCAACAATGATGCTGAAATGCATGCTATTCTGGCAGAATATGAGCTGCCTCATAAATTTCCGGAAAGGGTGGATAAAGTGGCTGAAAAAATTCCGGTGGAAATTCCGGAAGAAGAATATAAAATCCGCCGCGATTTTCGTCCTGTTACAACGTTTACAATCGATCCGGCAGATGCCAAAGATTTTGATGATGCCTTGTCGCTGCAAAAACTGGAAAACGGCAATTGGGAGGTGGGGGTTCACATTGCCGATGTAACGCATTATGTAACATTAAATTCTTTGATAGAGGAAGAAGCGGAATCCCGTGCAACCTCGGTTTATCTTGTGGACAGGGTAGTGCCAATGCTGCCCGAGCGGCTCTCCAATGGGGTTTGCTCTTTGCGCCCGAATGAAGACAAACTCTGTTTCTCTGCTGTTTTTGAAATGAATGAAATGGCGGGAATCGTAAATCAGTGGTTTGGTAAAACTGTTATTCATTCCAACCGCCGGTTTACTTACGATGAAGCCCAGAAAATCATTGAAACCGGAAATGGAGATTTTTCCGGTGAGATGCTGAAATTGAATGAACTGGCCGTGAAACTCAGGGATAAACGGTTTAAAAAAGGTTCCATTGCTTTCGAAAGAGTGGAATTAAAATTTGAGATTGATGAAAATGGAAAACCGCTTTCTGTATTTTTTAAGGAGTCAAAGGATTCCAATAAACTTATTGAAGAATTTATGTTGCTGGCCAATAAAAGGGTAGCCGAATTTGTGGGTAAAGCAAAATCGCAAAAAACATCCAAAACATTTGTTTACCGGATTCATGATAAACCTGATCCCGATAAGCTGGAAACCTTTAATTCCTTTATTCATCGTTTTGGTTACGGAATACAGCTGACATCCGCAAATGCAATTTCAAGTTCCATGAATAACCTGTTGCAAAATGTAAAAGGGAAGAAAGAACAGAATGTAGTGGAAACTTTGGCCATCCGTACTATGGCAAAAGCGGAATATTCGACCCGAAACATCGGCCACTACGGTCTTTCTTTTGAATATTACACTCATTTCACATCACCCATCCGCAGGTATCCGGATATGATGGTACACCGCCTGCTCGAAAAATACCTGGCTGGCGGACGTTCAGTTAATGAAGATAAATATGAGGAACTTTGCCGCCATTCATCCATCATGGAAACCAAAGCCGCCAATGCCGAACGTGCTTCGGTAAAATACAAGCAGGTGGAATTTATGCAGGATCATGTAGGTGAAGTTTATCCGGGTGTGATTTCAGGAGTCACTGATTGGGGAATTTACGTGGAACTGGAAAGCAAAATCGAAGGCATGGTACCCATTGGAGAACTGGATGATGATTTTTACACTTTCGATGAAAAAAATTACCAGCTCGTTGGCCGGCATACCAAACAAACCTATCAGCTTGGCGATGATGTTACCGTTAAAATCTGGCGAACCAATCTGGAGAAAAAGCACCTGGATTTCCGGTTGGTAAAAAAACAAAAGAACAACGATTTCGAATAATAAATGCTGAATATTCAACTGTTTACAGTTGTTATGCCGGTATTCATCCTGTTTCGTCTTTATAAGTAAAAAATTCAAAATCAGTTTTATGGGTGAAATAATTAGTTATATTTGTTTTTACTTTTTACAGCAGCAAAAAGAGAAAAAATGCAGAACCACACCGAAAACGGCAGTAAAAGAGACCTGAACCGGGAAAACATTCTTAAAATTGCCCGTGAAATTTTCAGCAAATACGGCTACAAAAAAACTACTCTCGACGACATTGCAAATGCCGTGAGAAAGGGGAAAAGCTCACTTTATTATTATTTTAAAAGTAAAGAAGATCTTTTCCAGGCAGTAATTATGAAAGAGGTTGAAATTCTGGCGCATGAGCTGGAAATTGTTATTAACCGGAATACCGATCCGGTGGATAAACTGCGTGATTATGTGCTGACAAAACTCGGTACCTTTCGGAATTTGGCCAATTTTTATCATGCCATTGAAAATGATGTAACTGCAGTTGATTTCATTGAAGAAGTAAAACACCGGTACGAACAGGATGAAATCCGCATGATTAAACGGATTTTAATTGAAGGTGTCAGGAAAAACGAATTTGAAATCTACGATTTTAATTTGGCTGCCATTGGAATTACAACTGCCATAAAAGGTCTGGAAATGCCCTTAACAGCCGGGAATTACGGCAACGTCAACCTGGAACGGAGCGTGGATATTATCCTTAAAATTATGTGCTACGGAATAATGAAACGGTAAGTTGCTATAAAAAAAGAAAGGCCGGTCGAGCAACCAGCCTTTTCTCAATCAACCTAAACCTAAACTAAACCAAAAACCAAACCATCTCTATGGTAAGAATTCTTTATATACCATCAAACAACAGGAATTAAAAAAGGTTTAAAAAAAAGTTTTATTTCTGAAAAAATTATTTGGTTACCGGATAATTTATTACAATAATCTCATTAATTGCCTTTCTTTTAGCGGCATTTGAATTAATCATCCGCTTTGCCGGCACCCTGAAAATTTTGAATTCCTTGTATAAATCATCAAAAAAATTATCATCCGCATTACTGTTTTTAGGATCCGAATTGCTCAGCATTTGCTTTACATTCCGCTCGTTTAACCGCCAGAAAAGCATACCGAGTGCAGTTTGTTCCAAATCCCTGAATCCGTTTTTACTGTACGAAGTAAAAGCTGAAGTTTTACTTATGGGGCGGTATGGCGGATCGAAATAAACAAAAGAGGCCGGTTTCACACTCTTTTCCATCTCCCTGAAATCGGCCCGTCTTATTTCCGCCAGCACAAGTAGTTCCGAAGCTTTTAACAGGTTACGTTCATCAACAATTTGTGGATTTTTATACCGACCGGCAGGTACATTGAATTCGCCTTTCGAATTAAACCGGAAAAGACCGTTAAAGCAGGTTTTATTCAGGAAAATAATTTGTGCCGCCCGTTCAATCCAATGTTCCGAAAATTTGCTGTAGTTTATTTTTGTTCGTTTTTCATTGAATTCTGTCCGTATGGCATAATAGAATTCCTTCTGTTTTTCCTCATTTAATCTCAGGTAAGCTTTTTTATAATCAAGCAGATAATCGATTAATTTGCCGGCTTTCTTTTGTACAACCTTATAGGTCAGAATTAATTCTTCGTTTACATCGAATAAATATGCGGCCTGTATTTTATATCGTCTTGCAATATCAAAGAAAACAGCTCCACTTCCAACAAACGGCTCATAGTAATAATTGATTTTTCCGTTCTTTAATTCTTCCGGATAAAAACCGTTGAAGGTTGGTATGAGCTGGCTTTTGCCACCTGCCCATTTCAAAAATGGTTTAACCGGAGCGTGTTGTTCATTCCTGGTAATTGAAAGATTTTTAACATCTGTCATTGAGAATTATATTTCTGTCAGAATGGTAAAAGTAGAGAAATAAGAGATAGGAATCCAAATAAGTGAGCATACATATTTCAATAGTGAGGTTTCAGGGAAGATGAGGGTGTCGGGAAACCCTTTAATTCGAAAGGCTATTTTGATCCGGAAAACAGGTTAAGGTTGTACCTTAGCATAATTTCATGGGTGCCGTTGTTGAAAACGTTCAGTTCCGAAAAGGAAAGGTCATAGGAATATCCTATCAGAATTTCCCTTGTCGCATTAAACTGGGCAAGAAATCCGTAGGAATCAACAAACCGGAACATCCCGCCAATCCAGAATCGTTCCTTAAAACCTGCCATTGCAGTTATATCCAAAGAAACCGGGGCATTTTTCACCAGTTTAAGCATGGAGTGGCTTTTGATTTGAATATCTTCGGAAACTTTAAACTGATGACCGGCCACCAGGTAGAAATGCATCTTTTCGCGGCTCACATATTCGCTGGAATAGTCATCGCGGCTAATGGTATTCTCAACCAGTTTTGGCGCCGAAAACCCAAAGTATGTAGCATCCGAAAACAAGTAGGCGCCCACACCAAAATTGGGCAGGAAATTTTTATATATATCACGATCATAAATAGGGTCGGGGGATACGGTTTGCAATTCAGTTAAAGCTGCACGGTAAAAACTGAAGCCAGCTTTCAGACCCATTCCCAGTTTATATTTATATCCAACTTTCAGGAAATAGGAATAGTCGAAATAAATACCGGTTTGGTTGAGCGGCCCGATTTTATCAGTCATTAGTGAAAATCCCAACCCGATTTTATCGCTGACAGGGGTGTTAAAGGAAAAAGTACGGGTGCGCGGAGCACCGTCAAACGACACCCACTGATTGCGTGCCACCACCAAAAAACCAGCCATATCGCCCGAACCGGTAAAACCCGGATTCACAATCTGTAAATTATCCATGTACTGGGTGTACATGGGATCCTGCTGGGCGTATATTTTTTCGCTGATGACGAAAACAGCCAGCAGGGCAATTATCAGATGTGTTATGATTTGTTTTACTTTCATTTAATCAACGATCTAAATAAACCGATCCTACGATTCGTTTTTCACCATTCCCCAAATTCAATACATAGAAATAGGTCCCCGAAGGCAGTTCTTCGTTGCCCAGTCTTACGCCTGTATTCGGTTTGCCATCCCAAAATACCGGAGTAGAGCTGATTCCATAGTTTTCGGCGCGGTAAACCCTGTTACCCCAGCGGTTAAAAATTTCTATGCTGTTTCCTTCATACATTTCGATGCCAACAATCTCAAAGTAGTCATTTATTCCATCTCCATTGGGTGAGAATGCATCCGGGATAAAAAACCTGAAATCGGAAACCAGCACATATACGCTGGCAACATCACAGTTTTTTGAGGTATCGCAAATCTGGTATTCAAAATTATCGGTCCCGCTAAATCCATTTTGAGGACGGTAATTTATCGTGAAATCATTGTAATCAACTGATGCAGTTCCGTTGTACGGCGGAATTTTAATAGTCAGCGACAGCGGATCAATATCGTTGTCCGGGTCCGTATCATTTTCCAGCACATTTATTTTCACTGTCGTACGGTATCCCGTTGTATCGTAATCATCTGCTGCAACCGGCACATGAGTTAGCATTCCAACTTTAACGGAATCCGTATCCGTGCATCCAAAAGCGTCGGTTATTTCAAGGTGATAAGTTCCAAATTCACTGATAACCGGACTAGCCGTGTTTGCACCGTTCTCTATTTTGCCGTTTACCGTAGTCCAGTGGTATTGAATTCCGGTTCCCACACTTTTACTTCCATCCAATACGGCCTGTTCATTGCGGTACATAAAAATTTCTTCACCTGCATCGGCAATCGCTGGTGAAACGGTTACCAGTACTGAGTCTTCGGTGCTGAAACCATAATTATTGGACACTGTTAGTTTAAATAATGTTGAATTTCCGGGAGTAAACAACGGAGCAGCGCTTGTTGGATCATCCAGCCATTCAGCGGGTTGCCAGCTGTAGCTAAACTCATCGCCCAACTCCTGTGGTGTTAGTCTGTATGGACTGCAACTGCCAATAATCGTATCATTTCCGGCAAGCGAAATAAAATGCATGCCCGAAGTGATTAAAATGAATCCGGTTCCCTGCCTGCAATCCTGCTCATCGCCTGTGTTGCAAACATTATAGACAAACCAGTCGACACCCAGGTATCCTTTGTCAGCAGTATACGTAAAGGTACCATCCGCATAAAGCTGAAGTGTTCCATGTGTTACATCCACAACCGGAGTGGTGGTGTATACAAGGTTTTCTCCCAAATCACCCGAATCATTTTCACGCAAAGAATAGCGGGTATCTTTCACATACAAAAACATATCATCGGAAGCGGATACCGGTTTTTTTCCATTGCCGCCAAACTCGCTCACAATAACATACACCCAGGCTGAATCACACAATGAAGGTTGGCCATTGTCGCAAATACGGTACAAAAAGCGGTCAATTCCTGTAAAACCAGGATTTGGTGTGTAAGCATAATTACCGTCGCTTTCAATAGAAACCGTTCCGTTGGAAGGATTTTTAACCGGCTGAATGGTAACCGTTAACGGGGCGCCAAAACCATCGGGATCAATGTCATTTACAAGCAAATTGCTGAATACAGTCTGATTTGGCAATGAAAGTGCTGCATCAGTTGAGGCAACCGGCATAATATTCCCGGCTGAAATGTTGGGCAAAACACGAATTTCAACATCGGCTGTTGCACAGCCTTCAGCCAAACCTTCAAAACAAACTTTGTACGTAAAATGCACTTTCCCGGTAAATCCCTGTGGCGACTGGTATTCATAACTTCCGTCGTCGAAAAAGGTAAGTCCCAGTACAGGTTCTCCCGTTAAAGCATAAATAAGATTAAATTCCTGATCCAGAAAATCGAAATCATTTATACTGACATTGCCGGTTATCAGCGTATTTTCATATCCCACATTGATATCAGGCAGTGCAACAAGTGATGGTACAAAACCCGCTTGTTCCTGCACAGTAAACGGTTTTGAAATAATTTCCGATAAACAGCCGTTTTCATCTGTTGCCTGAACGAAAAGTGTATAATTACCTTCAGTATCCCAGAAATAATTTTCGGTGGAATTACTTTCTGAAGTGAAGTAGGTTTTATTTCCTGAAGCATCTTCAAACCACCAGGAACAGGTGTATCCGGGCTGAAAGGAAGCTTCAAAAGAATGAAAAGTATTCAATGGCACTGTATCAGCCTGATTGCTTTCAAACTGAATTCCTGGAATGGCATAAATGGTGTGGATGTATTTATTGTTCGCCCCGATTTGAAGAGGGGCATTATTTGCTTCCACAGCACTGTTTAACACCACTTCCACTGCAGTATTCTCCGTTGAAACGGCAGACAGCAATGCATCATTTATTTGCAGCTCCTGCTGCGGAGTAGTTACAGTCTGCCTGTAATTCTGATTGTTTACACTCAGCTCAACTTCAACAGGAAAATGGGCAGCCGAAAGCGGCTGCCCCTGATTATCCTTTGTTATGAAACCGATTGTAAAACTGTTATCGGATTTACTGAAACAGGCAGAGCCTGATGTTCCGGTAAATCCTATGGTATGGTTGTTGGGCTGCGGCGAAACATTTGTAAATACAAAGTTTGAGCAACCCGAAGAGGAAACTTCGAGCCACACCTGAAACTGCTTTAAAGCAGAGCCGGTATTCCACTGTATTTGTGCCGAAGCAATTCCATTGTTTCCAACCACTCCTGAATTATCCCCGATAAAAACATATTCACCGTTTAGGCCTGCACTATTCGAAGTTACATAAAAAGTGTAACTGCTTCCCTCGGTAACTCCATCCCATGCATAGGTCTGGATGCTGCCCTCGGGAGGTGAAAGCGCCGGTTCCTGGGCAAGTGCATTGTAACCAACAGCTACAAGCATTAGCAACAAGAAGGTAATATGTTTTAATTGGGACATTTAATTTTACTCTATGGTAAATTGACCAATAGAAGGCAGCGTATTTACAACAACATTATCAGTATAAGTTGTGAATGTACCTGTATATGTGCCGCCGCCGGAAGTATTGGTAACTGTTAATGTAGCTGAACTTATTGTTGCCTGAATAGTTTCATTTGTATTTCCGGTGGTAGTATTAAAAGTTACTGTAAAAACATCTTCAGTAGTATTTTCTACTTTTCAGAAACCGAACCTGCACTACTGTTATATGCGCAACATCACCTGAACTATTTCAAAGTATTCAAAACTGGAATTTCCGGTAAACTGAAATAGTATAAAAATAACCGATATTCGCTGATACATTTTGAACCATAGTGTTAAGTGTGTAACTGTAATTTGTATCGGTGCAATATTTGTTTCGCCATCGGATCAGCGCTATTATCATCAGAGAGTTATTTGACATCTGACATAATTTCTAGTATTGGCGGAAGCTGAAAGTGTAATAGATCAAGTAGTTGGTATATCATTGTACATCCAGGCAATGAATAAAATTGGTACATTCGCTTATGCCTCATCATGAATAACAAATTCAATCTTACAGTACCTCTGTTGCATTATCAGCATAGGTTACGTGAAATAGATATTGATCGTAAGCTAGTTGCAATTGAAATGGGATCAGGTGATGTTACATTCGGATTTCTGAGTTCCTCTAGTAAGTAATTGTAGCTGTTAATTTATTCATCACTTTGATTCCATTGCATATAAGTGTATAAGAATAAGTACCACCCTGGTATGGGGTGTTGTTTAGCTGAGCCACAGCACTTCCCGCCATCAGGGCGAGTGCGAAAACAGTTATTAAAGTAAAAACAATCTTTTTCATAACAATTTGTAGTTTTAATTAAACATGTTGATTTTTAATAATTTTTATTTCTGAATTAATTTCACGCGTTATTCAATGTTGCCGATTGCCGGCATAGCGTTTATAATATGATCCACTGTGTTGTCGGTTGATGTTCCTGTTTCACTGCAGGTTCCGTCATTCCCCCCTGAAATGGTAAATCCCACATTAAGGCTTGTTCCCGGAACGTTGATAACCTGGAAAGTGAAGGTGACTTCGGTATTGTCGCCTGCATTTAATGTTCCGCCTGCATCATCTCCTGTATAATTTATTGCTGAAATGTTCCCGGACAAGGATAACCTGTACACTTCAACATCTCCGGTTTCATCAATTTCAAAATCAAAAGTCCAGGAACCTGTAGCTGATGATTCTTTTACCGCCTTAAAAACCACTTCAGTAACACCTGGATTGTAGGCACCGTTGCTTGCATTAAAGGGGCCCAGAAATTCGGGGCAATGCTCTCCCGATGCAATTGTTGTCTGGTCAGAAACCTTCATATTGAATTGTTGCAAAGTAATGGTTGCATTGCCCGATGCAATCCCCGTGCAGTTGGCATCGCTGAAGTCACTAATGGTATAAACACCAGGCTGCGAAACATCGAAAACATAAGGGTTCACATCAATATTGGTTACTGTAATATCATCACCGCCATTCCGTTGGGTGGTAATTTCCCAAGATGAAGTTCCGGTAAATTGAACAGTGACAGGGGTAGTTGAGCCATTATCACAGATAGTGGCGTCGCCTGTAACAGTGGCTGTAGGTTTTACAGAGCAGGGATTTACTAATTCTATTATTTCCGGTGGAATTATATCAATATTATTTTCAAATGCCGTTTGACTTCCTACATGGCAGATTTCATTATTATCTTCAGTTAATCCATCGTAAACATTGCATTTATTAAGGCCTGTCTTTCTATCTACTGTTCCAAATACATATATACTGGCATCATCAATGTTAATATCTGTATTTCCTCCTCCACTTATGGTGAAATTTTTGGCTACAATAAAATAGCACGAAAGGTTAATGTTTACTTTGTTTGCAATAATGGCATTCCCATTAACAATTATACGGGCTTCAGTACCGGTAATTAATTCCGGATCATTATTTACCATTGTTAAATCCCCATGAACTATCAGCGTACCATAAACATAAAGCTCAGCACGCGATTGAAGAGTTAGATCCAGTACCTCCAAAGTGGTTTCTGCTGCAACTGTATAAGTGCTGTCAATTGTGAGGTCTGATATTTGGGCAGCCAAACTATATTCAGGGAAAAGAAGAAGAACTGTCAATACGAAAACCGTAAACACCTTTTTGCAAAATGAATGCTTTTTTAGCAGGTTATTTAAATTATTACTGACCAGTAAAGATGCAGTCATCAACAGACGTTTGGTTTTGATATATACCCGATTAATTATCATTTTACAGGATCGTCAAAATAAAAATCCTGTTCCCGTTCTTTTAATGGGCGCGAATATATAGGTTCAAAATGGGTTACGAAACAGTAAAATCCACTTTTTGTCTCATTTAGAAAACTCTTCCCAAAATGGGACAAGGGTTTTTAAACTTAAGCCAGTTTCAAACTTCTTCGTTCAAAATAATAGTGTGGTAACTTCTGAAATGCATTTTCCAAAAATCTTAGTATCTTCCCCGCCAAATTTAAAAATGCATAAAATGAAAAAATATTCCCTCCTTTTTTTACTGATTCTTTCCGTATTAATTTCACATGCTAAAGATTATAGCGTTACATCACCTTCCGGAAGATTAACGGTGAATGTTTCAGTGGAAGATGAAATTAATTATTCGGTATTCATGGGTAATACCGAAATTATCTCACCTTCTGCCATTTCATTATCTATTGATAATGAAGAACTGGGACAGAATGCGAAAGTCAAAAAAGCCAAAACAACTTCAGTGGACGAAGTACTTACACCTGTGTTACCGCGAAAATATGCGGAAATTGATGATAAATACAACCAGCTTACTTTGTCTTTTAAAGGTTACAACCTGCAGTTTCGGGCTTACGATGAAGGCGTTGCCTACCGCTGGGAAGTGGATAAAAAAGAGCATTTTAAAGTCAATGGCGAAAAGGTAACCTTTGCTTTCCCTGCCGATCATAACGTTTGGTTTCCGGAAGAAGAGAGTTTTTATACCCACCAGGAACGGGTATATCAGGTGGTAAAACTATCGGAAATTACACCATCGCGCATGGGCTCAACCGGGTTGCTGGTGGATTGCGGCAACAATGTGAAAGTATATATTTCTGAATCGGATTTAATCGATTATGCCGGAATGTATGTAAAAGGTTCGGCTGAAAATAAAAATGCCTTGGTTGGAACTTTCCCCGGTGTGGTTCTGGAAACAGAGCAAAATAACGACCGAAACGTAATGCCAACAAAATATGCGGATTACATTGCAGAATGTGAAGGTGCCAGAACATTTCCATGGCGGGCAATGATTATTTCCGGCAAAGACGCTGATTTGGTTCAGTCGGAATTGATTTACAAACTGGCCCCCGAAAATGTACTTGAAAATACCAGTTGGATTAAACCCGGAAAAGTAGCCTGGGACTGGTGGAATGCCAACAATGTATATGGTGTTGATTTTGAATCGGGGATTAATAATGAAACCTACAAATACTATATCGACTTTGCAGCAAAATATGGCCTCGATTACATCATTCTCGATGAAGGCTGGTACCATCTCGACAATATCATGAATGTTGTGGATGATATTGATGTGAAGGAACTGGTGGATTACGGGAAAGACAAAAATGTCGGCGTGATTCTCTGGGTGGTCTGGAAAGCTTTGGACGATAAACTGGAAGAAGCGCTCGACCAGTTTCAGGAGTGGGGCGTGAAAGGAATCAAAATCGATTTTATGCAGCGCGACGACCAGTGGATGGTTAATTTCTATGAAAAAATAGCCCGCGAATGTGCAGAACGCCAAATGCTGGTTGATTATCACGGCGCCTATAAACCGGCAGGATTGCGCCGGAAATATCCGAATGTGATTACCCGCGAAGGGGTGAAAGGAATGGAAAACAACAAATGGGATTCAGTCCCCAACCCGGAACACAACCTGACCCTTCCGTTCATCCGGATGGTTGCCGGCCCGATGGATTTTACACCCGGTGCCATGCTGAATGCAAACCGTACAAATTTTAATTCAGTGTTTACAGAACCGATGAGTCTGGGCACACGCTGCCACCAGCTGGGAATGTATGTGGTTTTTGAAAGCCCGCTGCAAATGCTTTCCGACAATCCGTCGAACTACTACCGCGAACCGGAAGCAATGGAATTTTTGGAAGCCGTGCCCACGGTTTGGGACGATACAAAAGTACTCGATGCCAAAGTAAGTGACTACATCCTGGTTGCCCGCCGCTCAGGCGACAAGTGGTTTGTTGGCGCCATGACCGACTGGACTCCGCGCACACTGGAACTTGACCTCGATTTTCTGGATGCAGGAAATTACACCCTTGAAATCTGGAAAGACGGCGTAAATGCAGCAAAACATGCCGCCGATTTTAAACAGGAAGAAATGAATATTACCAACAACTCAAAAGTTAAAATCGATATGGCACCCGGTGGCGGCTGGGTTGGAATTATTACGAAGAAGTAGTGAGATTTTAGTAGTGAGTAGTTAGCAAAAAATTCCATCTGTTTAGTTGAATTAAAGCAGATGGAATTTTCATTATTGGCGATTCGGATATCGCTACACCCTTACCTATCCATCCAGCTTTTAAACTCCGAAACCTTGTCGCGGCTGACAATCAGATTTTCATCTGCATAATTTTCGAGTTTTAGTTTCAGACGGCTTGTGGAATAGCTGGTGATTTGGGTGATGGAATTAATATTCACCAAAAAATTGCGGTTAATCCGGAAAAACAAGCCGGGGTCAACCATTTTCTGGATTTGATCGAGCGACTGGTCCAGGTCGTAATTTTTGCCGTTTTTGGTTTTGAGGAAGGTGCACCGTTCTTCTACAAAAAAGCAGGACACCTCTTCTACCGGAACCGATTGAAAATGAATGCCTATTTTCACAAAAAAACGGGTTTTATAGGATTTTGACAGCTGCTCAACGACCTTCGAAATGTTAAATTCGAAATCGTTTTTCTCCGAAAACAGCCGGTGAAATTTCCGCAATGCAGTTTCCAATGCCTCCTCATCAATAGGTTTAAGCAGGTAATCCACGCTGTTTACCTTAAAGGCGCGGATGGCGTATTCATTGTAGGCAGTGGTGAATATCACCGGTGCCTCAATTTTTACTGCATCAAATATCTCGAATGAAATCCCATCATCGAGCTGAATATCCATAAAAATAAGGTCATAGTTTTTATTTGCCGAAAACCAGTTTACCGATTCACCCACCGATTCGAGTTTTTTTACCACCTCAATATTTGGGTCGGCTTTGGTCAGCAAATGCTGCAGTTTTTCGGCTGCCAGTTTTTCGTCTTCTACAATTACTACTTTCATTTTTTAGATTTTTTCTTGTCATTTCGAAGGAGGTACGACTGAGAAATCCCTTTTTGGGGAGAAACAGATTTCTCCTCATTCTTCGTCGAAATGACAGCTATTTTAATCGCACCGGAACCTTCACCACAAATTCATCCGGCGTTTCCTGCACTTCAATTTCGCGGTTCAAAATCAGCCGGCAGCGTTCGTTTAGGTTTTTCAACCCAATTTTCGACGATTCATTCAGCTGTGTTTTTTTCTGCAGGTTATTCCGCACCACAATTTTGTCGAGACCTTCATCGTGAACGATAATTAACAGCGGTTGGCTGCGCGTGGCCGAATTATGTTTCAGCGCATTTTCAACCAATAACTGCAGCGAAACGGGCACAATCTCCATTTCCTGTTTGTTGTTCACTTCAATTTTGAGTTCTATTTTTTCTTCGTCCCGGATTTTCTGAAGGTAAAAAAAGTCTTCCACAAATTTCATTTCGGAGGCAACCGGCACCAGTTCCTTTTCCTCGTTATCCAGCACAAACCGGTAAATAGCCGACAATTTCTGTATAAATTTTTCGGACAATTCAGGATTTCCACGTACCAGCGACGAAAGCGTATTTAAGCTGTTGAACAAGAAATGCGGGTTGACCTGCTTTTTCAGGGTTTCATACTGAAATATCAGTTTTTCCTGTGTCAGTTTCTGCTCACGTTTCAGGGCTTCGTCCCACTGCACATAAAAGAAAAACAGTGTGCCTAACGTAAATCCAACCAGTGTAGAGGTAAAAAACTGCTTCATTTCGAGGTGCTGCAATGCAGTGAAGAAATTGTCGAATTCGTAACTCCCTTTTAAAAAATAGATGAAAAAAATGGAGATGAAAAACAATCCGGCAATCGCTATCACCATCAAATAGAAAATCAGTAAGCGGATTAGCAATTTCTTTTTAAAACCCGGCGACCCGACTTTCAGCGATTCAAAAAACAGGGCGCCAAGCCAGATAAATATTTCGAGCTGGATGATCGTGATAACCAACATTCCAGGAAATTGCGGGTTGAAAACTTGTCCCGACAAAACGATATTGAAGAAGAGGGCAATAAAAAAGGCTCCGGTCAGGACTTTCAGGTGCCAGAACAGCTTTTGTTTGAGGCTTTTATTTTGAGTGGGATGAATCATTGAATTAAGTTTCAGCTTTTAAAGAAATATTATCCCCAAAATTCTGATTTTTTAAGATGTACTAAAAACTTATTCCGATGAGCAGTCGGTTTTTACTGCTGAATCGTAAAATTATATAGTTGCATCGCTCATGGCTTTCAGGTTTTCGGGCGGCGTTAAAACCGTAATTTCGCAACCTGCCGATAAGATAAAACGTTCATTTATATATTTATCCACCAGGTCTTTGCTCATTTGAAAAACCTCGTCACGCAACTTATTCTGCACCAAAACCGGGTTGATATTTCCGCAGAGTATCACCTTTTCTCCCAGAATTTCGCGGGCATGGGCAACATCCACCTGCCAGTCGAGATCGAGAATGTCGAGGTTTAACCCTGTGTAGGAAGGCAATAAATGATTGGTATCGCCGCAAATGTGCAGCTTGATTTTTCCACCCAGTTCATGGATGTAACTAATCAATTCCATGTGGCGGTCTTTTACGAACAGATTGTAGGTGTCTGTATCAATCTGCGAACAAACGGCATCACCCATTCCAATAATTTCACAACCTGCTTCAATCTGTGCTTTGGCAAAATCCTTGGCAGTTATCATGCATTTGTCCATCAGCCGGTTGGTAAAATCGGAATCTATCATTAACTGCATCATCATGTTTTCGACACCTGCCAAATCACATGCTTCGGCCAGGGGGCCTTCGATCCAGCCGATGATGGGAATATTCCCCTGTGTTTTTTTCGACAGCAATTCACCCCCTTTTATTCTGTCTGATGTTCGCTCTTCTTTGTAAACATCGGGATTTTTCAGGTGGATGACATCGTCCATGTTTTGCACGACATAGTTTAAACAGCGCGGCACTCCGTCGGGAATATACCTGATTTTTGCTCCGAATGCACTTGTTTCGCGGTACGGGTCTGAAATCAGGCCCAGCATATCCAGCCCAAATTCATCCATGCAGCGCAGGTTGGCTTCCACCAGCACCTTGTAATCGGAGGCAAATTCGCCATAGGTTTTCCCGATAAAGTTGGCCGCAAAGTACATTAAAATCGGCCGGAACAGGACCTTTTCTGCAAGGGCTCCTTTTTGGTGAAGGTGATGGAATTGTTCGGTTTTAGTCATTGCTATATGGTTTTTGGTAAAGTTAAGAAAAGCAGGCTATTTCATAATTGCCTCGCCAAGCATTTTTAAAAACGTGCCGTAAACCAAGTCGGGTTCATCCGGATGGCCGTCTTCTCCCATACGCACCACCACCATATTCCATTGCGGAATAACAATGCATTTGTTGTTGTTGTGTCCGGAGGCAAAGTAGCAGCCTTCGGGTGCTCCCGGGAGTTTAAATGTTCCGTCTTTCAGCCTTCCGTTGACCCACCAGTTGAAACCATAACAACCGGGGCCGGCAATACTTTTCCTGTCAGTATCAGCGACCGGCAGATCCGCCGGCACCTGTACAGATGTAGCCTGTTTCACCCATTTTTTGCTGATGAGTTGCTGCCCGTTCCAGTTTCCTTCATTCAAAAACAACCATCCCCAGCGGGCAAATTGCTTTGCATTGATGGTAACATTGGTGCAGCCATTGTTAATCGGAATTCCGTTTACATCTTTTTCCGGATACCAATTCCATTCGCCCATACCAATAGCATCCGTTATTCGTTCTTTCAGGAAATCGTGCATCGACTGACGGAGCACTTGTGTAAGTACTCTTCCAAACATCATTTGTGCCTCATCCCAATAGGCAAAGGCAGTACCGGGAGGGAAAAGAGGTTTTTCAGGCTGATACACCGTTTGGCTCCAGTCGGCCGAATTTTCACCCCAGCGGCTCTCCCCTTCGGCGCTGTAACCGGAAGTCATGGTGGTAAAATTCCGGAAGGTAACATCCGGATAATATGCCTTCAGCAAGGATTCATAATTCGCTGCTTTTTCATCCAGGGAAAGCAGGCCATCATCAATCAGCAAACCCAAAACGGTACTTGTAAATGTTTTGGAACACGACCAGATGTTATGGGTACTGTCAATGTTTTCTCCGCCAAAAATCTGGCATCCGTTTCTGATTATCAGCACCTCCTTGTTTTTATTGTGCTTCGACTGCGAAGCCAGGTAATCCAGTGCTTCATTCATTTTCAGCGCATCCATCCCCTGCTTTTCCGGAGTAGTAACTGTCCATTTTTCACCGGGAAACACGGGTTTGGTTTGTGCCATCCCGGTAAGGCTGACAAACAAAATCGGAATGAGTAGTAATGACAACTGTTTGCTTCATCTGTTTCAGGTATAAATTAATAGTGTTCCAATGGTATTTCCGGTTTTATTTTTAACCATAAAACTACAGCAAAAATGTTTAATGCGGCCCCTAAATAAAAGAAAGGGTGTTGTTGAGCCGAACCAGGCATTGAGATAGGGAAATGCAAGAGCTGTAACAAATGAACCTATATTTCCGGCCATATTCATGGTTCCTGAGACTGCTCCTGAATTTCGCCGGCCGATATCCACGCACAGTGACCACGACGGGCTCAACGTCATATCGGCGCCAAAAACTGCCAGGGCCAGAAACAGTACGGCACCCGCGGCACTTGTCATGTAAAGACTGGCCACCAACCCCATGGATGCAAGGCTAAAACCGAGAATGGCAGGTATTAGTCTTGAATTTTTCCAACTGCCGTTTTTATAAATATAATCCACCAGCAGCCCCGAAATCCAGTTTCCGGCAGCTCCTGCTATCAGCGGTAACGATGAGTATAACCCGGCTTCCACCGCTTCAAGTGCAAATTTTTCCTTTAAAAAGGGATAGAGCCATGTGAGGCAGAAAAAGAAAGTAAAATTGCTGCTGAAATACTGCCCCATTGCCAGCCACATATTTTTCGACGAAAATAACTTTCCAATACTGAGTCTTTCAGCTTCGGCATAACCAGAGGCATCCACATTTTGCCGGTTGTTTTTAATGAATTCTTTTTCTTTTTCTGAAATACGGGGATGGGTCAGAGGGTCATCCCGGAACAGCAGGAACCACGCAACTGCGAATAAAATACCTGTTCCGCCGAGAATCAGAAAACTCATCCTCCAGCCCACCTGGTTTACCAGCCATGCAATTGGTGCCAGCGAAAAAGCAACACCCAGCCGGCCGCCCGAAAAGTTGATGCCATTTACTATTCCCCGTTCCTTTAGCGGAATCCAGGTATAAATTGAGCGAGCCATTCCGGGAAATGCACCGGCCTCGCCAGCTCCAAAAAGGAAACCGCACGACCAGCAAGGAAATGTAACTAAAAACTGCACCTGTGAGTGCTGTAAAAATTGACCAGAAAGTAACCACTGCTGTTAATATTCTGCGTGGACCGTATTTATCGGCAAGAATTCCTGAAGGAGTTTGAAAAAAGGCATAACCCAATGCAAATACGGAAAGTATCCAGCCGAATTGCTTTCTCCGTTAAACCCAAATCGAAGGGTAATTGAATCCTTCGCTACCGAAATGCAGGCCCTGTCTATCAGAACCAGCAAAGCCAGCAGAAATGTGCCCATTACCATGAAATATCGTCGCGGAAAACTTCTCATAAGTCAGGTTCAAATAGATTACAGCATTGCGAACTGTTTTTAATCTTCAACTATTTTGGTTTCACGAATAATATTGGGATCAGTGAATCCATCCAGTGCATCACGAACACAGGTGGAAAAAGAATAAAGAACAGCACCGCTTTTTCCGGCCTGAAACCAGTGTTTGGTTTCCGGCGGTAAAATCAACTGGTTTCCGGGTTTCAGGATTACTTCGTTCCGCATGGTGTAAACCGATTCCTTTCCTTCGGGTATAAAACCTTCCTGAACTGCGCCCTCTCCCGGAATATAAAAACGCAAATCGCCCCAAACAGCGCGTATTATTTCTTCCTTCCCAGGATCGTCTCCAACCGGCGGATGCCAGTGTTCGGGCAATGTTTGACCGGGCAGGAGAACGATTACTTTGGCACTGATCCGATCGGTGGAAAAAAAGGTCAGAATCTGGGCTCCTTCTTTTTCAATTCGGCTTAAACCAAAATCGGCTACAGCAATTTTGTCCTCTTCTTCGGAAGTGATAAAAATGCCGGCATTCCTGATCATTTCTGCAGCAATTTGCTGCAACCTCTTATATTCACTCCGGATAATCATATTATTGCCTTTTGTTAATAAAACCGGTTTTGCCGAAATGGGAAAACGAATTTATCTTATTCCATACAAATAACCATACAGAGCCATTTTTCCGCGCATGGTCTGCCGGGGGGTAAATTCGCCGTTGGCCCATACATACCGGCAATTGAAGAACCCTTCCTGGTGGGGCCAGCCGCCTGAAACCCATTCGGGATAACATTTTTCAACAAACCATTGCGGATTCCCCCCGTTATTCCCTTTTCCCCAGGGGTCAAGGTTGTTGTAGGGCGTATGTCCAGGATGTAAACCCGGAGTTCCGTCGTTCCGGCCGGTGGTGTAACAGTTTTCAATGTTCCGCTCGCCCAGGCCGGTCATTTCCACCGTATTGGTCGGGTTCCGGCCAAGGCCCCAATCGGCTTCCAAAATCATCGACTTTTTAAATAAATCCTGTTCTTTTTTATCATCCGAAACAAAATGAGCCAGCATGACCAGTTGCATATTGTGTGGTGTTTGCCAGTAGTTGTTGTTGGAAGAACGGCGCGACGGCCTCAAATCCATATGTCGGACATTGTGTTCCATGGCCTGGTTGCGCACGGACTGTTTCATGTTGGCATAAAGGTCGGGATAGTGTCTTTCCTGCGGGCAATTCAAGTAGGCTGCGGTTCCCCAAATCTGGTACCATTCCCGCTTGTTGTCAATTTTTGAAGCGGCATCTTTTACCACACTTTCCTGGGCAAGAATATCCTCCCATTTTGTATCGCCGGTAACATTGTATAAAAAAGCGGCGGCCATTTGTTTAAAATCACGTCCGCGCATGTTGCAGTCGCCTACTTCCTGCCGGTCGTCCAGTTGATTGTTATCCTGATTTCCGGCAAATTCAAATGCTTTTATAGCTTCCCCGGTATAATAATCTTTTAATTCTTCGTGTCCTGAAATGCGGAAACATTCGGCAATCATGGCACAGTTGGCCGCATTTGCCCAGGCAGCCATTGTGGTTGCGCCAGCCTGAAACATAACGGTATGTTCCTTTGAAGGATTGGTTAAACCGTGGCAGTAGGCATCGCCATCGCGCAAACTCAGCCATAAATCCACTTCATTTCGTGCTTCATCAATTATATCCGGGATTCCGTTTCCTGATTCGCCGATGTTGAGGTTGTCTTCGTTTATTCTGCCGTTGGTTAAAAAATAGGGAAGCAGCAAATCGTATATGTTACTGACATGCCCCAGGTGGCGGTCCCAGTCAAATGCATCGGAATGGCCACCTACGGCATTTGGATTGGTTGGATTTCCGGGCAAACGGTGTTTCCAGAAAACGGATTCAGTGGCCGGTTTAAAGTGTGGCTCATCCCAGGTGTCGCCCCGTATTTCACGCCAAAGCGGATCAAAGGGATCCAAATCGGTGAGGTAGATGGTAAATCCTGCAGGATCCTTTTCGGGTATAAAAACAGGGCGGCGCGGCACCGGCACCATATCTGGGCGATCTTCGCCAACGCGCATGTAATAATATCCACGGACAGAAGTTTTGTATGGTTCGAAATAAATATCATCCTTTATCTCGAAATCCATGCTGCACCCCACATCTTCAACAACCAGGCGGTATATACCCGGTTTTGAAAACGATGAGAAATCAGCATTCCACACGTCTGACCCTGTAAGATTGCGGCCTTCGGCTTCGGCTTTTGTATCGTCACTTTTCCAGAACGAAACTTTTCCTGCCTTATATTTTTTACCATCAGAAACATCATAAAGCCATACTTTTTTACCCTCAAACTGCTTGTAGTCGCGCGGTCCGCCATCGCCCATCCACAGGTACAGGTCTGCTGCCTTCACCGGACTTTCGGGCATATACCCGTTGATGTTTACATGAATGGCTTCCGACATGCAATTGTTTATATCGAAGGTAATTTTCCTTTCTGTCTGATCCGTTTCTGTCTCAGGAGAAATTTTCACTGAATAGGTGGCGCCATCTTTCATTGATTTTGGTAATTTCAAAAATATCCAGTGGTCGAGTTTGTAATTGAATTGTGCATCCGTATTGTTGTTTTTCGATTTGCGGTGCACAGCCACGGGATGAATGCCGTTTTTGTAGTTTCCATCCGTTGCCGAATAGATGGTCCAGGAGGAATTCTGTGCAGCAATATCCGTGTTCAGTTCATTCCCGTAAACTTTGAGTGTATCATCACCTTCGGCAAAGGCATGCCCGTTGTATGCACTTGGTCCGGTGGCATCATCGCGGTAAAAAACTTCGCCGTCTTTGAAAATCAGCAAAAGGTAATCTTTGTCCACTACCTTTAATTCCACGAGTTTTGACGCAGTAATATCGGTAAATGTACAGAGTAACAAAAAGAGTAACAGGTAAGTTGATTTTTTCATTGTCAATGTTTTAATAAAATATCGGTTATTTAATTTTTTTGATTGGCACCGTTGCACAGTTTTTTAGTTGGATTACTTTAAAAGCAAAAATACCCATATATTTGAAATTGAAAAGATTTTTGGGAAATATCAGTTCAACGCAACCTGAACGAAATGAAATTAACTTCAAGAAAAAGGATACTGGTTATTCTGTTTTATTTTACGCTTTCATTTATTCATGCACAGCCAAAGCCGGGCGATATTTTTCGGGATTATGTCTGGACTACACCGGAGGAAAGCCCCTACAAGTTCCTGAGGGTTACGGGTGACGGGGATTACCGCGAACCGGTGAATCATGAAGACGTTTATCCAAAGGAGTTTTTTACGGATGGCTGGTTGAAATTTCCATATGTAATCGATTTGAATGATGCAGTGAGAGCGGAAATTCAGGTTGAAAAATTGCTGAGCCATGATGGTACACGCGGGTTATCCGTAAAAGTGAATACCAGCGCGTGGTTGGAATTCCCTGAATCGCCGTCAATTCCTGAACCGCAGTACGATTACCTATATCATAATTTTCCGGTGGTAAATGTTCCGCTGGAATTTATCAAAGAGGAAGGAAACCGGCTGCGGTTTAAAGTTGACAGCGTCCAGCGGTTCGGCATGCCCCAGAATATTTTGTATGGCATCCACCTAAGGATATATTATGATGAAAATAAACTTCACCCGGTAGCAGAAATGGATGATATTTCCAACGGGGATAAGCTGGATGAATCCGTTGATTTCAAATTAAAAAATATATCCGGGAAAATAGAAAAAGTGGATTATGTAGGTTATTACGAGGATGTAAATTATGAAGGGGATGGAAATTATCTGCAGTGGCATTATACTTTTTTGAGGGGTGAAATGCAGCAGCAAATCGGGCATTCAGAAACAGCACCATTTGCAGTGACCTGGAATACGGAATGGATTCCCGATCAGCAAAAGCCGTTTAAGGCAGGAGCAGTTTTGCAGGGAGAAAACGGAATCTGCTATTTTATCAATCCTGTTGATGATCTTTCGTTTGACCGAGACTATACAGTGGAACTTTGTAAACCTTTTAATCAGCCCAAAATGTGGGCTACACGTGAAAAGGAATTCGAAGAGAATTTCCAGCTTTCCGGAAATCCTTCTGTAGTCGCTGAATTTCAGTTGGTATTTACCTCCTGGAGCCCCGGATACCTGAATGGGATTTACCTGAACGACTGGCTAGTTTTTATTAAGGAAGGCTGCCATTACTGTCCGGGGTTTCACCGGATAACAATGGACATACCCTTTATGCTGAACCAGGCTGTGAATACTGTTCAGACAGGAAAAACACCCCTTGTCAACGGGAAGATGGTCCATGGTACTGAAATTCTTTATCCGGGAATAATGGTACTGGTCAAATATCCGAAAACAGTTTTACTGGAATAAATTAAATCAAATAAAATGAAAAACATAAGCTTATTCTTTTCCGCCTTATTTGCAGTTCTGGTTGTCCATGCACAACCCTCCCTTCCGGATATTGACTGGAAGTTCTATTCCTCAGAAAAAGGTGATATGCCAGTGCCTAACGGAGGTGCAGAACAAACGAGTGATGCCGTTTTCGACATCGATAAAGACGGCATAAACGATTTTATTGTTACGGAACGAACAAAGGCACCTTCGGTAGTGTGGTACAAAAAGAACGGGGACAAATGGGACCGTTACGTTCTGGATGACGAACCACTGCGGATTGAAGCAGGTTCCGCCTTTTATGACATCGACAACGATGGTGACCTGGACCCGGTTTTTGGTGGCGAGTCGCAGTCGAACAACATTTGGTGGTGGGAAAATCCGTACCCTGATTATGATAAAGCGACACCATGGAAACGGCACACCATCAAAAAATCGGGTGCCACCAAACACCACGATCAGTTAATTGCCGATTTTGATGGCGACGGAGAAGGGGAACTGGTTTTCTGGAACCAAAATGCCAATACGCTTTTTCTTGCGGATATTCCTGAAAATCCAAAGCAACTGGAGGAATGGGATTTCAGTCCTATCTATATTTATTCAGACGACAGTGAAATGCAGCCTCCGGGTGAAGTGCCGGGCTGGAAAGGTATCAATGAACACGAAGGGCTTGATGCGGCTGACATTGATGGTGATGGTGTACTGGATATTGTTGGTGGCGGCTGGTGGTTCAAATACATGGGTGATAATCAGTTTCAGCGGAATGTGGTGGATGCATCGTACAGTTTTTCGCGTTCGGCAGCAGGACAGCTTATTGAAGGCGGAACGGCCGGAAATTGTGCTGGTTGTTGGCGACGGGATAGCTCCAATGTTTCTGTATGAATGGCAAAACGGGACCTGGGTGAAAACAAAACTTTTGGATGCTGTAGACAATGGCCATTCCATCGACATTATCGATTTTAACGGCGACGGGCACCTCGATATTTTTAATGCGGAAATGCGGTTCAACAAAGACTATAATCCGGATGCAAAACTTCGGATTTTGCTTGGTGACGGGAAGGGAAATTTTACCGATTATGTGATCAACGAAGGATATAGTCACCACCAGGATCAGATTATCGACCTGGACGGTGATGGTGACTATGATATTTTTTCAAAACCTTACGGATACCGCGC
This sequence comes from uncultured Prolixibacteraceae bacterium, assembly GCA_963771595.1. Taxonomy (GTDB): domain Bacteria; phylum Bacteroidota; class Bacteroidia; order Bacteroidales; family Prolixibacteraceae; genus CAVYUC01. The sequence continues at coordinate 174,248 of CAVYUC010000008.1, read as the reverse complement.
ACCGGGAATAGACATCTGGCTGCAAAACGGTACAGGTAAATAATCAGACCGGTTTTCTGCTTCAAACTTTTTTTGGATCAATTTTAATTAAAACTTTACCAAAATGAAACGCCGCAATTTTTTTAAATCCACAGCCCTCGGAAGTTCTGCACTGGCCTTGTCGGGTTTGACAGCCTGCTCTACTGCTGCAGAAAAAGAACCAACTGATGTTGATTATTCCTCTTTTCCTTTAAATGAATTTACTGTTGATGAACTTCAGCAAAGAATGAAAAGCGGAAGCATGTCTTCAGAAGATATCTGCCGGAAATATCTTGACCGGATAAAAATGGTTGATCCGGTATTAAAGGCTGTGATTGAAATTAATCCCGATGCACTGGAAATGGCGCGTGCTATGGATGCGGAAAGAAAAGACGGTAAAATCAGAGGGCCTTTGCATGGTATTCCAATAATGATTAAGGACAATATTGATACCGGCGATAAAATGCAGACAACCGCCGGGTCACTGGCGCTGGAGGGAAATGTAGCTGCGCAGGATGCCTTTATTGTAAGAAAACTGCGGGAGGCAGGAGCAGTTTTAATGGGGAAAACCAACCTGAGCGAGTGGGCCAATTTCCGCTCCGAAAATTCATCAAGCGGATGGAGCGGCCGCGGAGGACAGGTGCGAAATCCATATATTCTTGATCGCAGTCCATGTGGTTCCAGTTCGGGAACAGGAGCAGCTATTGCTGCTAATTTGTGTGCCATCGGAATTGGCACTGAAACCAATGGCTCCATTGTTTGCCCTTCGGGGGTGAATGGGGTGGTGGGTGTAAAGCCAACAGTTGGAATGTGGAGCAGGCAAGGGATTATCCCCATCGCAATGAGTCAGGATACCGCGGGACCTATGGCACGAACCGTAAGAGATGCTGCAATTTTACTGGGAGCGCTGGCGGAGTTCGATGACAGGGATGCGGAAACAAAATTGGGGAAAGGAAAAATTTATTCTGATTATACACAGTTTCTCGACGAAAACGGGCTGGCTGGTATGCGCATTGGTATTGCCTCCCAGATGATCGGTTTTAATGCAAAGGTGGATGAGGTTTTTCGTGAAGCAGTGGAAGTTATGCGCGGGAAAGGGGCAGAAATTATTGAAGAGGTGAAGTTTGAACATATCCGGGATTGGGGTGAACCATCGTACCAGGTTTTACTGTATGAATTTAAAGCCGGTTTGAATAAATACCTGCAGGAACATCCGTCGGCGAAGGTGAAAAGCCTGCAGGAAATAATCGGGTTCAACAAAAAACAGGCAGATAAGGAAATGCCCTGGTTTGATCAGGAGATATTTGAACTGGCGGATGCAAAAGGCGATTTGGATTCGGATGAATATTTAAAGGCATTGGAAGAATCAAAACGATTTGCCGGAAAGGAAGGAATCGACGCAGTAATGGAAAAATACAACCTGGATGCAATTATTGCGCAGACAAATGGTCCGGCCTGGACAATTGACTGGGTAAATGGCGATCATTTTGGCGGCGGCAGTTCTTCGCCCGCTGCAATTTCGGGCTATCCCAACATCACTGTTCCCATGGGAGATGTGCATGGATTGCCGGTTGGCATATCATTTTTCGGGAACGCCTGGAGTGAACCAAAACTGCTGAAAATTGCCTATGCCTTTGAGCAGGCAACCAAACACCGCAGGGCGCCGCAATTTTTAAAAACACTTGTATAAAAAAACGGATGCTGTTTAAAAAGCAGCATCCGTTTTTTTATTCCAATCGTTTATTTTTTAGAATGCATCATCAAGCGTACGAACGGTTAATGCATCCTTAAAATCATTTTCGTTTAACTCTGTATTGTAATGAATGACTGTTTTTTCTCCCGGTAACATATCGAAATAATTATCCGAGAAAAAGCCATTGTCACCACTTGCCTGCAGGTAAACATTTTTGGCCAGTTTATCCGTTTTCAATTCAATATTAAATCCTGCATCTGCTTTTGCAATGCTAAATTCAACTTTCGGTTTTGGCACTTTCAGCTCTTTATAGGGCCGGAAAAAGAAAACGTTTTTGGAAATAACATTTCCGTTTTCAACCAATTCAGCCGAGAATAATAGGTTTCGGGTGTCTTTCCGGTAGAGAAATTCGTTTTTGTTTTCATCGAAATAGTCATTGCTTGAATTGGCCGGCAGTTCAACAATCGATGCTTCTTCCCAGATTACCTTTCCGTCGAAATCCATCAATTTTAGCCGGAGTTGTGCATTTACTTCCTCCAGCCGGTCGTTTACAATTCCCACTTTCAGTTTAATACCGTCAATGTAAGGGCTTACCAACACCGGTTCGAAAGCCCTTTTTTACATAATACTGAAGTGCTTTCCAGTTTTGGTAATAATCCGTTGAACTCCAGGATGCCACCGGCCATACATCATTTATCTGCCAGTACAAGCTTCCCATGCAATAGGGCATGGCACGGCGGTGTCCTTCCAGCCCGAACTTAATTCCTTCGGCCTGCAGAACATGGTTCACGTATAAAAACGAAGGAAAATCTTTTGGTTGCTTATATTCCTTCAGCATGTAATATTCAATGGTTCCGTTGCCAATGGAGGAGCGCTGATGCGATTTCATTACATCCGAATAAATGTCGTAATCTTCAGGAACGGCATATTTTTCAACAGACGCCATTTCGGGGAAAGATTGAAAGCCATACTCGCTCATAAAACGGGCAAGATGTGTGGCATAGGTTTCGAAAGGTTCTTTTCCCCACCAAACGCCCCAGTAATGTTCGTCGCCATTGACCAGATCGGCGGGAATTCCAAGGCCCGAAGAAGGACTGGAGCCCCAGTAACTGCGTTGCGGGTCGAGTTCTTCCACAACTCCGGGCAATGTTTTATGAAATATATCGACGTAAGCTTGCCAGATTTTATCGGCATTTTCCTGGCTTTTTGCTTCCTCTTTTTGTTTCCAGCCCCAGCCCAGCCAGGCGGCAAGAATCTCATTGTTACCGCACCACATCGCGATACTTGGATGGTTACGCAACCGGGTAACATTGTCAATGGCTTCCTGTTTTACATTTTCAAGAAATGCTTGGTTTCCGGGAAACATGGCGCAGGCAAACATAAAATCCTGCCACACCAGAATTCCGTTTTCGTCGCAGAGATCGTAGAAAATATTATTTTCATAAATACCGCCTCCCCAGACACGGAGCATGTTCATGTTCGAATTCTTTGCCGTTTCTATGACTTTGCGGTAGTTTTCATCTGTAACACGGGGCAAAAAGGCATCATTTGGGATATAATTGGCACCTTTCATAAATACCGGATGTCCGTTCAGTTTATAATAAAACGAAGTACCTTCTTCATCCTTTTCGCGCACAAGTTCCAGGGTGCGGATCCCGATTCGGGTATCTGCAGTGACTTTCCGCTCGCCGGTGGTTAATTCGCCGGTTAAATTATACAGGTGAGCCTCACCCAATCCGTTTGTCCACCATAGTTGCGGGTTTTGAATTTCAAAATCGACGGAATATTTATTCACTCCATTTTGAAGTTGAACGTTCTGTGAAGCCAGTTGATTTCCGTCATTTAAAACGGTAAGTGTCGCTTTGTTTTTACCTTCTGCATCAATTTCAAACACTGCAGTAAAAGTGGCTTTTTCTTCAGAAACTTCATGCTGGACGATTTGCATGTCGTTAATTTTTGCTTCGTCCCACGCATTGATATAAACCGGGCGCCAAATTCCGCTGGTTACCAGACGCGGGCCCCAGTCCCAGCCATAATGGTAACCTGCTTTCCGGGTATAGATGCTCACTTTTTTGCCATCTTCCACCTGGCCAATCTCCGCCAAATCGTTATCGGAAACCGGAATAACATAATCCATTGAGTCGTATTTCTCAATTCCAATTTTTATTGGTGAATGAAAAACAATGCGCAATTCATTTTTACCTTCTTCTAACGCTTCCTTTACATCGGCCTGCCATTCGCGGAACATGTTGTTGGCTGTGAGCACTTTTTCGTCGTTTACATAAACATCGGCATAAGTATCCAGTCCTTTGAAATCGAGTTCAACGCGATCACGGTTCAGGATACTTTCATCTGCATTAAAAGTGGTTTTGTATTCCCAGTCTTCTTTGTCAATCCATTGGACATCATGTTCATTCAACCGGTAAAACGGATCCTCAATTACATTGTTTGCCATTAAATCGGTATGAACAGTGCCCGGTACAGTGGCCGGCATCCAGTTATCCTTTCCGGCCTGCCGGAATGTCCAGTCTTCATTTATTTCCTTTTTTATCATCAGGCTCGGATCTTTTTCAGTACAGCCCCATGCCAGCAGCATGGTTAAGGCATACACTACCAGAAATGATTTTTTAAATGTCATAATAAAATAATTATTTGCAGCTTTTAGTTTAGATATAACTCCATCCGTCAAAATTCATTGCATGAAATGATTTTGAGGACGTAAAAATAACCAATAGAATTAGTGGTGCAAAAAATATATACATCCAAAAGCAATACTTCAAAGTATTTTTGCTGAAACAGCACCTGATTTTTGAAGCAGAAAAGAAAGCAGGTGTAATTTATTCAGCTACTGTTTTTTTTCGGTTAGTTGAAATATTGAAAGGAAGATAAAGAAGGCAAATTCTGAACAGTCCGGTTGCAATGAGAACAACGCCCAGGATTCCCCACCAGCTGTCAAATATAATTCCAACTGCGGCTATAGCCAATCCCAAAATAATGCGAATTAAACGATCTACCTGACCTACATTTTTTTTCATAGTTTCTGATGTTAAAGTTTATTTTAAAAATCATTTTAAATCCTTTAGAAATTTTCCTGGAGAATATTGCAGGCAGTTTTAATGAATTTTGGACATTTTGATGAAAAGACACCTTCTTCGTCGGCAGCAAAAGCACCTACCGGTGTGGAAATATCAAATCCGGTCAGTTCTTTGCAAATTAAAGTACCATGTGCGGCTTTAAATTTCTCATTGAATTTTTGAATCTTCAATTTTGTTTTGGCCTTATCATCCGGATTGGGAGTAGTGAACCCATGTTTCATCCCGATAACCATATATGAACCGGTTACAGCGCCACATGTTTCGGCGCAGGCCATTCCGCCACCAAAACCACTGGCAATTTTCAGAGTTGTAATTTCATCCAGTCCCACGTCGTTTGCAAATATGCTGAAAACGGTTTGGGCACAGTTAAATGCTGAAAACCGTTCGTCAACAAGATGTGATTTATTGTTCATTTTTGTTTTAAAGTTACTTGATTTTTTCAGCATAAAAAAACCCGGTGTGTCATTTGACAAACCGGGTCAGGATAAAGTATTTGTTTTTTGTTTTGAATGTTTTATTCTCCTCTCACCGCAGCAACTCCGGGAAGTGTGCGTCCTTCGAGGTATTCAAGCAGTGCGCCGCCAGCCGTTGAAATGTACGACATTCCATCGGCGAGGTTGAATTTATTGACACAGGCAACTGAATCGCCCCCGCCAACCAATGAAAAGGCGCCTTTTTCAGTTGCTTCAACTATTGCATTTCCAACGGCCTTTGAACCTTCGGCAAATTTGTTCATTTCGAATACGCCGACCGGGCCGTTCCATAAAATTGTAGCCGAATTCTTAATGACTTCCTTAAAATTCTCAATGCTTTCAGGACCGGCATCCAGTCCTTGCCAGCCTTCGGGAATTTCGTTGGACGGTATTATTTTGGTATTGGCATCTTCGCTGAATGCATCGGCTGCAACTACATCAGTGGCCATTATCAGGTTCACCCCTTTTTCTTTTGCCAGTTTTTCGATATTTCTGGCTGTATCCAGAAATTCAGTTTCGCAAATGGAATCTCCCACTTCGCCACCATTTGCTTTCACAAAAGTATAGGTCATTCCACCACCCAGAATAAGGTTGTCAACCTGGGCAAGCAGGTTTTCGATAATGGTAATTTTAGTGGAAACTTTTGCACCGCCCATAATTGCTGTCAAAGGACGTTTTGGGTTTTTAACCACCTTATCCAGGCTTTCCACTTCGCTTTCAATCAAATACCCAAACATTTTATCGTTGGGGAAAAATTTGGCGATTACGGCTGTTGATGCATGTGCACGGTGTGCGGTTCCAAAAGCATCATTAATCCAGCAGTCGCCGTTTTCGGCAAGTTTACCGGCAAACTCTTCATCACCTTTTTCTTCACCTTTATGAAAACGAAGATTTTCGAGCAGCAAAGCTTCACCCGGTTTCAGATTTTGGCACATTTCCTTTACTTCTTCGCCAATACAGTCGGGAGCAAGCTTTACTTCCTTACCCAGCAGTTCGCTTAAATGGCCAACCAGGTGTTTCATTGAAAATTTATCTTCGGGGCCTGATTTTGGCCGGCCAAAATGTGACATGATAACAGGGGAGCCACCGCTGTTCATTACTTTTTTGATAGTAGGCAAAGCAGCTTTTATGCGGGTATCATCGGTAATTTCAAAATTTTCATTCAGCGGTACATTAAAATCTACCCGGATGAGTGCTTTTTTACCTGAAAAATCGTAGTTGTGAATTGTTTGCATATTATTCGTTTTTTTTGATTTTGTTGAATTTCTATCAAAGATAAAAATAAAATTCCGCACTAAACTTCAACGTTTTTGGGCTCCACATAATTTAATGTTGTGGTAATACCGGATAACAAAAACAAAACAATTATTTTTGGCAGATGTTTTTTAGCGAAGTAATCGGACAGGAAGAAATTAAGCAGCGTTTAATTCACTCGGTTCACGAACAACGGATTAGTCATGCGCAGCTGTTTACCGGCCCTGAGGGAACGGGAAAACTGGCTTTGGCACTGGCTTTTGCACAGTTTGTATCGTGCCGCAACCGGCAGGAAAATGACTCTTGCGGCGAATGCCCGTCGTGCAGGAAATATCGTAAACTTGCACATCCTGATTTGCATTTTGTTTTTCCGGTATTTACAACAAAAGAACTGAAAAAACCTGTTAGCGACGATTTTCTTGCACAATGGCGCGAAATGGTAATTGCGAATCCTTATTTTACTTTAAGCCAGTGGCTTGTATACCTTGATAATGAAAATGCTCAGGGACTGATTTACGAGAAGGAAAGTGATTCCATCATGCGTAAACTGAACCTCAAATCCTTTGAATCCGAATTTAAGGTGATGATCATCTGGTTGCCTGAAAAAATGCACCCTTCCTGTTCCAATAAATTACTGAAACTCATTGAGGAACCGCCTAACAAAACACTCTTTCTGATGGTGACGGAAAATGAAGAATCCATTATCACTACTATTCGTTCCCGGGCGCAACTGGTAAAAGTGCCATTTATCGATACCGAATCGATGAAAAACGCATTGCTAAAAATTGAAGGTGTTAATCATCAACAGGTAATCAACGTGGTTCATCTGGCAAACGGCGATTATATTAAAGCGCTTGAATACCTTAATCCCGGTGAAGATTCACAATTCTTTTTTACCAAATTTCAGGAAATGATGCGTTTCGCTTTTAAACGTGAAGTAATCGAACTGATAAAGTGGGCAGAAGAAATGGCTGCAATTGGCCGCGATAAGCAAAAGATGTATTTTAATTTTTCGCTCCGGCTGGTACGAGAATATTTCATGATGAATTTGAAAAACGACAGGTTGGTTTATCTAACGGATGAAGAAAAAAGCTGGGGGAAGAATTTTGCGCCATACATTAATGAACGAAATGTGATTCCTTTTACCGAAGAGTTTGAACAGGGAATCCGGCATATATCAATGAATGGTAATCCGCGGATAATTTTTCTCGATACCGCTCTGCGCATGGTACGTCTCATTAAACGATAAAATCTCTCCCTCCGATTTCGCAGAAAACCTCAGATGGAAGACATAGAATAAACCAAAATACGTTATAATTTTTTATTCAATAAAAATCCGCATCATCTGCGGAAATAAAAAAGTTCTCCCGCTGATTTCGCTGAAACCCACACAAGGAAAACTACAGAAATAACAGAATTATTCAAATTAGATTATTCCATTTTGCAGTCCCTGAATTTTCATTGTAATTCGCAAATCTTGCAGTATTAAACAAATTCTTACTGTTCATTTTTTAGATTCAGTTTAAAAAGCAGCGTTTTCCTTATCAAATTGGCATTAATCATTATTTTTGTGCATTGTAATGTAAATGATTTTCAGTTTTTTTGACTGAACCTTATCTGGATTAAACTCTTGCCAATGGAAAATGTTGATGCAATAGAACGTGGAATTTGTAAATCAAATATGAGCAGCTGTGCCAAACTGCATGCTACCGATTGGATGAAAGACATCACAAGTATCGGATTAGCGGATAACATTATTGAAGTTCGGTTTAAAAATACCCGCAAGGATTATTATCGTAATGTAAATAACCTGAAACTGGAAGTGGGAGACTTGGTTGCCGTTGAGGCCAATCCGGGACACGATATTGGTATCGTGTCGTTAATGGGCGAACTGGTTGGTGAACAAATGAAAAAACATAAAGTTACCATGGTAAACGGTGAATTCAGGAAAGTTTACCGGAAAGCCAAACAAATTGATATTGACAAGTGGCGGGAGGCCATTTCCCTGGAATACGATACAATGATCCGCTCCAGGCAAATTACTGCCGATTTAAAACTTGACATGAAAATTGGTGATGTAGAATATCAGGGCGATTGCACCAAAGCAATATTCTATTACATTGCTGATGAACGCGTGGACTTTCGTCAGTTGATTCGTGTACTTGCCGATAATTTCCGTATCCGTGTTGAAATGAAACAAATTGGCGCCCGTCAGGAAGCAGGCCGTATTGGAGGAATCGGACCCTGTGGCCGCGAATTATGCTGTGCTACCTGGATGAGCAATTTTGTATCGGTAACTACAAATGCTGCGCGTTATCAGGATATTTCGCTCAATCCGCAGAAACTTGCCGGCCAGTGCGGAAAACTCAAATGCTGCCTTAATTACGAAGTGGCAACTTACATTGACGCCCAGAAGGATTTTCCGCCAACCAGCATTCCTCTTGAAACTGAATTTGGAACGTATGATTATCTTAAAGCAGATATTTTTAAAGGAGTTTACTGGTATTCCATACGCGGTAACGGACCTTCGACTCTTGTTGCCGTTCCGGTAAAAACGGTCAAACAGGTGCAGCGCCTGAACCGGCAAGGCCAAAAACCCGAGAAATTGGTTTCAGAAGGAGCAGCTTTGCTTAAAAAGGATGAAGACACTTTTTTGAATACCGTTGGAACCGAAGACTTGGATCGTTTTAATAAGCCTAAGAAAAAGCTTCGAAAAAAGAAAAGAAATTTAAACCGGAATTTAAATCGAAATCCGAGAAGAAGATGAAGCAAATAGTTTATCAGTTATTCACAGCAGTCTTTATGTTTGTTGTTATTGCTTCCTGCGATGATTCAAGGGTTTATGAAGAATATAAAACCATTCCTGAATCAGAATGGCATAAAGATTCACTGGTGGTATTTAACATTCCCGTAACGGATACCCTGCAAAATCACAACCTGTTAATTGATGTACGAAACGAAACAAATTACGGGTTCAGTAATTTATGGTTGTTCATCGAAATTGAGCAACCAAACGGTAAGGCGGAAAAAGATACATTCGAACTGACGCTGGCCAATCCTTCAGGGAAATGGCTGGGCGAAGGTTTGGGCAATGTTAAAACCCGGCAGGTGATATATCGGCGCAATGTTTATTTTCCTGTTTCGGGAGAATATACCGTTAAAATTCAGCAGGGAATGCGCGAAGATATACTCGAAGGGATTCATGATATAGGTTTCAGGATAGAAAAAGTCGGTTCGTAAAGGATGCAATGTATGATATCGGGCAAGTCTCGTAAAATTTAAACAATGTGGGAAAAAACAAGCTGTCCAAATTCGCAGAAATGGAGACTTTTGAGCATGTGGTTCAGGCTCCGTTTAGTACCATTCAAACCAGTGATTTTCATTTAAAAGGCTGTTGGGCCTCTTCTTTTTTTAAGAACGATAATCCTGTTGTTGTTGAACTGGGCTGTGGAAAAGGCGAATATTCGGTTGAGCTGGCGGAAAAACATCAGGATAAGAATTTTATTGGAATTGATATAAAAGGTGCGCGTTTGTGGAAAGGAGCCAAGGAAGCACAGGAAAAAGGTCTCCGCAATGTGGCTTTTCTGCGTACCAACATCGAAATAATTGGACAGTTTTTTGGACAAAATGAAGTTTCCGAAATCTGGCTCACCTTTCCCGATCCGCAAATGAAGAAAACCCGCAAGCGGCTGACTTCAACAATATTTTTGAACAAGTATAAAACCTTCCTGAAAAAAGACGGAATTATTCATCTGAAAACCGACAGTAATTTTCAATATACCTACACCCGCGAACTGGTGCATTTAAACCAATTTGAAGTACTGGCTGAAACGGATGATTTGTACAATTCAGAAATTCTGAATGAAACATTGCAGATTAAAACATTTTACGAAAAGCAGTGGCTGGCGCGCGGTATAACCATAAAATATATCGCCTTCAGGTTACACGGGAATGAATTTAAGGAACCCGAAATGGATATTGAAAAAGATGAGTACCGCAGTTTCGGGCGGAGTGCGAAAGATGTGCATTGATTAAAAATTTCAGATTGTCATTTCGAATCCCGTATTCCGGGTGAGAAATCTTCAGGTTTGAAGCAGATTTCTCCTCGGGTACTCGTCGAAATGACAAGCAATTTAAGTTATGAGCGATTTTTTTCAACAGGTTTACGAAATAGTCAAACTAATCCCGCCTGGACGTGTAACTTCCTACTGCGCCATTGCAAGATACCTTGGTACTGCCGGTTCAGCGCGGATGGTAGGCTGGGCTATGAATGCCGCCCACAGCTACCGGGAATATGTGCCTGCCCACCGTGTGGTCAACCGCAACGGATTGCTCACCGGCAAACACCATTTTGACACACCAACTGCAATGAACGAGCTCCTCGAAAACGAAGGTGTGAAAGTTAAAGGCGATCAAATCATCGGTTTCGAAAAGCATTTCTGGGATCCGGCAAAAGAGTTGGAAATGTAAACTTCCTGCAATAAAAAATGGTCTCCTGTAGCTTTTTGAGTTCGTCCTGTTGGTTTGTAACCAGTCCTGTTTGATTTTTAGTATATCAGAGTTAGTGTAGAAGCCGTCCTGTAGCAATATTTAATCGTCCTGTTGTTATTTTTGTGCTTCCTGCTTAACAGGAAAGGTTGCGAAGTTAACAGGATGCCTCTAAACCTTACAGGAAAGGGTCAGACCCCTACAGGAGGGCCCCGAAAGTAACAGGACGCATATTTACAACAATTTACTCATCTTTGAAACCCTGTTAATGACGAACCGGCTTTTGGGAATGGCCGGAATGCGGGACATGTTTATCTTCAGGTTTTGCGGCGGTACTTCGTATGTCATTGCATTTACCAGCAGGGAAAGGGATTGTTCCATAATCCGGATGGTTATCCATTCTCCCGCGCAACGGTGATTGTGTTCATGATCGCCGCCGCCTTGAGGCACCAGATCCCATGCAGATATTTCCCGTTTTTTGAACCGTTGGGGTTGAAAATCATCCGGGTTTTCCCACAATTGTGGACTGTGGTTGGTGGCATACAAATCAAGCAGAACCCGTATTTTTTCAGGGAAATGAACATTTTGCCATGTAAATTCCTCTTTTGTTATGGCGGCCACAAAAGGAAAAAACGGATACAACCGCCGGACTTCCTGTACAAACACATGGATGAAGTTTTTGTCTCCGGCACTTATTTGCTTCCGGTATTCCGGGTGTTGATGAAGGGCCAGCGCTTCAAAAACCACGTAACGCGCAATGGCTACTATCGGGCGAAGCAAATTAAGCACTTCCACTGCTACTGTATGAACATCCGCCAGGTTTTTATCCAAATCGCGATAAAAACAAAACCGGTGAAAAACTGAGTCTTCAGCAATTTTATTTTGTTGTTTTCTCACCGCATCTACCATCTCACCAATCCATTCCTCCGCCTGTCTGCGTGCGCGTTTTGCCCTTATAAAAACGAGTACCGATTCCACCCGAGCCATCAATCATTGCCGATAACTGGTGCGTTCTCTTTTCCACTTCATTTTCTTCCAAAGGAACACCGGTCCATTCGCAGGCCGAGCGGGTTAGTATTTTTTCAACTTCGCTGAATAATATAATTCGTTCGGCTTTTTGCCATTCCTGCAGCGTCTGTATCCAGTTCTTTTTGTAAATCATTTCCATGCGCTGCAGGCTTTCTTCATGCATCTCCTTCATAAAAAGTGCTTTCCGGTGCACGTGGCTGTTTCCATCCAAACCCTGTACACCACCTTCTCCAAACAAGGTTCGTTGAAACCTTTTGGGAGTGGCGCCTTTTCGCATAAACTTTTGCTGGTCGTAAAAAATGCTGGCAGCCTCGCTGCCCCTCAATACGATGGTTTTTTGAAGAAATAGCCTGGTGCGGTAAACGTCAGTATTTTTCTGTTCAAACTTTTTGGCTGAAATATCCGTATCCTTTTGTTAAAATTCCAATTGTGCTGTCCATGGGTGTTTTATTAGTAACAACAATAAATACAATGGATTGGTTTTTAATTTAAGGGGAAAAATCATTTATTTAACATGGTGAAAGAATTTGTTATGAATCATTGCTTCGAGTCACAAAATCATAACCACAGAATCATACAGACAGTTAAATAAAAGTTGGTTACACGGAAGGATAATATGCCCGATGCTATGTTGGAATAACTAACTCCGTGCCTTAAGATCAGGCGCAGTATAAGCCGGATATGATGGGATTTGAGCCCCTCGTTATTCATTTAAACGCATTGATAAATATTCTGCAATGCTGATTTTGCGCAACCCGACAACACCAATAAATACAAGGAAGCATTCTTAACGGAGGTAATATAAACCAGCCATTAATTTTAAAAAATGATTCCATGGATTTTTGTTTCAACCATTGGTTACCTTTCCTGTTATATTCTTAGTTTTGCAATTAAAATTTTCATTATGGCAGATATTCCTAAAAAATTAATAGTTCCCAAGAATGTTACCGATGCCCTGCGCGAAGTAAAATATCCGGAAACCGGTGAAGATATTGTGTCGCTTGATATGCCGCAGGAAATCCGGATTGCCGGGCAGCGGGTAAGTTTTTCGCTTGTTTTTCAGCGCAGTGATGACCCGCATATCGAACAAATCGTCCTCGAATCTGAAAAAGCGATAAAAAAACACCTGGGTGATCAGGTGGAAATTGAAGATAATATTGCGGTGAAGTTTATTCACGACATGGAGCGTCCGGTGTTGCCCAAAGTGAAAAATATTATTGCTGTTGCATCCGGAAAAGGAGGTGTTGGAAAATCAACCGTGGCGGTGAACCTGGCAGTTGCGCTGGCCAATACAGGCGCGAAAGTCGGATTGATTGATGCAGATATTTTTGGCCCCTCGGTTCCCAAAATGTTTGGCGCCGAAAATACCCGCCCTACCGGTGAAAAAGTGAATAACCGCGATGTCATTAATCCGGTTGAAAAATACGGGGTGAAGTTTCTTTCCATCGGTTTTTTTGTAGACTCCGACAGTGCGGTTATCTGGCGGGGGCCAATGGCTTCCAGCGCTTTGAAACAATTGATTTCGGATGCCAACTGGGGCGAACTGGATTATTTGCTGTTTGACCTTCCTCCCGGAACCAGTGATATTCATCTTACACTGGTACAGTCGGTGCCTGTTACCGGAGCAGTAATTGTAACCACCCCCCAGGATATCGCACTGGCTGATGTAGTCCGTGGAGTGAGTATGTTCCAGAGCAAATCCATAGATGTTCCTGTTTTAGGTTTGGTTGAAAATATGGCGTGGTTTACACCCGAAGAACTTCCTGAAAACAAATATTACATTTTTGGCAAGGAAGGCGGAAAGAAAATGGCGGAAAAAACAGGACTGAAACTATTGGGGCAGATTCCCATCGTGCAGAGCATTCGCGAGGGCGGCGATGAGGGAAAACCTGCAGCAACGGAAACCGATACACTTACCGGACAGGCATTTGCAGATATAGCCAAAAATGTGGCGCACCAGGTACATATCCGCAACATTCAGCGGGCGCCAACCAAAAAAGTTAAAATTATAAGAAAGTAAGAAAGCTTAATCAGCGCTGACATTTCGAGTGTTCACCTAATTTTATTAGGCATAATAAGTAAATGACAGTAAGGCGTTAATGAATTACAGTTTATTTAGAGTGATCGATCTCCCCTTTGCAAGGGGAGAAACCAGCGGGAGAGGGGTAAATAAGATACTAAATGGAGTTGCTTTACCCTTTTGGCTTACGCCATTTTCCCTCACGAGGGAAAAGCCTTCTAAGAAATTATCGTTAAACAAATGAGGATTCGTAGTTCCATTGTTTGTACAGAATCGTATTATTTCAGATTAGTTACATAAAATATTTAGTAGAAAACTAAAAAAGAGTAAAACCAGCAGTTGCAAACAAATTAAAAAATTACTTAAATACAACATGTTAAGCAAATCTGTCATTTCGACCCGCCAGCTGGCGGGAGCAAAAATCTTTCCATGTTAAGATTTCTCCTCTTTATGCCCGGAGTCGAAAACAATGAACAAACATCATCATTTACGTGTCCGGAGATAAAATCTCCTGACACTTAAAATAAGAAACACCGAATAAAAAATAACAGAATCAGGAAGGTGAAGATTCCTGAACGAAATAATTAAACTTGTCAGACGGCTGTTTTACTTTCTTATTCCTTATTTGTTATTTCTTATTCCTTATTTCCTGCTTCTCGGAATGAAATAAAACACTGAATAAACAACATCGTTTACAGGTACTGCAGATCAAAACCGCTTGCCGCTTAGACAGAAAAAAATGCTACTTTTGCCATTTCCCGGCAACAAATAATATCATCGGGAAAAAAATACAATAATCTGTATAAATTGCAGTTATTGATAATGCAATTAAAAAAAGATCTTTTTTTGAAAAAACTGTTATTATATTCGGTAAGTCTATCGGTAGTGGTATTGCTTTCCTGGGGGTGTTCTACACAAAAGAACACCCGCATGTCGCGTGCTTTTCATAACCTGACCTCACAGTACAACGTGTATTTCAATGCAAATGAAAGCCTCGAAAAGGGTGTTGAAAAAATAGATGAAAGTATTGAAGATGATTTTACCCGGATTCTGCCCATCTACAAAGCAAGCGATCCGTCGGCGGCAAAGCTCGTAAAATCGGATATGGAACTGACGGTTATAAAAGCATCGAAACTAATCGAGATACATTCCATTACTGAAAAGCCCAAAAGAAAAAAGCGGCGCACCCGCAAATACCAGGAATTTGCAAGTCAGGAAGAGTTTAATAACTGGATTGACGACAGTTATCTGCTGATGGGAAAAGCCTATTATTACCAGCATAATTTTATGGCTGCCATTACCAATTTATCGTATGTTACCCGTAAGTTTCCTGATGACGAATCAAAATACGAAGCGTATGTCTGGCTGATTCGCAGTTATTCTGAACTGGGAAGGTTTGTAGAGGCCTCTGAAGTGATTCAGGCGGTTCAGACGGATGAAAATTTTCCCCGGAAACTGGAACGCGATTTGGCAGTGGCCACAGCCGATTATTACATGAAACAGCAGGAATATGCAGAAGCCATCAAATTTCTGGATATCGCCCTTAAAAAAACGTTCTGGAAGAAAGATAAAGCCCGTTTGCAATATATTGAAGCCCAGCTTTATCAGGAAATCGACAAGCCTATGCTGGCCGCCAGCGCTTACGAAGCAGTGCGAAAAATGAACCCGGATTACATTATGGCATTCAATGCAAAAATTAATGCCGCCGGTGTTTTCTCCGGCGAAGGCGATGCGGAGAAAACAAAAAAAGAACTGCATAAAATGCTGCGCGATAAAAAGAATGTTGATTTTCGCGACCAGATTTATTATGCTCTTGGAAATATATTTTTTAAGGAAGGAAACCGCGATGTCGCCATTGAGAACTATGCAAGTTCAGTAGCCACAAGTTTCCAAAACCAATTCCAGCGTGCACTTTCTGCGATTACACTTGCTGATATTTATTTCGAAGATTTACATTACCGGAAAGCACAGGCTTATTACGACAGCGCCATGATTATTATTGATGAAACCTATCCGAATTACCAACAGCTTTCTGCAAAATACAAATCGCTTAGCAATCTGATTGATAATCTTTTAACTGTAGAACGCGAAGATAGTTTACAGAAGGTTGCAAAAATGCCGCCGGTAGAACGGGAAAGCTTAATAGCCCGGTTGATGAAGGATGAACAGGAGCGCCAGCGAAATGCTGAAAACCTGGCACTACAGGGACAACAGGGGCAGGGATACTACCGTTCCAACCGTTACCGGATGGGAATGGGGTCCGGCTCGGAAGGCGCAGGCTGGTATTTTTACAATCCGCAGACTGTTTCGTATGGTAAGGTAACTTTCCAGCAGCGATGGGGCCGCCGGAAACTGGAGGATGACTGGAGACGTTCCAATAAAAACAGCGTTTCCATGGACGAAGTTGCTGAAACGGAAGCCATCGATTCAAGCCAGATGGTGGTGCGCGTGGAAGACCCGCTGCAAAAAGAATTTTATACACAGGATCTGCCACTGAATGATTCCCTGATGGCCGTTTCGCACCAGCGTATCCGGGATGCACTGTATAATGCAGGAAAGATATTTAAATCCGAATTCTCGAATTACCAACGTTCTGCCGCTTCGTTTGAGGAATTGGTCAGCCGCTATCCCGAAACCGATTATGTGCTTTCGGCATGGTTTGATTTGTATGATTTGTATGAATTAATGGGCGACAAGCAAAAGGCTGATTACTATCGCAACCTTATCATTTCAACCTATCCCGAAAGTAAATATGCACAGTACCTGGTTAATCCAAATTTCTTCGTGGAAATGGAAGCCCGCACCGACAGTATGAACCAGTTGTACCAGGAGACCTTCCGGAGTTATCGCTCGGGCCGTTACCGCGATGTCATTACTCTCGCCCAGGATTTGAAAAAGATGAAACCCGACAGCATCATTCTTCCAAAACTCGATTTTATGGAAATGGTGGCACAGGGTACACAAACTGATATTCATAATTTTGAATTTATTTTGAATGGATATATCACCACCTATCCGAAGGCCGAACCAACACCGCTGGCTTCCGAAATTCTTCAATTAATTCAGGACAGCACACTGGCAGATTACCAGAAACTGGTGGATTTGGGCTATATCAACGAAGAAATTCAGAATGAAGAATTGCTTATGGAGGATAAAATGGCCAACGATGAATTTGGCGGGAAATATTCGTATGAGGAAGATTTGCTGCACTATTTTGTGATTGCCTACCCCCGGAGTGCCAGTGTGGATTTAAACCGGCTGAAATTCGATATTGCCAATTATAATATCGATCATTATACAAAAATCGATTTCGATATTGAAACCGAAAACCTGAATGATAATGTTGCCTTAGCCATTATCCGTTCGCTCGAAAATAAAGAAAATGCCCTCATTTACCACAGGGCAATAATTCGTAAAGCCCCGGTATTCCAGGCGCTTAAAGGGTTGGATTACGTAAACTTTGTGGTATCTTCCAATAATTACCGCGAGGTTTTAAGTGAAAAATCGCTGGCTGATTATTTAAAATTCTTTGTAAAGAATTACAGCCGGTATATTGGGCCCGATTTCAGCGATGATGAACTGGAACTTTCGCCCGAAGAGATGATGGCAAAAGCAAGAGAAGAAGAAGAAATGCTGCGCGAAAAAGGGGAATTTGTGGTGGTGAATGCTGGAGCTGCAAACAATATGTTTACTGCTGATATCGATACCACACAAAGTTTTGTGCTTGCAGTAAAAGATTTGGGATTGTCGCTGCGGCAGGCACTCAACGGGTTTTCAACGTTTAACCGGAACGAATTCAGGGTGTGGAACCTCGCACTTCAGCTGAAAAAAGCCGGCGATTACCAGTTGCTGGTGGTAAAAGGAATCCCAACGCTGAATGAATCCATGTCTTATTTCAGAAAAGTGGTAATCACAAGAGACCTGTTTGAACCCCTTGGAAAAACAACTTACCGTAATTTCCTGATAACAGACGATAATCTTCAGAAACTGACAGAAGAAGAAAATGTGGAAGATTACATCGATTTCTTCCGTGCAAATTATATTCAGCGGAACCAGGCGCAAACACCACAATCGTCTCAACCGGAACCACCGGTTTCCCAGCCGGTGCAGTTAAGCGACGAGGTAACAACGGTTACCGAAGATGTACTGGAGCCGGCGCCCGAAACGTATAACGGCCCATACAGTGAAGAAGTGGATAAACCGCATTATTTTGTATTTGTAATTCCCAGGGAAGGAATAAACAAACCACAGTTTATTAACGGATTGCAACAATTTAATCAATCAAACTACACTTCCCTGAACCTGAAAATTGAGGAGAAACCACTGGATGAATTCAGACAGATAGTGGCCATTTCGGGATTGCCGGACAATGAAACGGCAACACAGTATTTCAAAATACTGGTACAGGATCGGGATTTGTATGCACCACTTGGATCGGGCAGTTACCGGAATTTCCTGATTTCAAATGATAACTTCGATATCTTTTTAACCGAAAAGAACATTTTGGATTACATGAATTTTTACAAGCGCGTTTATCTGGACAATTAATCCATCAGGTTAAAGTTTGTTAACCGGAAACACCGCGGTACTTTTTTTGTTCTACTTTTTAAATAACATTTTAACCGGATAATATTATGAGAAAACCACGCATTCTCTGGATTGACGATGAAATTGACATGCTGCGCGCACACATTATTTTTCTCCAGGAAAAAGAATATGAAGTTGAAACTGCAAACAATGGACTCGATGCTGTTGAAAAGGTAAAAAGCAGTTTTTACGACATCATTTTTCTGGATGAAAATATGCCGGGGATGACGGGGCTCGAAACACTTACCGAAATAAAAACAGTTTCGCCAAATGTGCCGGTGGTAATGATTACCAAAAGTGAGGAAGAAAATATAATGGACGAAGCCATTGGTTCAAAAATCGCCGATTACCTCATAAAACCAGTAAACCCGAAACAAATTCTGCTCACCCTTAAAAAGAATATTGATCAAAAACGACTGGTAACACAGCAAACCACTTCGGCCTACCAAACGCAGTTTTCGCAAATCGGAATGCGCATAAATGACAGGCTCAATTACCAGGAATGGAAAGACATTTATAAAAAACTGGTGCACTGGGAAATCGAGCTCAGCGAATCGGAAGATTCTGCCATGGATCAGATTCTTGCCATGCAGAAAGACGATGCAAACAAAGCTTTTTTCAGGTTTATAAAAGATAATTATATCTACTGGTTCGACATGGAATTTGGCGACAGGCCCATGTTGTCACCCGATATTTTCAAACACCGCATCTTCCCGCTGCTTGATAGCGGTAAAAAAGTATTTGTACTTGTGGTCGATAACCTGCGTTTCGACCAGTGGCGGACGCTCAGCCCGGTTTTTGAAGAATATTACCGTACAGAAGCAGATGAATTGTATTACAGCATTTTGCCTACTGCCACCATGTATGCGCGAAATGCAATGTTTGCCGGTTTAATGCCCTCCGAAATTGAAAAACTCTATCCCGAATATTGGGATGATGATGACAATGAAGGGTATAAAAACCGCTTCGAGGAAGAGTTGCTTCGAAAACAACTGTCCCGCCATGGAAGAAAAGAAAAACTCTATTTCGAAAAAGTGTCGGGAATCAGGCGTGAAGGGCAAACAAGTGAAAGCCTTCAGAATGTTTTGAGCAATGATTTGTCAGTGATGGTATTTAATTTTGTGGATATGATTTCGCATGCCCGCACCGAAATGGACATGATTCGCGAACTGGCCAATAATGAAAAAGCTTACCGGTCGCTGACCCTGAGTTGGTTTAACCACTCCTCGCTGCTGGATTTAATCCGAAGCCTTTCCGAAAACAACATTCACGTGGTGGTCACAACCGATCATGGCGCCATTCGCGTTGACAACCCGGTGAAAGTTATTGGCGACCGTGAAACCAATACCAACCTGCGCTACAAACTGGGTAAAAATCTGAATTACAAATCGAAACAGGTTTATGAAGTACGCGACCCCAAAAAAGCGTATTTGCCTTCGCGAAATGTGAGTACCAGCTATATTTTTGCCAATAACAACGATTTTCTGGCGTACCCGAACAATTTTAACTATTACGCCAAATATTACAAGGATACTTTTCAGCACGGCGGTATTTCCATGGAAGAGATGATTATACCTATTGTTACTTTGCGGCCAAAAGGATAAAATTATTTCAACACAAAAAAATGATTTTGAGAAAGGTGGCTGATTTATTTCCAGCTGCTTTTTTTTTGTATTTAAATCGCTGAAATCTGCCTGTTTAACTGAACGATTTTCAATTCCACCTGTTGAACAAACAGTGATAAATTCATTTAAAAAACATAAAACAACCAACATGAAATATAATTTATTGGGAAATTCAGGACTAAAGGTATCGGAACTTTGTTTGGGCACCATGACTTTTGGGGGCCGCGGAATGTGGACAGCCATTGGTAAACTGCCGCAGGAGCAGGCAAACAGCATTATTAAAGAATCAGTTGATGGCGGAATAAATTTTATTGACACGGCCAATGTTTACAGCGAAGGTTTAAGCGAACAGATTACCGGGCAGGCTATCCGGGATTTGGGATTGAACCGGAATGATTTAGTCATTGCAACCAAGGTACGGGGAAAAATGGGGGAAGGTCCGAATAATTCAGGATTAAGCCGAAAACATATTTTACAACAGGTCGATGAAAGTCTGAGACGGCTAAATACCGATTACATTGATTTGTACCAGATTCACGGGTTCGATCCGCAAACACCATTGGAAGAAACACTGGAAGCGTTGGATATGCTGGTAAAAACAGGAAAAGTGCGCTACATTGGTTGCAGCAACCTGGCCGCCTGGCAAATTATGAAAGCAGTGGGAATTTCGGAACGAAACCGTTTGTCAAAATTTGTGTCGTTGCAGGCTTATTATACCATTGCCGGTCGCGATTTGGAAAGGGAGGTTATTCCCCTGCTGCTCGATCAGAATTTGGGACTGATGGTATGGAGCCCGCTGGCCGGGGGATTGCTGAGCGGAAAGTATGGCCGGAATAAGGAAACCAAGGAAGGACGGCGTGTGGAATTTGATTTTCCGCCGGTGAATAAGGAAAAAGCATTTGATATTATTGAGGAAATGGAGAAAATTGCTAAGGATAAACAGGTTTCTGTGGCACAAATTGCACTGGCGTGGTTGCTTCAGCAACAGGCTGTTACTACTGTAATTATTGGCGCCAAAAAGCAGGAGCAACTTACCGACAACCTGAAATCAACGGAAATTAAATTTACTGCCGATGAACTGACCAAACTGGATGAGGCCAGCAAATTACCGTCGGAATATCCGGGATGGATGATTGAAAGACAAAGTGCCGACCGAAAATAAATGGGTTGAAAAATTACATAAAAAAAACCTGCCGGTAACCGACAGGTTTTTTTACAGTGATTATGTTATTAATTAATTGCTGAAGCTAAACTTTTTGTTTGTGCAACAGGGTGTAAAACTGTTGATTTTGCCATGAAATTTTTGTCCGGAGAATAAATAAACAGGATGCTGCCATCGCGGATAGTATCAATAACGTCTTCAAAAATATCCATTGATAACGAAGGACAACCAAGGCTTCTTCCGAGACGGCCATATTTCTGAATAAAATCGCCACCTACATATTTTGCTCCGTGCATAACAATCGAACGTGCGCGTGCATTATCGTTAAATCCTTTGTCTTTTCCGTCGAGGTACAGCGACAATCCGTGTTTTCCTGTATAAGTTCCGCCGGTTAAATAAAAACCGATTGAACTTGCATTTGAATTGGGTGTGTTAGAAAACTTTTTAGCATAATTATTACCTGAGTTTCTGCCATGTGCCACCCAATCGTTGAACAGAACTTTTTTATTGGTAAGGTCGATTACCCAAAGTCTTTTTTCGGTTGAAGGAAGGCTAAAATCAACCACTGTAATAATGTCTTTTTTTACATTACCCGGAACTGCTTTTAAGTTTGTATAACCTTGCAGGGCCAGTGCAAATACTTCTGCTGACGGTAAATCATTGTTAATTTCCTGTAATTCCTGATATACAAAATCAGCATTAAAGTTTTCATTCGGAACTTCGGTTGCAAATAAATTGGTTACTGCAAGCAGACCTAACGCGAACACTAAAAATATTTTTAAGCTTTTTCCTATCATATCGTTTATCTCCACTTTTTTGTTTGACAATTTGTAATTTTGATTATTTCTGTGATTTCGGGTTTTCCGGGTTTTGTAAATAATAATCTACTATTAAATAAACAACAATTGTGCCAAAAATCATTTTGTAAAATACTTATTTTCAATAATTTAGATGCTGTGTTTTGTGGCTGGGAAACGTTCCTGTTTTATATTCATTTAAATATAAAATTGTGCCTTTTACATCGACGAAAATATAAAACATTAAAGAGATGAAGTGTTAAAAAGTGGTAAAACATCCTAAAACTTTGTTAAGGCCCGGGCGCTAAATTGATTCAGAATAATTATCAATAAATAAACAATTGATCTTACGGCTAAATAATTTAATTATATGCCTGAATGTGCCTGAATCCGGAGGGCGAATTTAAATAGGGGAGCGAAAGTTCATCAAATCCATAAATATCCTCTCTGAACTGAAGTTTCCCCGAATCATCGACCCACGCCGTTTGGTATATAATATGCACTGCAACAGGATGATCGAGCACAACACTTTCAGTTTCGCGCAGAATAAGTTCGTGACGTATTTCTTCCGGAGTCATTTGTCCATCAAGAATTTCTTCTGCCAGTTTAACGGGTTTTTCAAGGCGAATACATCCATGGCTGAAATCGCGTTGTGTTTTATCGAAAAGATAGTTTGCCGGTGTATCGTGCAGGTAAATGCTGTAATTGTTGGGCAACATAAATTTTATGGTGCCAAGTGCATTGGTCCTTCCCGGCTTTTGTACAATGCTGAACGGGAAATTATCTGCCGAAATGTGCGACCAGTTCACTGTTTTAGGGTCAACAACATCGGTGCTGGCATACGAACCTCTGAGCAACATATAATTATTTCTTGATAAATAAGTGGAATCAGTTTTAATTCTTGGAAGCATTTCTTCGGTTGCAATGCTGCGCGGTACGTTCCAGGTTGGATTGAAAACTATGTATGTAATAGTGTCTTTCAGCAGCGGAGTATATTTTTTAATTTTACCTACCACCACATTCATTTTTTGAATAAGCCTGCCGTTTTCAAAATACTGCAAAGTAAAATCAGGAACATTAACAAGTACATCGCGATTGTACACATCATCCGGCAATCTGCGCAGGCGGTCCATGTTCAGGCGAATCTGATCAATCCGGTACGAAAGTGGTTTGTTCATTTCAGCCAGTGTTTTTTTACCAACTATTCCGTCGGCTTTTAATCCATGGCGATTTTGAAAATTTTTCACTGCAAATTCGAGCCTTGTATCAAATTCAGTTGAATGAACATAAAGTGAATCACTTGTATAAAGATCGCCGGTAGCAGCAAGAAACCGTTTAAGATCAACCACTTCGGGTGAATTAGCGTTCTGCTTCAATACCTGCAGATAACCCGGCAATGGCCATGCTGCAGCGGCATTTAACTCCAACAAATGCAGATAGGAATTTTTTAACCGGTGGTATTGTTCATGTACAGGAAGCAATTGTTGCAGCGATTGGGCAATATTGTTTTCGGCAATTGCTTTTTCAAGATATTCCTCAATACGGAGTTTATGCGGGTATCCTTGCCAGTCCACATCCAGTTTTTTCGGATCTACTCTTCCGTAAGCCAAATCCGACGCATAATTTATATAAGCTCTGGAAAGGAGGATATCAAGATTGTGAAGCTCAGTTAATGAAAAATTGCCTTCCGTTTTCAACTTTGTCAGTTCGGTTTGTATTTCCGGTAAATTATATACTTCTGAGGGCAAACCTTCTTTCCATGATAACCGGAGCTGCTCAACCAGCTCTTTTCCGTTGTTGTTTAATCCCTGATCCTCAAGCCATGCAAATTCATTATCCCGGTGAAAATAAAACCTGCTGACCCTTACATTCACCGAATCGGTTAATTCTATATGAGTTTTAAAAAAGTTGCTTGTCGAATCCTGTTGATTAATATTGATTTCTGCCTGATGAAGATTTTCAACATCCGGCAGTTTACCAAATGGGGTAAACAAAGAAGACAAACTTAAAATGAAAGTTAAAATAGTATAGTGCATTTTCTACCTCCTGAACAATTTCTAAATTTAAAATCCGGCCAAAAAATTTTCAAACATTGTGCCGAATTTTTTATAACAAACTGCAGTACAAGTTGATTTAAATTTTATGTGCTTTTCAAACTGAATGTCTGGTGGCGGAAATAAAAATCATAAAAGTCCTATATCTGTATGTGTTTGTGTAGTTTTGCTTTATCACTTACCATTCAAATTTATGCGTTTCATTGCGTTGGTTCTGTTGATTATTTTTTATGCCGGCTGCCCGAAAAATGAATTACCAGGTGTGGTTTTCAATACAAATTATGGGGAAATTGTCCTCGAAATTGATACAGTTCATGATAATTGAATAATGTATGAATGCGGGAAGGAAATAATGTATAAATGAATAAAGAAAGTAAAGTAACATGAAAGAAACAATGTATAACGCAAAGAAATTTATGCATTAAAGCATTCCTGCATTTCCCCATTAAAAAAGGCTGCCCTTTTGAGACAGCCTTGATGTTATATAAAAGTTTCGGTGACGGGGATTTAGTATCCCGGATTTTGTTCCAGCGACGGAGAAATATCCCGTTCACGTTTTGGAATGGGTAAAATTGCCCGCGGAAAATCACCATCTAATTCCTGGTTCAGGGCAGGCGAATAAATGCTTTCTCCGTTTCGCCAGGCATCCCAGCAGCGGTGTCCTTCGGCTACCAGCTCTTTTCGGCGTTCGGCCAGAACATCATCCAGCGTTACTTCTGAGACATCAGAATAATTGGCAATGCGGTTTTGGCGCAGCTGGTTAATGTACCATGCGGCACTTTGCGCACCGGCTGCGTTTCCTCCTTTTACCTTTGCTTCAGCTGCAGTTAAATATACTTCCGACAGCCGGATTACAATTGGATTATTCAGAAACAGATTGCCTTCGCGGCCCGGATATTTTTGTGTGTAATAACCTTCGGTGTCTGCTTCATCATCCTCCCACTCAATTAGCTGCGAGCGAATGTCGGTGGTATCTTCCGTCATAAACTGGTAACCTTGTGTCGAAAAAGCACATTCGCCATATCCGTCGGAATGGGTATAGTAACCAATTGAATTTCGTTGCGAGTTATAAGATGTTGTGGTTAAAATTTCAAACATCGACTCAGAAGCACCTTCCAGTCCCCAAACATTTAGATATTGTTGAATGGTATATAACGAATAAGGCGAATTGCTGATGATTTCCTGGGCTGTAGCCAGAGCTTCATCGTTTTCTTCGAGATAAAGATGAACGCGCGCCAGTAAACCTTTGGCGGCCCAGTAATTTATGCGGCCCAGACTTTCGTCTTTCGAAAGCAGGCCCAGCGCTGTGTTTAAATCCTGCTTGATAAAATCGTACGTTTCTTTTAAAGTTGAACGTGTTGGTTCATAATCCACCGGGTACTTTTCATCCGATATCGGAATTCCCGAATTCGCTTCATTGATATCGGTAAGTGGTGGAAGTTTGGCAAACATACGGGCCACATCAAAATGGCAAAGTGCACGCAGCGCATACAACTGTCCTTTTAAATCATTATATTGATCCTGCTCTCCGTCAGCGATATCAATATTGTCAATTACAGTAAAAACATCGTTTATTCTGCCGATTAAAGTGTACGGCATTTGCCAGTAATGTTCAGCGAAATCAGATTCTGCAGCGTGTTCAAATCTTGCCATTGGCGAAATTTGATTGTTGGAAGCGGTATAATCTAAATCGCCACCTTTTAAAGCGGCGTAGGCAATAAAGTCGCCACCATAGTAGGAATATGGTTCTGTTTCGTTTCCAAGGCCTAAATCAAAATCTATCATTCCGGTATAAACGCCATTTACTGCATTGTTTAAATCAGTCACATTGGTAATTGCTTCATCCGAGGGCAGGGCATCCGACGGGCTTTGGTCAAGAAATCCTTCACATCCGTTTAAAACGAAAGCAAAGCCCAGTATTAAAGTATATACAAGTTTCTTATTCATGATATTTCAATTTAAAATTCAACATTAATTCCGAAGAGGAAGTTTTTGGTTATTGGAGTGTCAACCGTGCGATAGCCATTCAGTGTTACTTCCGGTTCAATGGTATCGTCTTTTGCCAGTGTCCAGATGTTGTTTCCGTTGAAAAACACCTTTACGTTGCTCATGTACATTTTACTGGTAAGTGTTTTTGGCAGGTTGTATGCAAAATATACGTCTTTTAATCGGATATGGTCGGTAGAAATAATATGGCGCGATGACCAACGATCGGGACGATCGGAGCCCCAGGCCACCGGGCGCGGGTTGTCAACAATGTCACCTGGTTCTTTCCACCAGTTATTTTCCATGTCTTTGGCAAGGTTGAATGAACCCAGCCGGTATCCGTGATGACGGAAGAAATAGCCCGGATAATCAAACAGACTTCCTCCCATTTGGTAAGTAAATAAAAAGGATAATTCGAAATTTTTCAGGGTGAAGGAGTTGGTAATTCCGCCCATAAAATCGGGAATTGCTTTTCCCTGGATTTCCGGTTTTGCTTCTGCGCGGAAATAAGTGAGTTCATCCGAGTTTTCCGGGTCGAGATAAAATTGGGCCAATCCGTTTTCCGGATCAACTCCTGCCCAGGTGGGAAGGTAAAAAGTAGTCAGCGATTGGCCTTCGCGCAGCAGGTACATTCCGCCATCACCTTTCAAAATGTCTTCTCCATCAGGAAGTTTGTCAATTATTGAATTGATTGTGGTAAAGTTGAAATCAGTTGTCCACCGGAAATTTTTAGTTATAATATTATTTGAATGCAGCTCGATTTCAATTCCCTGGTTGGTAAGTTCGCCAATATTTTGCCACGAAGTTTCAAACCCTGTTAAATAGGTAAGCGGCACTTCCATTAAAAGATCTCTCGATTTTTTATGGTAATATTCCACGGTTGCCGTCATCCGGTCAAACATACTCAAATCGATTCCCACATTCAGATTGTCCGATTTTTCCCAGCTTAATTCTGAATTGTTGGGTTGTGTGATATAAATGGCACTTTGCGAACCATAACCGCTGTTAAATGCATACAATCCAAGGTGCGCGTAATAATCTATGGGCAACGTTCCGTTTGTTCCGAAAGAAGCCCTCAATTTTAAATCGTTTATCCATTCCGAATTTTTCAGAAAATCTTCCTGTGATAAGCGCCACGCTGCCGAAGTTGACCAGAATGTTCCCCAGCGGTTGTCAATACCAAGCCGCGATGAACCATCGGTGCGGATACTTGCAGAAGCATAATACCTGTCGTTGTAATTGTAATTCATATTTCCGATAAAAGACGTCATATTGGAAGCGGCTACTTCGCTGCCGGTTCCAAGGGGCTGCCCATTTGAAAGTTCGGGCAGTTTGTAGGTGGAGTAATTTTGAGATGAAGCCTGCAAGGTGCGGTAGTTTAAACTTTCAACTTCATAACCTCCCAAAACCTGTAAATTGTGGTTACCAAAACTGTTGTTGTAGTCTCCGATAAAAGAGGCGTTTTTAACAATGGTGGTGTAGGTAAGATGATCGCCCAAACCGCCGTAAGCTTCACCATCCACACTTTCGGGAGCCCACCAGATGAGGGATTTGGAATCGGAATAATCCAGACCGAAAGTGGAACGAAAAGCAAATGTTTTTGCCAGCTGCATATTAACATTTGCATTTGTTAAACTGCGATAACGCAAAACCTGGTAAGTTTGATCGGTACTTTCGCCGGTACCAATTAATGCCACAAGCGGATTTTTAACATTGCCCATTCCTGCATCAAGATTAGGTGTTCCATCCTCGTTGTAAACCGGTTGAGTGGGATTCATCGAAAAAATCATACTCAGCGGCGACATATAGGCAATTCCCTGTTCCTGATCAGTTTGGTCGGAATAACCATTCTGGCTGGTGTGAGACAGCATTTGTTTAACACCAATACTTAGCCAGTCGTTGGCTTTATGGTTTAAATTCAGCCTTCCAGAATATCTTTCAAAGTTACTGCCGATTATGATTCCTTCAATTTTATTGTAGCCTACTCCTGTGTAAAATGTGGTTTTATCGTTTCCTCCTGAAGATGAAAACTGGTAATCCATAGTTTTTCCGGTTTTGTAAACCACATCGCGCCAGTTTGTATTTGCCGGTGGTGTTGCAACACCCCATCTTCCTTCATCCGGATCTTCCTTCGCGTATTCAATTGCACGGGCCAAAACTTCCGGATTCTGATAACCTTCTTCACCGGGATACAAACCGGGTTCGTACCAGTAGAGATAGGCTCCGATTAAAGCATCATTTACATAATCAAGATACTGATCGGCGCCCATCGGCTGATAAACTTTATCCATTGCCGTTTGCGACGTGCCGTAAGATGCTTTAAAGTTGAACTTTGTTTTTCCGCTTTTTCCTTTTTTAGTGGTAATTAAAACCACACCGTTCGCAGCTCTCGAACCATATAATGAAGCTGCGGCGGCATCTTTTAAAATAGTCATGCTTTCCACATCTTCGGGATTGAGCGTGGAGAGCAAATCGGATGAAAATCCTACATAACCGTAAGTTCCGGTTTCAAGTGGCACTCCGTCTATAACATACAAAGGAGTTGTGGATGCATTAATTGAGCCAATGCCGCGGATTTGAATTTCGCCTGAAGCGCCCGGCGCACCGGTTGTAGAACTTACACGAACACCGGAAACTTTACCCGACAGCATTTTGTCCAGCGACTCAGAGGTAGCAGTTCCCACCAGTTCATCCGCACCAACTTTTTGTGCCGATCCGGTAAAGGAGGAGCGTTTGGAAGTTCCGTAAGCAACTACAAGCACTTCATCAACTCCAATAATATCGGCATCAAGTGCGGCATTTACCACCGATCCGGATACCGGCTTTTCAATAGTTTTCATTCCCACAAAAGAAAAGGCGAGGGTTTTGGCTTCCTCAGGAACAGCCAGTGTATAACCTCCGTTAATGTTTGAAACAGTTCCAATTGTGGTTCCCTTTACCATTACAGTGGCCCCGGGAATGGGCGAACCATCAGCGGCCGAAGTGACCGTTCCGGTAATTTGCCTGGTTTGAGCAAAAACAGCAAGCCCAAAACATAAGGCGAAGAGCGTAAAAATTAGCTTTTTCATAAAAAATAATTTTGAATTAATATTTAGGTTTCCCTTTTTTTCCATAAAAAAAGCTCCCGCCGGGGAAAACGGGAGCTTACCTTTTTTAACACCTCACCAGGTGTTTACACCATGCAATTCAAATTCAAGCTGTTTAACTATTTCTATGATAAATTGCCGTGTATTTTAAAAAAGCGATAAATTCTTTGTTTTTTCCCCGTTGTAAATTATCCACTCTTTATTCTGGAATACTTGTTAGTTATCCGAACATTTTGGCTTTTCGTCCAAACATACAGAAAACAACACTATCGTTCTTTAAAAATTCAACGGATAGCAGGAATTACGGGACAAGTTGTACTTTTTATAAGGGTATATTTAATTGAAAGATGAAATTTGCATTTGGCAGGATAATCATTGCAGTTTGTAGGTGTTTTTGAACTTTTGACATAAAAAAAGGCGGTATTGAACCGCCTTATAAATTATTATGCTGCAATTTCTGCAAAAACTTCCGCCAGGACATCCGGGTACATTTCGTTGAAATTTTCATAACACCATTTATATAATTCCGGTACCTCGTCCTGTTCAACCCAGTTAACACATTTATTTAATTCTTTTCGGAAAAGCTGCTTGCTAAAGCTTACTTTAGGTAAGATGATTTTTGAGTATTCAAGCATGGTTTAACTGTTTAATTTGTTAGAAATTCATTACTAAAAATAACAAGTTTGTTTTAATTTCAGTATGTTTTGAAAAAATGTTTAACAGAAATTAACAGAAATTAGCAGATTAAAAAGCTGATAAATGTTTGATTTATTGATTATTATTATTCTTTAATAAGAAAGATGTTTCAAAACATAAATCTTTTTTTACTGATATATATCAGGGAAGGATTTCCTGCTTAAATGATGAAATACATTCTGCTAAATTGTTGTTCGATTCCAGCGATTTTACAAATGCACTGCCGATAATGGCTCCGCTGGCATATTTACAGGCATTTGAAAATGTGGCATTGTCAGATATCCCGAATCCGATTAACCGTGGGTTTTTAAGGTTCATTTGCTGAATGCGGTCAAAATAATCCTGTTTAAAATCTTCCACTTTTTTACCGGCACCGGTAGTAGACGAGGAAGAAACCATGTAAATAAAACCGGTTGAAGCTGCATCAATTTGCCGGATTCGGCCTTCGGAAGTTTGTGGTGTTATCAGTAAAATATTGTGCAGGTTGTATTTTTTGAAGAAAATTTTGTAATGTTCTTCATACTCATCGAGTGGTAAATCGGGGAGAATGGCGCCATCAATTCCGGTTTCGCTGCATTTTTTACAAAAGGCTTCAATGCCAAACTGAACCACCGGATTAATATAACCCATTAAAACGAGGGGGATTTTTACGCTTTTACGGATTTCAGAAAGTTGCTCAAACAGCAGCTTTAGGTTCATCCCATTTTTTAATGCTTTTTCACTGCTGCGCTGAATAGTTGGCCCGTCGGCAGTGGGGTCGGAAAACGGTATCCCGATTTCGATGAGATCAACTCCGTTTTGTTCCAGCTGCCGGATTATTTCCGCTGTGTCATTCAACTTTGGATATCCGGCTGTAAAATACACGGAAAGTATATTCTCTTTTTTTGTTTCGAATAGTTGGTTGATTCTGTTTTTCATGTTGTTAATTTGAAGCCCCCTAAATCCCAAAAAGCGGGACTTTGGAAAGCATTGTTTGTCTCATTTAGGACTTTAATAGCCAAAATAATTCAAATAGGTTTCCATATCCTTATTGCCGCTGCCGGAAAGATTGATAATGTTTATGTCATCCGGTTTCATTGTAATTTTATCAAGGGCGGCCAGTGCATGTGCCGATTCAAGTGCAGGAATAATTCCTTCTTTCTGAGTCAGGAGCAGTGCCGCCTTCAGTACTTCTTCATCAGTTGCTGAAAGAAATCTCGCCCGGCCGGTTTTGTGTAAATGAGCATGAAGCGGGCCGATTCCAGGATAGTCGAGCCCCGCAGAAATGGAATAGGGTTCGGTAATCTGGCCATCACTGTTTTGCATGAGCATAGTTCGGCTGGCGTGCAAAACTCCCGGTGAACCAACCATTAAAGTTGCAGCGGTTTCATTGGTGTCAACGCCTTTGCCGGCGGCTTCCACCCCAATCAGTTCCACCGATTCTTCTTCCAGAAAATGATAGAAAGCTCCTGCGGCATTGCTGCCACCGCCTACACAGGCCAAAACTCTTTTCGGGAACGACTTTCCTGTTTTTTCGAGTAACTGTTCTTTTATTTCCAGGCTAATAACGGATTGAAACCGTGCCACCATATCGGGATAGGGATGCGGGCCGACCACAGAACCAATGATGTAATGTGTGTCTTCGGGATTATTTATCCAGTCACGCATAGCTTCGTTGGTGGCATCCTTCAGCGTTTTATTACCGCTTTGCACCGGCACCACTTCGGCTCCCAGCATTTTCATTTTTTTTACATTGGGCGCCTGCCGCGATACATCGAGCGCACCCATATAAACAACACATTTTATCCCTTTAAGTGCACATACTGTTGCAGTTGCCACGCCATGCTGACCAGCTCCTGTTTCGGCAATGATGCGGGTTTTGCCAAGTTTTTGAGCCAGTAAAATCTGTCCGACAGTATTGTTCAGTTTGTGGGAACCGGTATGGTTTAAATCCTCGCGCTTCAAATAAATATTTGAACCATAATGTTCCGATAACCGGCTTGCAAAATAGAGTGGTGACGGCCGGCCGACATAATCTTTCAACAGCTGGTCAAACTCTTTTTTAAATTCCGGCGATTCGATTATTTCAACATAATGGTGTTTAAGTTCATCGATATTGGTATACATCATTTCCGGAATCCATGCCCCTCCAAATTCGCCGTAATATCCTTTTTCGTTTACATTGTAATTCATATTGATCGTTTTTCCTTTGTTACTTTACTGCATCTATAAATTCCTTCAGCTTTTCAATGTTTTTTAATCCCGGCCCGTCTTCAAAACCACTGTTTAGATCAATGCCGGTAAGTTTTGCATGATTGAATTCCCTGATGCTTTTTACATCTTCTGCACCAATTCCGCCACTTAAAAAAAAAGGTGTGTGGCCGGTATATTTGTCAAGAATTTGCCAGTTAAATTTTTTGCCCGAACCTCCGTGTAATTTTGTTTTTGTATCGAAAAGAAAATAGGTTGAAACTTTTTCGAAGGGAAGTGTGGTTGTAAAATCGAAACTTTCGTCAATTTTAAATACTTTGATTATTTTCAATCCCTGGTTTTTCAACATCCGGCAGGTTTTAGGATTTTCATTTCCATGAAGTTGAACCCATTCGAAGCCGAGGTTTTTGGACAGTCCCAAAATTTCAAATGCATTTTCATTTACAAAAACACCCACTTTAGGTTTTTGGGAATTAAAAAGGCCCGCCTCCGGAGTTTCACCAACATATCGCGGAGAAGCGGGATGAAAAATGTAGCCCAGCAAATCAACGGGAAGTTGCTCCACCTGTTCCCTGTTCCCTGTGAATTTCATACCGCAGACTTTTATTTTAAGTTGTTTTGTCATTTTTATTTTTCAATTTCCTGTCATTTCGACGACGCAGGAGGAGAAATCTGTATCATCAAAGCTTCTCCTTTTTTTATCAGTATTTCAATGTTGCAGATTTCTCAGTCGTACCTTCCTGCCAATGACAGATTTGTTGTTTCCTGTCATTTCGACGACGTAGGAGGAGAAATCTGCATCTATAAAGCTTCATAAATTTCATTGTTTAAAAATTTCCACTCTGCATTAAATTCATTTATCAATTTTACTTTTTTCTCCCGTCTCCATTTTTTTAATTCTTTCTCCTTTGAGATTGCATCATCAATATTTTGAAAATGTTTGTAATAAACCAGATAATGGCAATTATATTTTTGTGTAAATCCGGGCACCAGACTATTTTGATGTTCATAAATTCTTCGTTGCAGGTCGTTTGTAACTCCAATGTAAAGAACAGTTTTGTTCTTATTGGTAACAATGTAAACGAAGTAATTATGGTCTCTCATTATTAAATGTATTTATTTCATTTTTCCGTGTTACAGATTTCTCAGTCGTACCTCCCTCAAAATGACAGCTTTATTGTTTCCTGTCATTTCGACGATGCAGGAGGAGAAATCTGCATCTGTAATGTTTTTCATTTTTTGTCCGTATTTCAATGTAACAGATTTCTGGGTCGTACCTCCTTCGAAATGACAGCTTTAAATTATTTCATTTCTTCAATAAATTTCCGGCATGCTTCTCCCGGATTTTCGGTTTTCATAAATGTTTCGCCAATTAAAAATCCACGGAATCCTTTTTCCCTTAAATAATGAATGGTTTCGGCATTTTCAATTCCGCTTTCCGAGATTTTGATGAACCGGTGCGGTATCAGGGCCGATAGTTTAACCGAAGTTTCCACATCCGTTTTAAAAGTTTTCAGGTTGCGGTTGTTTATGCCAACAACATCAATGTAATCATTTAAAAGCTTTAATTCTTTTGCATTATGAATTTCCATTAACACTTCCATTCCCAGATTTTTAGCTTTTCGTGCCAGCATTTCAGCCTGTTTTAATTCAAGGTTGGCTGCAATGAGCAAAATTACATCGGCGCCAAACGCTTTTGCTTCAATCACCTGGTATTCATCAATTATAAAATCTTTTCGCAGGATCGGAACCTGAGGATTTGCCTTGCGAGCCTTTGCAAGATTTTCAAGCGAACCGCCAAAATATTCAGTATCGGTAAGGACTGAAATTCCGGCAGCACCGGCTGAAGCATAATTTCGGGTTACATCTTCAACGATAACATTAAAATTGATGTCTCCCTTCGAAGGTGATTTCTGCTTGAATTCTGCAATAATTCCCGATGAACCGTTTTTCAGCAAATTGGTTTTTAAGGAATTGCATTTTCGGTGAAATTCAGGATAATTGGAAAGTCTGGAAACATCAAGTTCCCGTTGCCGCTTTTCAACTTCCTGCTTTTTTGTTTCAATTATTTTTTGTAAGATGTTCATTAATTGTTGGTTAGTTTTTTAAATGATTCCAATGCTTTTCCTGAATGAACGGATTCCCGTGCAATATCGATACATTCTGCCAGATTTTTTTCGGGGGAGATGGTTTTTATTCCCACGGCCGCATTTGCCAGTACAGCACTTTCCTGGGCTTTTGTACCTTTATTTTCGAGTACATTCCTAAAAATACGGGCTGCTTTTTCCACGGTTTCACCACCGTGTAAATCGGTTGGTTTTAGAGTAGCGAGTCCAAAATCGGCGGGTGTCCATTTACCTTCAACCCCATGTGACACAAAGGCAACTTCGCCGGTGAGTGAAATTTCGTCGTAGCCATCGAGTGCATGCAGAATAGTATAATTTATTCCCGAATTTTCATACACTTTTTTGTACAGCTCCAATACATTCATTCCGTAAACCCCCACAAGCTGGTTTTGCGGTGACGACGGATTTACCATTGGTCCCAGTTTATTGAAAAACGTTTTCACTTTCAGGGTCCGGCGAACGGGCGCTACATATTTCATTGCCGGGTGAAAAAGCGGGGCGTGCAAAAAGGTGATGCCGGTATTCTCGATTTCCGCTTTTAGTTTCCGAGGATTATTGCTGAATTTGTAACCGAAATATTCCAGCAGGTTAGATGAGCCACAGGAGGAAGAAACGCCGTAATTTCCATGTTTGGCGACTTTATAACCGGCGCCCGCCAATACAAAAGCTGTGAGAGTGGAAACATTGAATGTGTTTTTTTCGTCGCCGCCTGTCCCGCAGACATCAATGGTTTTAAATTCCGATAAATCAACCGGGACAGCCATTTTCAGCAATGCATCGCGAAACCCCTTCAACTCGCCTGCAGTAATCGGTCGCATCAGAAATACGGTAAGAAACGATGAAATCTCAATTTCCGAATAGTTATCGCTACCGATTTTTATGAGAATTTCTTCTGCTTCTTTTGTGGTAAGCGTATTTCCATCAAAAAGGTATTGTAAAGTTTCTTTCATATCTGATATGGTTAATTAAGTTTTCCTTTTAAAGCCTCTTTTCAATTTAACGGGTATTAAGCCGGCGAGAAATATTTAGTTCTCTTCTTTCGGTGCTTTTTTCAACCAGTTTTCCATTATTTTTTCACCCAGCGGAGTTAATACCGATTCCGGGTGAAACTGAACACCTTCCAAATCAAAATCCTTGTGTTTCAATGACATGATCTGATTTTCGGCATCGTAGCTGGTAATTTCGAAACAATCTGGCAGATCTTTTTCGTTTACGATCCATGAATGATAACGGCCCACGTCGAAAGTTTCGGGCAACCCGCTAAAAAGAACAGTTTTATTTGGAGTAAGTTTAACCGGAGTGGCGACACCATGAAAAACACGGTTCAGGTTGGAGATGGTTCCGCCAAAAGCTTCGGCAATGGCTTGCTGGCCCAGACAAACACCCAATATGCTTTTTTTAGATGCGTAAGTTTTAATAATTTCAAGCAGCAAACCGGCTTCTTCAGGAATTCCAGGCCCCGGTGACAGCAAAATCTTATCGTACTTTTCAATTTCTTTAAGCGAAATTTCATCGTTGCGAAATACATCTACCGGCAATCCCGAAATTTTTTTGATGGCATGTACCAGGTTGTAGGTAAATGAATCGTAATTGTCGATTACCAAAATGGAGCCTCCCCCGAAGCCTCCCTTTATCCCTCCAAAGGAGGGAGATTGGGTTGCGTTCTTTCTTTGACTATTTTCTTTTGATATCATTTTCTTTTGTTATTGTAGATTTTTTTCTTTCTCCTTTTCCTTTTCCCCTCCTTCGGAGGGGCCGGTAGAGGCTTTTTTTAATTAATTTCTTTTGCCATTTCAATAGCTTTTTTCAAAGCAGCCAATTTGTTGTTTACTTCCTGCAGCTCGTTTTCTTCTTTCGACCCGGCAACAATTCCGGCGCCTGCCTGGTAATACAATTTATGGTTTTTACTCAGGAATGAGCGAATCATAATGGCATGGTTCAGTGTGCGGTCGAAGCCCAGGTAACCAATGCAGCCTCCGTAATATCCGCGATTCTGGTTCTCATATTTATCAATCAGTTCCATGGCTTTGTATTTGGGCGCACCTGAAAGTGTACCTGCCGGAAATGTTTCACCCAAAACTTTGATGAGGTTCGTTTCGTCTGTTATCTCTCCGGATACCTGCGAAACAAGGTGGATGACGTGCGAATAATACTGCACCTCGCGATAGGTTTCTACAATCACATGATCGGCATTCCGGCTTAAATCATTACGCGCCAGATCGACAAGCATCACATGTTCGGCATTTTCTTTCGGATCTTTGCTCAGTTTTTCTGCCAGCTCGCGATCCTGTTCATCGTTTCCTGTTCGTTTAAAAGTTCCGGCAATGGGATGAATGTATGCTTTGTTGCTGGAAATCCGAAGTTCTGCTTCGGGGCTCGAACCAAATATGCGATAGGTTCCGTAATCAAAATAAAAAAGATATGGCGAAGGATTAATGGAACGAAGCGCCCGGTAAACATTAAAATCGTCTCCTTCAAACTCCTGCGAAAACTGCCGGCTAAGCACAATCTGGAAGACATCACCACGATAACAATGTTGTTTTCCTTTAGTCACCATTTCCTTGTACTGCTCATCGGTAATATTTGAACTTTCGTTGTTGAGCGTCCTAAATTTTGCTGTTGAAAAATTAAGGTTTACCAGTAAGTGATGAATGTAATCCATTTGCGAACTTTCATTTTCCAGAAGATTCTCCACCATATGAATTTGATTTTTATGATGATCAATTGCCACAACATATTTGTAGAAGCAATATTTTACTTCCGGAATTTGATATCCCTCCTTCTTTTCAGCCGAAAACCGGATATTCTCGAAATGCTGCACTGCATCAAAATTGATGTAGCCGAATAAACCGTTTGCCGGCAGTTCAATATCTACAGAATCAACATTGAAAAGTTGAAAGAAATCGTTCAGTTCAGCATCCAGTGACCGCTGTTCAGAGAGCATAAATTTTTCTTTTTCCTCACCGGGAAGTTCTTTGGTAACCTGACCGTTACTGACAGTAAAAAATGCCACAGGATTAAAACATATAAATGAATAAGCGTTTTCGTGTCCGTGATAATCGGAGCTTTCCAGGAGAATTGCTTTCGGGTAAAGTGTTCTCAACCGCAAATAAATGCTGACTGGTGTGACCGTATCGGCCAGTATTTTTCGAACTACAGGTTTAAAATTTAGTTTTTCCATAATAATAAGCCCCCTATCCCTCAAAGAAGGAATTGGGTATCGGCAATTTTAAAGTTTATACTTTTTTCTCATTTTCTTTTTTCTTCTCTTTTTCCTCCCCTTTCTTTGGGGAGGTCAGGAGGGGCTGCACAAAAAAGCGGCTCACCGTGATTCGATGAGCCGCTTTTATGCTATGACGCTACCTCCTTTCACGTTGTTTGTAAAAAGTTGCTGCGCCACCACCAAATATTTTTGTTTGTATTGTTCATTTTAATAATTCTTCAGTTTCCTGTTTTAACAAGGGTAAATATTTCTGATACTGAAAAAAATCAACATCTTTTGTATATTTCTCAATTGACCTGACAGATTCCAAAATATTAATTAAATATTTTTCGGCTTTCCCTGTCATAAATCAATGATTTACTTTTTTCAACTTCTTCAATAAAAAAAGGATTTGATAATGAATTCACCGTGACTAAATCCACTTCACGATTCACGATTGATTCCAATTTTTCAGCTAACAAAAAATAATTCTCAGCATAATCTTCCGGCTTCATCTTTTCAAAAGACACCAAAAAATCGACATCGCTTTTTTCTGAAAATTCATAAGAGTTTACCGATCCAAACACCATAACTTTTCAACATTCAACTTTTCGCAAAGTGAAATAATCTGCCCCTTTTTATTTTCTAGTAATGTATTCATATAAAAAAAACCTGCCCTTTTGAGGAGCAGGTCCATTTTGAAATATCTTTTAAAAAATACCAATATGGCTCTTTAACCCCTCACTTTAAGTAAGAAGACCCCACCACGGAAGCCATATTGTATTTGTATTTTTAATCATCTTTATTTAAACTGATTCAAAAGAATAAAATTTTTTCAATAAAAACAACATATCTGCAATAAAGTTTATCAATAACTAATTTACTGCGCCAAAGTAAACCGGAAACTTACCCCAATATTTGTATTCGAAGTTGGGAATGAAAGTGAAGTAAACGGATTATTCAACACCTTGTCGAAGAAGACGCGCAGCTGGAACCGGTCGCTCAGCATGTAATCGGCCGATGATTCGATACTGAAAGCACTTTGTCCGGCAGTGATCTGGTTATCGTCTTCCACAATTTTACGCAATACGGTTTTGTTTTTCCGGTACGAAAAATCAACCCGTAGATTTAAGTCGTTGGAGTAGGCCTGTTGCGAATTTTTTGTTTTAACAATTAAATCCATCTGCTTAAAACGGTAACCCATTCCAACGGTGTATTCGCTGCTCAGCACTTCGGTAAGCTGGTTATTGGCAAACGAAAGTGTCAGGTTCCGCGATCGTTTGATTTCACCGCGCGAAGTTAAATCGCCTACCCACATAATATCCACATTAATTAAAGGGCTGAATGTTTCCATAATACTTACTGCATTGAAATCGTAAGGAGCAACAAAGTTTTTGGCCTGATCGCGCACGTAACTGAATCCATCTCCCTGTTCTTCATAATTCAGATTGGTAATAAACGACCCAACATTGTAACTTGAGCGGTAAGCATGTGTAAAATTCAACGAGCGGATAACTTTGTTGATTCCCGGAATTTGAGAAACCATTCCTTCATATTGGATGCGCCAGTTGGGGCGGATAAATTTGATGGATGGAAACAGCCCGAGCGATATTTTTTCAGGGTCTTTATTTTGATAGGCCGCTAAAAATGCAGGTACCATAACTTCCACCGAATTTGGCCCGTAGCCATCGTAATAATTTGGATTATCGGGGTGAGGCGCCTGCGGATTATAGCCAAAGCCGTTATTCGCATTTCGTTGTTCGGCAAGGCGGCGCGAAATTACTTCACGGTAGTTTTTGAAGTCCTCAAATGTTTCCGACTGGTGCACATCACCTTTCCCCATCTTAAAAAAAGCAGTTCCCCATGTTAATGTTGACATGGTAAAGTTTCCGGTTTCTGAAAAGCTGTTCGCCCTGAACATGTCGCTTGCATTGTTGTAATTGTAAAATTCCGTAATATTTTTCGAGAACGAACGGTCGGCTGTAATGTCTATCCTTAAATCCGGAAGCGGTTCAAAAACGGTGCGTATATTAATCCGTTCATTTTTGCTGACCATATAAGGCATGTTTAGCGTTGAATCAGGCGTTATCCATCCGTTTTCGGCAGCCCTTTTTGCAAAGTTATAATCCTGCCAGCCCAGCAGGAATGGCATTCCCGGAGCAAAAGAAGTTGCCCTGTCGCGATTGAAAATATCCTGTTCGGGTGTGTATGGGCCGGCGCCAAAAACATTGGGTTCCGGCAGGTAACCCGGTAAAACTGTTCCTCCATTTCTGCTGTAATTCACCGAAATTGTTCTCACACCTATTAATATCCGCGTGGTTAAATCGATCATATCCTTTATAAAGCTTTGATCGCCTTCTTTCCCACTCACCACAAGCTGTGCCTGCGGGGCATCGGTTAGTGGCGTAAAACTAATGGTATTGGCATCAACAATTTCCACTCGTCCCGGAACAATATTGCCTTCCACATTTGTTGCCACAACTTTCACCTTTTTTGTATTAAGATTGTGTTTTACCTGTTGCGGCTTTTCGGCTGCAAGTTTAACATTGCTCGAATAAGTTGATATTTTGGGGCGCACTGGCTGCGGCGTTTGATTTTGATTTTGATTTCCGCCGGAACGCCGGTTTAAACTGTAGCGGCTTCTGCCGGTTCTTTTGAATTTATCGTCTACCTGTTTAAAATACGGAACTTTGTTAAACAGGCTGGTCAGGTTTGCATTTCCTGTAAATTGTATATTTCTTGAATTCTGAATGCGGTTACCCAACCGGATTGTATCGGCTGTAATTGGCCCGGCCTGCCAGTCATATGTAGCCTGGTAACGCACCGTGGAAGACAGGAAATTCAACAATTTTATCCGATTAATGGGCAATGTATAGGAAACATTGAAATTGTGATTGTACAACGTTGGCCGGCCCAAATCCCATAAATTATTCAGAATGGAATCTTTTTTCATCTGGTAATCGTCATCCATTTTATTGATTCTTCCTTCCGGCTCATCAATTCGGGAAGTGCTTCTTGATGAAAAATCAACTTTCAAGGATCGTGAAACATCATAACGGAGATCGAAAAAGCGGTTCCACAGAAAATCTTTTTCATAGGTGGGCGGCAAAACAAAATCGGGATTGGTGATATTCCGGGTTTGAATTTCATGATACCTTCTATATAAATCGGTACGGAAAGAAATCTGCGTTGGCAGCGGGTAAAAATTAAAATCGCCAATAAGCTTTAGCGGCCCTTTTTTCAGGAAATTCACTTTGTTGAATGGCTGCACAATTTTTGGCCGGCTGCTGTAATTGTACGAAAACATTCCCCTGTACGTTTTGTCGAGGTTGTGTTCGGTATTTATATTTCTTCTGAAAACTTCGTTGTACGAATAGGAGACGGCAAAATTTGCCGGATCCCACAAATGCACTTTCTCTTTTTCGGTTTGTGGTTCCAGCTTAACATTGGTGAAATTGAGGCTTTTACGTTCGACAAGATCCTGCGAAACAAATTTTATTGAATCTTTTAAATCCTGTGTTTCTGCTCGTTCCAATGCGCGGTCGAGTTCAATGTCGGGTTCTACCGGATTGTATTTCGGATTTCGGACACTTCGTGAATATCCGTAGTACATTGGAATTCTGACCCCTGTTTTTTCTGGGAAAAAGCGCCCTAAATCAATTGATGAGGCCACATCATATTCGGCTAAATCTTCGAGGGCACGGTTATTAATATTTTCGCTGATATTTCCAAATCCCGATGAGCGGGTGCGTCCGGCAATCGTTACACTACCCAAATCGGCCAGCCGTGTGGTTACCCGTGCATTTGCAGCCCAGCCACCCTGTTCATCAAAGTCGGTGAGGCGCAATTCATTTACCCACACTTCCACCGATTTTGGCCCGGTATTTACCTGCCCGCGGCGGTTGCGGATTCCCAGCATCACCACCTGCACATTTGCCAGGTTCGGAGTTCCTTTTACTTTCACCCGATTGCGGTCTTTGTTCCAGCCGCGGTGAACCGTTTCATACACATCCTGAATTCCAATAGATGAACCTGCCCGTCGCATTTCGGCATTCCGGTCGAGTTTGGCTTCTGTAAATACTTCCAGCGGAATGTTTATCCGGTTGGCATCGGGCCAAACCATATAACGGTCGGCTTCTATTTCGCCATTGTATCTTCCGTCGGGAGTCAATTCAAGCGGAACTTCATATTCGTAATAGTTGTAATTATAGTCGGATCCAAGGCGGATGAAGAAATACATTTCATCATCTTTTAAAGGATAATCTTCCAGTTCTTCAGCATGAACTTCCATTTTCAGGCGGTTATACCTTCTGAAATCCATGTATAATGATTTATACGCTGCACGGGCATCTCCCTGTTCAAGTTCGGTCACCTTCAGTACCATCGATTGTTCGTTGAGGTGCCGGAGCTGCGGGTTTGCCGGGTCGATTACCCGCGTAATTCCGGGAGGTAAAATGTAATTTACAGGTTCGCGGCTGCCATTTTCTTCAATATTAACAGCCGAAACATCGAATTCTGCATTGGGCGAAGTGGCATTCAAATCGCCAAGATCGCGGCTGTACCTGCGCCAGTCGGCACGTACCAAATCGAGTGTGGCAAAACGCAGAATTACCGGCTCTTCAAATCCGGTTAAAAACATACGCATAAACCGGATGGATTTAAAATCGCGGATATTACCCACGATTTTGTCGGGATCGCGCACCGGGATTTTAAACTGGTACCATTTTACTTCGCCAATATCGCCATTTTTGAGCTGAACGCGGCTTTGTTTTATATCGGTGATATAATTCTGGCCCATTTCCATTTGGTCTTTTTTAATTTCGACCTTGTACTGGTAATACCGTTCGTACTCGTTTAGTGTGTTGTCGTTGTTAATATCTTCGATGTCCGGAATAGTAGAAGCCGAAGTTGGATACGGTTCGGGCGACATTTCAGTGGTGAGCGAGTTGCCTTCGGAACCATTGTAATTTTTATACCGTTCCAGAATTCCAAGCTGCTGATCATCGTAATCCGAACCCCGGTAATAATGGTAATCATCGGAAGAAGGGTCCTTGGCAACATTCTGATAAACTTCGGGAATTACCTGTGTTTGCAGCCGCGAAAGGAAATCGGAATAAAAATCGCGCTCATCTTCGTCGGCCAGACCGTCAAAACCCACATCCTGGTACTTTCTTGATTCAGGGTTATTATCGAATGCATTAACCAGCGACTGTTGTGTTGAAACACGTCCCCAAATTGTAGTGTCAACATTTACCAGTTGCTCGGAAGTGGGGAGGCCGTTTTCAAATGATTTTCTCGAATCCTTGAGCACGTCTTCCGAAATATCTCCAAGGTTGAAATACAGATAACCATCATCGGTCATTCCTGTTGAATCGTTGGCAAAAGGGTCCATCAGCCAGAATTCAATAAATTCTATATTGGCAGTTTCAAAATCGCTTGTTTCGATTTTTCGCATAATTCCGCCCCAGCGGGTTTCCGGAGCTTTCAACGATCCGTCGGAGCTAACACCTGCCGAATACGTTGAGCCTTCCACATCGTAATTGTACTGACCTCTTTCAGTAGGGTAAAAAGCCAGGTCGAAAACCGGAATATTGGTTGGCTGACCCACCGGTGATTCTTTTGCCGGGAAAATTTCTTTCTCAAAAACTTCACGCACAAAATGGTTCGACTGCAAATTGGCGTTATTTTTAATGTAGTTCGGAGTTAAACTGTTGTTTCTCAAAAACAGCGGGTCGATGATATAAAATGCCAGTTTTGCACGGTTGTAGCCATATTCCCTCGATGTATTTAAATTGGCCTCGGGAAACAGCTCGGGCTGGTGTTGCGGGGTACTTGCAATGACCCACGATTGCCGGGTTTTCAGGTTAATGGTTGTTTTTGTTCCTTCAAAATCATCGATATAAGCATTTCCGCTTTTATCAATAACTTTTGAATGACCCGGAATTAACTGGGCAATTTCGGCCTCAAAATCTATGGTGGAAGGAGTGCGGGTGCTGTAA
Source organism: uncultured Prolixibacteraceae bacterium (assembly GCA_963771595.1). Lineage (GTDB taxonomy): Bacteria > Bacteroidota > Bacteroidia > Bacteroidales > Prolixibacteraceae > CAVYUC01. The sequence goes on along the minus strand of CAVYUC010000008.1, from coordinate 130,668 downwards.
AACGGCAGCGCATCAACCATTTTTGTAAGAAACATGCTTTCGGTGTTATAACGCGCATCAAATCCAACCATTAAATTCGAAATCGGGTCTTCGCCATAATCCACCTTTTGTGTCAGTGGCCTTTCGTGCATATACAATGAAGTGGCGCCAATGTTGAAATTATCGGAAATGGCATAGTTTGCGTGTGCTCCCATTAATGTTTTCCGTTGCATGGTAAACATGTCTTCGCTTTCGGTTGAAACCTGGATTGGAGTGCCGGCCTCAAGCAAAGCCTGGTTAATTATTTTTACCCGGCCCAGTGTGTAATCCACTGTGTAATCTGCATTTTCAACCAGTTCGCGGCCACCGGCGGTTACTTTAACCGAACCTTGTGCAAGATTCAGCGCGCCAAGCATAATATCGGAACTTGATGCACCTTTGTAACTTCCAATCAATTTGTATTTATTATGCTCCGCATCCTGTTCGGCAATCACCTGGGTTGAATCGTACAGCGACTGGAATGTGTAATCTTCAATCAGCTGCGGATTTTGCAGCGAATCGGCAAGATGGCTTCCAAAAGGTTCGAGCACCGGAAAAATGATGCGGCCGGTGCTGGGATATACAGTTATTCCGGGGATATAATCAAAAACACCGTCAGGATACGGATCGAGCTGTTTGTTTAACTTGTCGAGGTTCATCACCTCCAGCAGCGGATGCCCCGCAATGTTTCCTTTCGGAAGATAATTGATATAAGTGCCGGTGGAATCGTTCTGATATACAATGTTTAAAATGAAATCTTCCCTTGATAACTGGTAGGCATTCAGGTTGTAAATATTTTTCATCATCAGGTCCCAGGTGGGCAGGTACGGCGAAAGATTGGTTCCTTTCAATAATTTCATGATGAGGGTTTGCGGCGCATTTATTCCGTCAGTCGAGAATTCACCAACCTGAAAAACTTTTCCGTTTGATGTGTAACTGTACGCCACCGCAAGCACTTCGTCGGAGTTTAACGACTGATTCAGTGAAATATATCCCAGTCGTTCATTAACAGTATATTCCGAAGGATCGAGTTTTCGGGCCTGTTCAATTTTTTCGAAATCCTGGCCGCCTAAAAATCCCGGGCTGAACTGCGACATAATATTTGTGATATTCTGTGAGTTTCGAACGCCATTGTAAGTATTTGCCATTTCATAATACAACCCGTTGGCATCGTTGTGCGGAAATAAATTTTCGGGATATGGTTGACCTGTAATTTCCTGGAATGCAGTAACTTCGTTGTAAATATGCTGCTGGTGTTCGGCCAAATCCTGAAATGCCAGAATATTCCTTGATTCAGTAAAATTATTGGATTTGTTGGTTACCCAGATTTCAATTTTGTTGATGTTGATTGGCGATAATGGAACGGCTGTGTTTCTGAGCCATTTATCGTAATTATCGCGAAAAAACTGCGAAAGGAAGAAGTGCCGGTTGGCGTCGTAATTGGCCGCCGAAATCTCGAAGTTGGTAATTTGGGCGCCACCTTCGGTTTCCACGGTTTGGGTTTCGCCTTTGTGCTGCGAAAATAAGGTGGTGAGGGTCAGTTTTCCGAACTGCATTTCGGCCTTTACTCCAAACAGATTGGACGCACCGGTAATTAACGATCCGTTTAACGGCAGCGAAACATTTCCGGCTTCTATTTTCTTTAAAATTTCATCTTCTTCACCTGTATATTCCAGGTTCATTTTATTTTCGTAATCGAATGTGGCTTCGGTGTTGTAGTTTACCCGCATGTTCATTTTGGTGCCAATCTGGCCCATCACGTTCATCTGGATTTTTTCATCGAAATCGAAAGTAGGAACTTTTCGCAACCGCTCAGGAATCGCAGGGTTTTCTGTTGCATTCATCTGGTAACCAAAACTTACCTCAACATAACCCTGTGGCTGAATGTCAATGGTATTGCCGCCAAAAATACGGTTGAAAGCTTCTCCTCCAACCGTCAACTGCGGAATCATTCCACGTTTATTATCCAAATCCTGGATTCTCGATCGTTCCCGCCAGTAATCTTTTATCGATTTTTCGAAGTCGTAATCAATGTAATCTTCCTTGTTCATGGTGCGCGGAAGACGGTAATTCAGGTTTCCTACCTTTTCGTAAAAAATGTATTTGCCGGTTTCCGGATCATACTCCACTTCATAGTCGATATTGCTGGGTTTTGTAAGAAACAGTTTTGATGTGTCCTGAGGTTGCCCGAATGCCGGCTGATCGCGGAAAGGAAACGGAAGTGAGCCCGTTGTATCGATAGTTACGGTATCCTGGAACTGTGCCTGCGGTAAATAATAAAATTCACTTGCGGCACGGGAATTCAGCGCAACCGATGCAAGCGAGGTTAATATAAAAATGGTGAATAGTCTAAAATAAATCCGGCTCAGTTTCATTCCTGTTTATAACCTTTTTAAAGCTTGTTTTATCACGTTTTCAACGGTTGCCTGCGGCTGTTCCTGAAGTATTTTCGATACAACTTTCCCGGTGTCCTTTTTGGCGAACCCCAACATGACTAATGCAGATAACGCTTCATTTTGTATAGTATTGTCTGCCGAAATTAAATTTTGAGCGGTTTCAGGTAATTTCCCAACCTTATCTTTTAAATCGATGATTATTCGCTGAGCAGTTTTGGCACCGATGCCTTTAACAGCTTTCAGAACAGTAACATTTTCGGTGATAATTGCCGCCACTACTTCATCCGGTTCGAGTGACGAAAGCATCATAATTGCCGTGTTTGCACCAACTCCGTTTACCGAAATCAGGTTCCGGAAAAGATCGCGTTCTTTTTTTTCGGAAAAGCCGTATAAAATATGCGCATCTTCGCGCACCACCTGGTGCAGCAAAAGGCGGGTTTCCTTTTTACCATTGAGTTTGCTGTAGGTATTTAATGAAATGTTGATGGAATAACCAATGCCACCAGTTTCAATAATTACACTTGCCGGATTTAAATCAGCAATTGTTCCCCTGATAAATTCGTACATGTTAAAGCTTGTTTAGTCGTTTTGGTTTTCTTCGGCTTCAATATCAACACTTTCGTCTACCTGGTTCGGATTGATGTCGTAACTTTTAAGCGGGTTTTTTGAAATTTCCTTGTATATTTCCCGGTTTTTGAAAATATCGATAGCCAGGTAAAGTGCATGGCGGAATGAATCGGGTGAAGCTTTATCTTCTCCTGCCAATGTATAGGCAGTTCCATGTGCAGGCGATGTGCGCACAAATGGCAGTCCGGCGGTGTAATTCACCCCTTTTTCGAATGATGCCAGTTTAAAAGGAATTAAACCCTGGTCGTGATACATAGCCAGAATCGCATCAAACTTCCGGTAATCTTCCGAACCAAAAAAGCCATCGGCAGGATAAGGTCCCAATGCAATAATTCCCTCTTTTTTCGCCTGTAGAATAGCCGGAAGGATAATATCCTTTTCCTCGTTTCCCAGCAATCCGTTGTCGCCGGCATGCGGGTTCAGGCCAAAAACTGCAATGCGCGGCCGTGTTATGGCAAAATCCTGCTGCAGCGATTTGGAGATGATTCTTATTTTGGACAGTATTTTTTCTTTTGTAATATTTTCGGCCACTTGCGAAACCGGAAGATGGGTGGTCACCAAACCTATTTTCATGGTTTCGCTCACCATCAGCATAATATAATTGTCGGTGTTGAAAATCTGCGCCAGAAATTCGGTATGCCCCGGAAAATTAAAATGCTCACTCTGAATATTGTCTTTATTGATGGGGGCGGTAACCAGCACGTCAATCAGACCCTGTTTCAGGTCCGAAGTAGCGCGGTCGAGCGCCATAAAAGATGATTCGCCGGCTGCCGGTGTCGATTTTCCAAGTTCCACCCGTATATTTTCGTCAATACAATTTATAATATGTGCTTTACGCGGACTTGCCTCTTTTGGCGAGCGAATATGATTAAAGCTTAAATTGTTAATGTTTAATGCTTTGCGATGGTAGGCTGCAACTTTTGGCGATCCGTAAACAACAGGAGTACACATTTCCAGAATCCTGGGATCGAGCAGGGTTTTCATGATTACTTCGTATCCGATACCGTTGATATCGCCGTGAGAAATTCCGACCTTTATAATATTATCATTCATTGGTTCTGTTTTTTCATTCCTGGTTAATAAAAAATTCCCTTTGGAAAGGTGGGCAAAGTTACGCTTTTAATTGTATTTTTTCAAAAAGTTGAAAAGCAGGCGCGTACCAATTCCAGTCCCTCCTTCAGGAAGATAACCATTTTGTTTGTGAAAAAATGAAACGCCGGCAATGTCAAGGTGTATCCAGTTGTAGCCGGTGAAATGCTCCAGGAATTTTCCGGCTACCGATGCCTGGCTCTCCCGTGAACCCAGGTTGTTTAAATCGGCCACCGCCGATTTTAGCGGTTCTGCATATTCTTCCCAAAGCGGCACTTCTACAATTCGTTCAAAAACATCGTTGCCAAAATTTTGAAGTTTCCGGAGGTTTTCCGGCGTATTTCCCATACCCACCATGGCATGCGTGCCGGTAATCATTTCGGCAGATCCGGTCAGCGTTGCCAAATCTATAACCAGTTCGGGCGCATATTTTTTGGCATAACTTAATGCATCGGCAAGAATGAGCCTTCCTTCAGCATCGGTATTTTTAATTTCCACAGTTGTACCGTCAAACATTGTAATAATATCACCCGGTGCGTAGGCATTTCCGTCGGGGCGGTTGTCGGTTGCCGGAATGAGGCCAATTAAATGAACCGGCAGTTTTAATTTTGCAGCTGCATAAACGGCAGTGGCAACAATTGCGGCGCCGGCCATATCACATTTCATGTAATCCATCGATTTTGGCGTGGGTTTCAGGCTTAGCCCGCCGGTGTCAAAAACCACTCCTTTCCCGACAAATACCACCGGTTTTTTATTTTTTGCATTTTCAGGTTTCCATTCCAGAATATTAAATGTTGGTGGGTCCACACTGCCGCGGTTTACGGCCAGCAACCCGCCCATTTTTAACGATTCAATTTTTTTCTTGTTGAAAACCTCCACCGAAAATCCGGCTTCTTTTCCAAGTTTCTCAATTTCTTCCGAGAACTTTTCAGCTGTTAAAAACGAAAGCGGTTCATTTACCAGGTTGCGGGCATGAAAAACAGCCTGTGTTAAATTCAGCAATTCATCAATTAGATTTTGAGTGATTTTGGCATCGAAAACAAAAATTTCCTGCGGCATAAAATCCTTTTTCTCCTTTTTGTATTTCGAAAAAGAATAGCACGAAAGGAGCAAACCTTCCAGAAATGGGTATATCAATTCCGGCTGGCCAACATTTATCAGTTGTACAGTATTTATTTTATCCGCTTTTAAAATATTGTACAATTTGGAGCCTGCTTTTCGGGCTGCTTCCTTGCTTTGGTAAGGCTCTTTTTCGTTTTTAATTTTTCCAAAAAACAGTACCTGCGGGTGTTTATAAATTACAGCTTCCGTTTCGTCTGAAAGTTTGTTCTCCAGGTATTTTTTTTCGTTGCTGTTAAGTAACTGAAGCGAATCGGAGTTGATTTCTTCCAAAAGTGTGGCAGTGGAAATATTTTCTTTTAGCTCTGTAATTTTTGTAATTTTTGGCAGCATGAATATTAATTTTTTGTTTTAAAAATAATACAATAAATGTTGTTTAGTTGTAAATACAAAAAATTAACGCAGCATGGTGTAACAAGTTTAATGGTTTCCGGAAAGATTAGGTTGAATAAGGTTTGAGAATTTCGTCAAAGCATTGTCTGCATTGATTAATGAAGCCGAATGATTTTATTTTTCGCTGCGGTTAAAAGCAAAATCGTAATTATCCAGATTTTTGGTGGCCAGACTTTGTATTGTTTCGGTAATCACCAGATTGTTAATTGCTTCCCGGATAGGTGCGTATGAATGATGCAGCGGGCAAGGATTTTGTTCGTCGCAGTTTTTCAAACCAAAGCCGCAACCTTCAAAAATAATGTCGCCTTCAATTGCCGAAATGATTTTTTTAAGCGGTAAATCCGGTTTTCCGGGATTGAAAAAGAAGCCTCCGTTTTTTCCTTTCATCGATTCAACAAAACCTTGCCTTACCAGTCGCTGTAAAACTTTTGCAGTAAACGAGGGGGGGGTTTCTATTTCCGAAGCAATTTCGGCAATTCCCGGACGCCTTCCGTTTACATTCTGTAACTGAATGTAAACCAGGCTTCGTAATGCATATTCTGTTTCTTTTTTAAACAAGGTGCTTTATTTTTTTCAGTACAAATATATAAAAAATTTAAGATTGACTAAAAGACCTCATTGTCCTTTAGTAAAAAAGTTTATATATTTGCAGCGTTTACAACATTAAATTTTTGAAATATGAATCAGACAGATTTAAATCATTTAACAGTCGGCGAAATTGTAACCAACGATTTCAGGACTTCAGCCATATTTAAAAGTGCAGGTATCGATTTTTGCTGCGGAGGAAAACAAACTCTTGAACAGGCTTGCCAGGAAAAGGGAATAGAACCCGATACATTAAAGGAAAAACTTACAGATTTGAACAGTGAAAATGGCGCGCCATCATTGAATTATAAAGAATGGGAACCGGCATTTTTGAGCGACTACATTGTAAATACCCACCACAAATTTGTCCTTAAAAATTTACCCGAACTGGTTTTTTATACCGAAAAAATTGCCTCCGTACATGGTGAAAACCATTCGGAACTGGTTGAAATTGCGCGGCTTTTCAGCGAAGTAAACCGCGAATTGTTGCAACATATGAAAAATGAGGAAGAAGTTTTGTTTCCCGCCATTAAACAAGTTGCTGTTCAACCTTCTGCCGAAATAAAACAAACAATTAATTCCGAAATTACCCGAATGCTGGCGGAACATGATTTTGCCGGCGGCGCAATGGATCAAATCAACGTATTGAGCAAAGGGTACAAAATTCCTGAAGATGCCTGCAATACTTACCGTGTGGCTTTAAAAATGCTGGAACAGTTTGAAGATGACCTGCATGTTCATGTGCATCTGGAAAACAATATTCTGTTTCCAAAAGCACTGCAACTGGCAAAAGACTAAATCCCAAAAAACAATTTTAAAAAACGATGTGTTAATCAATTAAAAACCGGGATATTTTAAATTGTAATCGACTAAATTTTAATTATATAAATTTTGAACAATGAAAGCTAAGAAGTTGTGGGTTGGTTTTATTGGCATTATGGTAGTTTCCTTTGCCGTATTGCTTTATTTTGGGAAAGAAATTTACCGTCAGGCTCCTCCCGTTCCCGAAAAAGTTGTAACTGAAAACGGCAATGTTTTATTTACAGGTCAGGATATTAAAGACGGGCAGAATATCTGGCAGTCGCTGGGTGGCCAGGAACTTGGAACAGTTTGGGGACACGGCGCTTACCAGGCACCCGATTGGAGCGCCGACTGGCTGCACAAAGAGGCCCTGTTTATCCTGGATAAACTCGCCATGCAGAAAGAAGGCAAAAAATATTCAGAACTGAGTGAAGAACAGCAGGCTTCCCTCGAAGTAACGCTGAAAAGAGGCCTTCGGAAAAATACCTACGACAAAGCCAACCAGACAATCACAATTTCTGAAAACAGGGCAGAAGCTTTTAAGAAGAACAAGGACTATTATACCGGTTTGTTTATGGACGATCCGAAACTGGCTGATCTTCGCGATGCGTACAGTATTCCTTTAAATTCATTAAAAGATCCGGCGCGGGCAGAAAAACTCAGCGCTTTCTTTTTCTGGACATCGTGGGCTTGTGTTACTGAACGCCCCGGAAAAGAAATTACATACACAAATAATTGGCCCGCCGAAAAACTGGTTGGCAACGAACCAACCGGTGAACTGCATCTTTGGACAGGTTTCAGTGTGATTCTATTGATTGCCGGAATTGGTTTTATGGCATGGATTTTTGCCAAACAGCGCGATGAGGGCGATCCGGAAACAGTTCCGGATATTTTGCCGCTTAAAAATGAAAAACATACTCCTTCACAAAGAGCAATTCTGAAATATTTTTGGGTTGTAACCGGATTGTTGCTCGTGCAGGTGATAATGGGAGTTGTAACTGCCCACTACGGTGTTGAAGGACAGGCGTTTTACGGACTGCCGTTGTCGGAATGGCTGCCTTATTCCATTTCGCGAACCTGGCATGTGCAAATAGCTATTTTCTGGATTGCAACTTCGTGGCTGGCAACCGGTTTGTATTATGCTCCGGCAATTTCAGGTGTTGAACCAAAATATCAGAAACTGGGCGTAAATTTCCTTTTTCTGGCGCTGCTTGTAATAGTTGTGGGTTCCTTAATTGGCCAATGGTTTGGCGTGATGCAAAAACTGGGACTTGCCCAAAACTTCTGGTTTGGTCATCAGGGTTACGAATATGTTGATTTAGGCCGCTTCTGGCAGTTGTTTTTGTTTGTTGGACTGATTATCTGGTTGTTATTAATGGGGCGCGCGATTTTGCCGGCCATAAAACAAAAATCGGAAAGCAGGAATTTATTGATTCTGTTTTTGATTTCAACCATTGCCATTGCAGCTTTTTATGGCGCCGGTTTGGTTTGGGGGCAACAAACAAATCTTGCAATTGCCGAATACTGGCGCTGGTGGGTTGTCCATCTTTGGGTGGAAGGTTTCTTTGAAGTTTTTGCGGCCGTGGTCGTGGCTTTTCTGTTTGTTCGCCTTCAAATTATAAAGGCAGCTACCGCAACAACAGCGGTTTTATTTTCCACCATTGTGTTTTTATCGGGTGGAATTTTAGGAACATTTCACCATTTGTATTTTACCGGAACGCCAACCGCGGTTATGGCGCTCGGGGCAACTTTCAGCGCTCTGGAAGTGGTTCCGCTTGTGTTGCTGGGATTTGAAGCGTACGATAACCTGAAGATCAGCCGGAGTTCAGAATGGATAAGAGCTTATAAATGGCCCATTTACAGTTTTATTGCCGTTGCTTTCTGGAACCTCGTGGGCGCCGGCATTTTCGGATTTCTAATTAATCCGCCCATAGCATTGTATTACATGCAGGGACTGAATACTACTGCCGTTCACGGACATACCGCACTTTTTGGTGTTTATGGAATGCTTGGAATTGGTTTGATGCTTTTTGTGCTGCGCGATATGAACAAGGAAGTGCGCTGGAAACAACGTTGGATAAAATTTGCATTCTGGAGCATCAATATCGGATTGGCAGCAATGGTGTTAATCAGCGTGTTGCCGGTTGGTTTTGCGCAAACAGTTGCCAGCGTGAAGGAAGGTTTGTGGTATGCCCGTTCTGCCGAATTTATGCAGCAGCCTTACATGCATACATTTAAATGGCTGCGCGTGATTGGCGACACCATTTTTGCATTGGGAGTTATTGCCTTAACCTGGTTTATATTTGGGTTAAAAGGCGGATGGAGCATTGAAAAAGATGAAAAATAAAACTGAAAATGCACCCTTATTTATCGGGGTGCATTTTTACATTCAATTAAATTAAGCAGAAAGAGCATTTAAAAAACACACAAATCATGAGTGAACACATTGACAATTCAAAATTCAGAAAAGCCAAACTCAAGGAACTTATTCTGAAACTTCATCATGGTGAATCGGAAGAGCAGGTGCGGCACGATTTGCTGGTGAGCCTGAGCAAAATTCCCTACGGTGAAGTGGTGGAAGTGGAACAGGAATTAATATCGGAAGGACTGCCCGAAACGGAAGTGCTGAAATTATGCGATGCACATTCGGCGGTTTTGGAAGGACGTGTTGATCTTTCTGCATCAAAAACAGTTCCCGATGGCCATCCGGTTGATGTTTTAACAGAAGAAAACAAAGCTTTGCGCAAGGTTTCGGAAAGTGCGTGGACTGAAATTTCAAACCTTAAAAATATAACAGATAATGATTTCGAATCACATCTGAACGGATTGAAGGGATATTTCAATCAACTTATTGATGTGGATAAACACTACCAGCGGAAGGAATACCTGATTTTTCCTTATTTGGAGAAGATTGGAGTTACCGGACCGCCTAAAGTAATGTGGGGCAAACACGACGAAATCAGGGATTTATTAAAAGGAAGCCTCGAAATCTTAAATACTCCGGATATATCCGTAGAAGATTTGGAAGCATCGGCAGAACTGGTTTTGAAACCTGCTGTGAAGGGTGTGGTTGATATGACGATTAAGGAAGAAGAGATTTTGTTTCCAATGCTGATGGATGCTTTATCGGAAGGCGACTGGTATGAAATTCAAAAACAATCGCTCGAAATAGGATATTGTTTGTATGATCCTCCGGTGGAATGGACTCCGGAAGGAATTAAATCTCAATCTATTAATGAAGTTCAGAAGGAAGCCGGACAAATTCAGCTGCCTTCAGGAAGTTTAACTGCCGAAGAACTGCTGTCCATTTTAAATACAGTGCCGGTTGATATGACTTTTGTGGATAAAAACGACAAGGTAAAATATTTTACACAGGGCAACGAACGAATTTTTCAGCGCAACCGCGCCATTCTTAATCGCGATGTACGCCACTGTCACCCACCGGCAAGTGCACATATTGTTGATAAAATTCTGCAGGATTTTAAAAGCGGAAAACAAAGCCGTGCGCCTTTCTGGATTAATCTTGGCGGCAAATTTATTCACATCGAATATTTTGCTTTAAGAAATGAAGCAGGTGAATACCTGGGAACGCTTGAAGTTTCGCAAAACCTGACACATTATCGCGAACTGGAAGGTGAACAACGAATTTTGTCTTATAAATAATCCAATTATCATGGAAAACAGGGAAAAACTGGTAATAACCCCAAAAACAAAAGTGCTGGAACTAATTGAAAATTACCCGCAATTGGAAGATGTTCTTATTGAATATGCACCGGCTTTTAAAAAGCTAAAAAATCCTGTTTTGCGAAAAACGGTGGCAAAAATAGCAACGCTTCAGCAGGCTGCTTCGGTGGGAAATGTAAAGGTTGAAGTATTAATTAACCGGCTTCGAGAGGAAGTAGGGCAGAATTTGCTGGAAAATACTGAAGATAAAAATTACAATGTTTCGCGTCCTGAATGGTTTGACGAACACCTGGTTTATCAGGAACTGGATGTTTCTGAACTATTTGCTGCCGGTGAACAGCCCGTTGCACAGGTTATTGCTGATTTGCGAAAATTACCTGAAGGCAAAATTTACAAACTTATTGCGCCGTTTGTGCCTGCGCCACTTATTGACAAAGCCACCAGCCTGAATGTTGATCATTGGCTGGATAAAAAATCGGAAGAAAAAATTGTTGTCTATTTTTTCAATTCAGTTAAAACAAATAAGCACTGACAGGTTAAAACCTGCTTTTATTCAAGATTGAATTTCTTGTTTTTGAAACTCTGCAAAGCATTGGATGCCAGCAAGTAGCTGCCATGATGCCGGTTGGAGCCAAATAAACCGGTCGACATTTTTTGCAGTTCGTTATGAATGTTAATCAATGATTGCGTTATTGTAGCACGAAAAAATTCGGAACACATATAACAGGAAGTGTCCTGTAATTCATACGTTTGATGAAAAGCACTTTTTAATGCTTCAATCGAATTCTGATAATCTTTATTTCGGTGGTAATACGTTGATTCCATGAAATTTAGATTTATTAAGGAAAGCTGTTTTTTGCAGCTTTTGCCGTTTAAATGACATGTTTTGACCAGCTCAATTTTATCTTTATTATCGCCACAGTATACATCATCCTTCACAGCCAGGGAAAATAGTTTTCTTCTCTTTGCTTTCATGATAAAAGATTTAATGATATAACGAAATAAAGAATAAATTTTTAAAAATCCATATAAAAAAACACTATTTTATCTTTTTTAACAGTTTGAAATATACCGGATTATCCTGTAACCGCGTGATATCAGTCTATACAACCTCTTTAAATTCTTTTAAAACTTCTTCAACTTTTTCATAGCTGGAATGAAATCGTCTGGTTCGGAATAAACCTGTTGACATTTTATGAAGTTCTGACTGAATAACTTCTACAGATTCTGTAATGGTAGAACGGTAAAAGGCAGCACATTTGTTGCATGGAAATTCTGTCAGTTCCATTGTTTTTACAAAAGCTCTTTCCAAAGCTTCAATGGATTGATGGTAATTTTTATCCCTGCGGTTTCTGTTTGATTCAGAATAGCTGTTATTAATCAACATCCGGTGTTCCTGGCACAATTTTCCTCCAAACGGGCAACCAACCAATTCAATTTTATCCTGCTGGTCATTAAAATATTCAGTTTCCGATTGCCACAACGATAAACTATTTTTTCTGTTGTTGTCCATACTTCTGTTTTTAATTTTGAACAGTGAAACCTGTATAATTAAACTTGAAGTAAATTTAAGACAATAAGGTACTTAATTGGTAGATATTAATACTGAATAAGTTGTGTATTTTGCTGATTTTTCAATAAGCATTTTTAACCTTTTTATAAGAAAATTGGAAATACCTTCTTGAAATGAAGCTGTTTTGAAAAAAATTGAAAGAGAAAGATGAAAGTTTATTGTTCGCTTTTTAAATCTTTTAAAATACTGGCAGCCAGTATATAGCTGTTTTTGAAACGCTTTGTTTTGAATAAACCGGTGGACATTTTATGCAGTTCATCGTGCATGTTTTCCATGCTTTGAATAATGGTGGATCGAAATAATTCAGCGCAGCGGATGCAGGATGCTTCCTGTAGTTCAAAAGTAAGATCGTACGCATTTTTCAGTGATTCAATAGAACGCTGATAATCTTTACTTCTTTGATAATTGCCGGAATCGAGAAAACTTTTGTTAATTACCGACAGATGTTCTTTACAGTTTTTTCCGCCGGATTTGCAATTTACCAATTCTATTTTATTCTGATTGTCTTTGAAATATTCACTATCTTTTGCTGATATAGAAAACATTCCTTTTTTCATTTTCCCTTTTATTAAAGTTGCTGAATAGTTGTTGGTTATGTTTATTTAATCTATAGATGTAGTCATTTTAAACTACTGTTAATAATTAGAATTTGGTTAAATAAACTAAATATTTTTCTAATTAGCAATAAATAAAATAGATTTATGTCTTTTAATACTGTTCATAACTGCAAGGCATTCATTGAAATTGATTATTTAACAATACCATAGTGGCTCCATTGCAGCCGGTTTAAAAGATTAACTATATTAGGGCTGGAATTAATAAGCAGTTGATAAATTTAAAAACAACACATGCTCAACAGAAGAAATTTTATCAGGAATGCGGGTTTAAGTGCAGTTGGAGTGAGATTTTTACCTGGATTAAACAGCTTTGCCGGGTCTGATTTTTTGCCATTTATATTGCCGCGGAGTACACCGGAAGCACAGGGGATTTCCTCGGAATCGATTATTCATTTTCTGGATGAGGTGGAAAAAAGTGGTCAGGAATTTCACAGCCTCATGATTTTGAGACATGGGAATGTGTTGGCTGAAGGTTGGTGGGCGCCGTATTCAGCCGAACACCGCCAGCAACTTTATTCAGCAAGTAAAAGTTTTACCAGCACCGCCATCGGATTTGCAGTTTCCGAAGGATATATTTCTGTTGATGACCCTGTAGTTCAGATTTTTCCGGAATATGCACCTGCAGAAATCAGTGAAAATCTGGCTTCGCTGAAAGTAAAGCATTTATTGTCTATGTCTGTTGGGCATGAAAAAGATTCTATCCGGATTCTGGAAGCATCTCCTGCTGGTGTACCGTGGGAAAAAACTTTTTTAAGTATCCCGGTGGTTTACAAACCCGGTTCACAGTTTTTATACAATTCAGGAGCCAGTTTTATGCTCAGTGCCATTGTAAAAAAAGTTACCGGATACACAGCGCAGGAATACCTGCATCCACGATTGTACGCACCGCTGGATATTGCCGATGCAACCTGGACAGAAAATTTTGAAGGCATAAATATGGGAGCTTCACACTTGCGGATGAAAACTGAAAATCTTGCAAAATTTGGGCAGGTGTATCTTCAAAAGGGGAAGTGGAACGGGAAACAAATTTTACCCGAAAAGTGGGTTGAACAAGCTTCATCAAAACAAATCAGCAATGGAAACAACGACAGCAGCTGGGGGTATGGATATGGTTACCAGTTTTGGCTGAACCCACCCGGCGGTTTTCGGGCCGATGGCGCTTTTGGACAATTCAGTATAGTTTTTCCTGAACAGGATGCGGTGATTACCATCACCAGCGAAAGCATTGACACAGCCAAAACCATGCAAATGGTGTGGGATATTCTGGTACCGGCTATGAAAGAAACGCCGCAGCCTGAAAATTCAAAGGATAATACACAGTTAAAGAACCGGCTGCAATCTTTAAAATGTACGCCTCCACAATTTTCGGCAACTTCTGACACAGCTTCAAGAATTTCGGGCAAACAATATCTTTTCGACAGGAATGATTTTAATGCCAAATCAGTTTTTTTCCGTTTTGAAGATGATAAATGCATTTTAACGTTGAAGGAGGAGGGAAAACCGGATGTTGTAATTACCCACGGAATGAATTTTTGGATCAGGGAAGGAAACTACAAACCACGGGCGCATTCATTATTTTCGCTGCGCCGCATCGATTTTGATTCCATTGTTGCGGCAAGTGCTACCTGGCAAAACGAAAATACACTGATACTGACCTGGCGCCATATTGAAACGGTACATGGCGACACGCTAACCTGCATTTTTGATAACGATAAGCTGACCATCAAATTCCTGTTTAGCATTGCCCGCCTCCGCAATGAACCCGACGAAAGGCAGGATTTAACCGGAAAGTGGGTGTAAACTTCTAAATGTCATCCGGCTTTTTTCAGGCAAAATCAATAGCAATAATTTCGTGATCTGTAATCTGAGAAATCGAAAGTGCAATTTGATTTTCTGCTATTTTGTAGTTGCATTCTTTCTGACTCACCAGCAAATGAACATCTTTTACCTTTTCGCCTTCCGGAATTTTAATTTTTACATCTGCATCAACAGGAATAAATTCAGTAAACGGGCCTTTCATCATCATTGGATTGGTAAAATTTACCAGGTGAGCAGTCATAGAACTTTTCTGTTTCCATACTGTCACATCCATTATACCCGGGCCATTTGCCTCAATAATTGGTTTTTCATTTAACGCCCAGCGAATAGTGTTTTGAAGCAGTTTGCCATGATCCGGGCTCATAATTTGCCAAAAAGTGCGGTCAATATCGCCCGGGAAATAGGCAATCCTGCTGGTGCCGTGATCATTTAAATAAAGCCCGCGAATGTCGGTTTCCGGAATTCGCGGATAAACATGTTCCATGGGCAAATCGGGATAGGAAGGTATTAAAGTTACCGGTTCGGGAAACTGTGCTGTTGGTTTTACACTTACCATGTGCACCGAATTGATAATCCGGAAAGCATCTTCCAAATCTTTTAACACCGGATGGAACTGGTTTGTAGCCGGATTTTCCTTTAAACGCAGGTAGCTGTTTTGCATGGGTCCTTCAACATTTCCGGCAAAAGAAACACCAAATAAATCAGCGAGACCAAAATCAGGGCGTTGCCGGCCGTTTTTATCGTAAAGTGATGTTTCAAAAGTTGCAAGCAGGTTGCCTCCCTTTTCGGTAAATTTGCGGAGCTGGCTGCATTGCCGGTTTGAAAGTGTGGCGCTGTTTGGGAGAATCAATAATTTAAATGTTTGCAGGTGTTCATCGTCGAGCAGGCGGTCGTTCACCATTTCAAACGGAATGCGGGCTTCAATTAAGGCCTGGTACATTCCCGATTCGTGGTCGCCGTATTTCTGCTGCCACTTCTGATTTCCGTAATTTCTGTTTTGTTCTGAGAAAACCAATCCTACACGAGCCAATGGTTTAATATTCCGCAGGTATTTTTCATTCCGATAATGTTCCTGGTAAATTTTATCCACCACGTTCAGCCAGCGTTTATCGTATAATACTCCCGAAAATTTAGTAAACCAGGGCCGCATTCCATTGGCAGTGCCTTCGGCCACCCACATCCGCACTTCTGCTTCGTTTTGCACTGAATCTTTCCAGCGGTATTGTTCTTCAACACCTACACTGAAAATTCCACCCAATGGTTTCATTCCAATGGAAGCGCGCAGTTCCCTGGCTACTTTCCCGTTCGACCACGGCATTGTAAATCCGCTGCGAGCCTGATGATCAGTAAAAACAATATCCGAAAGCTGGCCGGTAATTACCTTATCCGGAAAACCATTTGGGATAAACCGCGAAGTTGATTTTTCCTTCCGGATAATTTCATCCCACAGCAGCCAGAGTTCCCTCAGCCGGTTTGTTTTCCATTCAGCATATTTTTGATAAGTGGTATCAGCATGATTTTCTGATTTTGGCAATTCAAGTCCCGAATAATTTTTAAAGTTGCTTTTACAATGGTCGCAGTAGCAAATTCCGTGACCTGCCCAGCGGTTTGCAAAAATGCCATCGGGCTGATAGCGCTCCATTATTTCCCTGTGTACATTCGACATAAAATCGAAATTATACGGCCCCAGCGCACACGTAACCCACAATTCAGGATTGGCCCAGTGCCGGCGTTTTTTGCCGTCAGCAGTCACTGCAATCCAATCGCGATGTTCATCGTAAACATTTTGCCAGGTGGCGTGCGGATCGGTTCTGGCAATGACCGACATATTCATTTTACGCGATCCTTTTACCAGGTATCCAAATGGATCAGAATCTCCCAGCCAGGCGCTGCGGTGGTGTAGCGGAATGTCGGTTGGATAATAGGCAACCACTCCGCCGGCGCTTAAAGTTGTTCCGTCGGCATGAATTTTTTTGAAATAACTGAGCCAGAAATCGGGATCGAAATTTCCCGGATCGTTTTCAACCAGCGTAAGTTGTGCCCACCGCATTGGCTGGTCGAACCAGGTTTCTTCCGTAACAGTTTCAGCGCCGGTTAAAAATGCCGGAGTTACAAATGCTGAAGCGCCGGCCAATACAGCGCCCGATTTTATGAAATTTCTTCTGTCCATTATTAATTTCTTTTTAAACGACTTGTCCCGGCAGAATTAACTTTTCAGGAAAAATATTAAACCTTTTCAGGAAGTATAAACGGCGCCCGGTAAAATTTGGTCAAATACGTATTTGCTTCGTCATCGTTTACAAATTGCTCGGCATTCGGATTAAAATGAAGCGTTCGTTTTAAACGGGTTGCAATATTTCCCAAATGGCAAAGTGATGTAGATATATGACCTTCCCGGATTTCAGCATTCAGGTTTTGCCATTTCCGCGTTCGTACACATTCAATAAAATTTGAAAAATGATTGACCACCGAATTGGCAGTAGCGGGATCATCATTGGTGAATACGGGGCCTTCTTTCTCTTTATAGGATGAAAAACCGGATGGTGTTAAATTGATGTCGCTGTAAAAAACTTTGCCAGTACCTTCATCTTCATTTTCCATGCTCATCCAGCCTTTTGAGCCATAAATAAGATCACCCACATGAATTCCTGCTTCTGCGTTTGTTCCCAAGTCCTCGAACTTCAAACTGAAGAATAGAACCGTCGGCATATTCGAACTGTAACTGTTGCATATTGGGTGTTTCCTGGTCGGAATCCCAGATAAAATAATTGCCGGTGCCCTGAATTTTTACCGGATGTGTATCTTTTCCGAGTGCCCAGCGGCCAATATCGGCCTGATGGATTCCCTGGTTGCCCAAATCACCGCAGCCGGTATCCCAAAACCAATGCCATTTGTAATGAAACCGGTTTTCGTTAAACGGCCTGTACGGCGCCGGCCCGAGAAAAGTATTCCAATTCACGCCATCCGGAATTTTACTGTCTTTCACATGGCCGATGCTTCCGCGCGGTTTCAGGCAAAGTCCGCGGGCCATATAGACGTTTCCCAGACCACCGTCTTTCATAAATTTCATGGCATTTATGGTGGCCGTCTGGCTTCTCGCCTGCGTCCCGGTTTGTACCACCCGGTTGTATTTTCGTGCTGCTTCCACTATCTTCCGGCCTTCTTCAATGGTATGCGAAACAGGTTTTTCCACGTACACATCCTTTCCGGCCTGGCACGCCCAGATGGCCTGCAGCGCATGCCAGTGATTCGGTGTAGCAATTGACACGGCATCAATATCTTTATTTTCAAGGATTTTCCGGTATTCCGTTTCAATCGCCGGCTTTTTGCCGGTTAACTTTTCAATGTCTGCAACTGCTTCAGGCAACAACCGCTGGTCGATATCACAAATAGCGGCAATATTTACATTAGGAATTTTTGAGAGCGCCCTGTAATGATCCTTTCCCCGGCTCCTTATTCCGATAACAGCAATATTTACGGTTTCATTAGGGGAGTTCGTTACTGAATTTTGAATGAACGGAACACTCATTATGGCTCCTGAAGAAGCCGCAGTTACCTGCTTGAGAAAAGTACGTCTTTCAATATTTTTCATGATTCAGGCTATTTAAGATTTATTTTTTGTAAGAACGGAAAGATTTGGAACAGCTACTAAGTTAGATAAAATCCATACAAATCAGAAAATGAAATATGCTAAAATCAGAAGATAAAACGTCCGGTCAAAACAGTTTGGTCATTTTTTTTCCACAGCCCGATTTTATTTCCCGATACAAAAAAGGTGCTTGTTACCGCGCAAATAAATTTTGCCGTTGCTGATGGCTGGTGAAGCATTCATTTTTTCACCAATCGGATTTTGCGCAATAATGTTCAACTCAGGCCCGGGTTTTATAACCGTTACAGTGCCTTCATCGTTTGGCATGTAAACCAAACCGCCAGCAAGAACCGGCGAAGCATATTGTTTTCCCAGATCTTCTGTCCACAGTATATTTCCTGTGGCCACTTCAATGCAATGAACGCGTCCGTTGGTCATGGTCGAAAACAGGTAATCATCCGTGCAAACCGGCGAGGGCACATAATAGGCTCCTTTTGTGGTTTGCCAGGCAACATGGCTGTTGGTTACATCGCCAGAACCATCGGGTTTTATTGCCAGCAAATGACGTTGCGGCCAGGCGCTGCTGACAAGCAACAGATCATTTTTTTCATTGTAAAGAGGGCTGGAGCAAAAATCTTCCGATGGGCCGCTCACAAACCAGTATTTTGATCCATTATCCGGGTTATAGGAAGCAATTTCCTTATTCCCACAAAAAATCAACTGGGTTTTCCCTGCCAGTTCCCTGATGATTGGTGTGCTAAAACTGTGTGCCGGATTTTCGTGCTGCACTTTCCAGATGATTTTTCCGTCAGTTTTATTTAGAGCTGCAACAAAAGAATCACCCATGCTGTCGCCGTTAATAATTACTTTGTCTTTGTAAAGCACCGGCGAACAACTGTAACCATGCGGGCTGGAGAATTTACCCGGTTTCTGAATCCAAATCTGCTTCCCTTCAAAATCGTAAGCAGCAACTACTGCATCTTCGCCATCGAGATAAGATACGTAAACCAGCTTTCCATCGGTGGCCGGTGTGCCCGAGGCAAAACTGTTGTCGTTGTGTTTACCTTCAAAGGGTCCTTTAAAAACCGTGGTTTGCCACAACAACTTCCCGGAAGCTGTGTTGAAACAAAGTAGTAATTTTTCCTGTTTATCCGAAAGGGCAGAAGTGATGAATAATTTATTTTCCCAAATAATTGGAGAGGAATAACCATTTCCCGGTATTTCGCTTTTCCAGATTACATTGGTACTTGCATCCCACTTGGTTGGCAGGTTTGATTCCGAACTTGTTCCGTCACCATTGGGGCCGCGCCAGCATGGCCAGTTTTGCGCGTTAACACCAGTGGCATTTAAAAGCAGTGTAAATAGAATTAGTTCAACTATTTTGAGTGAATTGATTTTCATGTTTGTCATTCAAGTTTAAGATTTTGTAATTCAGCTAAATTAAGCAAAAAACAAACGATTTTTACTGGTTATGTTTTCGTTAAAAATATAAATTTTAGCATTAATCTGTAATTGTTTACAACATTTATATTCCACAGAGTTTGGGCAGACTAAAACAAAAAGAGCCTGCCTCCTGAGAGACAGACTCTTTCAAAACTGTTACTTACAGCCTTCTTACTTGAAAATTACTACCATTTTTTCGAAAGTGTATCGGCACTTATCGTATCTTTTGGTTGAACGCTTTCGCGGGTTTTACAGTCGTCGGGAAGCATATCATAAGCTTCGTCAGTTGCCATGTGGTTTGGTGTATCAAAACCTGCATCGGCTACTGCCAGTTCAATTGCGTCCAAATCGGCGCTTGCATCATCAAATACTACAACCAGTTGTTGATTGTCGTTGTCCCATTCGGCTTGTGAAACTCCGTCCACTGTCTTTGCGGCCTGTTCAATTTTGTCTTTACAGGTATCGCTTGCTTTTACTTGAATCTTTTCAGTTTTGTCTGCTGCAAAAACTGTTATTACTGCAAACATAAACATCGCTAATAATCCTAATACTTTTGTTTTCATGACTTTTATTTTTTTAATTGTTTAAGAACTAACTTCGGCTATAAAGTTCAAGCATTGTGCCACGTACATTTTAAAAACTTAAAGCGCTAATTTTGTGGTGAATATGTTTTAACCGGCAACTATATTATATATCAAAATGATAACTAATTATCAAAGCGATAATAAACGCCTGAAATTCAACCAGAACATAATTTAAATTCAAAAAAACCGTTCAGGAAAATGAACAGAGATGTTCTTATTTTTTGATAATTTTGAAAATGGATTTCAGTAAAAAAATGAAAAAAAGAAGAAAAGCAATATTATTTGTTGGAATTGCAGTTGTTCTCGTTGCCTCATTTTTCCTGCTACGGTTTTTGTTGGTCACGCAATACAGCAGAGAACTGCCTGAATTGTCTGATTCGCAACAAATTTCGGAGCCGGTTAAAGAGCAGATTTCCGAAGCTTTAATAAAAGCGCAGCATAAACCAAACGCTCAAAACATGGGCAATCTGGGAATGGTGTACCATTCAAGCGCCAATTATCCGCAGGCAGCAAAATGTTACGAACTGGCAATTGAAAGAGATCCGAAAGAATGGATTTGGAATTATTATTACGGATACCTGAGCATGGAAATGGGGGAATCGGATATTGCAATTTCGAATTTTAAGCAGGTAACAGATAAAAATCCGGACATTGATTTTGCCTGGTATTATATTGGTGAAGAATATAAAAACCTCGGGGAAAACGAGTTGGCAGAAAAATCATTCAGCAGACTTTTAACTAAAAATGTACCGGTAAAAGGAAGTACAAGGCAGGATCATTTTCCGCTAAGTGCATATGCATCGTTCGAACTTTCCAGGATTTATTTTGACAGTGGCCGCAACGATTTGGCAGAAACAAAGCTGAAGGGATTGATTGACAGGCAGTACGTTTTTGGCCCGGCATACCGGCTTCTCGGCACAATTTACAACATGCGGGGAAATTCAGCTTTAGGAAAGCAGTACACCATCCGGGCCAGTGATTTGGTCGATTTTTCGCCGCCGGTGGATACGTTGGTGGATAAGCTGGCTTTATTATCGCGCTCTGAATTGTATCTTTTGAAAAAAATTGGCGAAGCAGAAAAGAGCATTCATTCCGACTGGACTTTACATTTGGTAGATCATGGTTTAAAATACATGCCCGACAATAAATATCTGATTTCGAAGGCAGTGAAAATTTATTTGTGGAAAAACCTGAATGAACAGGCCATTGCATTAATGAACCAGCACATTGGTTATTTTCACAATGATTTTAATGAATTGAGAAATACTGGGTTGTGGTTTTTTCAGAAGGGTTTGTACGCGCAGGCAGAAAAATACTGGTCGCTGGCCCTGGAATTAAAACCGCATGAAATTACAGTGAAACAATATCTGGCAAAATGTTACTGGTCAACCGGAGAAAAACAAAAAGCGCTGAATATTTTGGATGAACTGTTAAAAACGAATCAGAATGATCCGGATGTGGTGGCTGATGTTACCTATATTTTGCTTCAGTTTGGCGAAAAACAAAAAGCGCTGGCCAGTCTGAACCGACTGATGAGAACAGCGCCATCAAATGCAAAAGTTCAGAAAATAAACGCTGAAATTGCAGAAGAAAACGGCAATTTCAGTGAAGCGCTGAAAATGTATGACAATGCTTTCAGAAGTAATCCGGAAGATTTACAGACCATCAACAAATACGGCGATTTGCTGCTGAATCAAAAAAGGTGGAACAGTTATATTCAGCTTTACCGGAAAGCACTGGAGCATCATCCAAACAGTCCGGAAATTTTAAGCCGACTTGGAGAATTCCTGATTGACTGCCCCGAGCCGGCGCTTAAAAATGTTGAAGAAGGAAAAGGATATGTTGAAAGAACATTCACCTATTACAATTGTCCGCCTGACATTTTAATTTCGGCTGGCAGCCACCTTGCCTATGCTTATGCAATACTCGGAAACAAGCAGCGTGCAATTACCACAATAAGTCAGACCATCAATATTGGCCGCCGGCAGAATATTCCTCCGGCACAGCAGGAAAAGCTGGAAAATATGTACCGGGGACTTCAGGAAATTAAGAATTAAATTATTGCGCGGCAAGTTTTCCGTTGTTGGTCCACAGCGTAATTCGGCCCATTCTGTCAAACGGCGGATAAGTGTGCATTCCGCCGGTAATTGCATCCATTAACCCGTCGTTGTTAAAATCGCCGGGTTCGCAGGTGAGCAGGTGGGTTGGATTTTTACTGATTTCGTGCTTTGTAAAGTTTTCACTTCCGTCATTTTCGAGCCAGATAATGCTGTACGATTCCGGACTTTCCCAAATATTAAATGCACTTACCGCAAATAAATCTATATCCTGATCATTATCAATGTCGGCAGCACGAACATTGGTTGCGCCGGTAAAACTGCAAATCCTGTGGAATTCAAAATCAAGGTTTCCCTTATTTTCCAGCCACTGCACACCGTGCCACGGACGTCCCTGTGGCGGCATGTAATCAAAAGCGTCGCCATTTGTATAAAGGATATCATCATCGCCATCCTGGTCCAGATCGTACATGGAAATTCCACTTGAACCATAATCCTGGTTGCTGGATCCGTAAAGCAGCTTAGGTTTGAATTCGCCTTTGCCATCGTTTACAAAACAATAAATTTCTTCCCACTCCTGGCTTACAAGTGAAATTATATCAAGGTCGTTATCAGCATCAATATCAACAATTTCAACATTTATCGGCCCCGAGAGATATTGCAGAATATGGCTTTGAAATTTCCAGTTGCCCAGATTTTCAATCCAGCGGGTTTCCCCATCGTCATACCCAAATTGTGCAACGGCAAGATCCATGTCGCCATCACCATCCAAATCTCCTGCACGTACATCAGAAACACGCGCAATTTTATTGACTACCACATGTTTGGTAAAATTATTCCGGCCGTCGTTTTCCAAAATTACAACCGACCCTATTTTATCGTTATTCGGGAAAAGCATTCCCAGCACTCCCACCATCAAATCGTTGTCGCCGTCGCCATCAAAATCTGTCATTTGCACATGCGAAGGCGCTGTTAAATCCTGGGCAAGTATGGTTTCGGTAAAAGTTCCTGCCGGATTTTGCCTGATCCAAGAAACAAAATTTCCGCGGTCGTCGCACAAAAGAACATCCAGCAGTCCGTCCTGGTCTAAATCAACGGCCTGAATGTGAGCAATGAGCGGAGGTTCTTCGAATTCATTTCCAATGGCCGATTTATCCAGAAAATCAACTTTTTCCCCTGTTTCATTTTTTGTGGAATTTTCCTGGCTTTTAGCTGTCGGCTCTGATTTCCGGGTTATTCTTTGCACCACTTCACCAATGGTTAACCCACTGCGGTTGGCCTGGTAATTCAGCAAAAGCAATGGAATTCCGATCAAAACAATTAGAACCACTGCAATGAGAATGATACTTTTAAATCCGTTTTTTTTCTTTTCAGGAGAAGATTGATTTTTTGTCATTCGAAATAATGTTTTAAATGCTCAAAGTTATTAAAGTTTGATTTTTGCAGAAAAGTTATTCATCTTAATTGGTAAAGAAAACCAGCATTGCCACTGCGCCCGCAACAACAAACAAGCCAGCCGGCAAAACCATCAGCAATCTTGGTTTAGGTTTTATCTGATACTGGTTCCAGCTTCTTTTTAAATTTCGTAAACTCAGAAAAAGTCCGGTTAAAATAAGAACTGCCTGCAACCACGGAACAAGCCGGGGCAAAAACTGGTGCCACGGAATATTTGCTGTTCCGAAAAAATCCCAGCCCCATCCAAACGGATCGGAAAATGACTGCTCCACAAAAGTGACATTCACAAAAAGCATGGGAATTACAAATGCAATCCACAGCATTAATCCCAGCGGAAGCAGCGAGCCGGCAGAATTCAGAAATATGGTTTTGGTGCTGAACTGAACCTTCGATATATTTTTACCCGCAGCCGATAATATGTAAATTGTTCCGGGCATAATCAGTAAAACAAGTGACCAGACCATTGCTGAATAAATGCCGAATAATTTCCAGTTTCCTTTGTCGAGGATGTTTACATAATCGCGAACAACCGGCCAATGTCCTTGATATAAAACACAATAAACAATTGCAAGCGTAAAAATGCCGATGGTTAACCAGGCTTCGCTCCAGTTGCGGGTTCCCAGTTCGGTTGCAAAAGGGCGGCGATAAACCGAAACATTTTTGTACAGGCAGCTCCGGGTGCATTCAAGGCACATTCCGCAGTCGTTATTTTCATTCATTTCGCCCACATTTATTCCGTACGGACAGGCCCAGCCTTTTTCGCTTCCTTTTTGGCAAAAATGAGTTTTACAATGGTCGCAGGTTTTTTGCGATTTGTTTCGGATGGCCAGTGTGCTCATTCGCGAAAATGGTCCCACAAAACCACTTACCGGGCAAAGATACCGGCAAAATGCACGATGTTCGAAAACCACAGCCAGCAGCGAAGGCAGCAAAACCAGCAGGATTACTGCAAAACCGGTGACTTTGGGCAATGCAACCAGCGTGGTTGAAAACGTGGTGAGCGCCAGCAGAACGATTAATTTGGGCCAGCTGTTTTGCAGTGCCTTTGGCCATTTCAGAAAAAGCCCGGCGTAGCTGTTACGATATTCCCCCTTTGTGCCTTCCGCCGGAGTGAAAACGGATTTCCGTTGAAACAGGTCGCCAAAAAACGGCAACGGACAAATGGTACACCAAATGCGGCCCAGAAAAGGCGTCATCAGTGCAATGAGTAAAAAAAGCCAGACGCCCCACATTAAAAGTACACCCAGGTTCCGGCCCGACATTTTTGTGCCAAAAAAGGTTGTCAGCACAACAATGTACATCAGCATCATGGCAAACAACATCAGTATAATTTGCGGCCACCGTGAAACTACAAGCTTTTGGATGAATTTTGATTTTTTGAAAATATCTGCATAACCTGCTTTGTTATCGCCGGCAGCAGGTGGATTGGTTTTTCCAAAAAAACCAATAAACCACAAAAGCAGTATTCCGGCCGCACTCCCTAAACTGAAAAGCAGCAGTGTGTTGGGCAGGATAATCAGTTTTCCGTGTTCGAACGCGTGCATAGGGCCACACCAAACGTGGCAGCGGTAGTTGCTTCGCGAAACCAGAAAATTCTGAATTCCCGGATGCCGGGCAACTATAACCACTTCTTTTTTAATTTCCGATTTTTGTGTAGGATCGCTGGTTTTAAAAACTTCAACGGTTTCGCGGGCGGGACTAACTTTTGCATCCACGTCAAACTCTTCGAGAAAAAACGAATGGCCCGTGTCGTCCGTAGAAAAGGTTAACCGCAGTGTGTCGCCCCGGTTGCACCGGATTACCGACGGATCTTTTCCGTACCTGAAACTTCGGATGTGAATTTTCCGGGTTACCGGCTCCGGTGTTAAAAATTGGCCGGTTATTGCGGGTATAATTCCAAAACCCAAAACGACAAGAAAACTGATGATATGTTTTTTGGCTGCCCGATTCATTAAATTTTTCCTTCGCTGCTCCTGGTACCAGAACATCATCCGAAAATTTCAGCGGCAATGTTCCGTTTTTTTTAGAAGCAGGTAAATTTAGAAAAAATCTGTCATTCCAATTGTAAATTGCCGCTTTCCTGTTGCCGAAGTTTTTGATGAACAAGTTGGAATGTCTGTTTCCCCGGAATACGTTTTCAGAATGATTCGCCAAAGCTGATATAAAATCCCGATTGATTTTGAGCGCCCACGGCATAATCAATGCGCAGATTGGTATTTTCATTTTTATCTACCAGAAAGCGTAATCCAGCACCTACATTGGGTTTAAAGCTTTTGTTTTCAATGGCCCCGATGTTTTTGTAAATCAATGAAATTCCGCCAAAAGTGGCAAATCCAATCCGCCAGAATAAATGCATCCGGTGTTCCAGTTGAACAGTGGTAAGATTTTTATCCCTGAACCTTCCGAGGTAATAACCACGAACATATTCATCGCCACCAATCATTGCCAAATCGTAAAACGGAGGTTGTCCAAAAATACTGCTGTGGTAGATTCGCCCGGCCAAAACCTGTTGCTTTTTTCTTCCAAAATTTACATAGTTGCGGTAATCAACAGCCATTTTAAAATAAAAACCGGAACCTGAATTAAATGAATTGTTTAGTTCGAAATAATTTCCATTCGAAGGGGTTAAAATGTTATCTCTTGAATCGTGTAACAGTATGAAATTCAGGCCAAAAATGTTTTCATTTTTTAACTCCGGATAAATCAATTCATCCTGCAGATAATGTATATTACTATAGGATTTTGCATTTGCTCCCAATCCAAGAAACATGTTATTTCTGATTTTTCGGAACAGATCCAAATCGAAAATAAAACGATTGCTTTGAAAACTTATCTCGCCCGATTCTGGCGTGTTAAATCCTGTTCCGTAGTACAAATCAGGGTACCTGGAATAATGAATTGTTCCCCGCGTAAACCAGGTTTCGCCCGGGAAAAAATAGTTCCAGCCCGATTCCAGAATCAGTTGTTTGTTCCATGTGTAATTAAATTCGGCTTTTGCATTCGAAGTCCGGGTTAGCGTGTCGGAAACAGTGTTGAAAGTAAAAAGTGTAACTGCACCCACATAAGTTTTGGTTTCGGGAGAATAACCAATGGCAGGCACCGGCAGCACTGATATTTTTTTCGCCGGTTTGGACTCCTGGCAGCACGACTTTTCAGGAAATACCGCAACGGCAATCCATAAAATAACAACTACTTTCAGCATAAATTTCATAACCGGCTATTTCCCAGGCTCATTTTGCCCGTTTAGTGCAATAATATAATCGACCAAAATTTCCGCTTCTTCTTCTGAAAATGTGGGAATTGGCATTTCTTTGTTCCGGTATTCCGCCACTTTTTCGAAACGGGGATCAGTGATTGCTTTTTTCAGATAGTCGCGATCTGCTGTTATTGTTTTTTCCCCGCCCTGGCGAACAACAGTTACTTTTTTCAGGTAAATGGAATTTAGCGGCGGCCCGTAAATTACAGTTCCATTCAGCGAATGACAAACATTGCATCCGTAACGGGCGAATAATTCCGGCCCTTTTTTTAGCGCTTCCGTTTGTTTTTTGCTGTTGCCCGAATCGCAGGCCCAAATCAAAAAAACCAGGCTGACGGCCAGCATCCCCAATCTGTTTGTTTTTGATGAAAATATTTTAAGCATGATTTTAACGTTCTTCCCAAAAAATTAGCCGTTAAAGATAAAGGTTTCTTTTTTATGTGAAATTGCCGGTTTGAACAACAGAAAAATTCCTTCTGTTTCATGTTCCTTCAAACAGCAGATACTCTAAAGGATAAACTGAACGAAAATTCCCAAAAGCAGGGTGAATACAAAACAAAAAATCCAGGTTGTTTTTGAATAAACTGAAGAATGATAAGTTGTGTCTGGTTTATTTTTGAAAAATACGGGAACAATAATGCGCAGGTAAACAGCCAGTGAAATTACACTGTTTAAAATAGCCACAACCGCCAGCCAGGTAAAACCCGTTTCGAGCGCTGCGCCAAAAAGCAAAAATTTACCTGCAAACCCTGCCAGTGGAGGAATTCCAACAAGCGATAAAAGGAAAAGCGTTAAAGCAACAGCAGTAAACGGATTTTTTTTTGCAAACCCACTGAACTTTTCTATTGTATTTCCAACCGATAAAACTATGGCAAATACACCGGTGTTCATCAACAGATAAGCGGCTCCAAAAACCACCAGTGCATGAATTGCCAGCTGGCTATCGGGAAGAGCAACAATAGCCAGAAGAAAATAACCCGCCTGGGCAATAGTTGAGTATGCCAGCAAACGGATAACATTTTGCTGGAGCAGCGCCAGCACATTCCCAAAAGTCATTGAAAATGCTGCCATTAATCCTATTATCAACTGCCAGTGGTAGCTTGCCGCGGGCAAATTTGTTGCCACCTGTGCCAGTGCAAATACAGCCCCTATTTTTGGAGTTACCGAAAGATAAGCTGCAATGGAAACCGGTGCGCCCTGAAATGTGTCGGGAGTCCAGAAGTGAAAAGGAAAAACGGAGGCCGCATAACCGGTGCCAATCAGCAAAGAAACAAATCCGAATAAAAAAGCCCATACGGGCAGGTTCGGATTGTTTAACCCCGAAATCAGTGTGGTTCCTGTAATTCCCACCCAGTAAGTCAATCCAAACAACATAATGGCGCCGGTTACTGAGCCGTAAATAAAATATTTCATGGCGCCCTCGGTGGAAGCATCTGTTTTTGGGTAAGCCGCCAGTGCAAATCCGCTCAGTCCGGTCATCAGAATACCAAGTACTATAAACATAAAATCGCCGCTGCCGGCCAGCAACATGCCTCCAAGTGCCGAAAATGTAAGTAGGCTGTACACTGTCCCTTCGCGTTCGGTGCCTTTCAGTTCGGCACGGGCCAGAAACATAAAAAGGATGTTTCCGGTTCCCAGGATGATTACCGCCCAATGGTTAAAAGCATTAATTCTGAATGTTTCTGAAAATGCAGTATCAACAATACCGGTTCGGGTGAGGCTTAAAATAACGGCCGCCATTGTTCCGGCTGTAATTGTCCACAATCCGCTGCGGGGTTTTTTGAGCATTTCAAAAATAAGACCTGCAACAGCACTCAGCAGTACTGTAATTTGAGGTAAAATAAGAAGCAGGTCTTTTTGCATCTGGCTCATAATCCCAAAGCTTCTGTTGTTGCATGAATAACTGAAAGTATCGATTCAGGATAAACTCCAATTATAATTATCAGCAGGATAAGCGGAACGATGGCCCATAATTCCCGCGTGGTTAGATCGATTGCAGAACTGTTCCCTTTGGGCGAGCCTCCCATAAACACTTTTTGAATGGCGCGCAGGTACAGAGCAGTGGTAATTACCAAACCGAGTAAAGTAATTCCAACGGCTATGGGAAACCCGTTAAAAGTTCCGAGGAAAATCTGGAATTCGGCCGGAAAATGTGCCAGCCCCGGAAGACCAAGCGACGCAAATGCAGCGAGAATAAACAAGCCACTCAGTACCGGTGCAATTTTCATGAACCCACTGATTTTATCCATATCGCGCGATTTTGCCCTGTCCTGCAACGCACCCACCAAAAGAAAGAGAACTCCTGTAACCAATCCGTGACTTACCATTTGCAAAACGGCGCCATCGAGTGCGCGGGTGCGGGCTTCAGCTTCCAGAACTGCTGCCGCCGCAACTCCCAGAACCAGGTAACCCATATGATTTACACTTGTATAAGCCACCATTCGTTTAATGTCTTTTTGAGCCAACGCTACAAAAGCCCCATAAACGGCTGAAAACACCGCAAAAATTATAACATAGTTGGCAAACTCCCTGAATGCATCGGGTGTCATTTGAAGAGCAAAACGAATGAAACCATACGCTCCGAGTTTCAGTAAAATGCCTGCCAGTATTGTACTTCCGGGCGCAGGAGCTTCGGTATGTGCTGCCGGCAACCAGGTGTGAAACGGGAAAAGCGGTGTTTTTATGGCAAATGCAATGAAAAATCCCCAAAACGTTAATGCCGCTGTCAACCCTGTTAATGGCGGGGCGGCAATAATTTTTGTCATGTCGAAAGTGAACGGATCAGTGTGCAGGTAAATACTCAGCAGCGCCAGTAAAAGAAAAAGGCTTCCAATGAGCGTATAAATGAAAAAAGTGAGCGCTGCTTTTTTGCGGTTTTCGTGGCCCCAGCCGGCAATTACAAAATACATTCCCACCAGCGTTATTTCGAAAAAGACATAAAAAAGCAACAGGTCGAGCGATAGAAAAACCCCGAGGCAGGCCATTTCAAGCAACAAAAAAAGCGCGACGTATGAATTGACTTTCTTTTTGATTTTCATGGAATAAATAAGCGAACTGAAAAACAATACTGTAGACAGCAACACCAACGGAAAACTTATGCCGTCGATTCCCAGTTTGTAGGAAGCGCCAAGCGACGGAATCCAGGCGGTTTCTTCAATCTGGCTGAATCCGGCCGGAATTCCACAGATCCATACCAAAACCGAAGCCAGAAGGGACAATCCGGAAGCAATTAATCCTATGGCAAACGAAAGCACGTTGTTTTTTGGGCGCAGCAATAATATCAGTAAGCTTCCGGCCAAAGGCAGAAACACAATCCAGGTCAGTAAAGGAAGATCTTCCATTGCTATAAATTTAATCCAATCAAAATCAATATAAAACCAATAAAACCAATAATTGTCCACAGCATTTCGCGGTGAATGAGACCATTTTGAAGCTTCCGGCTTTCAACACCCAATTCTTTAATACCTTGGGAAATAAACTGAACAGCCCGGTGAATACCCGAATCATCGGATAACCGGGTGAACCGGGCAATTTGCAGATTTAGCCCACCCACTAACTGAACGAAATATTCCACTATTTTATCCAGCCGGTATATGTTTTTTGAAAGGGCATAAAAAAAACTTCCGGCAAGTTGCACTGCAGCATCGATTCCTGTTTCAACGCGGGCACAAAGCTGAGCCAGTTTCAGTACCGGAACCACCACCAGCTGCTCATAACCGCCGGCAATGGAATAATTGTTCCGGATGAATGCGGCCATTTTACTTTTGAAATTTCTGAAAAGGAACAACCAGCCGGTTGCAAGCCCCAAAACGGCTGCAGCAATTCCGGCAACTATTGCAGCAGTGGCATGCGGCATTTCCAGATGTATGAATTTCACTGCCGGTTTCAGGAAAAAACCACCGGCAAGTACCACCGCCACAAGTAGCGCCATTCCTGTTCGCATGTACCAAATAGAATTTACTTTTTCAGCTTTTCCCTGCTTGTTTTTTCGCAGAAGGTGCAAGGCGCGGCCCATATATAATGCCGTGAGCAAAGCACCAGCCGTTGCAGTTGTAAAATACCAGGCTGCCGCATTTGTTTTTAACCCGGCCGCAAGCAATGCATCTTTTGAAAAATAACCAACTAACGGCGGAATCCCTGCCAGTGCAATCGACGAAATGGTAAAAAGCAGAAATGTGATTTGAAAATTTTTTCCGGCAGGTTTTAATTTTTCGAAGGAAGTGCCTGCAAAAGCATTTTGCCAGATTCCGGCTCCGAGAAAAAGACTGCTTTTCATAAATGCATGTGCCAGAAGATGCGCTGCGGCTGCACCCGGATATCCGGCGCCAATGGCCAGCAGCATAAATCCCATGTGACTGGATGTTGATGCGGCCAGCATTTGTTTCAGATCAGATGAAAACAAAGCGGTTAATCCGGCTAAAATGATGGTGACACTTCCCACTGCGCCTATCCACGGCAGTATTGCAGGAGGCAGCAACGGAAATGATTTCAGCATTAAAACAATTCCGGCTGCCACCAGCGTGGCCGAATGCAAAAATGAAGAAACAGGAGTGGGGCCGGCCATCGCTCCTGAAAGCCAACTCTGGAACGGAACCTGGGCTGATTTACCCATTACCGCAAAAAGCAGTGCAAATCCGGCAACCATTGATACCGGCCCGGCATCCGCACCAATTTCCGAACTTCCTGTTATCAGAATGATCAGGAAAACCCCGATGTACAAACCCATGTCGGTAATGCGGGTTATCATAAAGGCTTTTCCTGCGCCGCTTTGGGCCTCTTTCTTGGGATGCCATGTAGCAATGAGCCGGTACGAAGCAAATCCCATCACTTCCCAGCCGATGATAAAACTCACCCAGTCTCCTGCCAAAACAAGCAGTTCCATGGCTGCCAGAAATAAACTCATTCCCGACCAAAAGGTTTTTTTCCCCGGTTCGTCCGCCATATAACCTTTTCCGAAAATAAAAATGAAAAACGCTACTGCAGTCACTGCCACTAAAATAACCGCTTCAAAATGACCGGATTTGAGCAGGAAGGGCATTCCTGGTAAACCTGCGAATTCATTCAGTAAAATTTTGCCTTTTAAAACCTGGATCAGGATAAACAGCGATAAGCCAAAAGCCGCGGCACTTCCTGAAATTGCAGTCCACGAGGTTAGTTTTTTGGGAAAAGCAAGTACTCCCAAAGCAGCCAAAACAGGTATTATCAGAATCAGTATTAACATTATTCGTTTTCTTTTAAATCGCTGGCTTCTTCTGCTTCCACAGATCCTTTCGAACGAAAACGCTGTGTTGCAATGGCAAAACCAACGGCTGCTTCCAGCGCCATTACTGTCATTCCTACCAAAACAAACATTTGAATGGAATAAGTTTCGGGATAGAGAAACCGCCAGAACGCGACCAGATTAAGCATGGCTGCACCCAACATTAATTCTACTCCCATCATTATCATAACAAGATTGGTCTGGCTGAGGGTTCCGTACAATCCGATGCCAAAAAGTACAATTCCTGTAATAAGTGCGGCTGTAAGTTCCATTTTATTTTTGTTTATTATAGGTTAAAACGGTTGCTGCTGTGGCAATCATTGCAACCAGAATGGTTACACCTGCAGTTTCAAAAATCATCATCGAGCGTTTCATCACTTCCATTCCCAGGTCGTGGTTTTGCTGCGCTGGCTCTGGTGCATGAACAACCAAAGTACCCCAGTTGCTCAAAAAAACCATAAGCACCGCAAAAAGTATAACCAAAGCTGCTGCCGCAATGGAAGGTTTTTTCTGGTGGCTCATGTCCATTCCGCTCATACCGCCGGGATCCATCATGTACATCATCATAAAAATTGCCATTATACTCATTTCGGTTGCCATCATCATAATTTGTAAAACACCCAGAAATTCAGCTTCCATGGCCAGAAACATAAATCCGGTAAATGCCAGGCTTGCCAGCAACGACAAAGCCGAGCGCACCATGGAACTGGTCATAAAAACACGCCAGCCAAACCAAATGGCTATCAGTCCAAAAAACAGTATCAGAATTAGTTGTACAGTCATAACAATAAAATTACACCCACATAAAAAATATTGAAAAGAGCAGCTGGTGTTGCAAATTTCCAGCTCCACGATAACAATTGATCGTGCCCGATACGGGAAAATTTTCTGCCTGCCACCAGCAAACTTATTGCAACAACCGCCGTTTTAAGTGCTATCCAGACAAATTGCGGCAGCAATGGTCCGTACCAGCCCCCCAGAAATAAAACAACAATAGAAACCGAAAGTGTGAGGATTAGCATTAACCGGCACAATTTGAAAACCAGCAACCGCACACCTGTAAATTCGGACCAGACACCACCAGCCAGTTCGCCTTTGGAAACCGGCAAATCGAACGGCGGCAAAAATGAAATTGCCATCGCCGAAAGATAAAAAAGTACAAACCCAACTGGCTGATAAACAATGTTCCACAGTTGAACCTGCGACTCCACAATTTTAATCAGGCTGATGGATTCGGCCCGCATAACGGCAGCAGTAATAGTCATTACCACCGGCATGGAATAGGCAATTAACTGGGCAAGAAATCGCCAGCCGCCAATCAGCGAATAAACTCCGTTTGCCGACCAACCCGCCATTAACATCGAAACCATAATGTAAGCCAGTGCCGCATTCAGAAATAAACCGCCGGTTGCCATATTCACAATTACTGTATTTTCGGTCAGTGGCAGTATTGAAAATGCGCCCAAAACAGCTGCTGCAAAAAGAACAGGAGCAGTTTCGTAAAAAATTTTATCCCGCTGGGAAGGTTTAATTTCTTCCTGAATAAACAACCTGAAAAATTGCCGAAAAGGATGCATAACACTGAATTTTCCGGTATAAAACCACCGTTCTGTAACAGCCAGAAAATAAATTCCGGCCAAAAGTGATGCAGCAACAATTGTCCATTTAATCCATTCTGTCATTTTCGTTGGTTTTATTTTGAATGCAAAATCCGTTAATTGTAAAAGGATTTATGTTCAGTGATGCAATAGTGAGCAATGCATCCGATAATTCCATTTCTTGTACAATTTCCTCTGCAATAGCCAGCAGCACTGCGGATGGATCTTTAATTCCAAGTTTTACCGGTTTACCGTTTTGGATTTCAATATCTGCAGTTATTTTACCGGCAGGCCCTTCCAGTTCTGCTGATACCGAATGTTGAACAGGCATAATTTTGCCGAAGCGGTTTTCGTAGCTAATCTGATTTGCCAGGTTGTGAATGAGTTCCAGGCTTTGATAAATTTCAAGGAGCCGGATTTTGAGTCTTCCCCAGGCGTTGTTTTCATTCAGCGAAATAACATTGAATCCCGCATCTTTGTAAATTTTTTGGAACCTTCTTATATCTTCATTTTTTCCGGCGGCCTTTGCCACAGGGCCGGTAACGTGGTGCAACAGTGTTTCAGGAATTTTTCCAATGTTTTGCAATCTCTTTTTAAGGTAATTAAAACGAAGAATTTTTTGTGTGAAATCCGGGAGCCGCGGGCAAGATTTATATTCCTGAAATAGCTGCATTTGCCAGGCAGCTTCTTTTTCTATCCAATGGTTTCCGAGCAAAACACCCAAAGTTGAAAGCCAGTTTAAATGGCTGATAATCCGCTCCTGTTCCAGTAAAATTATTTTGCGCAGACTTGGGCCATTTTCTTTGCCGTTGCTTTTTTTGAGTAATTCTTCACCTAAAATCCGGTAAGTGTTTGGTGCAAGCGGATTCAGTTCTGAAATCTGTTGCGGAAGGTTTCCGGCCGGGCCACTTTTTATATGGTGAATGTGCCTGGAAAATAATTCCCTGTTGGCGTTAATTTTTATCACAGTGTCGCCATCCAGCATAAACCGGAAAGCTAGTCCGCCGGTTAATCCCGGGAAAAACGGGCCAAACCAGGCCTGATTTCTTTCCATTGGTAACCCATCGGTTGCGTGCGGCATATCTTTGGTCATTTTCACCATCGACATAAAACCCATTCCACCCCCGCCATGACTTTCATGATCATGATTATCGTGATTCTGTTCCTGGTGATTATCGTGCTCGTGGTGCTCGTGGTTTTCATTATCATCATTTCCCTCAGAATGTTCATGTTCGTGATGATTGTGATGTTGGTTTTCTTTCTTTTGCTCACTTTTTTCATGATGATGCTGGTGATTCTGGTGCTGGTGCCCACCTTCATTCTTTTCGTCTTTCATCATTTTTTTGATGAATTCGGGTTGAAAAGCTTCAGCATTTTCACGAAAAGGATTTTGGAACAATTTTACAAGGCTGGCTTTTAGTTTTTCGATTTCTTCATTGTTCAATTTGATTGAAAAATCGGGTTCGGGCAGTGCATCCGGTTTTTCAATTCCTGTAGTTACAAATGCCCGCGGACGTGGCATCTGAAGATAAACCACTGCAATTTTTTGCGCCAGTTTTTTATTTACCGGACCCGCCGCCAGTAAAACATTTGCTTCGCGGGGATTGGCGGCAATTTCAAAATATTCATTCAGGTAAATGCCATTGCTTCTGAAAAATTCTTCTCCCGGCACCGGAAAAACAACCAAAACCGGAGCGGCTATTTTACCGAACCAATTTCTGAAAAAATTGCTTTTTCCTTTTTTAAAACCAGTGGTTGTCCGATTTTGCATCATTGCCGTTTTAGTCCTCCCTGGTTCCAGGTATAAATCAATCCTAAAAATAAAATTATGAGAAAAACTCCCATATCAAGCAGCGCCATTATTCCCAGTTCCTTGTAAACCACAGCCCATGGATACATGTAAGCCATTTCCATATCGAAAGCCAAAAAAAGCAAAGCAATGCCGTAATAGTGAATGTGATAACGACCCCACGCAGGCTTTTGCTGAAGATTGCCGCTTTCGGCAGGTTTTGTTTTGCCTTTTTCCTTCAGCGTTTTTCCGGTGGTTTTTTTGATAAGGTACAGCATGAAAATAAATGCTGCACTAAAAAATATCATTCCGAAAAGGAGTAAATAGGTTGTCATTAAATCCATGAAGTGTTGGTATAAAAAACCCGGATAAAATGTATTCTTTCCGGATTACATTAAATCTTATTTATGTTTCAGTTTTGAGCAGCTTTACTTTATTATTTGCCGGTGAAGCTGGTTTCGCTCTTCAATGCGCGTGTTCATTTGCCGTTCGAAAGCGGTGTCGCTATCCATCCGGTTGGTCATGTGGTTCATCATCATGTTGTTCATGCCGGGATTGTGTTCATTCATATAATTTAAATTTTCGTCCCTGAACATTTCATTCGTAAAATCGCGGTTTTCCATCATCCAGTTCATGGCCTGCGGATTACTTCTCATTTCCGTCATAAAATCGTTATACACTTTCTGATTATTCAAAATCTGGTTAAATGCTTCCTGCCTCTGCTCCTCGTTGTTCACCAAATCAACGTTATCATTATTATCGCAGCTAATAGCAAAAAAAGCAACAAACAATGCAAGCATGAACATTCCTGCCGGATTCAAATTTTTTGTTCTCATATTATAATTATTTAAGTTGCTGATAAATTGTTTATTTCTTCTTCCTGTTAAGCTATTCATGATGTTCTTCGATATGTTTTCCCTGGGGACCAACATTTTCAATATAAACCATTTGTGAGCCGAGATGACCGGCCAGACTCACTGTAACTGCCGATGCAGAAATGACAATAAAAACCAGAATTTCGGCCCAGATTTTTCGCTTAAGGAAAAAGTGGCTGATTATTTTAAAAACCAGCGCAATGGCCGCAAGCCACATGGTTGTTTTACCGTAATATTCATGGGTTTCGAATATTTCCTTCACGTTTTCCGGAAGGCCGCCTGCATGAGGATGAAAAATTTGTGCGGCAAAGATTGCTCCGGCAAAACCTCCCAGCAGCAGAAAAAGAGTTATCCAGCTGAATTGAACCCGGAAGCCAAAAAAACCGATGAGCTGGGTGAAAAAAGCCAGCAAAAGCAGCACCACCGGAAAATGTACCACCATTGGGTGCAGGTTCGGAAACTCGCTGAACGGTGCAAAAACCGACTCCGAATCACCGGGAACTTCCTGATCTGACGGCAGCAGTTGTCCTGATTGTTCCGACTCTTCATTACCGCTGCTTCCTTCAGAATGCTCATGTTCCTGCGCCGCCAGAAAAAAAGGCACGGAAACGATGATGAGCAGCAGCCAAATTTGTTTCAGTAACTGATGAAGATGCATGATATAAATTTTAAAAGTCTTTCCTTTTGCCAACTTTAAGCCAAATCAATTTCCTTAAGCAGGTAAATATCCTGAATCAGGTTCAGCAATTTTATTCCTTCGCTCATCGGGCGCTGAAATGCTTTTCGCCCCGAAATGAGTCCTGTTCCGCCGGCACGTTTGTTAATGATTGCTGTTTTCATTGCCTCAAGAAAATCGGATGATCCGCCGGATGCACCACCCGAATTAATAAGACCTATTTTCCCTGAATAGCAGTTAATTACCTGGTACCGGCACAAATCAATCGGATGATCAGTTGCCAGTTTATGGTACATATCGGGATGCGTTTTTCCAAATTTAATGACTTCGAAACCGCGGTTGGTGTCGGGAAGTTTTTGCTTTATCAAATCGGCTTTTATTGTTACTCCAATGTGATTGGCCTGCCCGGTAAGGTCGGCTGCGGTGTGGTAATCCACATTATCTACTTTAAAGGCATTATTTCGGGTATAACACCAGAGAATTGTTGCCATTCCGAGTTCGTGTGCCCTTTCAAATGCTTCGGCCACTTCAATAAGCTGGCGGTTCGATTCCTCGGAACCAAAGTAAATGGTTGCGCCAACTGCGGCTGCGCCTAAATTCCAGGCTTCCTCTACTGAGCCAAACATAATCTGGTCGTATTTATTGGGATAGGTAAGCAGTTCGTTGTGGTTTATTTTTACAATGAACGGAATTTTATGGGCATATTTCCGGGAACATAAAGCCAGGCCGCCGAAGGTTGTCGCCACTCCGTTACAACCGCCTTCCACCGCGAGTTTCAGAATGTTTTCCGGATCGAAATAATCGGGATTTGGTGCGAATGAGCTGCCTGCAGTATGTTCAATTCCCTGGTCCACAGGAAGTATGGATAAATATCCTGTTCCTCCCAACCGGCCATGGTTGTACAAAAGTGATAAATTACGCAGCACCTGCGGATTGCGGTCGCTGTTTACAAAAACATCATCAATATGATTGGGGCCGGGGCGGTGAATTCTTTCGGCCGAAATTGCCGGTGATTTGTAATTAAGCAGTTCATGTTCCTCATCTTGCAGCATTTCTTCAATAGCGCTGTAATTGTAAACTGGTGAATCCATAAAGTTGTTTTTCACAGAAGAATGAAAAACACATACCACAAAATCATCAGCGGGTTCATATTATATCAATGAAAGAACTGGTAAAGGATGGAGGCGCTTTGGGTTTTATTCCTGATTTTCAAAATGTGGAACAATTACACAGTTCTGGGGGTTTTTTTACAACATTTGTTAATTTATGGTGAAGATTTGCCGTTCATGGAATTCGACAAAAGCTCAGAGATTTCTCCGGGAAACCATGCCAATGACAGATTTACGTAACATGTTGTATTTAAGTAACTTTTTAATTTCTTAGGGGAGATTGATCTCACCAAAGAACTATAAATCATTAACGCTTTTCTGTCATTTATTATGCCCACAAAATTTTGGGTGAGCACTCGAAATGACAACGCAGATAAAGCTTTTCCACATAACAGGAAACAAAAAAAAGGCTGCCTTTCAGCAACCTTTTCCAGTTTTAATTACCAGGTAAAACTAAAAGCTCTGTTATTGTTCATCGTCCAGTTTGAATGAATTGTTCATTTCATCATTTTCGCGGGTTTTGCAGTCATCCGGAAGCTGGTTATATGCCTCGTCTTTTGCAACATGGTTTGGTGTGTCGTGGCCGGCGTTGGCCAGCGCAATTTCAATTTTATCCAAATCAGTTACCGAATCATCATAATCCACTTCCAGTATTTGTTCTTCCTGATTCCAGTCTGCACGCGTAACGCCGTCAACAGATTTTGCGGCATCTTCGATGTGTATTTTACATTCTTCACTGTTTCCCTTCACTTCAAATCTGTCGGTTTTAAGGGCGGCAAAAGCTGAAACAGCGCCAAACATAAAAACCACCAATAAACTCCATACTTTTGTTTTCATGACCATCATTTTTTTTGTGAAATAATTTAGTTGCTCATATACCAGACCAATGCTTGTGCCATTTCAAAATTATTTATATAAAATGCAGATATAGTGAATTTTGAATCTTTCAGGAGACGATGATTCCATATCAGATTGATAAGGAATTATCATTTAGATAATCGGATTTAAGTAAGGGCATTTGAATAGAATTTCATTTGGTGCCCATGCCTGTTGTTCTTTGCCTGAACCAGCAGGCGCCTATCCTTTACCTTAGGTTTTAATCAGTGGTTAGCTGAAAACACTAAAAACAGGCGCCCAGTACCAAACAGCAATCCGGAACCAAATTAACACAGTCCGGCGCAAAAAAAAGACTGCCAACCGGCAGCCTTAAATTTTATTTTATGGCATTAAATTCTACCATTCATCACCATCAGCGTCTGTATCTTTTACTTTATCATCCTTATCTTTTGCAATACAGTCGTGAGGATTATTTTTGTAATCTTCTTCGGTTGCTTTGTAATCAGGTGTGTTATGTCCGGTTTTTGCAACAGCTTTTTCAATTGCATCGCGGTCGGTTTGCGAGTCGTCATACATAACTACCAACTCTTGTTTATCCTGATCCCATTCGGCCATTGAAACTCCTTCAACATCTTTTGCGGCTTTTTCAATCAGAATTTTACATTGATCACCGGCACCTTTTACTTCAAATGATTCTGTTTTATCTGCGGCAAATACGCCAACTACACTAAACATAAACAGCGCTACTAAACTTAATACTTTTGTTTTCATGGTATAACATTTTAAATTATTAAAATTTCGTTTGTCGCAAATAATCGATCAATGCCCGTACCATAATCTAAATAAATTGTAAAGTATTGGTTTTGTTAACAGTAAATTAAAATTGTTTTGTTGAATAAGTATCAGTATGATAACGAATTATCAAATCGATAATGAAATTCCATCCAAAGTTGCAGGCAATTTTTTATAAAAAAAAGGACTGCAAAACTGCAGCCCTTCCTCCTTGCGAAAAATCAATATTACAAACCAACTACACACCCTACTTCTCAGAACCTCGATAATTACAACAATCCGGTAGCTGGTCGTAATCCTCCTCAGTGATTTATGATTTGGCATTATTTATTGCCTGACGCTTGGCAACTACCTCCTCAATTTTATTCAGATTGGTCTTTGAGTTTTCAAAAAACTTTTTTAAGCCTTTTCTTATGCCTGTGTATCAATTGCAGCAGAAACTGCAAACTGCACCAGGCATAAGAGTTATAGGCAAATTATATATATCTGTTTTCATGGATTTCAAAAAACGTCTTGTTGATTAGTAAAAGACAAAGCACATGCCACTGCCCTTTTAAAATCTTAAAATGCTAATTTTAAAGTGGTTGTTTTTTGGCCCTAATCCTGAATTTCTATCATTTTGAGAAGAAATTATCAAATCGATAATTCTTCAGAAACAGGTTTAATGAATCAGGTTTGTCGAAACCAGTTTTTTGGACAATTTCATGAAAAAAAACGTTGGAATAAAATGCGGATTTTATTTTTTTATCTTTGGAGTTCAGTCTGAATTTCGGATTTTTTTCTGATTGCAATAACTATTAATCAAAGGACGAGCGATGAAAAGGGCAGGGCAGCTGTTATTGTATTTTATTTTGATTTTTTTCCAACCGTTGCATTTAGCGGCACAAATTGTTATTAATGAATTTTTGGCTTCAAATACCGGCTCAATCATTGATCCTGACTTTAATGAAAGTGCCGACTGGCTTGAATTGTACAATGCCGGAAGTACTCTGGTAAATATTGGTGGATATTTCATTAGCGACAATTTTGATACCCCTCAGAAATGGCAAATTCCGGCAGGAACTGAAATTGCACCGAATGGTTTTTTGCTGATTTGGGCCGATGGATTAAATACCGGCTTGCACACCAATTTCAAAATTTCGGCAGATGGAGAAGAGCTGGCAGTTTATTCGGCTGCGGGAGTTTTGGTTGATTCCATATCATTCGGATTACAGGAGCCCAATATTTCGTTGGGGCGCAGCAGAATGGAAAATGCCTGGGTTTTTTTCACAGAACCCACACCCGGCGCTGCAAATGATGCGCAAACATTCAACGGAATCGTGCAGAATGTTCCCCGCTTTTCAGTTTTAGGCGGCATATTTCAGGCGCCGGTAACGCTCGAAATTACAAATCCCTTTGGCGGGCAAATTCATTTCACACGCGATGGTTCCGAACCCGATGAAAATTCTCCGGTGATTAATGCGTCTTTAACCATCGATAAAACAACTGTTGTAAGAGCGCGGATTTATCAGCCCGGGAAAGTGCCCGGAAAAATTGTTACACACACTTATTTTATCGATTCAAATAACGAAACAGGAACTTTGCCGGTGGTTTCCATTGCCACAAATCCCGATAATTTTTGGGATCCGATGAAAGGAATTTATGTGCAGGATTTTAAGCCGGAATGGGAAATTCCTGTCAACATCGAACTTTTTGAAAACGACGGCAGCGACCGGGCCGGATTTAACCTTGCTGCCGGAATTAAAGTAAACGGCTTGTATTCCTGGCAGTTGCCGCAAAAAATGCTGGGCGTTTATTTCCGGAAAGAATATGGCGAAGGACATCTGGATTACCCGTTGTTGTTTGATCGCAGTCGTAGCTCTTACGATAATTTTGCCTTGCGGGCATCCGGAAGCGACTGGGCATACACCCTTTTTCGCGATGGAATGACCCAATCCCTTACTGCCGAAAATATGGATGTCGATTTTCAGGGTTTCAGGGCTTGTGTTGTTTTTGTGAATGGTGAATATTTGGGAATCCACAATATCCGGTCGAAAATTGATGAAGACTTCATTGTGCAGAATCATCACCTTGTCGACCAGAAAGTGGATATGATTGAAAATGAAAATTATGTGGAAGCCGGAAGCCTGGACGAATATGCCGCCTTCGAAGCCTTATACCATAAAGATTTATCGGTTCAGGAAAATTTTGATGCAGTAGCAGCGAAAATGGATATTGAAAATTTCACCGATTTTATTATCACTGAAATTTATTCACAAAACACATCTGTCGATCATAATATCATGGCGTGGAAACCGCAGAATGAAGGCAAATGGAAATGGATTCTGAACGATCTCGACCGTGGGTTTTTTAATGCCGGCAATAATATGATTGAGTTTTATGCCGACCGCGATGTAATTCCGTTAAGTCAGCTGCTTACCAATGAAAATTACCGTAACTATTTCGGGAAACGAATGGCGGATCATCTGTTTACCACTTTCGATCCTGAATTGGTAAAATTGGTTATCGACGAATTTAAATCGTCCATTGAGAATGAAATTCCAAAACATATTCAGCGCTGGCAGGGCACAAGTTCAGATTATGGCGATCCAATTCCCTCGGCAGATTACTGGAATAACGAAGTGGAAAAGATGAGAATATTTGCCGAACAGCGGCCATCAGCATTGCTCAATGATTTGAAAAATTATGGGTTTGAACAAAGTGAGCCGTTGTCAATCTCAGTTTACCCGGAGAATGCCGGAACGGTTAATTTTAACGGGATTGAAATCAAGCGGGCCTCCAGCCACGGCGCATATCCCGTTAATGAAGAAATCAGTTTAATTGCCCAAGCTAAAAGCGGCAACCGGTTCTTGGGCTGGAAAAGTGAGGAAACAACTATCATTGTTGGCAGTGAAGAGGAGTGGAAATACGATGATTCGGGGAATGAACCTCCGGCCAACTGGTTAACTTCCTTCGGTTTGGACTGGAGCAGCGGAAAGGCGGAATTAGGCTATGGCGATAATGATGAAAGTACTGTATTGGATTTTGGTGGTGATTCAAATCATAAAATTATAACTACCTGGTTCAGGAAAAACTTTTCCGTTGAAAATGCAGGCATTTTTCAGGAATTAAAGATTAACCTAAAATGTGATGATGGAGCAGTGGTATATTTAAACGGCAGCGAAGTGGTCCGGGAAAATCTTCCGCAGGGAGAAATTGACCATTTTACGCTGGCATTGAGCGGAATAAGCGGTTCATCCGAAGATGATTTTTCCACTTATTTAATTGATGCCAGTCTATTGCAGGACGGTGAAAATTCGCTTGCGGTGGAAGTTCATCAGGTGAGCGAAAGCAGCAGCGATATCAGTTTCGATTTGAATTTAAGAGGAACATCAGCGAAACCCTATGAATTTATCAGTACGGATGCTGAAATGAGTTTTATTCATTCCGGGGAAAAAAATCTGGTGGCTGTTTTCGAAAGCGACGGAAGTTGTATTGTTCCTTCAGAAATAGACGCTGAATTGATATTGAAGAAAGATTGTTCGCCTTTTTATGTTCCGGAAAATGTGCGAATTGCCCCCGCCGGAAAATTATTGATTGAACCGGGCGTTGAAATCCTGCTGTCGGATGATGTTTCCATCGAAGTTAACGGTTTGCTGATGGTTAACGGAACGGTTCAGGAACCGGTGATTTTCAGGAGTAATCCAAACAGTGTAAAGAAAAGATGGGGCATTTTGAACTTTGTAAATTCCGATTCTTCATTTCTGAAAAATGTGGTTATCGAAGATGCTTCAAAGGGTTACCATCCGCTGCGCGAAGTGGCCGCCATTTCAGCTTTTCATTCGGTGGTGAATATTGACGGGGCGATTATCGAAAATAATCACGAAAATCCGGTTGCCGGCCGTTATTCCGATATCCGGATGAAAAACAGCAGGCTGCATTCAGAAATTACCGGCGATCTCATCAACATTAAATACGGCAAAGGAATTATTGACAGCTGTGAGTTTGTCGGTAATGACATGCCCGATACCGATGGAATTGATTTCGATGACGTTGAAAACGGAATCATCCGGAACAGCCTGATTCGCGATTT
Organism: uncultured Prolixibacteraceae bacterium; assembly: GCA_963771595.1. Classification (GTDB taxonomy): domain Bacteria; phylum Bacteroidota; class Bacteroidia; order Bacteroidales; family Prolixibacteraceae; genus CAVYUC01. The sequence goes on along the minus strand of CAVYUC010000008.1, from coordinate 86,556 downwards.
GCACGGATTTAACAGCGATGCAGTCGACATTGGCGAACAGGCAGAAAACGTTCAAATTGAAAACCTTGTGGTATACAATATCACAGATAAAGGTGTTTCTGTAGGGCAACGCTCTACTGCAACGATTTCTAATTCTATTTTTGTGAATTGCAACCTGGGCGCTGGGTTTAAAAGATTCGAGCCGGGTAACCATCGACCACTGCACCTATTATGGCAATGGAATTTCGGTTGCCTGTTTCGAAAAAAATGAAGGTAGTGCCGGTGGAAATGCCTTAGTCACCAATTCTGTTTTATCAAATGCATATGAACAGTCTTTTTCATGTGACTCAAAATCAACAATCAGCTTTTCATATTCTGCTTTTGACAATGATACACTTCCTGTAGGAATAAATAATCTACTATCCAATCCTGAATTTATTGATCCAAATGGATTTAATTTCAGCCTTCAACCAATCTTCATGCAAGTTGGCAAACTGCCAGCGACCGTAAAAACCGGGGCGCCGGATTACAAACCGAATCTTGATTTTAATCCGCTGTTTATTAGCGCATTTGCCTATAAATCGAATCTGAATACGGAAGTGAATGAATTCATCGAATTAACAAATCCGGGAACTGCAGCAGTCGATATTTCGGGATATGAATTTACAAAAGGAATAAGTTTTAAATTTCCGGAAGGAACAGTTATCGGAGCAGACGAAAAAATGTACATTGTTTACGATTCAGGAATTGAATTCTGGCAAAACATAAATCAGGATGTTTACCGGTGGGAGAGTGGCCGGTTGGCTGACGAAGGAGAAACAATCCGGCTCGAAACACCCCAGGGTATTGTGGTTGATCAAGTGTTTTATTACCACGATTCATCCTGGCCGGATGCCTCAAATGGCGAAGCAATTGTGCTGAAATCGGATAGGGTGGATAATCATTTTGGCGAAAACTGGGAAATTTCCAGCCTTGATGGTTTGGTAAACAACAAAATAAATTCTGAACAAAATCAGGAACTGAATATTTTCCCCAATCCCACTACCGGAATTATTACCATTTCAGAATTAAAAAATTCCGAAAAATCAGTTCTGACTGTTTATACCATTACCGGAGTGCCGGTAAAATCGGCTGTTCTGAATTCTTCAACGGTACAGTTAAATCTCAGCGATTTACAGGAAGGAATTTATCTGGTGAAGTGCAATAATATTACCAAACGACTTATAATATCAAAACAGTAAACCTGGAGGGTTCAGCGCGGCAACTCATTTTTTCTTCAAAATACCGGATTGAAGTCGTTTGACTTTACTTCATTAACTTTATTTAATAGAAGGATTAACTCATGTTAACACGGGAAATGTTTCAATGAAACAGTAAATTCATAAATTTACATCAATGTTTCGTTGATATGAAGTATTTTTCATCCATATTGTTTTTACTGCTTTTTATTACTTCCGGAAATATCGGCGCAAAGGAAATTGCAGAAAATCAAAGCAATATTCATCTGAAACTTTTCTCCATAGATGGTTTTCCAATGCAGGCCGCAGGTTTGCAGGAAGGTATTCTGGATACGCAGGATACCAATGAAATGGATGGATTTGATGGGGGTATCCTTTACCAAACCACTGCAATTGCGCCTTTAAAAACCACAGTTAATATAAAAACTGAATACATCGCAGTTTTCATTCCGGTTACTATTCATTCATTTTTTCTCGATCTTCCTCCCCCGCTGCTTTCATGAAAAACGGGTGCCGCAGGTTTTAAGCCACAGTAATTGAGCTTTTTAAATTGCTGCAGGCGGCAGATTTAATTCATGTAGTATTTCATTCTAAAAATTAAACATCATGAAAGCAATAATTAATTTAAATGAAGTTTCTGAAAATCAGATTTCACAAAATAACGCTTTTGCAAATGCGGAAACGGATGAAGTTAAAGTTATCGAATACCGGGAAGTGCCGGATAAAAATCAAATTGTTGTTTCGCTGCACTCCGCCCTTTTTTCCGAAAATCAGATACAGGTACTGATACGGGGAAATAAGGTCATTATTTTGATTACCGAGCATGTTGAATCAGGCAAAACTGCCGGTGTGTATTTCAGTGACTGGCAAAGTTTTTACCCGCAGTCATACTCCAGGATTCGAAATGTTAGTTTTATGTTGCCGGGAGATAATTTTTATTTGTTAAGGTATATCCAGATTCCTGAAGAATTTTTCCTGAAAATAATTCTTGGTCGTCTTATCAATAATTAATTTGTAAACAAAAAAATGGGGTGCATACAGTTTCAACGGATGCGCCCTTTTTTTCTGTTGTTTTTTAAAATGTTACGCTAAATATTATTTTGGAAACCAGCATTCGGTGCGGTTATGTTCGTATGCCAGGCTTATAACCTGTCTATACCAAAGACGGATTAAAGAGGGACTTAAGTCGGATTAAATTCGGTTATAACCAAATTTAATACGAATTTAAACCGAATTTAATCCGTCTTTGGTATAGGGAAAGGGTAGGCCTGAAACAGAATTGGATATGGGGAAACAGAAGTTTGTTAAAGAGAAATTCATCAAAGCCAGTATTTGCGGGGTTGGGGCTGACAACAATCAGAAGCTGAAGGAAAAGTTAATGGTAAGCATCCAAACGGATTATCTCAGCGGCGACAATAAGCACGATAGCTTTCAAGGACTGTTTTCCACATTCTATCCCACTAAAGAACAAATCATTTAATATTGAATGCAGCTGTTGAAAGCTGAAAAGCGATTTCGAATGAACTAAAGATGGATTACGCCGTGTTCATTTTTGAAAATTATCTTTTGAGTTTCAGGAAAATGGCCGGAGTGAACGGCACTGCTTCCGAATGGACGTTTATCAGTTCGCTGTTTCCTGTGTCAATCCGGTTTAAATTGGTGTACTTTATATTCTCCCGGTTAAAAACGTTTAAAACCGAAAAACCAAGATTTCCAAAAAATTTACCCCAGCCGAATTTATAAACCAAGGCTGCATCCAGCCTGCTGTAAACCGGAATTGATGTGTTATCACTAAAATTTTTCATGATTTCAAAACCGGAGCCATAAACATAATCTGCCGAGAAATAAAAGGATTTCAGGTTATAAATGCCGGCAAATTTAAGTTCGTGCCTCTGGTCTTGCGGGGCAGCCCTGAATTCGTCGCCAAAAGGAAGATTTTCTTCCACTTTACTTAGAGTGTAGGAAATCCAGGCAACATTTTTTTTGTACTCTTTTTTCAGGTAGAAATCAATTCCGTAACTTCTGCTTTCACCTGAATAAAATCCTCTTTTAATTTCCGAAGTGCCGCGGTAGTAGCGTGTTATCCCCGAAGTTGTTTTGTAATATCCTTCAATGTTGAACAGAAAATTGTTTTTATTGCCTGAAAGGCCTGCAACCCAATGCGTCGCATCCGGAACAGGAATTTTTTTGTCGTTATTGTTTATCCAGTACCAGACGTAATTCAGATTTTCATCTACGACCGGCATTTTCGATAAAAACTGGTGGTACCTGCCCCACGACGCGTTTAATTTTAAGGTTTTGGTTAAATTAAAAGAAGCAGATAACCGCGGGTCGATATAGGTTTTCCCGGTTAAATTATTAAAACCTGCCCGTATACCAGGATTCAACTGAATCGTATTATTTACCGGTAAAAAACTCTGCACGTATGCGTATCCCTTTTCCGAAATGGTATTTAACCGGAGTTCATTCAGATTATTTACATTTTCCGAAAGCAGGGTTTCATTCCGTTTATAACCTATTCCCATTTCCAGTCGTGCACCATTTAAAAGCGTAAGATTATTTGCAATTTCGGCTTTTAGCTCATCTGCATTGTTGGTTGATTTTGTTGCCTGTTCGTTGTGTTGCTGCATCCCATGATTCCCTGTGACGTAAAGGAATTAAACCTTGAAAATTCATTTTTCAGCGATGAATAACTCACTGTTAATTGCGTCTTTAATTTTTCTGACCACTGTTTTCCGTAATTAAGTGAAGTACCCAGCTGTTTGTTTGTTTCGCTCCTGTTGTTGTTTAAAACCCGGTTGCCGAATTCGCCGTCAAGATTGTAGGAGAACCGGTCGCCGCCACTGTAAATTCCGGCCGAGAAAATATCTCCATTTTCACCCCGGAAAGTATATTTCAAATTGCCATCGCTGAAATTGTAATCAGGAACTACAAGTACATCAACAAGATTACCGGCATTCATGTGACCGGAAGCCTGTGAACCGGTATTTACAGGCCTGTTATTATTTCTGAAAATATTTAAACTGTAAGGGTTATAAAGCTCATAATAGGTTTTTCGAAAGGCGCCCAAGCAACGTAGATTTTTTCCCGATGGGAATTTCAACCAGCGAATTGATGGTTGAATTGTTGAGGTTAACGGTTAATGCCGGCTTGCCAAGGTTCCCTTTGATTCCGGTAATTTCGATTATTCCGCCAACACGATCGTCATAAGTAGCATTGTATCCCCCTTTTGAGACTACGATATTTTGAATGAGCAGTGGATTTACAACACCAATATTGTCGTTGTAATTTTTTAACCCGAATAGTGTGAATCCGTCAAATTCGAGTTTTGTCTGGCCTTCGTAGCTGCCCCATACAAGCAAATCCGACGACTGCTCACCCGAAGCCAGCACACCCGGCATTAACCGAAGCACATTGTAAATCGAATTGTCACCAAACCCGGGCAGGTAAGGCGCAATGGTGTGGTTGATTTTCATTTTGCCGGCAGCTTCACCTATGAGTGTCGAGCGTTCAACGGTAAATCCTTCCACTTTTATTTCACCCAATTCTTTCACTGCCGGATTAAGCAGGAATTTATGTTTCAGGCTGCTGGTGAAAAGGGTATCATACACATAAAATCCAAGGTGCGAGATTTGAAGTTTGAAAGTTGTATCTGCCGAAGCTAAAAAGCTGAAATTTCCATATTGATCCGACTGGATTTGTCTGTTATTAATGAGGATGTAAGAAAAAGGAAGGGGCTCAAATGTTCCTGCTTCAACCACCTGGCCACTGATATGTACCGGTTTTTTATCCTGACCCGATTTTTTCCGGGTTGAAAAAACAACAAATACATCGCCGTTTTTTTCGAATCCCAGCGGAAGATCATCCAGCAGAAAAGCAACTGCCTCTTCTTTCGAGCCAAATTCCCTGTCTACTGAAATATTGTAAGCAGAAAGTAACTTGTCGTTGAAGGAAAACTGAAACCCATATTTGTCACGTAATTCAAAAAAAACTTCATTCAGTGGCTTCCCGGATATATCCAGTTCTATTTTCTGAGGCTGGGTTTTCCCAATCCCTTGAAAAAAAAGTGTGAACAGGACGAATAGAATGAAATTCTTCACTTTTTAATGGTCACCGGTTATTAAATATGTTCCTTCTGATTTTTTAATGAATTTATAGCCTAAAGGTTTACAAACCATCGATAAAACCTGTTCAACATCCGGCCCTTTCTGAAAATTCACGGAAAGGGTTCCGCCTGCATTTTCTTCAGTTATAACTGTAATGTTGTACTGCCGTTCAATTTCCTTAATTATCTCGTTAAACGGTGCTGCTGAATATATAAACTGGTTATACCTCCATGAAATTATGTTTTCCGGGAAAACATTTTCCAGCCGGTTGATAATTTTTCCGGATTTTAAAACAACCTGTTGGTTTGGATTTAAAATAACCTGCTCTTTGTTTTTTCCTGAAACGGATACCTTACCGGTGACACATAATACGCGGTATGTTTCGTTGCGTGCGTAAATGTTGAAAGAGGTGCCCAATACTGAAGTTTCACCAAAATCTGATTTTACAACAAACTTTTTGCCTTTTTCCACCGAAAAGAACCCTTCCCCCTTGAATTCCACATTCCGCACCAGCAGCCACCTGTAGGGATATACTTTTAAAACCGATGCTGCATTGAGTTCAACTTTTGATTTGTCGGGTAAATTGGCGGTTATGTGGCTTCCTTCAGGAGCAACGAATGTATTGGAGTAAAACCAGCCAAACGAACCCAATCCAATCAGAATTAAAAGTGAGGCGGCAATTCCCAGGGAAACAATTCTACTGTTGGATACTATTTTTAGGGTTGGCCGGGAAGTTATTTTTTCAAAATTTTCATGCCAAACCGATTCTTTGCTTTTGTTCCATTCAATTTTTGCACCCTGAAACAATTGTCCGGTTTCGGCAAGTATTGAATTCATATCGTTGTTTTGTTTCATTTTAAGCATTCACAATTAAAGAAGTTCGTAAAAATCCAAGGGCGCCTGTCATTCTTTTTTCTATGGCTTTTAAGCTTAAACCCAGGCGGTTTGCAATTTCCTTGTTATGCAGTCCGTCCAGGCGGCTCATTAAAAAAACCACCCGTTGTTTTTCCGGCATCTTCAGCAGAAGGCTTTCATATTTTTCCTTCAGTTGCTCAAACGTCAGCAGTTCTTCCGGGGAATAATCCTGTTCGTCAAAGGTGATGTTTTTAAACAGCCGCTGGTGATTTTTCTGCTGATTATAATTGTTGACAAACAAGTCAGACGCCATTTTGTAGAGCAGGCTTTTTACCTCCGGTAAACGGATTTTATCTCTTTTTTCCCACAATTTCAAAAAACATTCCTGCGCAATGTCAGTAGCCAATTCGGTATCATTACTCCGGTAAAAGACGTAGCTTCGGATTTCATCAAAATTTTGATCGAATATTTTTTTAAAATCTTCTTTTGTCAAAGTTGTTGATTTTCAGTGATGATAATGAATCAAAGGTAAAAGAATTGCTTTGATTTTTTAGCTGTAACCAAAGCAATTCCTTTTCAGCGAAATTTAACGGCCGCCCATTCCGTTGCCCTGGCCATTTCCGCCGTTGCCCATTCTGTTGCCCTGTCCGTTAGCGGTATCGTTGTTGCCATGGTGCATTTGATTGCCCTGGCCATTTTGACGATTCATACTGTTTTCCTGATTGCCAAAACCACGATCATGTTCTGATAAAACAATTTCCTGTTGTACTTCGCCATCTTTTATCAGAACAGCGAGATCATCGCATGTGCCATCGCCGTAATCCAGTGTCATCAGGATATTTTCATCCACAGATAATTCAACAGTTCCTTTCGAAAAATACCTGCAGTCTGCTGATTTAATTAAGGATACGGTAATATCTTTTCTGTAAACAGTTTGCGTATTGTTATCATCGATGGTGTTAACAGCGTAACCGGTTATTTGAAGGATGTCGTCGGTTTGTTCCAAATCGGTTTCCGTGCCTGCAATCCATTCCCTTACCATTTCTGCTTCCCTGTGGACAATCCGTCCGTCGGCAAGTGTAATGATGAGATCCTGAATAACAGTATGCGTTCCGTCGTGAGGATTTTCACCTGTAAAAGTAATGGTTGTAACACCGGAGATGATAATGGAGTTGATGGAAAAATCTTCGTAAGTGATTTCCCGGATAAATCCATCGCCATCCGGATTTTGGGTCATACTGATGTTAATTGAGCCGCTTACCGTCCTGCCGTTGTTCAGGTGGATGCCGTTTCCATAGTTCATTCTCATGCCTGTCAGTAAACCTGCCTCATCCTGTTCAAGGACAAACTCAGGGCATTGTCCCATTTGGTAGCGCAGCGAATTATTCCAGCCCCAGTGCATGCCTTTTTTTTGCATTCCGGCAAACATTCTTTCGGCGCCGATAATGAAGTCACTTTCGAAACCGACATCCGCCAGTGCATTATCCACTGAGATTTCGTCACTGATAATTTGTGCTGATTTGGCGTCCAGGTTTTCCTGCTGAACGGCTAAATCTGTCTCTTTTTCACACGATGCGAAAATAACAGAGAGGGCGATGATGAAAAGCTTAATTGAATTTTTCATGATTTTAAAATTAACTGTTTTAAATGTTCATTTTAGAGTAATCCAGTTAAAAAGCTTTTTACCCTACTTTTAATTTCAATTTTTTTGAAAAAAGAGGTTTCACAGAAAAATTAAGATTGGGGATTTGCAATTTGAAACCTTCTCAGGTTATGTGGAGGTTTTCTGTTTTTTTGCAGAAATTATAAAATCTGTGAGTATCTGCGAAATCTGCGGTAAATATTGATGTTGAACCCGTTCCGGGTTCCATGTTGTACTTTGCCTTTAACCCCGCATTTTATACAGGGCTATTCTAATTTAATCCTTTCAGGATTTCCTCCACTTCCTGATTTTGTTATTCCCTGCCCGTCCGGTCAGGCGGGGTTATTCATTGTCTCTTATTTTTTTCGATTTCCCGTGGATTTTCGCAGAAATTATAATATCAGCGTGTATTTGCGGAATCTGCTAAATCAAAATTCTGCAATCGACATTCGACATTCTTTTCCTGAATATCAATAAGAATCAAATTATCTGCAGGGAATCTTAACTTCCTGATTCTGTTATTTGTTATTCGATATTTCTTATTACTTTTTAATCTCCAATTGATTGTGCTGATTTTCGCAGAAATTATAATATCAGCGTGTATTTGCGGAATCTGCTAAATCAAAATTCTGCAATCGACATTCGACATTCGACATTCTTTTCCTGAATATCAATAAGAATCAAGTTATCTGCAGGGAATCTTAACTTCCTGATTCTGTTATTTTGTTATTCGATATTTCTTATTACTTTTTAATCTCCAATTGATTGTGCTGATTTTCGCAGAAATTATATCAGCATGTATCTGCAGAATCTGTGGTGAATGTTGTCTTGCCGGTAATCAAATTTAAAAAAACCGATGCCGGAGGTATCGCATGTTTATAGAAATGTTGCAAAATATAATGGTGCGACTCCTATATTTTCTATAAACATATAAATCCTCCGGATTTAAGAAATTCTGGTTTTTAAATATAACGGATTACACTGATTTTCGCAGAAATTACAAAATCTGCGTTTATCTGCGAAATCTGCGGGAAATAATCATGCAGTAACTTGATGTCCATACTTCCTGCAAGTTTCTCATCAACCAGTTACAATCCCTTGCATCAGAACATAGTTCCATTATAAAAATTTATTTAAATCAATTCTAAATTTACCCCCATTCACATATTACTACCATTTCGCACTTATAAAACGTAACAATTTGTTTAGTTTTAAACCCGGAACGCAGGAACACCCCTGCCGCGAATATTCAAGAGGGACCATTTACAGAAAACTGGATTGTGTACAATTATATTGATAATTGCGAATAAAAAATATTGTTAAAAAAAAGAACCCGGCATTTTAAAAAATATTCAAAAGTACCGGGCTTTAATAATCATTTTAAATTAACCGGGATTGCTGAGTTACTGCTCGCCATCCCATTTAAAACTTTACAAAAGTATGAAAAAATTAGTAGTATTGGCAGTGGTCACATTTGTTTTAACCATTTTTAGTGGTTGCCAAAAACAAGAAGAGTTTTACGATGAAACTCCGGAACTTGCGAATAAACAGGATTTAAGTTATTATGAAGGGCAAATGATATTAGGAAAAAGACTTGATAATCCATATTCAATTGAAAATATGCAAAAGGCATATCAGAATTTACAAGCGGAAAATAAACTGAAATCTGCTGTAAGCATCGAAACAACGCATTTTTACGTAAGGTTCCGGCCTAAAAGTTTTCAGGAACTGGATAGGTTAACACGGGATACAACATTATATTTTTATGATTATCCACTGGATGTGGAAATAAAAAGAGGCGGTACACATTATCATGATCCGTCAATTCCTGCAAATGAAATTACCTGGCAGTATACTGTGGTACCGGTTGATTATACTTTCCCGGATATACAATACCAGAAACTGGCTGATTTGTTTTTACAGGAAGAAACAGGTGAACTTCAACAATTAAAAAGTGGTTCAATGGATTACTTTGAATGGTTGGTGCTCGAAACAGAAGCTTTGCGAATAACCGGCAATTTGAGCGATGATGAAGTAAATGGAGTTGGATTGAAATCGACAAGCTGGAGACCCTCAGGAAACATTAAAGTTTATGATGATATAATAAATAGCTACTCCACTACCCAAAAAGTTTTTGATCATTACGAATATTACAATTGCGAAACAGGGGAAGCAATATATAATCAAAACGGAGAAGATCCTTATTTAAAACAGCTCCAACTGCCGGATGACGATGAACCAATGTGCCAGCGGGCAGTTTACAGGTTTGAAACAAGCACAACAAATAGCCATAATATTCCGCTTGAAGGAGTTACTGTCCTGGCCCGTAGTTGGTTTACGACCCATGAAGGGATGACGGATGCAAACGGAAATTTTACTTGCGACGGCACATTTAGCAGCGATGCCAATTATAGTATTAAGTGGGAACGATATGATTTTGACATTCGGGATGGTTCATACGGGCAGGCTTATTTTAATGGACCAAAACAAACCGGAGAATGGAATTTGGTCATAAGGAATGTCAGTAGCCCGAAATCATATCTTTTTGCACATATATTCAGGGCTGCGTATACTTACTATTATAAACATAGCCAATGGGGTATAAAAGCACCACCAAGAAGAGATGGAATGTTTGGTTTTTTAAACCAAAGATTACATATTGCCGGCAAGGATGCCTCTGGAAGGTCAAAATATGTTGATATAAGACATTTATGGCAATCAGCGGAAATCAGTGTATTCTCAAAGACAACTTCGGGTGTTCCGAGAGATAGCCGTGAAATTTTCGGCACAACCATCCATGAACTTGCCCATGCTTCACACTGGGAAATTGGATATACATCACCCCAATATGCGATTGACTGGATATTTGATTCACCATATTTGCCTGAGAGTTGGGCAGTAGGTGTTGAGACCATTCTTACAAGAGATGTATACCATATGCAAGATTATAATAATTTTTATCAGAGGTATACAATTTCGCAAATGAGTGATGGTTATACTTGTATCGTGGAAGATTTAATTGATACTAACAATCAAAGAAAAATTTGGGGATCTTATTGCCCTAACGATCAGGTATCTGGCTACACGCTTTCTCAAATAGAATCGGCTCTTCCTAATGATTTAGGGTCGTGGTGGGTCTGGCGTACGAATTTAAAGGATTTTTCTAATCCAACTGAACAGTATTTAGATGCATTATTTCAATCATTTAAATGATATAGAATGAAAAGAAAATATTATGTTTTATGCTTTTTGATGATAATGTTGTATTCCTGCGAAAAAGAATATTATTGGGAATATGTCATCCAAAATGAAACAAACAGTGAAATATTAATTGAAGGTTTTGACAGATTCGATTGGAAAGGTAACAGGTTGATTAATTATTCCAATCCTCTTGAGGAAATTGATATTAAACCTGACCAAAACTTTTCGGTACGAAGAGGACGAGGATTAGATAACGAACCGCTAGGTATATTTGAAAATTTTGAAATCGATTCAGTAAATATCATTTTTGATAATAAAAAAATCATTATCCAGGTTTGCGACGAACATGCTTTAAGTATTTGTGATTTTGAAAGAAACATTCTCGCATATGACACAGAATACAAACGGGAAAAAACAGGCAGATCATCTGGTGAGAATGAATATCGCTTTATTTACACCATCACCGAAGAAGATTACAACAATGCTGTTCCAATAGAAGAATAAATAATTTTAAGAAACCGTTCTGTTAATTTGGAGCGGTTTCTCTTTTTGAACTTCCTAAAAATGTATCACCCGCGGATTAGGCTGATCTTCGCCAAAATTATAATATCAGCGTGTATATGCGAAATCTGCGGTAAATTTATTCGGTGTTTCTTATTCTTGAATACATCAGAATTTCAGTCAGAATTAAAAAATTATTATCTTCATCACCAAACCAAAAACAACAAACAATCTTTTATCATGAAAAAAATACTCACAAGTTTAGCTTTTGCTCTTTTAATTCATTCCTGTTGCCTATTACCTGTGGAGAGAACTGGTACAAATGAATATGTGCTTATAAACAATACAAATCATTTTATAACTATTTATTATGTTTTTGAGGAAAATGTTTATGATCCTGAAATTATCAGGGATACGATAGAAATTGAACCAAACTCAGAATTTTTGGAATATAAATTATTTGGTTTTCATGGTGAATCTCCCGGAATATTTCCTGTTACTACTGATTCGGTTATAATTAACTTCGACTACGAGAAAAAAACAATTCAGGCTTGCGAGCATTTTTCTAGTGATGCCTGTACAATTGAAAGGAATATTGTGGGATACTGGAATGAAGCCAATTACACAAAAAAAGTCATTGGAAGGGAATGCGGAGACAAAGAGTACCGCTATACTTATACCTTCACCGAAGAAGATTACAACAATGCAGTTCCGATTGAAGATTAAAATAAGAAGTAGATAAAGAAACCGAACGGGGACGGGAAAAGCTGCATCGAAGCGCGTCCTCCTTTTTAAAAGGAGGTGTCCGCCGGTTGGCGGACGGAGGATTTTTATTTGCAGATTTATGATAAACCGGAGTCGTTTATTCTTTGTTGAACAACAATTTCAAAAAACATATAAATCCTTCGAATTAAAAAATAAATTATCTTAACTTCCTGATTCTGTTATTCGATATTCGATATTTCTTATTTCTTTTTAATCTCCCGTTGATTATGTATCTGCTAAATCTGCGGGAAATAACCATGCAGTAACTTGATGTCCATACTTCCTGCAAGTTTCTCATTAACTAGTTGCAATCCCTTACATTAGAACATATTTCCATTATAAAAATTTATTTAAATCAATTCTAAATTTACCCCCCCCCCATGTATTTTTTTACCACCTGGTACTTGTAAAACTTAACAATTTGTTTAGTTTTAAACCCGGAACGCAGGAACACCCCTGCCGCGAATATTCAAGAGGGACCATTTACAGAAAACAGGATTGTGTACAATTATATTGATAATTGCGAATAAAAAATATTGTTAAAAAAAAGAACCCGGCATTTTAAAAAATATTCAAAAGTACCGGGCTTTAATAATCATTTTAAATTAACCGGGATTGCTGAGTTACTGCTCGCCATCCCATTTAAAACTTTACAAAATTATGAAAAAATTAGTAGTATTGGCAGTGGTCACATTTGTTTTAACCATTTTTAGTGGTTGCCAAAAACAAGAAGAGTTTTACGATGAAACTCCGGAACTTGCGAATAAACAGGATTTAAGTTATTATGAAGGGCAAATGATATTAGGAAAAAGACTTGATAATCCATATTCAATTGAAAATATGCAAAAGGCATATCAGAATTTACAAGCGGAAAATAAACTGAAATCTGCTGTAAGCATCGAAACAACGCATTTTTACGTAAGGTTCCGGCCTAAAAGTTTTCAGGAACTGGATAGGTTAACACGGGATACAACATTATATTTTTATGATTATCCACTGGATGTGGAAATAAAAAGAGGCGGTACACATTATCATGATCCGTCAATTCCTGCAAATGAAATTACCTGGCAGTATACTGTGGTTCCGGTTGATTATACTTTCCCGGATATACAATACCAGAAACTGGCTGATTTGTTTTTACAGGAAGAAACAGGTGAACTTCAACAATTAAAAAGTGGTTCAATGGATTACTTTGAATGGTTGGTGCTCGAAACAGAAGCTTTGCGAATAACCGGCAATTTGGGTGATGATGAAGAAAATGGAGTTGGATTGAAATCGACAAGCTGGAGACCCTCAGGAAACATTAAAGTTTATGATGATATAATAAATAGTTACTCCACTACCCAAAAAGTTTTTGATCATTACGAATATTACAATTGCGAAACAGGGGAAGCAATATATAATCAAAACGGAGAAGATCCTTATTTAAAACAGCTCCAACTGCCGGATGACGATGAACCAATGTGCCAGCGGGCAGTTTACAGGTTTGAAACAAGCACAACAAATAGCCATAATATCCCGCTTGAAGGAGTTACTGTCCGGGCCCGTAGTTGGTTTACAACCCATGAAGGGATGACGGATGCAAACGGAAATTTTACCTGCGACGGTACATTTAGCAGCGATGCAAATTACAGCATTACGTGGGAGCGTTGGGATTTTGACATTCGAGATGGTTCATACGGGCAGGCTTATTTTAATGGACCAAAACAAACCGGAGAATGGAATTTGGTTATAAGAAATATTAGCAGCCCGAAATCATTTATTTTTGCACATATTTTCAGGGCAGCTTTTACTTATTACTACAAATTCAGTCGCTGGGGTATTAAGCCTCCTCCTCGAAGGGATGGCATTTTAGGAGCCCTGCAACACCGCCTTCATATTGCAGGCAAGGAGGAATCCGGGACTTCAACGTATCTTAGTTTCAAAGATTTTGCATTTGCTGCTGAGGTTACTGTTAAGGCAGGAAATAAAAATAGCCAAAATATATATGGTACAACAATCCATGAACTTACACACGCATCACATTGGGAGATTGGATATAATAATTCCCAATATGTAGTGGATGAGATATTCAGTGAACCTTTTTTACCAGAAAGTTGGGCAACTGGAGTTGCAGCAGTAATTACAAATGATATTTATAATACAAATAACTATAATACCAAGCAAAATGAAACAATAGCAAACATGAAGAAAGATGGATATACTTCTATTGTTTGGGATATGATTGACACCTTTAATCAACATAGTAACGGTACTCTACTACCAGACGATGATGTTGAAAACTATATATTATCTCAACTTGAATTTGCGCTCCTATTTTCCCCTTCTAATTGGTGGGGCTGGCGGGATGAAATTAAAAACAGGTTCGATAATCCTACTGAAATTTATTTAGATAAACTATTTGATGATATTAACTAAGTTTTAATTAATTATGAACCTATTGAATAATAAACTTATTTTCATTTTTAAATTGGCAATTATTCTTATGGTTGCCTGTAAACCGATCTATAATACTTTTGAATTAAAGAATTTAACACCACATGAAATTGTTGTTGAGGGTTTCAGGACAAATACACTTTCGTTTGAAAAGGCTGATAATATTTATATGGAACCCTTTTCGGATTTGACAATTAAAAGAAGAGATGGCGAGGATTTTGATTCACGAACTTTTTTTTCAATTCCTTACGTTGATTCGGTAAATATTCTATTTAACTCCGATAGTGTTCTAACGGTTACATGTTTCAATTATCCTGATGCCAATTGTCACCCGATTGTAAGAGGCGATGTTACTGTAACCATCACCGAAGAAGATTACAACAATGCTGTTCCAATTGAAGAATAAATAATTTTAAGAAACCGTTCTGTTAATTTGGAGCGGTTTCTCTTTTTGAACTTCCTAAAAATACATCTCCCGCTGATTCCACAGATTTTCGCAGAAATCATAAAACCAGCGTGTATCTGCGGAATATGTGGGGATGTTGTCTTGCCGGTAATCAAATTTAAAAAAACCGATGTCGGAGGTATCGCATGTTTATAGAAATGATGCAAATTAAAAAGTGCGACTCCGGAGTCGTATGTTCTTTTTGGATGACCATTTTCTATAAACATTAAATCCTCCGGATTTAAGAAATACCGGTTTTTAAATATAGCTGATTACGCTGATTTTTGAAGAAACAATAAATCAGCGACTTTGTACTTTGCCTTTACCCCGCATTTCATACGGGGCTATTCTAATTTAATCCTTACGAGGATTTTTTTTTAGAAGGTAATGACTTTGTCGCTGTCGACTACCCATTCTGTCAGTTCGGGCATGTTACTGATTTCAGCGCCTTCAATCAATGTACTGTTTTTAATGCCCCGGGCATCGGCACACGAACCGCAGATTTTTACTTTAGCCCCTTTGCTGATGGAATATTTCAACATGCGCCCGATATTGTAATAACCATTTGGCGTATTTTGATCGGGAAGGGCACAGCCTACTGCATCGGCCATTAAAAAGATCCGCACTTCCACATTTTCGTGCGCTTTGTTTAACTGATTGGCAAGACGCAATCCGTTGTACGCCTTTTCGGTGCCGTAAGGTCCATCGTTGATTAAAATCAAAATCTTTTGCATTTGAACTGATTTAAAAAGTGAGTACAATTTTATTTTTACGGATAATGTTGTACAAATCGGCTAGCGATGAAAACGTGCAAACCTGTGGCTCATTGTTTTTACGGCTCTTCAGGCAGGTTCCGCAACCCTGAATTTCGCCTCCTTTTTCAAGAAAAGCATCTACCTGTTTTTTTAAATCTTCATTTTCCTTCACGAGGTTGTCGGTTTCTACCCCTTTCCCAAGCAAAAAGATTTTTACAGTATCGCCCTGGGATTTTGAATAATTTGCCAGGCGAAAAGCATTCCATACCGTTTCCACATCATTTGAATAAATGACCATGCCGATGGAGGTGGGTACATTCGGTTGCTGTTTTTGCTGTGCAGAAAGATGACCGGAGACTAGAAACAAAACAAGGGCGAAGATCAGAACTGTTTTTTTCATGAATTATCGGAATTTCTGATGACTTATACGGTCCGGTATGACCAGGGATTCACTTTGAAATCGTCGATATTTTTAGCTTTCGGATCTTTCTTCCGGTAATCGAAATAGGGGACATCCTCAATTTCCGGTTCCTGCTTCCAGTAAGCCGGAGAAACTATCCCGCCTTCGTGACGTTTTAACGATTTCTCGTAAACAGCAATTACCGGATTGAAAACAGTATCCGTAACACCAATTGTAAAGGTGGCCGGTGTTTCTTCCTTCCCCGGATTTTCTTCTGTTTTAACTTCAAATTGATTGTATTCCAGCAATTCCTTCAAAAAGTTAAGCCGTTTTGAATTGATGCCTGTTTCAACAACAGTACACAGCGTACCATCTATTTCCTTTACCAAATGTTTTCCGTTATCCAGTGTCATGATTTTAATTTTTTTACATTCCAATACTGAACATCCTGATGTATTCATAAATAGGGCTAAATAACCCTACGGCAAAAATACCGGCCAGGCATAACCCCAATGCAATACGCGTTGTCAGGCTGCTTTTGAAATAAGCAATCGGTTCGGCATTTTTGTTGATGAACATGGCTTTTACCACAAGCAGGTAATAATACAACGAAATGGTGGCATTGATTACTGCAATAAAAACCAGCCAGTAATAACCTGAATGGGCAGCGGATGTAAAGAGGAAAAATTTCCCAAAGAAACCAGCTACCGGCGGAATTCCTGCCAGCGAAAACAGCGAAAGCATCATCAGCAGGCTGAGTTTTGGATTGGTAGCATACAATCCGTTGTAATCATCAATTTCCTCTTTTCCGGTAACGGTAGAAATGGCTGAAACCACACCAAATGCTCCAAGATTGGTGAAGATATAGATCAGGACAAAATAGATGATTGCCGCCATTCCGAGCGAGCTTCCGTCAATCATTCCCAAAAGAATAAAACCAGCCTGCGCAATGGAAGAAAAGGCCAGGAAACGTTTCAGGTTTTTCTGCCGCAGTGCAAATAGGTTTCCGATGGTCATGGTTAAAATGGCAATAACATACAGCAGGTTTTTCCACATCGGGGCAATGGAATAAAAAACTGTATATAAAAGTATGGTGAGGATAAATACAGCAGCCCCTTTCGAAATCACAGAAAGATAGGAAGCCACATTCACCGGGGCACCTTCATAAACATCGGCTGTCCATAGGTGAAACGGCACCAGTGAGATTTTAAAACCCATTCCTGCAAAGAAGAAGATAAAACCCAGCAGTTGAAGCGGCGAATTTGTAAATGCACCACCCATATCGGTATAATAAAGCGAACCAATTGTTCCGTACAGCATCGAAATTCCGTAAAGCAATATTCCGGATGAAAGCGCTGAAGAGAGTATGAGTTTAATACCTGCTTCGGCACTGATGTTTTTTGAACGGTCGTAAGCTGCAAGTGCAGCGATTGGAATTGTTGCCAGTTCAAGCCCAATATAAAACATGAGGAAATGTCCTGAGGAAATCATAAAATTCATCCCGATTAGAGTAGAGAGGATCAGCAGGTAAAACTCGCTTACTTTATTATGGTATTCCGGTTTTTTAATCCAGTCGGCCACCTGAAAAAAGAGAATCATGGTTCCCACGTTCAGGATATTTTTCATCATTACAGTTAAGTGACTGGTTTGATACATTCCTCCGAAAAGCGTGCCTTCGGCAGAAGGAATAAATCCGATTGCAGTTACTGCAGCAAACAGAAACAACGACAGGTTAATGATGCTTTTTTTATTTTCGGTGGATAACTCGGCAATTAAAAGAATCAGAAGCGCTACGGTCAGCACTATTTCATGCCGCATCAGAAGAATACTTTCCAGGTTCATAATTTGATTTTTCTATTTTATTAGTACCTGCATAATTTGATTGACAATCGGGTTCAGGCTGTCGTTAATCATATTCGAAAGCCAGAGTGGAGCCACACCAATTCCGGCAATGGCAACTATCAGCACACCGGTTGAAATCCGTTCGTACCAGCGGGCATCATCCAATGCCAGGTAATGGTCGTTTTTTACGGGGCCGTATAAAATTTGCCCCACCACACGGAGTATGTAAACGGCCGTAATAACAATAGATGCCGCCGCGGTAATGGTTAAAATCCGGTGGAAGGTGTCGGTGTGCTGGAATGATCCGAAGAAAATGGTCATTTCGGCTACAAATCCGCTCAACCCAGGCAGTCCTAGAGAAGCCAGACCGGCAATTACATATGAAACCGAAAGCACCGGCATGATTTTCATTAAACCACCCAATTCGTTTACCATTCGGGTGTGTGTCCTGCCGTAAATCATCCCGATGAGGGCGAAGAAAAGGGCGGTCATCAACCCGTGTGATATCATTTGCAGAACAGCTCCGTTTAGTGCAGTTTTATTCATCATTAAAATGGCAAACAGCACCAGTCCGCAGTGGCTCACCGATGAATAGGCATTGATGTATTTTAAATCTTTTTGGAAGATTGCTCCGAACGCGCCGTAAACTACACTTATTCCTGTAAGTATCAGGAAAATCCAGGACATTTCCTGTGCTGCCTCAGGCAGTAAAAAGATGGCCACACGGAATGCACCGTAACCTCCAAGTTTCATCAAAACTCCTGCATGCAGCATGGAAACTGCCGTGGGTGCCGAAGCATGGCCATCGGGCGACCAGGTATGAAACGGGAAAAGGGCTCCCAGAACACCAAATCCCACAAATGTCATTGGGAAGAACATGCGCTGCGCTTCCATCGGGATGTTTACTTTGGCAATTTCAAGGATATTAAAAGTAAGGTCTCCGCCACCGGCGTTGGAATTAAAATAGATACCCAGCAAGCCAACCAGCAACAGCGCTGAACCACCCATTAACATCAGGGTCAGTTTCATGGCCGAATACTCCTTCGGGCCTGTTCCCCAAATTCCGATTAACAAATACATCGGAATAACCGCCACTTCGTAAAACAGGAACATGGTGAACAAATCCAGGGAAATAAAAAATCCAAAGACTCCGGAGGATAGGAATATCAGTGAGATAAAAAATTCACGGGATAGAAAATCAACATTCCATGAGGCAAAAACGCCGGTAAAAATAATCACTGATGTCAGCATTATCATGGCCACGGAAATCCCGTCGACACCAATACTGTAGGTGATATTTAAACTTTCGAACCAGGTATAGGTGTGCGCAAAAAGCATCTCGGAAGTGTTGCCGGCTTTTCGTTCAGCCAGGTACATGAAAACCAGGGCTACTGCAAGCAACAACTGTACACTCATTCCAACGGCAGAAATCAGCCGTGTTTGTTTCAAATCCCTTGCAAAAGTAATTCCCACTATGGTGAGAACGGGGACGACAACGAATAACGTTAAAAAATCCATTTCTGCTTATTTAAGCCAGTAAATAAAAACTATTGCCAAAACAACTACTCCCGAGATAAATACATATCCGTATTTCTGCAACTGCCCGGATTGCAGGCCTTTTATCCCTTCGGAAGTTTTATTTGTAACCCACGCAATGCCGTTCATAAAACCATCCACAACGTGGCGGTCGAACCAGGCTACCGGGCGCGATATGTTGTTGAAAATTATCTTTTTCGTTACAAACAGGTACACTTCATCCATGTAGAATTTGTTGTACGACCATTTGTAGGTGTATTTAAATCCGGATGCCAGCCTGTCGGGAAGGCGGCTTGGTTTTTTGTACATTATCCATGCGATACCAATTCCGGCAAGGCCAATTAATACCGAAGGAATAGCAACAAGCCACTCAGTCACCAGTTCGAAACCCAAACCATCTGATGTTACCAGTCTGTTGAACGGAATAAATCCGGCCAGCATGGAAGCAACAGCCAGAATAATGAGCGGAATGGCCATAATCAGCGGCGATTCGTGTGGAGTATGATGGTAGTGGCGGTCGTTGCCCCAGAAAACATTAAAATAGAGGCGGAACATATAGAATGCAGTGATTCCGGCCACAACATATTCAATAATAAACAGCAGTTTATCGTGTTCGAACGCTGCAGTTAAAATTTCATCTTTACTGAAGAAACCTGCAAACGGGGGCATTCCCGAAATGGTTAAGGTGGCAATTAAAAAGGTGATATGGGTAACGGGCAGGTATTTTCTCAAACCGCCCATTTCATCCATATTATTGGTATGAACGGCATGGATAATTGCTCCGGCGCCCAAAAACAGCAGCGCTTTAAACATGGCATGGGTAAACAGGTGAAACATGGAAGCCATAAAGCCGAGACCATGATGTTCTCCATAACCCGAAACACCAAGGGCCAGCATCATGTAACCAATCTGCGACATGGTTGAAAATGCAAGCACACGTTTTATATCTTTTTGAACACAGGCAATAACGGCGGCAAACAGCGAGGTGAAACCTCCCACATAGGCAACAATGATTAACACATCGGGCGCCCCAAAATAGTACAGCGGAAATAAACGGGCCACCAGGTAAACACC
Organism: uncultured Prolixibacteraceae bacterium; assembly: GCA_963771595.1. Lineage (GTDB taxonomy): Bacteria > Bacteroidota > Bacteroidia > Bacteroidales > Prolixibacteraceae > CAVYUC01. The sequence goes on along the minus strand of CAVYUC010000008.1, from coordinate 65,781 downwards.
GGCAACTACCATGGTTGCGGCATGAATTAATGCCGAAACCGGAGTCGGGCCTTCCATGGCATCGGGCAGCCAGATGTGCAGCGGGAACATAGCCGATTTTCCGGCACCTCCCATAAAAATAAGGGCCAGCGCCCATGTTAATGCCGAAATGCCCATAAAGGTCAGGCCTGTCCCCTGAGTAATTAATGTTCCGTTCGTATCGGTCATGGGTATAAAATCGAAGGTCCCGCTGATGTAGGATAAAATCAGGATTCCAACTAAAAATCCAAGGTCGGCAAAGCGGGTAACAATAAATGCTTTTTTCCCTGCCGAAACGGCTGACGGTTTTTCATAATAAAAGCTAATCAGCAGGTAGGAAGAAACACCTACCAACTCCCAGCACATGTACATTTGAAAAATGTTGGTAGCCACCACAAGGCCCAGCATCGAAAAGCTGAACAACGACAGGAATGCATAAAAACGCGAATATCCTTTTTCCCCTTTCATATAACCCATGCTGTACAGGTGCACCATCAGCGAAACGGTAGTAATCACCACCAGCATCATGACCGAAATGGGATCGAGTAATATGCCCAAATCGATGTGTAACTTTTCAGTTAAATGAAGCCAGACAGTATGAAACGGAACTATTTTTTCGAAAGTTTCTGCTCCCTCCGGGCTGTTAAAAAAGTACTGAAATGCAGTAAAGTAGGAGAGAAAAGTAGTAACAAGCATTCCTATTGTGCCCAAATAACCGGAAAGTACGGGTTTCATTTTTCCGCTGGTCAATCCCAGAAGCAGGAACATGGACAGGGGAATCAGCGGGATAAATACGGTATAACCAAAATCAGTCATTTTAAAATCGAATTTGTTGGATTATTCTTTCAAAAAACTGTTTAATATTTCATTGTATCCACCCGCTCTACATCAATATTGGTGTATCGCCTGTAAACACTTATAATAATGGCGATGGCAACTGCTGCTTCGGCTGCTGCGACCGCAATAATAAAAAGCGAAAAGAAATGTCCCTGCAGTTCATTGGGAAACAGGTAACGGTTAAATGCCACAAAATTGATATTTACCGAATTGAGAATCAATTCCACCGACATCAGGATGGTAATGAGGTTTTTGCGGGTCAGGAAACCGTAAATGCCAATGAAGAACATAAGGGTGCTGACCACAAGAAAATACGATAAAGGAATAGTTGAAAGCATATTATTTTGATTTTTCTTTTTTTGCAATAACAATGGAGGCAAACATGGCCGCCAGCAGTAAAATACTGATAACCTCGAACGGCAGCGCGTAACCGTTTTTTCCGTATCCCAGCAAGGTTGTGCCTATCACCTGCATATCCGGATTTTCGGAAGAGCTAACTACTCCGTTAAATCCGTAATTAATTATAGTTGATGTTGTAACAATAGCTCCGGCAGCAACAGCGATTGCTGAAAACAGCATTTTTTTAAACCCAATGGGTTCAAATTTCTGGTTGATGTGGCTGGTTAAGAGAATGGAAAAGATGATGAGCACCACAATACCGCCCGCATACAGAATGAGCTGAACGGCAGCAAGAAACTGGTAATTCAGCATAAAATAGATTCCGGAGGTGGAAATCAGTACGACCAGCAAGTAAAAGGCTGCCCGTAAAATCCTGCGGCTGGTTACCGTGAGGACAGAGAACACCAGAATCATTCCTGAAAAAAAGTAAAACATCAGTTCGTGAATACTCATTTCTTTTCTTTTTGCATTAGTTTAGAACCCGGTTGATTTAAAACTTTTGTGAGTTTTGTGCGGTCGAAAACAGAATGTTCAAACGTTTGATCCATTTTAATGGCATCGAACGGACAGGTTTTTACACACAGGTTGCAAAAGGTGCACATTCCCAAATGGTAAATGTGGTTCACCAAAACTTTCTTTTTCTTCCCGTCCACTTCCGCCATCTGGCTAATAATTTCTATGGAGCCGTTGGGGCAGTTTGATTCGCAGATGCCGCAGGCAGTACATTTGTGCTCGTTGTTTTCGTTGTGCGGCATAACTACTTCGCCTTTAAAGCGGTCGAACATTTCCAAAGTGTCGCGGTTTTCAGGATATTGCTGGGTAACGATTTGCCCCGGATGAACGAAATAATGGCCGGTAACCCGCATTCCCTTCAGCAAAGCCCCTACCGCTCCAAAAATATCTTTAAAATATTTGACAATACTATTCATGGTTAAAAGTGCCAGCCGGTTAATACTACAAAAGACATAATCAGAATATTTACCAAATTAATGGGGAGCAGGTATTTCCACTCCAGTGTGAGGAGCTGGTCGATGCGCAAACGCGGGAAAGTCCATTTAAACCACATCATGATGAAAATAACGGCAGCCGTTTTTCCGATATACCATAAAAATGGCGGAATAAAATCCATGATATGGTTGAATGCTTCCCAGCCGCCAATGTGCAATGGCATCCAGCCGCCGAGGAACATGGTGGCAGCAATGGATGCTACAATAAACATGTTCATGTATTCTGCCAGAAAAAAGAAGGCAAATTTGATTCCTGAATATTCGGTATGAAAACCGGCCGTCAGCTCCGATTCGGCTTCTGCCAAATCGAATGGTCCCCTGTTGGTTTCGGCAGTAGCAGCAACCAAAAACACCAGGAAAGCTATCAGTGCCGGAATATGTCCGGTAAACAAAAACCATCCGTCTCGTTGTGCTTCAACAATTGTTGACAACTGCAGGCTTCCGGCCAGGATAACTATGGTAACCAGCGAAAGGCCTACCGATAATTCATAGCTCACAATCTGTGCTCCGCTTCGCATGGCGCCAATCAGCGAATATTTATTGTTGCTCGACCATCCGGCAATTAAAATTCCAACCACCCCAATGGATGACACGGCCATAATGTAAAAAATGCCGATGTTAAAATCGATGGCGTGTAATCCTTTCGCAAACGGAATGGCAGCAATGGCCATAAATGATGCGATAATTACAATAAACGGCGCCACATTAAAAAGGAACTTATCTGCATTTTTAATGGGGATCAGTTCCTTCATCAGCAATTTAATGAGGTCGGCGATGGTTTGGAAAAAACCGTATGGCCCTACCCGGTTGGGCCCCACCCGGCATTGCATGAATGCACAAACTTTACGTTCGGCATAAACCAGGTACAATCCAACTACCGCATAAAACAACAGGATGCCAAGGCCAATCAGCACCATTTCGATGGTTACTGCCCAAAATGGAGTAACATTGGCCATCAGCCACCGATCGAGGCTGCCGGTAAAAGTTGAAAAATCGTAAATGTTAAATTTCATTTTATATTTTCCTTATCTGATTCGAATCTGAAATTACCTGTCCATATCCGGAATTACAAAATCCATTGAACCGCCAATGGCAATTAAATCGGCAATTTTTTGTCCTTTGGCCATGGTGTCAATGGCTGCAAGGTTGCTGAAATTTGGCGACCGGAATTTCATCCGGTAGGGAGTTTTATTTCCGTCGCTGACCACAAAAACCCCAAATTCACCGCGCGCAGCTTCCACACGCGTATAATATTCACCTTCCGGTAATTTGATAACCGGTTTCATTTTAACGGCGAAATCACCTTCCGGAATATTGTCGATCAATTGCTCAATAATCGACATCGATTCCCACATTTCATCCATGCGGACTTTGTAACGGGCAAATGTATCTCCTTCGGAATAAAGTATTTCGTTAAAATTTACTTTCGGATAGGCACTGTAGGGCTGATGTTTCCGCACATCGCACGAGAATCCCGAACCTCTTCCTGAGGGACCGGTTACACCATATGCAATTGCTTCTTCTTTTGTTATCCCTCCCACTCCTTTGGTGCGTTCCTGCATAATCGGGTTTCCGGTGAGCAGGGCATCGTACTCCGGCAACTTCTTTTTAAAATATTTCAAAAAGTCGGTTACCCGTTTTTGAAAATTGGGATGAAGGTCGAACATGACGCCTCCCGGAAGATTGTAGCTTAAAAGCAGCCGTGCACCGCAGGTTTCTTCAAAAATATCCAGAATCTTTTCCCTGTCGCGCAATCCGTAAAAAAAGGTGGTCAGTGCGCCGATATCCATCCCGAAAGCGCTCCACCACAACTGGTGCGACGCTATCCGGTTCAGTTCATCCATAATCGTGCGGATATATTTTACGCGCTCGGGCACTTCAATTTCCAATGCATTTTCAACCGTCAGGCATACTGCCTCATTGAGAATATGCGCCGAAAGATAATCCAGCCGGTCGGTAAGATGAATTATTTGCGGATAAGTCAGCTTTTCGCACATTTTTTCCACACCGCGGTGAATATATCCCAGTTGAGGTTTTACTTCCTCTACTGTTTCCCCTTTCAGTTTCAGGATTAAACGAAGAACGCCATGTGTGGAAGGATGTTGAGGACCCATGTTCAGTGAAAATTCCTGTTCCTCCAGCGTACCTTTTACAATTTCTTCTGCCATTTCAATTACCTTTCAACTATGTTTACAGGATCGGTGTAATCTTTTCGCATTGGGAATCCCACCCAGTCGTTATCCAGAAAGATTTTTCGCAAATCAGGATGGTTGGTAAAATGAATACCAAACAAATCAAACATTTCCCGTTCGTGGTATTCAGCCCCAATCCATACGTCACAAACTGAATCAATGACCGGATTTTCGCGATCTTCAATTTTGGTTTTAACCACCAGCTGATGGCGGAATTTTGTGGATTCGAGATGGTAATACATCATAAAATGGCTGGAAAAGTCGACGGCTGTTTCACAAAACAGGTAATCAAAAGCTGTATCTTCGGAATCTTTTAGAAACCGCGCCAATTCGCTAATTTTTTCCTTTTCGATGGTTACTTCCGGATATTGGTTCCCAATGGTGAATTCCGCCTGGGATAAAAATTTAAGGATCAGCTCCTTGAGTTTTTCATTTTCCATTTCGGACAATGCTATTTATCGGTGGCCGCAGGATTCTCCTGTTTGCCGGTTTTTTCGGTTTGAATTTTTCGTTGCAGTTGCATCACGCCGTACAACAGCGCTTCGGGCCGCGGCGGGCATCCCGGAATGTAAACATCAACCGGAATAACATGATCCACTCCCTTAACTACATGATATGAATTGTAATAAAACGGTCCGCCGGAAATGGCACAGGCGCCCATTGCAATAACATATTTAGGGTCGGCCATCTGATCGTATAACCGTTTTAAAACCGGTGCCATTTTATTGGTAATAGTTCCGGCTACTACAATAACATCAGCCTGGCGCGGGCTGGCACGGTACACTTCGATGCCGAATCGGGCAAAATCATGCCGCGATGCACCGGCTGCCATCATTTCTATTCCACAACAACTTGTTGCAAAAGTGAGCGGCCAAATGGAATTTGACCGGCCCCAGTTGATTAATGAATCAACAGTGGATAAAAGTACGTTGCCTCCCTCTTTCTTGAATAATTCAAGGGTTTCGTTGTCCTTGAAATCTTCGTTCTTCATCGATTTTATTCCCATATCAACGCATGTTTTTTCCAGGCATACAATAATCCCATGCCCAGGATGGCAAAAAATATCAGGATTTCAACAAAGGCAGTCATGCCAATTTGTTTCATCACCACGGCCCAGGGAAATATGAAAACAGTTTCCACTTCGAAAACAAGAAACAGAAGTGCAAACAAATAATACCCTACATTAAATTGCAGCCAGGTAATTCCTTTTGTCGGAACCCCACTTTCGTAAGCTTCAGATTTTTGCGGGTTTACAGATTTTGGGGCGATAAATGTTGAGAAAATAATTGCGCCTCCAACCAAAACAAGGCCCACAACAAAAAACAAAATTAAACTTTCACTTGTCATTATAATGATTTCGGTTAAATCTCATCTTTTTCAAAAAAACGTTGCGAAATTATATAATCATTTAAATATTTGGATATTTTGCTGTTAAAAAATCAAATTTAAAATGATTTTTATCCAATTGCATGTTTCCAAAATCTTTATGTCGTTCTTCTTATTTCTTCCACTGGCCGCTGAAATCAAGATAATTCAGCCAATATTAATACTTAATTGTCCTAGTAAATTTGTAGGATGCAAACGTAGAAAAATAATTCCGAAATGATTATTGCTTTTTTAAAAATGTATGGAATTTATAATTGATTTAAACAACTGCATAATCCTTTGTTTTCAGAAGTATAAAAAGTTAAGGTAGAATAAATATTATCAGACCTGTTTGAAGTCAGCAACTGATTTTTGTGCAAATCAATATTGTTTTATTCTTCTATAAATATTTTTTATAGGACAATCTGATGAGCTGCAATTTCTGAAACAGGATTTAAATTTTTTTCTTGCCGCCTTTAAACGATTGATACAACACTGGTATCACAAACAACGAGAAAATCATCGAAAGGCTCATTCCGCCAATCATGGAAATGGCAAGAGGCTTCAACATTTCTGCGCCTTCGCCTAAAGCAAGCGCCAGCGGAATAAAACCAAATATGCTGGAAAGGGTGGTCATTAAAATCGGACGCAACCGCACCTCACCGGCCATTAAAAGCGCCTGCGGAATATTGGGGGCTTCTTCTTTCAAGTACTTTTCAGTGTAGTCGATAAGCAATATTCCGTTGTTTACCACCACGCCGATAATCATAATCATTCCCATAAAAGCTGAAATGTCGAGTGTGGTTCCGGTAAGCCAGAGAAAAAGGAATACGCCGCTGACCGAAAGCGAAGTGCCAATGAGAATGGCCAGCGCGGTACGGAACGAATTAAATTCAAACAGCAGGATAATAAAAATAATCAGTGCTGCAAGAATTAAAATCATCAATAATTCCTGAAATGCCTGTTGCTGGCTTTCGTACTGACCGCTTAGCTGAACTGTGACCCCCGGAGGTAAATGCTGGTTATGCAGCATTTGCTGAATATCGGCTGCGGTACTACCCAAATCGCGCCCTGAAATTTGCGCTTCAATATTCACCACCTGGCTCAGGTTTTCGTGCTCGATGTCGGTTTTTCCCGGCACTTTTTTTACATCGGCAATTTCGTTTAATGTTACCGTCCGTTCTATTTCAGGAAAATAGAGTGGCAGCATTTTGATTTCTTCAAAATGGGAAGCATATTTTTGCGGATAACGCACCCTGACCGGAATCAGCTTTATACCTTCCATTACGTTGGTTGTTTCGCGACCCCATAATGCCATATAAATGGCATCGTTCACCTGTTGTGGTGTTAGTCCATAACGCGCCACCACTTCCGGTTTTATGTGAATAGTTAGTTCAGGTTCGCCGGCTTCAAATCCTTTGTAAACGTCCACTGCTCCTTCAATGTTTTCAAGGGAATCAGCGATGTTGGCAGCCACCTGTTGAATGGTTTCCAGTTTTTTGCCATACACTTTTATCACAATTGGCGCTATTTCACCACTTAAATCGTTCAGCCGGTCGGGCAAAACCTGGAATATTTCAGGCGACAGATTAGGCTCCTTTTCTTCTATTAATTGGCGCAATTCGTCCATTATTTCAAACGCTGAACGCGTTCGGTCCTGTTTCAGGTTGATAACAAAATCACCGTCGTTGGCATGGGTGCGCGGATGCGCCAGACTTCTTCCGGTTCGTAATGAATAATCTTCAACTTCAGGAATGGACGGAAGGTAATCAGTAATGGTTTTCAGCATGGTGCGGGTGCCTTCCACCGAACTTCCCGGAGGAGCGAGGTAATCGAGCACAATTGTTCCTTCATCCCACTGCGGAAGAAAACCGCTGGGGATATTTTTAAAAAGAAAAACACTTCCTGCAATGGTGACTGCTATTAATAAATAGGCAACAACCGGTCTTTTCAATCCAAATTTTAAGGTTTTCTGGTGCGTTTGGATAATTTTTGCCATCACTTTTCCCGGTTTCCGTTTTTTGGTGGAAATAAAAGTGACAGCCACTGCGGGCGTAAGAAATACGGCCAGCAACATCGATGCTAAAATGGCGAGAGTTAAGGTAAGCGCCAGCGCTTTAAAAAAGATTCCCGGAACGCCGGTTAAAAAAACCAGCGGAACGAGTACGACCAAAGTAGTTAATGTAGCGCTCAGCAATGGTGCAATAATTTCGCTGGTAGCCTCCACCACAGCCTGTTTTCGTGTTTTTCCCATTTCGAGGTGGCGTTCAATATTCTCTACCACAACAATGGCATTGTCTACCAATATTCCGATTGCCGCAGCCAATCCACCCAGGCTCATCACGCTCAGGTTCATTCCGGTGAGTTTGATGAAAATAAACGAAAGCAACACGGCCACTGGAATAATAATTACGGTTACCAGCGTAATGCGCAGCCGGCGAAGAAAAACAAGCAAAATCAACATGGTCAGCAATGCGCCGATGAGAATTGAATCCCTCACACTGCTGATGGAAGATTGAATGAAACGGGTCATGTCGTACCATTTGCTCATGTTCACATCGGCAGGTAAAGCAGGTTTTAGTTCATCCAGTTTTTCATCCACAGCGTTCATAATACCCACTGCATTTGTGCCGGGTTGTTTAATAATGGTAATTAAAACCGCAGGATGCTGGTTACTTTCGGTGGCAATAAAAGTCTCTTTTACGGTGGATACCACTTTCCCGACATCTTTTAAACGGATGGGTGTTTCGCCAGGATTACGGATAATGGTATTTTCAATTTCGCTCATTTTCTGGTAGCGGTTGTCGGCGATGTTCAGATAAAGCTTGTTGAATTCTTCCAAACGGCCCACATAATTGAGCGAGTTATTTTCGCGTATGGCCTGCTCCACTTCGTTGTAATCCATCCGGTATGCGGCCAGTTTGTCGGCATCGAGTTCCACGCGGTATTCGCGTTCTTTGCCGCCCATTACTTCCACATTGTAAACGCCGGGAATGGCGGCCAGTTGCGGGCGGAGTGTGTAAACCGCCAGGTCGCGCAACTCAAGTAAATCCTGTTTATCGGAGTAAAGACTGTAGCCGGCAACCGGGTATGTGCTGGTGGTAAACCGGCGCACTTCGAGGGTAACACCTGCCGGCAACTCGCTTTGAATTCCGCTAACCTGTGCCTGCACCAGTTGATATGCCTGAAACATATCGGCATTCCACTGAAAATCGATGTTGATTTCAGCCGAGCCGCGACTGATGGATGAACGCACACGTTGCACGCCTTCCACCATCATCACCGCCTCTTCAATGGGCTTAGCCACTTCCATTTCCATCTCCTTAATGGGAGTGAGGCCATAATCAACCATCACCGCAATACGCGGAAACGTGGCATCGGGAAATACACCCTGCGGGATTTTATTGACAAGGTAAAAACCTGTGGCCGAAAGGAAAAGGAAAATAAATATTAATGCCCGGCGATTATTGACCGTAAACGATGCAAGTTTGTTCATTTTACAACTACTTCCATATTATCTTTTAACGAATAGGCTTTCTCAACTACTACCGACTGGTTTTCATTTACTCCGGATAAAATTTCAACCACATCGTCCTTCAGGATTCCCACATTTACGTTTTGCTTATGGGTTTTTCCATCTTCAACGGTAAAAAGAAAATATTTCCCTTCTTCTTCCACCAGTGCATTTCGCGGAACTAAAAGCGCCTCTTTATGCACCGGCGTCGGAAAATTGATTTTTACCCGCATTCCCGGACGATATTTTAACGTTGGGTTTTCAAGTTTTAACCGCACCATCAAACTCTGATTTTGGGAAACTTCACCAGTGAATGTTTCGATTGGGAGGTTCAGTGGCGGAGATGAAAAATTGGTAAATTCAACTTCCAACCGGTTAGCTTTCCGGGCTGTTTCCAGGTATTGAACCGGCAGTTCGCCCTGCACATCCAACGTTCGTAAATCGCCAATCTGTGCGATATGTCCGCCTTTTGAAACCACATCCCCGTTGTGAAGCAAAACATTGAGCGCCATTCCCGAAATGGGGCAAATGAGCGGAATACTTTTTTCCTGTTGATTCAGCAGGTATTTGAATTCATCCGAAATACTGTCAGCCGCCTGCAACAAGGCTTCGCGGCCCGCCGGAATAATGACCCCGGCCAGTTGCCCTTTTTTCACCTGGTCGCCTTTCAGCATCGAAAATTGAGTTAACCGCCCGTCAAATTGTGAGGAAAGCCATGCCTCCTGACGAAGCGCCAGTTCACCGAAAATGGAGATGGTATCGGTAATATCGCCACGGGTAACTGAAGCCGTTTTTACCTGTATTTTCACGTCGGTTTTTGGCGAATTATTTTGAGGCGCCGGCTGACAGCCAACCAAATAAAGCAGAACTGACGCCACACCTATCAGCTTTAATTTATGGATTAAAAGACCGAAGAAGGAAGACCGCAGACCGAAGTAAGTGACCACTCTTCCAACTTCCGGCTTCCGGCTTCCGACTTTGTTTTTTCGCATCTTATTCATTTTCTTGCCTCTGTTTATTATCAATCGATAAGCGTTTAGTGTAAAATATTCCTGATTTCTTCGGATTGCCCGGTCAGCAGCCAAAAGGTGACAATTGATTTCAAATATTGATTGCGAACGGTGTTCATTTTTAATTGTGTTTCGGTGAGCGTTTGTTGTGCCGTTAAAAAATCAAGGTTGTTGGATAAACCGGCTTTGTAATTGATTTCCGCCATTTTTGCCGCCTCGCGGTCAGTTTGGATTTTTTCCTGTTGAAAATCGATGATGTTTTTGTACTGACGGATTTGTTGCACAATCTGCCCAAACCGAATGGACAAGTCACGTTCGGTATTTTCTTTCTGTTTCTGAATCGATTCCGCCTTAAAATCAATTTCATGTAACTGGTAATCTTTCTTTTTCCAGGAATAAATGGGCACAGTTGCGCCAATGCCGAGCAAAACATAGTTCCCGTCGCCTGTGGGGTCGCCGTCGAAAGTGTATCCGCTGAACGCCTGGATGTGGGGCATGTACGATGCTTCAACATCTCTTTTCATCAACAGTTCTTTTTCGTATTCTTTTTGAATTTTCATGGCCTGCGGATGATTGTCCAGCCAGCTTTCCGGCACCTGATTTACTACCTCTTCCGGGGGTAAATCGTCGGCAACCGGTGCCAGTGAAAAATTTGTTGTTTCCAGTCCCATCAACCTTGAAAGGGCATATTTCGCCTGGGTTGCACTCAGTTCTTTCTGCATCAGTTCTTCTTTCACCGAATTTAATGAAGACCGTGTTTCCAGGATATCGAGTTGCCTGATGGTACCGGCTTTCCATAAAGCCGTCAGAATTTCAATATGGGTGTTTAGGTAGTCGAGCCGCGATTGCAGGATTCGTTGTTCCAGTTGATTTTGCAAAACGTCGAGGTAAAGTCCGGTAATCACGCCGGCAATTTCAAGCCGGTTTTGTTGCGCGACAGCTTCCTGTTGTTCCACTTGTTTTTGCTGAATGGCAGCGGTTTTTTTCCAGAAACGGCCCATGTCCCAATCGGCAACCGCCTGTAAAAAATGCTGCCCAAATGTGTAGGGCGAAAGAAAAAGCCCGGTAACCTGAGCACTCGCAGAAATCTGCGGATAATAAGTCGACTGTTCCTGATTGACCGTCGCTTGTAATGATTGGCTTAGCAAACTATCGGCTTGCAAGCTGGTAGCTGTTTTGAGTGGCTTGCTGGATGCATTCATCTAAGCTGAAATTCTGATTTTGAGAAAGCTGGGCGATACTATTTTGATGCTGACAGAATAATATCAGTAAGAATATTGGCAGGAATGAAACTTTAAATTGTAAGACCTTCATTCATTTAAAAATTGAACAATACAAGGAAAATTTAAACGAACCAAATTATGAAAAGATTCTGAAGTAAATCTCCTGTGCGGTGAATTTCTTGCTTGTATATCGAAAATTTCAGTCTTCGTCTTCTTCTTCCGATTCTTTGTTTACGGTAATTCTTCCATCAGCGGTCACCAGAATTTCCAGTTCTTCTTCTCCTTTTTCAATTCCAAGTTCATATCCTTTGAAATCCGGTTTTTCAATTTCAGCAGCTTCATCCATTTTATAGCCGGCGTATTCAGCGTTTACCGCCTTAAGAACAGCAGCCGGGAGCTGGTTTTTCTTCAACTCTTTTTCGGTTTCCAGCCATTTCCCGGCATTGTCGAAACTGGCCGACATTTCGTCGCCGTTCATTTTAAATTCGGCTTCCCATTCGTTTTCTTCTTCCTGGTCCCATTTTACCTTTGGTGGCATTTTGAAATTTCATGTTAAAATTATCAGCCACACTTTTGGGCGGATTTTGTGCGCAGGCAACCAGACTGATGACCAGCACTGCAACCATAAAAATTGATTTTTTCATTTTTCCTGTTTTTTAATGTTCGATGGTAAAAGTAAATAGTGAATCTAAAGGAAATTTGAAGATTGCAATTTTGGTATGCGGTAGTTTACCAGTCGCCCATTCCTTCGTAAATTATCGAATTTCCAACTCGCAGTAAGCACTCTATTTATGTGAGCGTACTTTGTGCTTCTTTTCATACTTTTGTGGGAATTATTCCTGAGAAAAAATGAGTACGGCGTAAGGACCTATGGTGAGCGAAATGTAATGCTGCATGCCATCAGTTTCACCCTCCGCCGATTCGGGGTCACCCGTGTAGCTGTCCGTAAAATCCTCGTCGTAACCTTTCCAGTCGCTGTTAAAACGCAGCACCCATTTACCGGGCGCCGGGACACCAATCACATAATTGTCGAAAGCGCTGTTCCTGAAATTCATCACCACCAGTGTGCTGTCTAAAGGCCGACGCCGTCGTTCCAGCGGTGCATGGCAAGTATTTTATCGTTATTGTTTACATGGTAAACTTGTATGTTTTGGCCCGAGAGCCCTTTGGTTTTCCCTTCCATGTTCCTGCGCAGTGAAATAAGGCTGCGGTACAAATCCAGCAAACCGCCATATCTTTCGGTAAGGTTCCAGTCCAGGGGATCCTTGTCGTGGAACCAACGGTCTTCCAAAAATTCCTGCCCCTGGAACAACATGGGAATGCCTGCGGAGGTAAATACCAGGGCCGCTCCCAGCACCGAGCGTTTGCGGGCAAACCAATTGTCCACATCGCCCGGGCTTATTTCTTCGGGCACACGGGCTTTTCCGTTGGCTATATCGTCGTGCGATTCGGTGTAAATAACCCTTGAATATGCATCTCCCGGGTTGCGGTTATAAACTTGTTCGTAAATTTTGGTCATGTCGCGCGCTTCATCTTCGGGGGCGCCAATGTTTTCGCGCACAATGTTGCAAAAAGCGGCATCCCATTGTGTGTCGAAACCTGCTCCTCCTTCGCCGGTAGTTTTGGTCATCCATTCATTGAGGAACAAGTCTTCGGCGATGGATATTTTATATGGGAAGCGATGGTCTATTTCTTCGTTTATCCACTGCATAAAAGACCAACCCTCAGCAATGTCGTTATCCGGATCCTTGTCCTGGCCTTTGCTGTTGCGGATAAAAAGTGTTGCGTCAAAACGCAACCCATCGGCATGGTACTCTTCCAGCCACATTAAAGCATTGTCGCGCAGATATTGTTTCACTTCGTCGCGGCCATAGTCGGGCCTGGAATCGCCCCAGGGGGTTTCCGAGCGCCAATCATTGTAAAAATAAATACCGCCTTTGTCGTTTTCGTACCATCCGTCAAAGCGCCATAAATCCAAATCGTCGGGGCCAAAATGGTTGTAAACCACATCCAAAATAACGGCTATTCCCGCTTTGTGCGCTTCGTTTATAAATGCTTTTAAATCTTCGGGTTTTCCATAACTGTTTTCCACGGCAAATGGGTACGAAAGATTGTAACCCCAGGAATAATCTCCGGGGAATTCCATTACAGGCATCAGTTGGACGGCATTGACTCCCAAATCGCGCAGGTAAGGTATTTTTTGTGCCGCCGATTTAAAACTTCCGGGCATATCGCGCTGAGGGGTGTTAAAGGTTCCTATGTGCATTTCGTAAATTACCAGCTCGTTCCAGGGGGCCATGTTATAATCCTGGTCGTCCCAATCAAAATGCGGGTCTATAACAATTGAATTTCCTGCTGAGTTGGTCAGCGCTTTGGAGTAGGGGTCGTTTTTTATCAGTTTCATTTCGCTGTTCCAAAGCACAAATTTATACTCGTCGCCCGCTTTTGCATTTTTCACATCAGCATACCAAAAGCCATTTTCTTCAGTGGTCATTTTATGCTGGTCTTCCTGCCACTCGTAAAAACTGCCCGTAATAAATACCTTATTTGCATTAGGCGCCCAAACCCTGAATGCAACGCCATTTTTGTGCGGGATCGCACCCATTCCTTCACGTTTTTTACTCTCCATTACGCTGATTATTTTATTGAATCATTGCATATTAAAATACATGCCAAAAATAAAGAGTATTCATAACTATTAGTTTAATAACGTTTTATAGATTAAAAACTGAAATAATGCAATTTTTTGTGTGGATAAATCCCCAGATTTAAAGAAAAATGGGCTTGGATTTCTACATATTCATGTGCAAATCAAAATTATTTAAAATCGAGGTCGCAATAAATAATGCCGGTTAATTTTTCTCATTAAACGGTAAAGAAAGTTTTTTACCAAATTGTGCAAAATTTTGTACTTAAAAAAAGCGCCTATTTCCGCTTGTTGAATTTGATGGTATATTAATACAAATACTAACTCGATCTATATGTTATCGTCGAATTTCAAATCTCCCTGCTGTTTCGATGAATTGCCAAACCGGTAAACAAATCCGAAATAAATAATTTGGGTAACACGGCTGCGAACAGATTTTTTATACAGTTGTGGGGTGTCGATCAAACTTTCGCTTTTTAATGTATTAAACACGTCGGATACGGTTAAAATGAGGGAAGCTTTTTCTTTGAACAAGTCCTGTCGTATTCCAAGGTTGGAATAAAAAACCGGATTATAGTGTCCCTGGGCTGTCAGTCTTGCCGAACGGTGGTAGGCATACATCTGGAGCAGGGTTGTGCGCGAAATATTCACATTGGCTCCTAATTTTGTATCGACCGAAAATGCCGATTTGTTGGCCGAATATCCCAGGTTTGATGCATCGATAATATGATAATATCCGTTGCTGCTCAGGTTTAATGTTAAAAATTTTACCGCGTTTAAAGTAGCTATAAATTCAGCGCCAATGGACTGATCTTGTGACAGGTTCTCGAATGATGTCAGCAGGACAGAGTCATTCACAAATTTTCTGATTTCGGTAAACGCATCATATCTGTAGCGATAATAAACCGTGGGCTGAATGGTTAGCTTCTCCTTCTTTAGTTGATATCCAAATTCGATGGAATGGATTTGCTCTGGTTTCACCCGTGGATTGCCCGCTTCCATATTACGCGGATCACTGTACTCGGGAAAAGGGTTCATTTCATCGCTGTCGGGACGGCGTACCCGGTGACTGTAATTGAGTTGAATTTGTTGTTCGTCACTAAATTCATAAGCCAAATGGAGCGTTGGGTACAGTCTGAAATAATTGTTGGGAACAATAGAATCGAGCGTAATCAGGTTGGAAGTGATTAAAGCTTGTTCAGCACGCAACCCGGCCATAAAACTTAATTTTTCGAACGAATGCGCAAAAGTGGTGTACAAGGCATGAATATTCTGATGAAAAACAAAATCATTTGTTTTGTTGATATCTGTTGTCCATTTATTGTTGGCTTTGTTGAAATTTTCACCGAGGTAGGAAATATTATCTTTGAAAAATTCGCCCACATAACCTGCTTCCAGTTCCGATTCTTCACCAACAGGCAATACATATTCCACATAAAGTTCCGTTTGAGGACCACCTTTTTTTATGAGATTCCGGCTGATGTCTTCTCTTCCGGCAGGAACGCTATATGTTTCAGTATAATGGTTGTCTTCGGTTTCGTCGTAACCCGTAACGTTTAATTCAATTTGCAATTCGTGGTCTTCTTGGTCAAACTGATGTGTGAAGACAGCGCTGGATTCCCATTCCATTTCCGATTCTTCATTCAGGCGGAAAGTATGGTATTCGCTCGTTATCTCCATTGCTGCATTTTTCCATGTTGAAAACGTATTTTGAGTTCTTTTCAAATGTTGAAAATCTGCGTTACCGCTAACTTCCAGCCTGTTGTGTTCATTGAACTGATAATCGAGGCCCATGTTTCCAAGGTGGGAAACCGGACTGCCTTCGGTACTTCCACTGTTTTCGTAATAATTAATGATATTTTGAAGCGAGTCGCGGTTAATTCGGGTATCGCGAAAAGTACTCGGATAATTGCTCCTGCGAAAACCGTAATTTCCGTAAATATTCATTTTACCGGTATTGTAATTCAGGGTTAAATTTGCATTGTACCGCCCCTGGTTTCCGGCATTGCCCATCAACGAACCATTAAATCCCCGCTTCTTGTCTTTTTTAAGCACGATGTTAATAATCCCGCCTGTCCCGTCGGGTTTGTATTTTGCCGAAGGATTGGTAATTACCTCAATGCGTTCAATTGTACTTGCAGGTATTTGCTGCAGTGCCATGGCGCTGTTGTGTTTTAAAAGCGCCGACGGTCTGCCGTTAATAAAAAATGTAACGTTTGATGAACCACGCAAACTAACGGTGCCATCCATATCAACAGTTACCGAGGGGATATTCTCCAGAATATCGCTTGCCGATCCTGTTTGGCCTAAAATATCATTCTCAACATGATAGGTTTTCCGGTCGATAGAGTTGCTCATGGTCGTTTGTTGTCGCACAACCGACACATCGTTCAGCATAATATTTGCAGGCTGCAGGATAATAGTACCCAATTTTAGCGATGTATTTTCAGTAACCGAAACCATTACTGAATCAGGCTGATATCCGACAGAATTTAGCTTTATGTAATATTTTCCGGCTGAAATTGCAGAAATCATGAATTCACCTGTTTTATTTGTAACAGCGCCTTTCACCAAAGTACTGTCAGAAGCACGAAACAGGCTCACATTCACGAATTCAAGCGGTTGTTGAGAATCTTTTTCAATTACTGTTCCTGAAAGCGTAGTCTTCACCTGGGGCTGAGCAAAAAGAGCAGTTGAAAAAAGGATGAAAAAGAATGTTCCCAATATCCATTTTAAAAGAATGTTATCGAAAACAAAATCCAATTCAGTTTTATTTCTTTTGTTTCGAACAGGATCTAAAAAAGAATTGATACTACTTTTCATACCGGTTTTAAGTTTTGATTTGGGATTAAAATTACAAATTGAATCTAAAGGAAATTTGAAGATTTTCTTTCGACCCCCCGTCAGGCGGTTTGATCCGCCAGACGGGTAAAAGAGCAAATTTTAATCAGAAGATTGCACGGTAAAAATATGCATCTGATTTTTGAATTCATATAAAATAGATAATCCGTGCAAATCGCATATCTTTTTTACAATGGCCAGTCCCAATCCCACCGATTGGCTGGAAGGGTCGACTTTGTAAAACCGGTTGAACAACTTCTCCGGTTCGGCAATTTTTGTGGTTCCCGGGTTGCAGATTAACATTCGGTTACCGTTCATTTCTATGCGTATTTTTCCACTTGGGATGTTGTGGTTGATGCTGTTTGATAGCAGGTTATTTATGAGTATTTCGGCCAGTGCCGGTGGAACGGAAACCATAAAATCCCCGGAGGTTTCCTTTTCGAGCGTAAGTTGTTTTAATGCCATCAGTTCCGAAAATTCGTCGAGTTTTTCATCGACAATGGTTTTCAGGTTCGACTGTTCGGTTGATGCAAACTGGTTGTTTTCAATTTTGCTGAGCAGAATCAACGCCTTATTCAGTTTCGATAGGCGCCGTACCGAAGTATAAATACTGTTTAGAATTTCGGCGTGTTTATTTAATTCCGGATTTCCCAGCAGGCTTTCCAGACGCGAACTGATGATGGCCAGCGGTGTTTGTAACTCGTGCGAAACATCTTCCGAAAATTGCTTCTGGTTTTGAAAATCGGTAATGATTTGCCGGGTCAGGCCGATAACCACATCATTCAACTGGTCGAATTCTGAAATACCGGAGTTATTGAGTTGCACCGGTTTTTGTGCGGTTACAGAAAATTGTTCGATAATTTTGAGGTTCGTGAAAAAAGGCTGCCACACCAATTTTGCCACCCGCCGGTTCACAACCAGTAATATCAACCAAAGTAAAAGCATTCCTAAAATTGTTACCAGTACCAGGGTGATTAGAAAATCTTCCGATTCAATTTTTGATTTGCGAAGTACAATGCGATAAAAATTGCCTTCAATATTTTTTACCGCGCTGATTTGCCGGTATTTTTCGTATTCCCTTTCTTCCTGATTATAAATTAAAGTATCGGAAAAAACAACCATTTCAGTTTTAATATCGGTTTTTTGAATTTTAGCAACCGGATCAAAAAAGGCGGCTCCGGGCGATTGTCGCAGTTGCTTTTCAACGGTTTGCAGGTTCTCGGTCAGTCGCTCATCCATTTGATTATTAATTATTATGGACAAAACAAAATAGATTACAATGCCTGAAAATGCCATTGCAACAAACGACCACACGATATATTGTGTATTTAATTTTCTTAAAAGCTTCATTAGTCGGTAAATTTGTAGCCGATTCCGTAAACGGTTTTTATGTAATCTTTTCCTCCGGTCTTCATTATTTTTTTTCGAAGATTGTTGATGTGCGTGTAAATAAAATCGAAATTATCGGCGAGGTCAATGTTGTCGCCCCAAAGGTGTTCGGCGATCGATTCACGGGTAAGCAGTCGGTTTTTA
The DNA here is from genome assembly GCA_963771595.1 of uncultured Prolixibacteraceae bacterium. Classification (GTDB taxonomy): domain Bacteria; phylum Bacteroidota; class Bacteroidia; order Bacteroidales; family Prolixibacteraceae; genus CAVYUC01. The sequence goes on along the minus strand of CAVYUC010000008.1, from coordinate 47,195 downwards.
TTCGAAATAAAAAACAATAACAGTTCAAATTCCTTCTTGGTGAGTGGCAAACTTTTTCCATTTATTTTAGCCATTCCCAGGTCGGGCAGCAATTCTATTTCGTTAAACTCAATCCGTGTTGAACCGTCGTATTTCCGGCGGCGCAGTACTGCTTTCACGCGGGCATTCAGTTCCGAAAGATGAAAGGGTTTGGTAATGTAATCGTCGGCGCCAAGATCGAGTCCGGTAAGTTTATCATCGAGCGAATGGCGGGCCGAAATAATAATAATTCCGGTGTCGGTGTTTTGGCGTTTCATGTTTTCTATCAATTGCAAACCACTTCCACCCGGAAGCGTGATATCGATGAGCGCCACGTCGTAATGGTACACCGACAGCTTTTCATCGGCATTGTTGAAACTCGCCGCTGTTTCACACACATAATTTTCTTTTTCCAGGAAGTTCTTCATCTCTTCCAACAGTACGGGCTCGTCTTCTACAATTAGCAGTTTCATCCGGCGTAAATTATGTAAACATTCTAAAGAGAATTTAAAGATGCGGAAAATCAGCCTGATCTTAAATATTATATTTAATCAAAATGAACATTTTTCAGGTTCAAACAATTTAATTAGTGGTATTCAACTTCATTTTAATAAAAACCGGATGGACATTTTAAATTATCTCAGAACGTGGAGAGACACCAAAAAGGGAAATTATTTAATCCTTGGGCTTGTAATTGTTTTTCTTGCCTTATCGGCTGTTGTCTATTTTTTACCAACATCGGTTGTAGATATTGAATTTTCGGAAGAAATTCAGGAAAATATAAACCCAACGCTAAATTTTCTTATGAAAGCTGTTAGCTGGTTTGGAACAACCTGGATTTCTGTAACCATGGTAGCATTGGCGGCATTGAGCTTTTTTTTAGCAAGCTATAAAAAGGAAGCGCTTTTTGTGTTGTTAACCCTGCTCGTTAGCCCGATTAACACCGGAATAAAACTGTTAATCAGCAGGCCTCGCCCCACTGCCGATTTGGTTACCGTCGTTCAGGCGGCCCAACACCAGAGTTTTCCAAGCGGGCATGTTTCTTTCTACGTCGTGTTTTTTGGTTTCCTGGTATTTCTGATGCTTCGGCACCACGGCATCGAAAAATTCATCCGGTATTTTGTAATTATTTTTTCATTGCTCCTAATTATTTCCGTACCCATTTCGCGGGTTTACCTTGGCGTACACTGGTTTACCGATGTAACAGGCGGTTTTGTTCTGGGACTGCTTTTTTTGTACGGGTTGATTATGGTTTATCTGAAATACAATACCCGTACATCAACCAGTTCGACTGGTTGAATAAAGTGTAAATGAGAACATTTTTGTTTTGTATTTCGTTCAGCAGGTTTAGGAGCAGGAGCCGAACAATTCAAATTATGAATATGTTACAATTATTGTACGACATCAAATCCACGATAAATGATTCGTTATTTTCGTTTTACTTGCATAGTATTACTTCTTCTGACTTTTTCCTGTCATCGATATCCCAGGGATTTAAGAAATACGCTCGATAAGGTTCAGAATAATAAACTGGTGGTGGGGGTAACCGAACATCCTCCATACGTTGAATTGAAAAATGGGGAAATTACTGGTACTGAAATCGAACTCATAAAAGGATTTTCAAAACAACTGAATGCTGAAATTGAATGGATTACAGCGCCGGCAGAAATTATTTTTCTGTTACTGGAAAGTGGTGAAATTGACATTGCTGCCGGTGGTTTCAACAAAGACATTGTGTGGAAAAAACATGTTCATTTTGTTCATCCTCATGATACTATTGTTTATAGTATTGGAGTTCCACCCGGGAAATCGTTCCCCGAAAATTTTAAAGACAGGGAAGTTACCGTAAAGAAAAATTCGGTGGCAGGCGTTTATGCGAAGAAGAAAAAAGGAGCCCGTATCGCTTTCACTGATTCGATAACCGGAAAGGAAAACCTGGTGGCAGCTTCAAAAGAAGAACTAACGGCTTTGGGTTATCAAATTGCTGAAAAACCGCTGAAGAAAGAATACATTTCGCTGGCCATCCAAAATGGAGAAAACGCTTTTCTGAAAAAACTCGAGGTATTTATTCATTCGTACGAAATGAACCGGCAAAGTAAATCCAGATGAAAAACGACATAAAAGATAAATTTTTACCGACCAATGCTGTAGAACTGCCACCCCGGCTAAAAAAGGTGATGAAAAAAGCAAAGAGGCTGGAGGTTATTACTTTGGTGTACCAGGTTTCGGTGATTGTAGTCATGTACTTCACTTTAAGTTCGTCGCAGGCGATGAAAGCGGCCTGGGTTGAAGATGTGCTCGGTTTAGTACCCTCGCTTACTTTTTTGGTGGCATCGAAATATTTTAACCGTAAACCCAATTACAGCTTCCCTTATGGTTATCACCGGGTTTTTTCAATCGGGTTTGCGTTTGGGGCTTTTTCCCTGCTGGCAATGGGAATTTTTATCACCTTCGATTCAGTATCGGCACTGATAAAACAGGAGCATCCCACCATTCATCATGTCCGGATTTTTGGAAAGTACATCTGGTTCGGCTGGATTATGATTCTGGCCTTGTTATACAGTTTTATTCCTGCTGTAATTTTGGGAAGGAAAAAAATTAATCCGGCCAAAAAACTACACAACAAATTATTAATGATTGATGCCAAAACCCAAAAAGCCGATTGGATGACTGCAGGATCAGCTATCGTTGGTATTATCGGAATTGGATTCGGACTGTGGTGGGCCGATGCAGTGGCGGCAACTTTTATCTCGCTATCCATTATAAAAGACGGGGTTAAAAAATTGTCGGATTCGGTTACAGATCTTATCGGGCAGATTCCGACTTCAATAGAAAGCAACGAGTATCATCCGATAAATCAACAAGTAATTGACTTACTTGAAAAACGGGATTGGGTGGATGAAGTGAGAGTCAGGCTGAGGGAAGAGGGACAGGTGTTTGTAGGCGAAATTTATGTGAAACCAAAAAACAGGGAAAATTTGACGGAGAATATCAGGAAAAGCTTTGATGATTTAATGCAGTTGGACTGGAAAATGCATTCGGTTACCATTCAACCGGTGGAAGATTTCAATTTCGGAATAAACAAAGGAAAAAGCAAAAACTGAAATACGGCAACGGTTGCCGGAAACAAAAAAAGAGGCTGTTTTATCTATAACCTCTTCATTGCTCCTTATTATTTCCGTACCCATTTCGCGGGTTTACCTTGGCGTACACTGGTTTACCGATGTAACAGGCGGTTTTGTTCTGGGGCTGCTTTTTTTGTACGGGTTGATTATGGTTTATCTGAAAACCGGAAAACAAAAACCAGGCGACTGAATTTTTCAGAAGTCTGTATCGCTCGGTTTATTGATCTCTCCTATCGCCGGGATGATTGTAAATTTCTTTTAGCGGCGGATTTGAGTTTACCGGATAACGATTTTTTTGATCGCAATTGTTTCGCCGTTAAATCCAATGGCCTTAAGTGAATAAATTCCGGGAGCCAGAAATTGAAGATTTACTGCATTGGAAAATGGCACAGAATGAACCGTATTTCCGGTTACGGCTGTAATTACCAATTCTTTAATTTTTTTGTTGGTTTGAATGTGCAATTCACCATTACCCGGATTTGGATAGACATTAAAAATATCCGATGAGTTCTGAATGTCCGCAATTCCGGTTGAAATATCTCCAATTTGAAACCAGTTGATGTTAAATCCGGAAGTTCCGGCCTTAAGACGGATAGTTTGCACTCCGGCCTGCAGTTCCACTGTATTTGAAAAGGTTTCCCAGTTTTGCCAGCCCGCTGTGTTGTCCATAGCCTGATTAAGAATTGTTTCGCCATTTAAAACAACGAAAAGCCTTGCCCGCTGCATGGAAGCAATCCGGAACTGAATGTTGTAACTGCCGGTTTCGGGTACATCAATTTTGTATTCGAGCCAGTCGCCGGTATCAATATAACCGATATTAGCAAAACCCGATGAGTCGGCGGTTAGTTCCATTTGAATTCCACTCATTTTGTTGTATTCTTCCGCTTCAATAACTGCAGGAATTTGTACTACCCGATTTTCGTTGTGAACCGGCATTTGGGTATATATTTTACCTAGTTTGGTTAATTGTCCGTTTGCACCCAAAATGTCGATGTAAGGATATTTTGTAATTCCTCCACCCGTCCGGCCAATGAACCAGGCGTACCGGAAAACATCGGGATCAGATTCAAGGTAATTAACGGCGCCCACCATAAAATTAATCTGGTCGTCCACGCTGGTAATATTCCCATTTTCTTCCCATCCGGCAAATTCGGTAAGCCAGATTGGTTTTCCATATTTTTTAAATTGGTTAATGTACCATTCCAGGGCGCCTGCGGTATTCATATAACTGTGTACTGCAATGTAGTCGACACGGCAATCGGGACAGGCAGCAAAAAAATCATCGAGGTATTTCCACGGATCAGTATAAGTGGTTCCGTTTTCGGTAACACAGTTTCCGCAGTAATTAACTGCCGGCGCTACAATTTCAAGGTCGAAATCATCGGCAATGGCTTCCAGCCGCGGCCATTGTGCGGCCGCCTGCGACGGCGTCATTTTGGCCTGATCAATAAAATTGGGCTCGTTGAATGCAAGAATATATTTTGTTTCAGGATGACTGGTCAGGTATGTACGAAGTTGTGATTCGTTGTAGTTTCCGTTCCAAACCATCGGGACAAATTCAAAACCGTAATTTTCAAAAACTGAAGCCACTGAACTTTCAGGAACGGTGGACCAGTTGTACCACCATGAAACTTCGGGTGAAAGTATTTCCATATCTTGTGGTGAAAGTCGTCCATAAGCCAATCCACGCTTTGTGTTTTGTGCGAAAACAGTGCTCACACCTAAAACGGCAATAAGAAGGAAAACAACCTTGATTCTGAATATTTTTTCTGATTTTAACATGGGATATATTCTTGAAAATAAAATACAGGGCAAATATACTACTATTAAAAAAGGGGAGCAAAAACTCCCCTTTAACTTATCTAACTAAACTAATTGAACCGGTATTGAAATTTACCTGTGACATTTGGCCTAACGTAAATTCCGGCGGTACTATGTTAATTATTCGGCCGCTTTGAAAATCCAGGTCCAGCCCGTTCCACCATTATTATTGGGTGTGTAAAGTATCATCTCGTCTTCGGTAAGCGAAATAATCTGATACACACCATTCGGATTGCGGTAGTCGTCGGTTCCACCCAAAAGACGGGCGCCGGTTAAAGTAAGTGTCTGATTTTCCACATCCAACACAAATGAACCCGTTTCGGCCTCAGCATCCGGACCTGCATAACGGGTGTAATTTGCAGCGCCGTTCAGGTCAAAAACCATTCTTCCGGCTGCATCTTCCGGCGGGCAGCAATCTCCGGCTGCATTCCACCACGCTGTCATGTAACCTTCCGGATTATCGGGCGGACTCATAAACCACCATAAACCACCATCAGGTTCGGGGCCACCATTGAATACCCAGGTTTTACCTTCTGCGGTATTTTCGCTTACCAAATCGTACCAGTCCTGATCGAGTGCATGGTCAAGTTCATCAATCTGCACGTCGATGGTTTTGGTGAAAAATTCAGCGCCAAGCGTACCAATAAATGTAAAAGTTGCAGTTCCCGGAATCGGATAAATAAATTTTGTTCTGTTTGAAAGTGCTTTACCCAGGTTATAATTCCAGTACCCGGTGACTCCCGGAGTGGTCATTTCCAGTATAATTTCGTTGCCGCCCTCAGTAGTTTGGGTAGCGTTGAGCTCTACCCCGGCCACATCGGTTGAATTCACCAGCTCTTGTTCGTCGACCATTGGAGCACAAGCGGCAAATACCAGCATAAAGGCTGCAAGCAACAGTTTTGATATATTTTTCATCTTCATTTGTTTAAAAATTTAAAATTATTGAAGGTTCTACCAACCCGGATTTTGTTCATAAACTCCGTTGGAAAGTCTTATTTCAGTTTCCGGTATTGGAACCAGTCCTTTCGTTTCAGGTCTGTAATTAACATGATATTTAGCAGGAGTCCCTGAATTTCTCACATCGATTACACCGTCGAAGGCAGTATTTACATCTCCCCAGCGTACAATGTCAAACCAACGTAATCCTTCAAAAGCAAATTCATGTTTTCTTTCCTGCTTAATGGCATCCAGTGAATATTCAACAGGAGCCAAACCAGCTCTGGCTCTTACGGCATTCATTCCATCGGCTGTCTCAGTAATTTCTGAATGCATCAGTAATACATCGGCATAACGCATAAAAATAAAATCTTGCGCGTGCATCAATTGCATATCAGCATTTCCCCAATCGTACAATTGAACGAACATGCCCACATTTGTGCCTGTTTCGTCAGGATATTGAAGAGTGTGATATTTTTTTTCAAATAAACCGGTTTCATGGTCACCTTTATCTGCCTGATAATCTTCGGTTCCCTGAGCAGGCTCTCCAACCTGAAGAACAGAACCCAGTTTCCTTGGATCATTATCGTCCCAGGTATTAAACAGTTTTGGATTTACAGTTCCCCAGCCCCATCCCTGGCCAAAAGGTACCAGTGAGTTGTCGCGGATGGAAGTAAATAAGGAGTACCTGTTGGTATAAATGTTTCCATTATCCCAACCCCAGTCGCCGAAGGAAAACCTTTGAACAAACATGGTTTCATAATTACCCGAACCGAAAGTAGGAGAATGGCCGTCCTGGCCTACCCAGTAAAGGTCGTTTTCGTGTGCCCATGGCAATGTAGTTGTATCGCCCGAAGCAATATTTACATAGGAATAAGGCCAAAGATTCCTGAAATCGCTTGCTAACCGGTAACCACTGTTATTCATCACGTCTTCCAGGTAACCCGCTGCATCGGTAGCTGACACTGATCCTCCTTCAGCTAAAGGAAGTTCGCTTGTAGCCTGACCTTCAATGTTTGTCATGTAGCCGGTATAGAATAAAAATACGCGTCCCATATAAGCTTCGGCAATCCATTTATTTGCATGCCCGTATTCCGATGTTGGTATTTGCGGAAATGGAACACCCGGCATTTTTTCAATGGCATTTTTAAGGTCTGAAGCAATGCGGGCAAAAGTATCGGTATAAGTAGCCCTGGGTGCATCTCTCGGATCATCAAGATTAACAATCAAAGGAACACCGCCAAAGAATTTACCCAATCTGAAATAGAAAAAGGCACGCATAAAATAAGCTTCGCCAATTGCCTGATTTTTGAAGTTTTCAGCTTCTTCAGGAGAATCAAAATAAGAAGAAAAATCAGCTTCGGTGGTATTTTCAATAATTGCAGTTGCTCTTACAATTCCATTGTAACTTTGTACCCACATATCGCGGTATGTATCCTCCACAGGATCTTCAAAATTATCGACCCATTTGGCTGATTTATCATCCGGACCACCGCCGCCGAGCATCAGGTCTGACATCAAACTTGCTGCAACAGTTTCATTACTGTGTACATTCGTTGTATAAATTGCATTGTAAACCCCGGCCATCGCTTCGCTTATATCCTGCGGAGTTTGATAAAATGTTTCCAAACTCTTTCCGTAAAGATTATCGGTATTCAGATAATCCTTGTTACAACCTGATGCAAGAAAAAGACCTGCAACAAGTGTTATATATATTAGCTTCTTCATACTGTTAATTTTTTTATATGTTTAAAATCCAACGCTTACTCCAAACATTACTGTCCTTGGCAACGGATATAACCCAAGGTCGATACCTGAAGCCCAGCTTACATCGTGTCCGAAACGAACTTCAGGGTCCATTCCGTCATAACCGGTAAACGTATGCAGGTTATTTACTGCTGCATATAATTTTAATGTAGAAACGGCATTAAAATCAGAGAGCAGATCGGAGAAATTATATCCAATTGTTAAGTTGCTAATCCTCACATAATCTGCATCGTGCATATAGATGTCGGAGATATACTGTTGATTTCTGTTTGATCCATAGGTCAACCTTGGCATTTTGTTGGAAGTTCCTTCTCCATGCCATCTTTCAAAAACACCTGAAGTATAGTTTTGTGTAAACTGGTCGGCAAAAGAACGATATGACTGCATTACCTGCATTCCAAATTTACCGGTTAAGGTGGTATTCATATAAACACCTTTGTATTCCAGGTTTAATTGCAAACCTGCTTCAAAATCCGGATTCGGGTTTCCCAGCATAACTTTGTCTTCTTCATCAATTACACCGTCCAGGTTCTGGTCAACAAAGCGTACGTCACCAGGACGCTGGTCAGCGAAATATGGATTTCCTTCAGGAGTCACATAAGCATCTACCTCATCCTGGTTCTGCAGGATTCCAGCGGTTTCGTATCCGTAGAAATACCCGATAGGATATCCTACTTCAACCCTTGAAACAGCAGCAGTACCTTGCGATAATACATGTGAGGGACCATGAATAATACCATCGGTATTGGCAATCCGAGTCACTTCATTTTTATTATATGCACCACTTAACGATACATTGTACCGGAAATCGCCGATATTATCATTCCACTTAACTACAACTTCCACACCGGTGTTTTCAATGTCACCACCGTTAATAAAAGGAGCTCCTGCGCCTGATGTTCCCAGAATCGGCGCTTCCAGCAACCAGTCTTTTGTGGTTTTCTTATACCAGTCAAAAGTGACTCCCATTCTGGAATCCAATAATCTTGCATCAAAACCGATATTTAACTGTTCCGAAGTTTCCCAGGTTACATCGGGATTCGGCACCCGTTCAGGATAAGCAGTCGTTCCTGATACCGGTTTGGTATCGCCAAAGAAGTATCCGGGAAAAACATAGGCTATTTGTGAAGAATAGATAAAATTCGGAATGGATTGGTTACCGTTTTGTCCCCAACTGGCCCTTAATTTCAGGAAGTCGATTACATTGGAAGTACTCGCCATGAAATCTTCACTTGAAACCACCCAACCAGCAGCTACTGAAGGGAAATATCCCCACCGGTGACCTTCCGCGAAGTTTGAAGAACCATCCGCACGCATGATAAGAGAAAGAAGGTATTTTTCGAGGTAATTATATTGTACCCTTCCAATATACGAAACCAGTCCACCGCCACCTGCGGCCCAGTCAGCACCCCAGGTGTTAATATCACTAATAGATTCGGGGCTTTTGGTATTGTTTATATAAGCATAACGCGGGTCGCCAGGGAACAGCAAATTATTTCTTGAACCACCCACTTCATTATTGATCTGATTTTGAAGTAATTCATAACCTACCAGCCCGGATATTCCATGATTTCCTAACTGAGTGTCGTAGGACAGAGTAGTGGTCCAGGTCCAGTTATTGCCAAGGTTCATGCTTTGCTCAGCTCCATCAACCTGATCAGTATAAAGGGTTCCCAGCGCATAGGTAGGATTCATTGACCGGCTATGGCCAAACCATGCATCAATACCATATGCTGATCTTAATTTTAAATCTTTGATTGGTTCAAGTTCTGCAAAAGCATTTCCCACAACCCTGTTTCCTTTGCCGTAATTGTAATTGGTAGCATAGAACATGGAAGCAATCGGATTTGTATGCTGATTTATACCGTCCATAGTGGGTGTAAAACCGAATTCATTGATGTTGTTGTCAATAGCCGGTTGCCAGTAGGCGGGCATTAAAGGATGCTGAACAAGTGCATTGTGCAAGTCATTCCAGTAGATATTCCCTGTCCTTGCACTTCTGTTCTCGCTGTTCGTGTAGGAAAAATTTTCCCCGACGGTCAGAATGTTGTGACTGCTATTCTTTTTCAACACCATCTGGGTATTTAATCTTGCAGTCAATCTTTTATATCCTGCATCTGTGATATCACCTCCGATGATACTTTTCTGATCGAAATAGGAAACACCCATTGAATAAGTTATATCTTCGCTTCCGCCGGTAATATTTACAGCATGGCTCTGAACCGGAGCATCTTCAGAAGTCATTTCATTAATCCAGTTGGTACCTTCCCAGCCATTTTGCAAGTCTTGCCAAACCTTTTCACCTAACTGAGTTCCCAAATTGCCATTAAAATTATTATTGAGCCAATTGTTGTTCTTGATCATAGTTTCCCAGTCAAAGGGTTCAAGCCCGTCATTTACCCTGCCTTCGTCCATTATATACATATATTCCTGTGCTGTTAACGGATCCAGGTTTTTATATATATTCTGGACTCCAAAATACGCATCGTAAGTTATTTTGGCCGGACGATCCTTTTTACCTTTTACAGTAGTAACAAGAACAACACCGTTAGCAGCACGCGAACCATAGATGGCTGCAGAAGCTGCATCTTTCAACACATCAATCGATTGAATGTCCGAAGGGTTTAGGTAATCAATATCGCCAACGGCAACACCGTCAACAATGTATAAAGGATTGGAATTACCAATCGTTCCAAGGCCGCGGATAGTAACTCTTGTCCCGGCTCCGGGGGCGCCATTGTTTCGTGTAATACTTACCCCGGGAGTAACACCCTGCAGCGCTTCCATGGCTGTTGTCGGATTCATTTCGGCAATGTCTTCGCCATCAATGTTGACATTTGCGCCAGTTGTCAGAGCTTTTTTCTGTACGCCGTAACCAACTACCACTACTTCATCAACATCGTAGGCATCGTTTTCCAGAACTACATTTATTTCATTCTGTCCGTTCACGGGCATTTCTTTTGTTTTCATGCCGATGAAGGAGTATTGAATAACTGCATCGGGTGCGACCTGCAATTGATATTCGCCGTCGACGTTAGTTACCGTACCATTTGTTGTTCCTTTTACGACTACTGATACTCCCGGTAAAGGCTGCCCGTCACTTGCAGAAGTCACCACACCGTGAAGTGGTGCTTCCTGGGCAAATGTCCCGAGAGTAAAAAGTGAACATAAAAAGAAAAAAATAATTTTTTTCATAGGATTCATTTTTACAATAAATTGTTTTGAGTTTAAGGCGCGAAATTCCGATTTTCAGGTCAAAATAACGAATAGAATGATGCTACATAAATACTTCAAAGTAAAAATTTATATACATCAAAAACACAACCTGAATTTGTTAAGCGGCTAATTAAGAATAATTTATGAATCAATGACGAAAGCGGTTGCTACACTACCAGGTACAGAACTGAATGGCCGGTTTAAATATTGGATAAAAATACGGATAAATTGATTTCGCGTGAAAGATCCAGTTTTTTGCGCAAACGGTAACGGCTAATTTCAACACCCCTGTCGGAAATATTTAGCAGCATGGCAATTTCCTTGGATGTTAAATTCATGCGGATGAATGCACAAAGGCGCATTTCGCGTGGCGAAATTTCAGGATATTTCTGTTTCAGCCGCTCAAAAAAGTCGCTGTGCACTTCATCAAAATAGGTTTCGAAAATCTGGTTCTGCTGCTTGTTGTCAATTTCTTTATTGATATTCCGGTTGATGGCATTTAACCTCTTTTTAAGTTTTTCATCGGGTGAGTTTTTTTGTAGCCGCTGCAGCTCTTCTTTCACTTTTACCAGAAATTTATTTTTTTGAATGATGCCCATGGTTTGGTTTGCCAGTTCCATATCGCGGTGCACCATTTCGTTTTGTAGTTTTTCGTTTTTTAAACGGATAATTTCTTTTTCGGCAATAAGTGCCTGATGCTGAAATTCATTTTCTTTTTGTTTTAATTCGGAATTGTGCTTACGCAGAGTCTTTTTCTTAATTTCGCCAATGCGATAAAGTAAAAATCTGGTGGCGAGAAATATAATCATTATAAAAACAACAAAGTAGGTGTAATATGCAGCTGCCGAACGATACCACGGAGGCATTATTCTGAATTCAAAAGCAGATGGTGAACTCTCTACACCGTAAATGTTCCGGGCTTTCATTTTGAAAACATATTTCCCCTCGGGCAGATTGGTAAAATCCTTAAAGCTGTTTTCCGTCCATTCCGACCAGGTATCGTCATAATATTCAAGGGAATAACTAAATTGAATGTGATTCTGATCTTCGAAAAAAGGCGCGGTGTAATAAAACCTGAACGCGTTTTTACGAAATTGAAATTTATACTGCGCTTCCTTCTTTTTATAAGGTAGATACAAAACCGAATCGATGTACGGCAATTCAACTTTTGTAATATAAGATTGAAATGGCTGCATGTACGATTTTGGAAATTCACTGGAATAATGCGCAATTCCATTGTCGATTCCCAAAAAAACGTGGGTGTTGTTATACGGATAAATGAACTCGAAATTATTCACGTAGCTGTTGTCAATCTGTTTAAAAGGTGCGGTTATTTTCGTATAGGTTAAATCTTCGTTTAAGCGCATCACACCCGATTCATTTTCAGCGATAAACCAGATGTTTCCGGCTTCATCAACTTCCAGCGTTTTTAACTGGCTTTCGAGCTTAAATAATTCATTCAGTTCATTGGAAATAATAAACGAGTCGGTTTCTTTATGAAATGCATAGAACCCGTTTTTTGTTGAAGCATAAATTTTGTCCCTGAATTGAAAAATGATATTCTCACCATTCGATGGCAAGCCGTCTTTAGTTGTAAAAACCTGAAAATATGAAACGCTGTCCATTTCTTCATTTAAGCTGATGCGGAAAATACCTTTTGTGATATGGCTCATCCAGTAAAATCCTTCGTCATCCTGCACAAGGTACCGGCTCGATTCATCAAATCCTTTTATTTTTTTGAAGAATTTCCAACTCTGGTTTTCTTTCCTCAGCAAAACCAGTCCGTTGTAATGTCCGCCGATTAGCAGCTCCGGATGGTTATTAACACGAATGTATTTCCAGGCTCCATCTTCTTCACTAATCATGTTAGCCGTTTTTCCGTTTATAACAAACGTTCCAACATTGTGACTGCAAATTAGCTGGTTGTCAAATACATCCAGCGACCAAACCTGTCCGGTGGTATTTTCAACCAGTTCAAATTTTTCGTTGTTTCCCGAAAAATCACGAAACGATTTTACAAATAAACCCTGATTGGTACCGATGTACAGTTTATTATCAAAAATCCTGGCAGCATAACCGGTGCCCAAACCTTCGTGTTGCGAAATATAACTGATCGGGGAATTAATTTCAATAAAATCGATTCCGTTGTCGAGGCCAAGCCACAGATTCTGGTTGTTGTCGGTAAACAAACTGAGCACCGTGTTATTTTGCAGTCCCTGGTACCGGTTGACGTGCTGTACGATATTGCCTTCATCATCAGAAATTACCACACCATCTATAATTGTTCCCAATGCATAATAATAATTTCCATCTACCTTTGTGGCGCAAAATACTTTGGCGTTTTCTGCAATTTTTCCGGCAGGGGTATTCCATTTTTCAAGGTTGCCATTTTCGTATTTGTAAATTCCGTTTCTGCTGGTGGCTAAAAGCATTCCGTTTTCACCGTATTTAAGTATCGACCAAATTGATTTATCGGATAATTGATCGGCCCAGGGAATTTTAATCATTTCTCCGTTTTTGTACTCAAACAACCCAATTTCCGGCTCCTGCACCAGTAACTGGTTGTTTACATAATAGGAAAAAAGAAAACGGTTGGCGGGTTTTACAATTTTCAGTTGGTCATTTTTCAGGATAAACATATACGTGAACGATTGAAAAACAACACCTTCGGGACATTCATAAATTTGCCAGATATCGTCAAAAGTAGTACCTGCGGGTAATAAGTGCCGCAGGCTTTTATAATAAAGCCGCCCGTTTTCGTCGGGGACCACCTGGCCAAAATCGTTAAAAAGGCCAACATAAATATGGTTCAGGCTATCGACAAAAACAGAGCGTACGGGCGAGATTTGCGAAATTTTTATAAGCTCCCAGTGCAGCCCGTCGAACTGCAGCAGTCCTTCGTTATTGGCAAAATACATGAACCCGTTCCGGCCCTGGCTGATTCCCCAGTTTTGTGTGCCGGCTTTGTAATCCGATTTAGTGTAGTTATCGATATGCGGTGTGCCAATGGTTTTAACCTGTGCAGATACACCAAATGAAAGAATTATAAATACTATTATTATAGCTTTATACACTAATATCTCTGTTTTAAATCTGTTTTACGTTAAATGCTCCAATGTATTAGGGCGACAGCGATTAACAATTATTATTCCAAAAAACCAAACAGTTCTTCTGCAAAATTACCGGTTTCTCAGCAAATAGTGAAACAAATTGATTATTAATAAATTGGATGTTACTGGAAATACATCAAAGCAGTTGTCCGGATCTTCAGTATTCATTCTGAATGCCGGTTACAATTTGTCAGTTTTTTAAAACCTGGTTATCCTGCAAAAGTCACATAAACTGGGAATTTTATTTCACATAAACCCACACTTTTCTACACTTTGAAATTGTGCTACTTGCTTCAACGTGTTCAAAAACAGCTGTTTATGTATTTGGCATAAAATTGTATAAGAGATAAAACCATTATTTGAACCGGATAAAAGATTGAATTAAAGAAATTATTATGAGAGGAATACTTTATATCATTGCCATAATCCTTGTCATAGGATGGCTATTTGGGTTTTTTGTTTATTCTGCCGGACACCTGATTCATATTTTGTTGATTTTGGCAGTAATTTCCATTCTGATTTCCCTAATCAGAGGATAAACAGTGAATTACATGCTCCATGAACAAAGCTGTGCAGACAGAAGAAATGAAGCATGATTACCATCTAATCAGTAATTTTTAATAAGTAATACTAATGAAAAAGACAATTGAAACCGTAAATTTTGATGCAAGCGAAGAACTGGTGAATTATGTAAGTGATTTGTTTGATGAACTGCCGAAATTTCATGATCAGATTATATCGGCAGATATTTACCTGAAACAACATAGCGGACAAACCGTTGAAGAACGTGAAACGGAAGTAAAAGTATTTTTACCCGGGCATGAAGTTTTTTCAAGGGCTTCGGGTGAGAGTTTCCAGGAATCTTCAAATCTGGCCTTTTCAAAAGCTAAAAAACAGTTGAAAAGCCTCAAGGAAAAAGACAAAAACAAACATCAGCCGCGTGCCGATAAGCAGTTGTAAAATCTGTTGTTGAATCAAATTTTACAGATACTGCACTGTGCTGACATTTAGAAAAAGTATTATGCAGTTATTTATACGCTTCGTAAAAGTTGCCCGCACAATATTTAAACTTCTTCCGGCTCTGGTTCGGTATGTTTTTTCCTTTTTTCGACCCAGTAATAAACAATGGGCAGCACCATTAAAGTTAGCAGTGTTGAAGTTATAAGTCCGCCAATTACCACGGTGGCAAGCGGCCGCTGTACTTCGGAGCCGGGGCCGGTGTTAAAAGCCATTGGAATAAAACCCAGACTGGCAACAAGGGCGGTCATTAAAACAGGCCGCAAACGGTCTGCTGCTCCTTCAACAATAAGATCTTTAAGATTGCCTTGTTTTTCCTTGCGCAGTTCGTTGATGTGATCGATCAATACAATACCATTTAAAACTGCCACACCAAACAATGCAACAAAACCAATACTTGCCGAAACGGACAGGTACATTTCGCGAATCCAGAGAAGAAAAATTCCACCGGAAAGTGCAAACGGAAGGTTGAGTAAAATCAAAATGGCATATTTCATCTTTCCAAAATTAAGGTACAGCAGTCCGATAATTATAAAAATGGAAAGCGGCACTACCAGTAAAAGATGGCGCATGGCGCGGCGCTGGTTTTCAAATGTTCCGCCGTAATCAACAAAATAACCCGAAGGAATGTCGGCACTGGAAATTTTTTGCTGCAGATTGGAGACATAACTTCCCAAATCGATGTTTTTGATATTTATACCGACAATCAACCGGCGCCAGCCATTTTCGCGTTGAATTTCGCGCGGGCCTTCCTGCAAGTCGATATTTGCCACCCGTTTCAGGGGAACAAAATCGCCATTGGGCAAATGCACCGGTACGTTTTGAATTTTCACCAGCTTATTGCGAATGTCTTCCGGATAACGAACCACGATTCCAAACCGGCGCTGACCTTCGTACACCTGGCCGGCTTCCTGTCCTCCAATTCCGGCTTCAATTACTTTTTGCACGTTATCTACATTCAGCCCAAAAGATGCAACCGCTTCCCGGTCAATTTCAATAGTCAGATAAGGTTGGCCCACTGTTTGTTCCACATAAAAATTATCAGTTCCTTCCAAATCGGGTAAAAACGTTGAAATATTTTCGCCAATCCGGCTCAATTCAGCCAAATCTTCGCCATAAATTTTAACAGCCAAATCCGATTTTACGCCGCTGGTAAGTTCATCCACGCGCATGGCAATGGGCTGTGTAAAATTATATACAAGCCCGGGTTCTGTTTTTAAATAAGGTTCAATCTGGTTAATGATATCCGCTTTGGTTATATCATCCCGCCACTGATCGTTTGGTTTTAAAATAACCCAAACATCGGTTTGGTGCACTCCCATCCAGTCGTTGGCCAAATCGGAACGGCCGGTTTTGGGCACTACCGTTTGAATTTCGGGAATGTTTTCCTTTAGTTTGCCGCCCAGCCAATTGGCATTTTGTATCGATTCATCAAGCGTTACCGACGGCATTCGTACCTGTTCAATCAATATAGAACCTTCGTCAAGTTCGGGAATAAATTCTGTTCCGAGGCGGGTCATTAGAAACATGGAAACAGCAAAAAGTAATGCTGCTATTGAAACCACAAACCAATGGCGCTCCATATAATTTCCGAGCGATCTTTCGTATTTTGGCTTCATCCAGTTGATGAGGTAATTTTTTCGCACCTTCACACCTTTGCGAAAAATGATTGCCGAAATTGCCGGAATAAAAACCAGCGCAAGCAGCAGCGAACCGAAAACAGCAGCGGCAACAGTTATTGCCATTGGCCGGAATAAAATACCTTCCATACCACTGAAAGTCATGATGGGAACGTAAACCATTAAAATTATCAGCACTCCGAAAAAGATGGGGCGCACTACTTCCTTGGCAGCTTTTGTAATGATTTCGTCTTTATTTTTACCTCTGTCTTTCTGAAGTCCGTGAACAATGTTTTCCACCATCACAACCGAACCGTCCACCACCATTCCAAAGTCGATTGCTCCGAGGCTCATCAGGTTGGCTGCCAGCCCAAATTCGCGCATCCCGATAAATGCAAACAGCATGGAAAGCGGAATTACCAAGGCCACAATAATGGCTCCCGAAATTTCGCCAAGTAACAGAAGCAAAACCACGATTACCAAAAATCCACCTTCAACTAAATTGGTTGAAATTGTATCTGTTGTGCGATCGATGAGGTCGGACTGATCGTAAAATTTTTCAATGCTTACACCTTCCGGCAGGTTGGAATTGATGTTGTCAATTTTTTCTTCGATAGCCGAAATCACTTTTCGGCCATTTCCGCCGCGAAGCATCATAATAATTCCCGTAACTATTTCTCCTTTTCCATCCTGTGTAACGCCGCCCTGCCTTATTTGGGTTCCGGTTTCAACATTTGCCACATCCCGCACAAACACAGGTTTATTATCGATATTGGTAATGATTATGTTTTTTATGTCATCAATTTTGTTGATTTGGCCAAAACCCCTGATAATAAATTGCTCGCCATTGTGTTCCAGGAAATTTCCGCCTGAAACGCTGTTGTTGCTTGAAATGGCATCCATTACTTCTGAAATACCAATGCCAAAAATGCGCAGTCGCTCGGGCTGAACCACAACATCGTACTGTTTCACAAAACCACCAAACGAGTTGATTTCGGTAACTCCCTTCACCACTTTTAGTTGCGGAATAATGAGCCAGTCCTGGATTTCACGCAATTCGGTCAGCGAATAATTTTCGCCCCGCACCACATACTGAAAAATTTCGCCAAGTGCTGTGGTAATCGGACCTAGTTGCGGGCTTGAAACATCGGGCGGCAGTTCATCGGTTATCGATTGCAGCCGCTGGCTTACCATCTGCCGGGCAAAATAAATGTCGGTTCCTTCCTCAAATTCAACTGTAACTGCAGAAAGTCCAAACTGCGAAATGGAACGCACCTCCGAAACATCGGGCAGACCGTTCATTGCAGTTTCTATGGGATAACTAACCAGTTTTTCCACATCAAAAGGCGAGTAACGGCCGGCTTTGGTAATTACAAGAACCTGAACCGGAGTAACATCGGGCAAAGAATTTATGGGCAACCGGATGAGCGAAAAATAACCGGCCACTGCCATTAAAACTACCAGTGAAAGTGCCACATATTTTTGCCTGACGCTAAAAGTGATAATATTCTTAAGCATTTGCTGTTCTTTTTCAGGTTTATTCTTCAGAAATTGCATCGAAACGTGAAAGCGCCTTCAAACTAAATACTTTTGAAACCGCAACATTTTCGCCATTGGAAAGTCCGCTCTGCACAAAAACGTATTTGTCTTTAATTTCAGAAACATTAATATTGCGTTTTTCAAAGATTCCGTTACCCTTTCCAACAAAAACGATTGCTGCATTTCCATCGTAGGTCAGCGCTTCGAGAGGCACAGCAATAATTTCCTTTTCCGATTTGGTTACCACGTCAAGTTGCACATTTTCACCGGGTTTTGGCCAGCCGTTTACAGTAGGCACCAAAATATTGGCCACTACAGAACGGTTGTTTTCGTCGAGTCCGGGATTCATGGATTCAATTACTGCATTGGCAATAGATTTCTGGTTTGTGCGGTTGGAAATCAGAACCGAATCTCCCGGGTTTATAAGCCGTGCATCGTCGGGCGAAAGATAACCGCGGATAAGAACCACATGCGTATCGAGTACCCGCGAAAGGTTTTCGAGGGCATTAACCGACTGTCCCAATTCAACAAAATTTTGTTCGATAACTCCATCTATAGGCGAATTGATTTTCAGGACCGGGTCGATATTTTGTGTTTCGGTAAATGCTTTTATTTCGGCATCGGAAACACCCACTGCTTTTAATTTTGAATAGGAGGCCCTTACTGCGGCCGTCGCCCGGTCATATTCTGCCGTAGCCCGCTCCAGTTCACTGGTAGAACTGATGGTTTCTTCCACCAGTTGTTTCAGCCGTTTCAACCGGTTGGTCTGAAAACGTTCTTCGGCAAAAGCCTGCAGGTATTCCGAAACCAGGGTGCCAAATTCGAGACTTTGCACCTGGAAAAGCTCCTGACCTCTGCTCACACGGCTCCCTTCATACTTGTTTATTTTGCTGATTCTCCCGTTTATGGGTGTGCTGATAATACTTGCATGCTCGGGCGCCGGAAAAACCACCCCGGGCGCCGAAACCGAATAATCGAGAAAATTACTTGAAATGCTGTAGGTTTGAATATTCAGTTCTTCATTTTCCTTATCCGAAAGACGAACCAGCAAAACATTGTTTTTTTCTGATCGCAGTGATGGAGGCAGTTCTGTCTGCTCTGCTGTTGCAGCATCTTTTTCGCTGGTATTGCACGAAAAAAGAACGGTTGCTGCAAGTATAAACGGAATAAATAGTTGACGATTCATCTGATCTAATTATTAAAGTTATTGATTAGTTGGCGGTTATAATTTATCTCATTATTCAACTTTCTCACCCGATGCCCGTCTGACCATCGGACAGGTAACTCACATCTGGTGTGTTCATTGTTATTTGTCTCGCATTGGTAAGATGTTCGTTTCATAGTTTATTTTTTTTGCTAGTAAACCAAATCTTCTTCGAGGTATTTTTCGAGCGCTGCCAGTTGCAGGTAATAATCGCGCAAAGCCTGTAAATAACGTTGCTCGCTTGCCAAATACGTTTGTTGGGCATTTAACAAAACCAGTAAATCAATTTCGCCCAGCTGATAAGCTCTTAAAGTCAGGTCTTGCAACTGCTGAGCTTTGTCTTTCAGCGTTTCGTTGTACCGGTTGATAATGGAACGGCTCACAGCATAATTATGCCAGGCGAATTCGATTTGCCTTTTCATATCCAGTTTTATTTCCTGCTGTTTCCATTCAATTTCGTTTTGCCGTGCCAGTGCTGTATTTATTTTTCCCTTTTGGTCCAGCGGGTACCAGATCGGAATACGAAGCCCCACCTCAAAACCATTAAAATTATAACCGGTTCCGTAATTCTGTTTGTATAAATTCAGCCGGATATCGGGAAGAATATTGCTTTTGGCTTCTTTTAAATAAAAATCGGTGGCTTTTAACTGATGTGCGACCGATTGAAAATCGGGTTGTTTTTCCTGCACTGCCAGCGTAAAAATCTGCGAAATTTCAATGTTTTTTGCCTGCAGGGTATCAGAAAACTGAATGGAATATTTCTGATCTTCAACCGGCAAACCCATGGCGTAAAACAGGCTGTACCTGGCTTTATGCAAGGTCCAGTCGGTTTGGTCCAAATCATTTTTTGCTTCATCAAGCCGGAGTTCGGCATTTGCCAGATCGATGCCGTTTGCCATGCCGGTTTCAAACTTGGTGTAAACTGCATTGTAGAGTTCCTGCGCCAGTTGGAGCTGATTTTTTTTCGATTTCTGCAAATAGAGGGCGTACAAAACTTCAATGTAATAACTTTTTACTTCGGCCTTCACGGCTTTTTCTATCGATTGAATCTGAAAATCAAGCGCTTTAACTTCTTCATCAATACCTTTTAGCCGGTAAGAAGTGGTCAGCGGAAAATCAATTTCCTGTGATACGGTAATTCTTTTTTCATCGAATGCATCTCCCGGACCGGAGCTGATTCCTTCTTTAAAATAGCTGATTTCAGGCGCCGAAATGCCGGTTTGCATCCGCCACAAATTTTCCTTTTGTTGTAGCTGGGCACGCAGTTGTTGCAACTGGGCATTGCGTTCGAATGCCGATTGCACAGCCTCCTGAATGGTCAGCGTGCTGTCTTCCTGTGCGGCAGCGGTAAAAATTAAAAAAAACAGAACAGCAAAGATATTAGCCTTCTTCATGGTTTTTTAAATTCGGTCTGGTTTCAAATTTAAGATTAATTGGAGTATTAAAGAAAAAAGGTAAAGCTTTTGTTCAAAGAAAATGAAATTTTAATCGGTGTATTTCACTGAATTTTAACTGTGCTTTTATTTTTTAAGATTCTGGTTTATCAAAATAAACCTCAAGAAACAAACAGGTTAAGGATTATTTAACGTTGAAATTGATCTTTAAAACAACGGTTATTTTATTGAAAATTTAAACGAAACAGGTTTATATTCAATTCTGTAAAATCAGGTTTTGCCAATTTATTTGAAACATAAAATCGTTTCATCAAATTTAAAAGCATTCCAAGGCACTATTTAGAATCAAATTTGTCATCAATTTAAGTTCCTTCGTTTATTTTTGTACTACCAAAAAGGTAGGATAAATAGGATTAAATTTAAAAGTTTGAAATAATGAAAAATTTAAATTTTAGATACTTGATTGTTAGCACTATAGCTTTATTGTGTGCTATTAATTTATCAGCTCAAAATGCTTATAATTTAAATAAGAAGAACAGTAAACTTATTATTACAGGTACATCGAGTTTACATGACTGGGAAATGGAAGCCCAAAATTTTAATGGAGAAACTACGGTTAAATTGGATGATGCCGGTTCAGTAAAACTGGATCAGATTCATTTTAAAACAAAAGTTTCCGACATTAAAAGTGACAACCGGATAATGGATAACAAAACGTATGATGCCCTGAAAAAAGATAAATTCCCTGAAATTGTTTTCTCCCTGAAACCCGAGGAGGCAACTTTGGCAGCCGGAAAAAAATCTGTAATTAAAGGACAGCTTACCATTGCCGGAAAAACCCGCGAAATTGATGTGCCGGTTAACCTTGAACTTGATGGTGAAAACCAGTTTCAGGTAAAAGGGGAAGTGCCGCTGAAAATGTCGGATTTTGGAATTGATCCGCCAACTGCAATGTTGGGAACTCTGAAAACCGGAAATGAAGTGGTTATTAAATACAATTTCGAATTCGAAAAAGCTCCGGGACAGTTCTCGTTAAATAATCAAAAGTAAATAAAGGCAATTAGTTGTTGCCGGATGATGTTAGCCTGATTTTTTTGACTGCAAAAATTGTTTTGCTTTTGCACTGCTCTTGTTGCTAAATATCAGTATGCCAGCATTTTCGGCTGCACATTACAATTTATAAGTTTCACCTCGATTAACAAATTTATTATTCTATTATGAAAAAGTTATTGATTTTATTCTCAGCATTGCTAATTGCAACCTGGTCATTTTCCCAACAATTTGAGTATCCGAAGTTGTCGACAGACAACGATGAGGTAAAAGTAAAAGTTGGCGGTGATTTTGCCCTGCAGTTTCAGGCATTGGATCATGAAGCGCCGGTTGAATTGATTGACTTAAAAAACAATTTTAACCTGCCGACCGCCAACTTGAATATTACCGCTGATTTGGCGCCGGGTGTGCGTTTGTTTATTAACAATTACATGTCGTCGAGGCACCACAACGAGGCCTGGGTTGAAGGTGGTTATCTTACACTCGACCGGCTGCCGTTTTTGCCTGCTTCCGACAAGGTGATGCAGTACCTGACAATCAGGGCTGGAGTTATGATGCCCGATTATGGCGATGCACACTATTACCGGAGCAATAATGCACACGTAATTAACAATCCGTTTGTCGGGAATTGGGTGATGGATGCTTACACCACCAATCCGGGCCTGGAAGTAATGTTCCGCAACAAAGGTATTATTGCTTTAGTGGGCGCCAATAACGGACGCATGAATTATGGCCGTGGAAACGATATTGGTGATGATTTGGTTTTCAACTGGAAATTGGGTTATGACAATTTTTTAACAGACGATTTAAGATTACGTGCAACATTGTCCGGTTATCATGTGGGTGAAGGTCACAGCGGATCGTACCTGTGGGGAGGCGACCGTGCCGGTGCGCGTTATTACAATGTTATGCAAACGGCCGCGGCAGAAGAAGAAAATTTCCGTTCAGGTCGGTGGGATCCGGGAAGCGGCCAGTCGCAAATGAACTCGTATATGGCAAACCTGTTTCTGCAATTTCATGGTTTGGAGCTGTTTGGAATTTACGAAGACATGAATGGCGTGCTGCGTGGCAACGATCAGCATTTTACCCAGACTGCTTTGCAGGCTATTTACAACATTGGCGACTTTTATGTAGGTACGCGTTTAAATAAAGTAAATAATAACAATGGATCCACTGTGAACCGCACCAACATTGGCGGCGGCTGGTACATGCTCAACAATGTGCTGGTAAAACTCGATTATGTTACTCAAAAATATGAAGGCGATGCCCATGGAGATATTGCCGGCGGCAAATTCAATGGATTGGTTGTGGAAGCAGCAATTTCATTCTAAAGCCTGATAATTTGTTAATGTTGTCCGGGGCAATTCTCCCGGACAACATTTTAATCCTCTTCATCACCCTGAAAACAGTATGAAGTGAAAATTCTGAAACATATTGTACTGGCCGGAATCTTAATTCTGACAGGGAATAATTTTGCATCGGGATTTATTGGTTTCGACGATGATTCAGCCAACCAAAGTTACATCCTGATCCGCGGCTCTTCAAATGTTAATCATTTCGAATTTATTAACCACACCATTAACATAAATGAAACAGACAGTCTGAAGGATATATTTCAGCGAAAAATCAGGATTCCGGTCGAAGAATTTACCGGGCCCGATAAAAGAATGACGAAGGATTTTTACGAAATGCTTGATGCCGGTGAATATCCGTTTATCAACATTTTTCTTGAATCGAAAAACAAAGCCAACTTTGACGAGGAAACTGGACTAACCAATTTTAGAGCGAAAATTTCAATTGCCGGCACAACCCGAAAATACCTGGTACCTTGTGAAGTTGTATCATTTAAAAATTCAAAATATATTGTTAAAGGTCACCTGCAGGTTAATCTTACCGATTTTGGTATTGAGCCGCCAACAAAAGTTTTTGGTATGGTGAAAGTGAACAATCAGGTTTTTATTAACTTTGCTTTCAATTTTAATTCAGGCAATGTTTTAACAGAAAAACTACAATTTTGAAATTTAGTACAAAAACACGATACGGAATTCGGGCAATACTTGAAATTGCATTAAATGACAATGAAAATGGCATCTTTCAAAAAGATATTGCCAAAAATCAGGATATTTCCTATAAGTACCTCGACCAAATAATTAATTCGCTGAAAGTTGCCGGATTGGTTGGAAAAGCAGCTGGCCGGAAAAGTGGTTATGTTTTAACCCGCGAACCTTCCGAAATTACCATTTACGACATTCATAATGCTTTTGAACCAGGTATTTGCGTAATCGACTGTATGGCAAATCATACAAACTGCAAAAGGGAAAACCACTGTGCATTGCGTGGCTTTTGGGGGAAGTTAAACAACCAGGTTATCCAGTATTTTAAATCGACAACGATTAAGGATTTAATGATTGAACAGGTAAAACTTGATGATTTTGTAAATGCCTGAAGATTCAATTCTCATGTATAATTTCCTGTAGAAAAGTAAATCCATATTGTTTACATGAAGTAAAATTGTCTTTCTGAACCAGCCGGTTCTTTTTTCGGAGTATTCTGAATAAACCGGTTTCATTGCTATTTATCCAAAACATTTCATCTTTTAAAAACGGAAATAAAGACGATTTTAATCAATAATTAAAATCAAAGCCAATTTTAATTCTTCATTACGCAACAATTAACATTTGATATTTCTTGTTGAGGGTATTGAAAAGTTATATATTTTCGCGCCCTTATAAATCCAGATATATAGATATATCTATATTTATTGAATAGAAATAACAA
This sequence comes from uncultured Prolixibacteraceae bacterium, assembly GCA_963771595.1. Classification (GTDB taxonomy): domain Bacteria; phylum Bacteroidota; class Bacteroidia; order Bacteroidales; family Prolixibacteraceae; genus CAVYUC01. The sequence continues at coordinate 22,601 of CAVYUC010000008.1, read as the reverse complement.
GAAATCGGATAAAGGAGGAAAAATGGAAAAGATATTAATTGCAGGAGGTGTTGCAGCAGGGGCCACTGCAGCAGCAAAAGCGCGCCGTTTATCGCCCGATGCGCAAATAACATTAATTGAAGCCGGACCCGACATTTCGTTTGCAAATTGTGGGTTGCCTTATTACATTGCCGGCGATATCGACAGCCGTTCGAAATTAATTTTGCAAAGCCCTGAGAGTTTCAATGAGCAGTATCAGGTTGAGGTACATATAAATACTTCGGTTAATTCAATCGACAGGAATAAAAAGCAGGTTCATACTATTGATAGCCGCACCGGGAAAACAAGAATTTTTGAATATACAAAATTGATTTTGGCACAGGGCGGAAAACCTGTTCAGCCAGAAATTCCGGGGGCGGATTCCAGCCATGTCTTTAGTTTATGGACTTTGGAGGACATGGATAAAATTGATAATTATCTCAAAAATAAGGAACCTAAAACTGCAGTGGTTACAGGTGGCGGTTTTATCGGCCTCGAAATGGTGGAAGCTTTGGTGAAAAGGGGTCTGAAAGTACATGTGGTTGAGAAAATGCAGCACGTTATGCCGCTTATGGACGCAGAAACCGCCGGTTTTATCACCAGGGAATTGCATGCTTTTGGTGTTGGAATTCATACTCAGACCGGCGTAACAGAAATAAATCAGAATTCGGTTCAACTGGAGAACGGGAAAATACTTGATGCTGATATGGTATTGCTTTCCGTTGGTGTTCGACCTACACTGCAACTGGCAAGAGATGCAGGTTTGGAAATTGGTGAAGCAGGTGGATTGTTGGTAAACAACAAGTTGCGAACTTCAGATCCAAATATTTTTGCCGCCGGAGATATGGTTGAAATCGAACACCGGGTAAATGGCAAAAAAGTGCGCATACCGCTGGCAGGGCCGGCAAACCGTCAGGGAAGAATTGCGGCTGAAAATGCACTGGGCGGACAGCACAGTTATAAAGGTGCCCTCGGAACATCGGTGGTTCGTGTTTTTGATGCTGTGGCCGGAATGACGGGACTGTCATTTAAACAAGCGCGTGCTGCCGGAATGGATGCCGATGCTGTAGTGGTGCATAAAGAACACCATACTTCCTATTATCCCGGAGCCGAAACCGTGAGTGTGATGTTGATTTTTGACAAAACAACCGGAACGGTACTTGGTGGTCAGACCGCTGGTTACAAAGGTGCCGACAAACGTTTGGATATTATTGCAACCGCCTGTGCCGCAAAATTAACCGTCAGCGAGATTGCCGACATCGATTTTGCCTATTCACCACCTATCGGAACAGCCAACGATGCGATGAACATGGCTGCCTATGCTGCTGAAAATAAAATGTCGGGATATGGTCCGAGCCTGATGGTTTCCGAACTGGATGACTACCTCGAAACCAAAGAACAGGTGATTGTTTTGGATGTCCGGGATGTATTTGCGCACCAAAAGAGCAAATTGAACGGGGCTTATCATTTGCCGCTCGAAAACTTGCAACCGAATCTCGAAAGAATTCCCAAAGACATTCCGATTCTGGTATATGATGAGACCGGGAAAAAAGGACACCAGGCATTGCGAATGCTTATGGGTGCCGGATGTAAAGAAGTAATAAATATTTCAGGCGGGCATATTTCGCTGCAACATTATGCTGTAACTGCCGGATTCAAAAATATTCGTGTGGACATTTTACCCGTTGGGAAAAAAAGCGTTGGTGAAAAAGTGGTTGAGGAAAAAGAAACAAATAAAAATGTAACCATAGATGAACTTAAAAGACTGGTAATTGATGTTCGCACACCCGGTGAATTCAGAAGTGGAGCTTTCCCCGATGCTGTGAATATCCCGCTCGACGATTTAATGTCGGGCAACATTGATTTGGGTGACAACACGGAACGCGAAATAGTTGTATACTGTGCTACAGGGGCACGTTCTGCTTATGCCCAACAGATATTGAAGAGTCGTGGATTTGCCAATGTAATTAATGGCGGAGGCATTTCAGCAATGATGTCCGGATATTAGTCAGGATCTTAAAAATCGTGAATCCGCAATCGGGCGGGTTCACGATTATCAAAACCAAAATCTTGTAAATCTTTTAAAAAATTATATAACTGTCAGCGTATTTTGATACGTATTTTTGCAACAGTTAAAACGGATAAAATATGGAAAAATTAGTATTAAAAACAGATTTAAGTTGTCAGCATTGTGTAAAAAGAGTAGAACCTGTATTAAATCACGAAGCAGGGATTGTTGATTACTCCATCGATTTGAAACATCCTGACCGGCTGGTAACGATTACGTCAGAAGGTGCCGATGTTAATTCCATAATAACACAATTCAATAAAGCCGGATACAAAGCCGAAATCGTTTAAAAGAAAGAGGCCCTCCCGCTCTCTCCAAAGGGGAGAGGAAAGAGAACATTCAGGCGATGTCAAAAAGGTAAAAGCGTTAAATATTTTTTATTTGTAAAATAAATAGCAGAAATTTTTGTTAATTTACAGCGAATTAAGGCATAATGTTAAAAAGAATCAGTCATATTAGTTTATCTCTCCTGTTGTTGATTGCAACAATGGGAATGGCTGTGTCGAAACATTACTGTGGCGGTGAACTGGTTTCCGTTTCGCTTTACGGAGAGGACGAGCATTGCTGCGATATGGGTGATTGCTGTCAGAATGAAACCCATATTTACCAGATGAAGGAAGATTTTTCTGTTCCGGTAGTTTCAACGGTTCCGGTGTTGGCAGAATTTGAAATCCTGGGTCACGACTTATTGCACAGTTTCAATTTGACTGCGCCCGAAACAGAACCTGTTACACAAACTTTTGCCGAATCGCCCCCTTTATTACCCATTCAAAAAACACTTGCCCTGAAACAGGTATTTCTCTTATGATAATATTATGATTAGCAGAAAGGATTTGCATGATGCAATTTCTTTTCAACTTATTTAATCATGGTATGAATTCATAATTGAAAGTACATGTTAAACAAAATCATTCGATTTTTTCTCGAAAATAAACTGGTTACCCTGCTGGTATTAATTCTCTTTGTCAGCTGGGGAATTGTAACTTCTCCGTTTGGCTGGGACACCGGGATATTACCCAAAGATCCGGTGCCGGTGGATGCCATACCCGATATTGGCGAGAACCAGCAAATCGTATTCACACAATGGCCGGGGCGCTCACCGCAGGATATTGAAGACCAGATATCCTATCCTTTAACCACTTATTTATTGGGTATACCCGGTGTAAAATCCATCCGCAGTTCCTCTATTTTCGGATTTTCCAGCATTTACATCATTTTTAGTGAAGATGTTGAATTTTACTGGTCGCGTTCCCGAATCCTCGAAAAGCTGAATTCACTGCCTTCAGGTTTATTGCCGGAAGGTGTTCAGCCTGCACTTGGTCCGGATGCCACGGCGCTCGGGCAGGTATACTGGTACACCATCGAAGGGCGTGATAAAGACGGTAAAACCAACGGGTGGATGGGATTTGCATGAAATCCGTACCGTACAGGATTTCTTCGTAAAATATGCGCTGAATGCTGCTGAAGGTGTTTCGGAAGTGGCTTCCATTGGTGGTTTTGTGCAGGAATACCAAATCGACGTCAATCCGGATGCGCTGAAAGCGTACAATATTCCGTTGCACATGGTCATGCAGGCCGTTCAGAAATCGAACCGGGATATTGGGGCCAAAACCATTGAAATTAACCAGGCGGAATACCTGGTTCGCGGACTGGGTTACATAAAAAATGTGGATGATATTGAAAAAGCTGTGGTCGCTGTTCAGGAAAATGTACCAGTTCGGGTAAAAGATGTTGGGGTTGTAAGTCTTGGCCCGGCTACGCGCCGCGGTGCGCTCGATAAAGACGGCGCCGAAGTGGTTGGTGGCGTTGTAGTTGCACGTTACGGTGCCAACCCGCTGGAAGTAATCAATAATGTAAAAGATAAAATTGCTGAAATTTCCTCCGGGTTACCGAAGAAAACACTGGCTAACGGTATGGAAAGCCAACTTACCATTGTTCCTTTTTACGACCGGTCAACCCTGATTCAGGAAACGCTGGGAACTCTGGAAGAAGCGCTTTCACTTGAAATACTCATCGCCATTCTGGTGGTCATTGTCATGGTGCTGAACCTGCGGGCTTCGTTCCTGATTTCGAGTTTGCTGCCCATTGCAGTGCTCATGGTTTTTATTGCCATGCGCTATTTTCATGTCGATGCAAATATTGTGGCGCTTTCCGGAATTGCCATCGCCATTGGTACTATGGTGGATTTGGGAATTATTCTTTCGGAAAATATTATAAAACATATCGATGAGGCGCCACCCGGGCAAAAACTCATCAATACAGTTTATGATGGCGCTGCAGAAGTGAGCTCGGCCATTTTAACTGCCGTTTCCACGACTATTGTAAGTTTTATCCCGGTATTTACCATGCAGGCAGCCGAAGGTAAACTTTTTGGTCCTCTTGCATTTACCAAAACCTTTGCACTTGTTGCTGCGCTTATCGTATCATTAATATTTCTGCCTTCTTTTGCTCATTGGGTTTTTGGTGCTAAAATCACGCAAGAAAAATATTGTCCGTTGGCTTAACATTACCATTGTTCCACTGGGAATAATTGCACTTTTTGCCGGCTATGTATGGGCAGGTGCCATTCTGATTGCTTTTGGAATCTCAGGGTTACTCAATCAAATTTATGGCGAAAAAGAAATTAAAAGGGAAAATTCAACACTTTCCGGCAGATTGAAAAAATATGGATTCCTTGTATTAAAACATGCCAGCGTGATAATTTCTGTTATCGCTGTAATCTGGCTGCTGGCAAAATACTGGTTGCCATTAGGCGCTTCAAGAAGTGTGGTAACCAACTTTATTTTTGTTGGACTTCTTGTAGGAATTATCCTGGGAGGTTTCCTTCTGCTCGAACATTACTACAAAAGTATTTTAACCTGGTGTTTGGATCATAAAGTCGCATTCTTGTTGATTCCATCTTTTCTCATCCTGGTTGGAATCACTTCCTGGATTGGATTCAACAACATGTTCGGTTTTGTGCCAAAAGGATTCGATAAATTGGGATGGAACATTCGTACTACAAAAGTCTGGTCGGGATTGACACATTCCTTTCCGGGAATCGGCAAAGAATTTATGCCTTCCCTCGATGAAGGAAGTTTCCTGCTGATGCCGACTTCAATGCCACATTCCGGTATTGAATTTAACCGTAAAGTGGTTGGACAGCTTGACATGTTGCTGACTAATATTCCTGAGGTGGATTTAACCGTGGGAAAACTCGGTAGAGTGGAATCTGCCTTGGATCCTGCACCCATTTCGATGTATGAAAATATTATTAATTACAAACCGGAATACATGCTGAATGAAAAAGGACATCGGGTGCGGTTTAAAGTGGATAAAAATGACAATTTTATTCTTGCAAACGGTGATACGCTTTCAAACAAATTAGCATTGGAACGCGGTATTACCAGGGAAGATTTAATTCCAGACGATCACGGAAATTTTTTCCGCAACTGGCGGGCACACATCAAATCGCCCGATGATATCTGGACGGAGATTGTGAACGCTACCAAAATTCCGGGCGTAACTTCCGCACCGAAGCTGCAACCCATCGAAACACGGCTGGTGATGTTGCAAACCGGGATGCGTGCTCCAATGGGAATTAAAGTATACGGGCCCGATCTGTCCACTATCGAAGATTTTGGATTAAAACTCGAAGATATTCTGAAAACGGTTCCATCGGTAAAAGCACAGGCAGTGTTTGCCGACCGGATTGTTGGAAAACCTTACCTGTTGCTCAATATCGACCGTGATAAAATTTCGCGTTACGGGTTAAATGTGGAAGATGTGCAACAGACGATTGAAACGGCTATTGGCGGAATGAAAGTAACGTCCACGGTGGAAGGCCGCGAGCGGTTTCCGGTCAGGGTGCGTTATCCGCGCGAATTGCGGGACGACCCTGAGTCATTGGGGAAAATCCTGATACAGACACCGACAGGAGCACAAATTCCGCTGAACCAGATAGTAGACATTGAATACCAGCGCGGGCCGCAGGCGATAAAAAGTGAAGAAACGTTTCTTGTAGGTTACGTTCTTTTCGATAAAAATGAAGGATTCTCAGAAGTTACTGTAGTAAACGATGCACAGAAAGTTATACAGGAAAAAATTGATACGGGGGAACTAACCGTTCCTGCAGGTATCAGCTATAAATTTTCTGGTAGCTATGAAAATCAGGTGCGTGCTGAAAAACGGCTGTCGATTATTGTTCCGATAGTTTTAATTATTGTTTTCCTGATTTTGTACTTCCAGTTTAAATCGGTCTCCACATCACTGATGGTTTTCTCCGGAATTGCAATGGCATTCAGCGGAGGGTTCCTGATGATATGGTTGTACGGACAAGGCTGGTTTGCCGACTTCTCAGTTTTCGGTATGAACCTGCGCGATTTGTTCCAGATGCACACCATTAACCTAAGTGTGGCGGTGTGGGTTGGATTTATTGCCCTTTTTGGTATTGCTACCGACGATGGTGTGCTGATTGCCACCTACCTCGACCAGAGTTTCGAGCGCAACCGCCCGGGAAACCGAAAAGAAGTAAGGGCTGCCGTGGTTGAAGCCGGATTACGAAGAATACGGCCGGCATTAATGACGGTGGGCACCACAATGATTGCATTGTTGCCGGTACTCACATCCACCGGGCGTGGTTCAGATATTATGATTCCAATGGCAATTCCATCATTTGGCGGTATGGCAGTTGCGCTAATTAGCATTTTTGTAGTACCGGTGCTGTACAGTTACAGGGAAGAACGAAAAATTAAAAAGGGTCAGTTATAAATTGACCCATGAAAAAAGTTGTAAGTATGCATTTTGACAAATTAAACAGTAATCTGATAAATAGTTCAACCCTTTTAGGGTTGGGACAGTGCTACACCATCTATCCCCGAGTTTCACACGGGGCTATTGTTATTAATGCCTTTCAGGCATTTTCTTATCCGCCAAAGGGCGGATTAACAAAAATAGCCACGGGTGCAACCCGTGGGAGATCAAAAAAATGCCTCATGAACCCCGATGTGGGTTCAACAACTAGATTGCATATACATGAAATCCCGGTGAAGTCCCTTTCTAAAAAACCGACATCGAATACAATAAATATTATTAATAAATGAAATGAAGAAAATAATAACAATAATAATTCTGTTCATTTTAGGGATAAATACAGTTCAGGCGCAGACAACTGCTTTGGCCTCGCATTCACCCCTAGCCCCTAAAGGGGAACAAGGAGCCACAGCGCAGGAGGTTCTCCCCTTTTGGGGAGCCAGAGGGGTAAGCGACGGAGGGTTTCACCTTCGGCAAGCCTTCGGCGACCGAAGGGTGAGCGATGGGGAGGATCAAAATACGACATCAGGTACATTTTCTAACTACCTTCAAATCGCAGCCGAAAATAATCCCGGTCTGCAGGCTAAGTGCAAAGATTTTGAAGCAGCCATGCAAAAAGTTCCGCAGGTGAGTTCGCTGCCCGATCCTACACTGTCATTCGGCTATTTTATTTCGCCGGTGGAAACACGGGTTGGACCGCAACGGGCGAAATTCTCTTTGAATCAGATGTTCCCGTGGTTCGGCACGCTTGAAGCTAAAGCCGATGCAGCATCATTAATGGCTGAAGCAAAATACGAGGTGTTTCTGGATGCACAAAATAAATTGTATTACGAAGTATCGGCAGCCTATTATCCGTTGTACGAATTGAACCGGTTGAAAGAGATTGAGCAGAAAAATATTGACATTCTGCAATCCTATAAAAACATTGCAACTTCGAAGTTTAAAAATGGTGCTTCACCAATGACAGATGTTTTGCGGGTGGATATCATGCTGAAAGATGCACAAACAAATCTCAGCATTTTGAATAAAAAAGAAAAACCACTGCTCACTGCATTTAACAACCTACTCAACAGAGACGAAAACGAATCTGTGGTTGTTCAGGATACATTGTCCTTGGAATTATTGCAGGAGAATTTCAGAAAAGATTCGCTGCTGACTAATCCAATGCTCAATGCACTGGATTTGCAAAGAAGAGCCATCGAAGTGAATGAAACCGTGGCGCAAAAAGAGGGACTTCCGAAATTGGGTGTCGGATTGGATTATGCAATTGTGGGCAAACGCACAGATATGGAGCTCACTGATAATGGAAAAAATATACTGATGCCGATGGTTTCGGTGAGCATTCCCATTTTCAGAAAAAAATACAAGGCTGCCGAAAAAGAAGCGCAACTTATGCAGGAAAACTATTCCCTTCAAAAGGAGGAAACCATCAATTCGCTGACAACGAATTATGAAATGGCCCGGTTTCAGATTCAGCAACAACTTGAGTTAATAAACCTGTACGATGAACAAATTCAGGAAACCAACCAAACGCTGAACCTGTTGTTCAGCGCCTACGGAAACTCAGGAAGGGATTTTGAAGAGGTTTTACGTATGCAGCAACAACTGCTGAAATACGAAAAAATGAAAGCTATGGCAGAAACCATGTACCAGACAGCTTTGGCAAAATTAAATTACATCACTGCAAAAACATATTAACGATGAAATCAAATACAAAAACAATAATCATAGTTCTTTCAACACTGGCAATTGGATTATTGCTTGGTTGGTTGCTGTTTGGCGGATCCGGGAAAGAGGCAAAAGAAGAATACCAGGAGAAAATTGAAGAAGTGGAAGGACAAACCATCTGGACCTGCTCCATGCACCCCCAAATCCGTCAGAGCGAGCCGGGTGACTGCCCGATATGCGGCATGGATTTAATTCCACTTGAAGATGAACAAAATTCATCAGTGGACGCGTCCACAATAAGCATGTCGCCAACAGCTATGCAACTTGCAAATATTCAAACGGCAGTTGTGGGCAATATGGCACCTGTAAAAGTAGTCCGGTTGAACGGAAAAATACAGGAGGATGAACGCCTGGTTTTTTCGCAATCGTCGCACATTCCCGGCAGAATAGAAAATTTGATGGTGAATTTTACGGGTGATTACGTACAGAAAGGACAGGTAATTGCCTCGGTTTATTCACCCGATTTGGTGACTGCCCAGGAAGAGTTGTTCGAAGCACAGAAAATTAAGGAAACGCAACCACAACTCTTTGAAGCAGCCAAAGAGAAACTGAAGAACTGGAAATTGAGCGACGGGCAAATCAATCAGATTTTGGAATCGGGAACGACAAAAGAAACGTTTGAGGTACAGGCCGATGGTTCCGGTTATGTGACGCAAAAAAAGGTAAACACGGGCGATTATGTAAAAAGAGGGGAAGCCATTTATGAAATTGCCGACCTTTCCCGGGTGTGGGTCCTTTTCGATGTTTATGAATCGGATATGATTTGGGTGAAAAAGGGCGATAAAATTTCATTTACTGTTGAATCGCTTCCCGGGGAAACATTTGAAGGAACCATCGATTACCTCGACCCAGTTATCAATCCGAAAACGAGGGTAGCAAAAGCGCGTGTGGTAAAATCCAATCCGGGCTTAAAACTCAAACCCGAAATGTTTGTCTCCGGGAAAGTGGAAGCAAAACTGCCGCAGCAAACCAATGCCGTTGTTGTACCCAAAACCGCAGTAATGTGGACAGGCGAACGTTCGGTCGTATATGTAAAATCCGCCACCGATAAGGGTGTCTATTTCAGTATGCGCGAGGTGGAACTTGGTCCGGCACTGGGCAAAAGTTATGTTATTGAAGAAGGATTGAAGGAAGGCGAAGAAATTGCGGTTAACGGAACATTCAGTATTGATGCGGCAGCACAACTGGCAGGAAAACCAAGCATGATGAGCCCTTCTAATCACGAAAGTGAGGGCTTCACTTCAAGTGAAACCCTCACTAAACCGAATACCGACACAACATTTAAAGCACAGTTAACCAGGGTATTTGAAAACTACCTCAACATGAAAAACGCATTTGTCGCTTCTGATGCGCAGAAAGTGAACAATGAAGCCCAAAAGGTTCAAAATGCAATCCATTCAGTTGATATGGAATTGCTGAAGGGTGATGCGCATATGGCCTGGATGGACCAATTGAAAACATTGAACAGTGAAATTAAAACGATTGCCGGTTCTTCCGATATCGAAAAACAACGGCAGGCATTTTCACAATTCAATGAAGCTTTGTACAAAAGCCTTCAACTGTTCGGTCTGAAAAACGATACCGCTTATTACCAGTACTGTCCCATGGCCAGCGATAACAAAGGTGCCTACTGGCTAAGCGAAACAACGGAAATTCGAAATCCATATTTCGGCGAAGATATGCTGGAATGTGGCGAAACAAGAGATACTATAAAATAAATTCAATTTATTAACCATTAAAATTTAATGAGATGAAAACAAAAGTTTTAAGCTTTATTGCCCTTTTTATGATGGGCGCTGTTACCGTTTTTGCAGGAAACAAAACGGAAAAATTTAAAGTATACGGAAACTGCGGAATGTGCGAAAACCGCATTGAGAAAGCAGCCAAATCGGTTGAAGGAGTTCAGTCGGCCGACTGGAACAAGGAAACCAAGATGATGGAAGTGACTTTCGACGATGCCAAAACTGATGTGCACAAGGTTCATATGGCCATTGCAAAAGCAGGTCACGACACCGAAATGCACAAAGCAAAAGACGAAGTTTATAACGAACTTCCCGGTTGCTGCAAATATGACCGTTCTGCTGAAGAATCAGGAACGATGAAAAATATGCACGAAGGCCACATGAACTAAGGTTGTTCGAAAAGCTTAATTAGCGCTGTCATTCGAATTTCTATCCAATATTATCGGGCCCGATGAGGTAGTGACTGAAAACCTCATCATTGCTGTCATTTCGACGAGTATGCGAGGAGAAATCTCTTCGAACAGAGAGGATGACAAAAAACAAGAATTGTCTTTTCGAATCTGAGGCATGTAGAGGAGTAATCTGTTTATCAGGACAGATTCCTCCTCCTGCGTCGTCGAAATGACACAACGACAATCTATTTTAAAGTTTAGTACATTTATTGAGAAAGGGTAATATGGAAGTTTCCCGGAACATCTTGTTTCGGGGGCTTCTTCCAAAAAAGAAAGGAGTAAGTTATGTTTTTAAAGATTCTGATATTATCAATTATCCTGGTGGCCTTTACCATGCTGGCACTGGGAGTAAAACTGCTGTTTAACAAAGAGGCTTCTTTCACAGGACATGCCTGTTCGCTGGAAGACGGAAAGTCAACTGAAACTGGCGGGTGTGCCGGTTGCGGAATTCAGGAAGTGACAAACTGTCCTGAAAAAGATAAATAATAAGGGAAAGTCAGAGGATCGAAGCATGAAGTTGGAAAGGGGATGAAGCTTCGATCTTCCTTCCTGTAAAAATATTAACTTTATAAAATTGAATCATGAAACTTATAAAGGCATATATCCGGGAACGAATGACGGAAGATGTGTACAACGCACTGAGAACGGAGGGGTATTGCTGCATGACCTTTGTACAGTGTGAAGGTACCGGTCAGTATTCCGATCATGAAAAAGAACACATCAGCGACAAATATCCTTTTGCCGATGCATTCAAAGTAATTAAGCTCGAAATGCTGATAGCCAACGAACATGTGGAACCGGTGGTAAAAGTCATCCGTCAACACGGCCGCACTGGTTATAGTGGTGACGGAATGATTATCGTTTCACCGGTGGATGAAGTGTACAAAGTACGTACCGACGAAAAAGGGATAATGGCCATTTAATTAAAACATTAATTCATGGAAATTAACGTCAAAAACATGGTTTGCAACCGTTGTATTATGGTTGTTTCGCAAATTTTTAATGAAGCCGGAATTGAAGTTGAAAATGTGCAGTTGGGTAAAGTAAAAACCACTAAAGAAGTGGAGCCGGATAAACTGGATCAGGTAAATGACCAACTTAAAACGGTTGGTTTCGAAATCATCAATGATTCAAAAAGGCGGTTAATTGAAAAGATTAAAACTGCAACCATTGATTATGTATACCACCACAAGGGTGAAAACAAAATAAACTTTTCGGATTACCTTGTCGACAAGATGAACCTCGATTATCCTTACCTGAGCACACTTTTTTCATCGGTTGAGGGCACCACCATTGAAAAACACCTCATCAACCTGAAAATTGAACGGGTAAAAGAATTGCTGGTTTACGACGAAAAAAATTTAAGCGAAATTGCCTGGGAACTCGGTTACAGCAGTGTGGCCCATTTGTCGGGACAATTTAAAAAAGTAACCGGGTTTACGCCTTCCTGGTTCAAAAAGCTAAGGGAACAAAAACGCAAATCAATTAACGATGTTTGATTTGATTAAAGATTAAATCAAGAATTGATATTAGCTGATTATCAACAATTCAACTCACTCCGATAGGGGTTGTGCCTTTACTTCCTGTTACCTTCCCCGAGCTTTGCACGGGCTATTTTTGTTTATGTCCTTTGGACATTTCCTTATCCGCCAAATGGCGGATTAAACAATAATAGCCATGGGTAAAACCCATGGTAATGAAGTGGTTTAAAGAGGAACCCCGATGTGGGTTCAACTCTTAATTCACATTAAATATCCGGACGTATATTTAAAAATTGATTTCATTAAAATCATATAAATCTATCTTAAAATAGTGTAATGCTTTCAGTGGCAGTAGCTATTACCTTTACAGTAGAATTTTAAAACAACGAGTTATGAAGAATGTAAAGGAAATATTAGCAAGAAAGAAAAGAAAAATGAATGTTACACATTCAGATACAAATGAACACCGGCATCATCACGCACAAAGCGGGAACAACCAAACGGAAACCCGTTACCAGTGTCCGATGAAATGCGAAGGTGAAAAAACGTACGAAAAACCCGGCGATTGCCCGGTATGCAACATGCACCTGGCACCGCTGGAATAAACAAAAAGTATTAACAATTTAAAAATTACTGTCATGAAAGCACTAAAAGCATTAACAATTTTAATTACGTTGACTGCATTTATAACGCTAAGCAGCTATAAACAGGATAACAATGTTGACCAACTCCTGCAAAATAAAAATACCCGGAAAGAAGTATTCAATAAAATTATGAATAACCGTGAGCTGATGATCGACTTTATGAATGCCATGCATGGCAACCAACAAGCCATGATGATGTGGAACCAGAACTACCGTCACATGCAAAACAACAGGACGGATACGAATAACAATTATTCAATGATGGGCCAAAACTCTATGATGGGTGGATATTACGGAAACCACATGAGAGGATCTGCCAATACCAATGACAACGATAGTGATAATTACCACATGGGTTACGGACCGATGATGAATCAAATGATGAATAATCCGAAACTGATGCGCGGATTTATGACCAACATGATGAATAACTACGGACAGGATTCAACTTTTGTCAACAACATGGCAAAAATTATGGCCAACCATCCGCAGTTAATGAACCGTGCAATGCACGATTATAATCAAAACGGTACTATGGGAATGAATGGTTCTCACTATGGATACGGAATGCACCACATGTACTCCGGAAACCATTGAGTAAATAAATAGTGCTGTCATTTCGAAATCTGAGGTACGAAGATGAGAAATCTTAATATTGCAGCAGATTTCTCCCTTTGGTCGAAATGACAGACCAATATTGACAAAACAAATTTTAAGTAAGAAAAGGAGGCACGTCATGATGTATGGAATGTATGGATATGGAATGAATGGAATACATGGAATGGGCTGGGGAATGGGCCTGGTCTGGATACTCGGAATATTTGTTACGATTGTTTTGATTTGGGCTGCTTTCAACAGTTTCAGCAACAATCATAGTTCTGTAACATCGGGTGAAAAAAAATCTGCTCTCGACATTTTGAAAGAACGTTATGCCCGGGGTGAAATAAACAAAGAAGAGTTCGAAGAAAAGAAACATGTTCTCTCTTAATTCAAAACTCATCTGCATTAAACTAAAACAAATTCGACTTCGCTCATTGTGACTGTCAAACTGAGCGAAGTCGAAGTTTGAATAATTTAACAGAAAAAAAGATACCAATATATGGATAAAGTAAAACAATATGTCTGCCCCATGAAATGCGAGGGCGATAAAATATACGATGAACCCGGCGATTGCCCGGTGTGCAACATGCATTTGGTTCCTGTAGGTGAAGAATCTCAGAAAACCAACGGGCATCATCACCACCACGAACACCATAATCATTCAAAAGTAATAGAAAATAAAGTAAAAAAATATTACTGCCCCATGAAATGCGAGGGCGACAAAACATACGACGAACCCGGCGACTGCCCGGTGTGCAATATGCATTTGATTCCGGTGGGTGAAGAATTTCGACAACCCCACGGTCACCAGCATCACGAACACCATCAACATAAAAAAAAGTCGGCTTCCAATGCCCAGGGAAAATATTACTGCCCGATGCGTTGCGAAGGCGACAAAACGTATGACGAACCCGGCGACTGCCCGGTTTGTGGCATGCACCTGAATAAAGAAGAAAGCCGGCCGGTGGGAGGTAAAACCATTTACACCTGCCCGATGCACCCGGAAGTAAAACAGGATCAACCGGGGAGCTGTCCCGAATGCGGGATGGATTTGGTTCCTGAAAAAGCGGCAGAGGTGAGCGAAGAAGAAAAAGCAAATAAAAAGATGGCACGTAAATTCTGGCTGGCAGTGGCTTTAAGTGTGCCGGTATTTATTATAGCCATGTCGGGAATGTTGGGTTTAAACCTTGAAACCATTGCTTCAAAAAAAGTGTGGAATTGGGTAGAATTTGCCCTGGCTTCGCCGGTTGTTTTTTATGCAGGCCGTGACTTTTTCAAACGCGGATGGAGTTCCGTCCGGCGCCGCAGCCCGAATATGTGGACTTTGATTTCCATCGGCGTGGGAGCCGCTTACATTTTCAGTGTGCTGGCTTTACTTATTCCGGGCGTTTTCCCGGCTCAGTTTAAAGATAATCAGGGAAATGTACATGTGTATTTTGAAGCGGCAGCCGTAATTTTAACACTGGTATTGCTCGGACAGGTACTCGAGTTGCGCGCGCACAGCAAAACCAACTCTGCCATAAAAGCCTTGCTTGGACTGGTTCCTCCAATTGCAAGGGTAATCCGCAACGGTGAAGAAGTGGAAATTCCGCTGGAAGAAGTAACCGAAGGCGACATCCTGAAAGTAAAACCGGGTGAGAAAGTGCCGGTTGACGGGGTGATTACCGACGGAAATGCGGTGATTGATGAGAGCATGATTACCGGCGAACCCATTCCTGCCGACAAATCGACAGACGATAAAGTAACCGGCGGAACCATTAACGGAAAAACGGCATTCGAAATGAAGGCTGAAAAAGTGGGCTCGGATACTTTGCTGGCTCAAATTATCGATATGGTAAATGAAGCCGGCCGTTCACGCGCACCCATTCAGAAAATGGCTGATGTGGTGGCCAAATATTTTGTACAAATTGTGGTAAGTATAGCTATTTTTACTTTTATTGTCTGGGCGATATGGGGACCGGAACCGGCGTATGTTTACGCGTTTGTAAATGCCATTGCCGTATTGATTGTTGCCTGTCCGTGTGCGTTAGGACTTGCAACGCCCAATGTCGATTATGGTGGGTTCGGGACGAATGGCACAGTCGGGTGTGCTGGTAAAAGATGCCCGAGCCATTGAAGAAATGAACAAGGTAGACACGCTGATTATTGATAAAACCGGTACCATTACCGAGGGAAAACCTTCACTGAAAAATTACAAATCGTTTGGTAAAATGAGCGATGAAGAGGTGCTGAAGCTGGCCGCTTCCATCGATGCCAACAGCGAACATCCCATTGCTGATGCGATTGTGAAAGGCGCCAAAGAAAAAAATATTCAACTTGAAAAATTAGAAAGTTTTGAGTCGGTAACCGGAAAAGGTGTACAGGCGGTTTACCAAAAACAAAAAACAGGACTGGGCAACCACCGTTTGCTGGAAGATTTTGGAGCCAGCATTAACGGGGAAGCGCAAAAAGAAGCACAGAACTGGCAATCCACCGGACAAACGGTAATGTACCTGGTTTCAGGGAATACAGTGGAAGGAATAGTAAGCGTGGCCGACACCATTAAACCAACCTCTGCAAAAGCCATTAAAGAACTTCAAAAAATGGGCATAAAAGTACACATGCTTACCGGCGACAATAAATTTACAGCCAAAGCTGTGGCTGACGAGCTCCACCTCGATGGATTTGTTGCCGATTGCCTTCCCGACGATAAATACAAAAAAGTAAAAGAATTGCAGGAACAGGGTCACATTGTTGCCATGGCCGGCGACGGAATTAACGATGCCCCGGCGCTTACCCAGGCCAACATCGGAATTGCCATGGGCACCGGAACCGACATTGCCATGCAGAGTGCCGAAATTACATTGGTAAAAGGCGACCTGAACGGAATTGTCAGGGCGCGCGAATTAAGCCACAAAGTAATGCGCAACATTAAACAAAACCTGTTTTTTGCTTTTGTGTACAACTCATTGGGCGTGCCAATTGCGGCAGGAATATTATTCCCGTTTTTCGGTGTTCTGCTGAGTCCGTTAATTGCAGCAACTGCCATGAGTTTCAGCTCAGTTTCGGTGATTTCAAATGCGTTGCGATTGAGGAAAAAATAATTGATAAATCAATAAACTGGAGTTTTAATATGCGGTGCTGCTAACCGATTCTATTAGAACTATGTGTAAAATTTCCACAGGCCTGTAATTGTTGAAAATCAAGCAATTGCTGAAATGACTTGTCAGCCAAAGATTTGTACTGATATTCAACTTGTTATGAATTTTTTGGCATGTTTTTTTCGGTTTCTCAGTTTAAAACCAAAAAGGAATAACCTGATTATTTTGGATTTACATGTCTGCGACAGGTCGTTCTTAACTTTTTAAAACTTACATAGAATGAACCGGCATCTTTGTCTATCACTGCCACAACATGGAGCATGAAGATATGGGTATGATGCGTAATTATGAAGTTATATCATGACGAATAAAATTAAAAAACGATATAATCGGATAGCCGGGGTTTATGATTTCCTGGACCAGCCCGTGAAAATGGGTTTCGCTAAATGGCGAAAGAAAATGCTGGCCGAAGCCACCGGAAAAACCCTGGAAGTGGGAATAGGAACAGGTAAAAACCTACCGTTTTATCCAAATGACATAGAACTGACCGGGAAGATTTCAGTTAAAAAATGATTGAAAAAGCCCGAAATAAAATCGAACAAGTGCGCAGCCATAAAAAAGCGGTGGGACCGTTAATGGATGGCTTCAACTTTATCCCTTTGAATATTTATGGTGCAAACATCAACCGCGAAACTTACCAAAACTTGCTGAATGCCGGTTTCAAACCGAAACAAATAGAAGTTAAAAATTTATGGTTCGATATTGTCAAACTCATTCGGATAACCAATAATGTGGGAATACTATAAAATCTTTTAAAAATTGTGTAACAGTTAAAATATTAATTTTCAATTACTTTGTATATGTAAATAAAAAATAAAAGTTATGAAAAAGTTAGTAATTATCGCAACAGCAATCCTGTTTATTTCAGGATTTACAGCAAGCGCCCAGATGATGGGCCAAAGAGACAACCGCAATCAACAAAACGGTATGATGATGCAACAAGGAGGAATGATGCACGGCATGATGGGAAATGGAATGTATTCCATGTACGGTCAGGGTCGGAATATGCCCATGCAGAAATACGGCATGATGATAAACAGATTGCCCAATATGCAGCAACAGCTTTCGCTGGACGACGACCAGGTGGAACAGGTAATCGATTTACAAACGGAATTCAAAAAGCAGCAAATTGATTACAAGGCTGAACTGCAGAAAAAACAAATGAAGCTCAAAAGCCTGCTGGCAGACAACGCTTCGGCAAGCCAGGTGAAAAATCAGATGGAAGCCTGTTCCGAAACAAAAATTAACATGAAAGTGGCCGCCTACGAAACCGCCGGCAAAATGAAAGCCGTGTTGAACAACGACCAGAAAGAGCAGTTGAAAAATATGATGATGCAACAAGGCGGAATGATGAACCAGGGACAACAACAGCGTGGAATGATGCACAACCGAGGAGGCATGATGCAAAATCAAAATAACCAATAAAAAGAAAGGAGTTTACGATGATGGGAGGATACGGCGGATACGGAATGGGAATGGGCTGGTGGTGGATTATCGGCCTCATCGTTCTGGTTGCTGTAGTATGGATGGTAGTTAAAACCATGAATCAGCAGAATGCAACCAAAACGGAATCAAAAAAGACTGCGCTTGACATACTCAATGAAAGATATGCCAAAGGAGAAGTTGATAAACAGGAATATGAAGAACGAAAAAAGGATTTGACATAAGAATTTAGATATCAATTTGTTATTTCGCAAGAGTGCAAAGCAATATTAATCTCAACATATTAAGGCGATGACACAGTATAAAAAGAATAGCTTGACCAATACCTTTGCTTTCTACTTAATCCGGAATCCGGTAGGTAAAACCAAAGCCAATAAACTTATCGGTAGCATTCGAGAGTCCAATACCGCTTGATAAATCAAGCTGAAAATTCGATGCAATGTGGTAGGTAAAACCAGCATCAGCCAAATGTTCCGGTTTTCCTTCTTCCGGCAATGTTCCATAGCTTTCTATATAAGCTCCCAGTTTTTCAGTTAAACCGATTCCCAGTGAAACGGAGTAAAAGTAATCGGGAATAGCAGTCTCGCCATTCCAGCTTGTTCCGAGGTTGTATCCAAGCGAAAGCCTGTCGGACAAAGTATGTGAGAAAGCAAAAAGCATACTTGTTGCCGAATGCGCAGGTTTGTAGGAATCGTTTGCTGTGAATGGCAAAATCAACGCGCCTAAAAAGGCAATTTCAGGTTTCCAGGCCTGTTCATCGGCGATTTTAATTTTAAACCCGGTGTATAATGGCCCGAAACCGGAAATCGTGTTGGTATAATCTGCACCGTCTGTTTTCATCCTGTTCCCAAAGTATTCCACGCCCAGTCGTAATTCCATGTTTCGAAACAATCCGTAACGTAACAATGTAGAATTGTAGGCATAAGATTGATACCTCATATTATTTTCTTTGTCATTTTCCAGTAAAAATCCGGTTTCAATTTGTAAAAATTTTAAAGGTACAACTACGGAAGATTCCGTTTGGTCCGGTCGGTCCGTAACCAATTCAGGAATAGGTTCCTGTGCCCTAACATAAAATGAAACCAGAATCAGTAAGATGGGTAAAATAGTTTTCCTTCGTCTCAAATTATAGTTTTCAATGGTGACTCATGCAACTCGCTTTAGATATGGGCGGGTGTGATCAATGCCTTAATCATGCTCATTTCATTTATTTTTCAATTCATTCATTAACAAATATTGCATTTGCAAACTCCGCATGAAGCAGAAGTTTGATATTGTTTATTTCTATCTCAGTTCGGAGTATTTGTACTGATCATTTTTCATAAAAATAGTTTTATAGTTAATAATATCTTTAGTTTGTAATATTTGTTCTTCATTTCCGGTTGATGTTCTGCGGTTCTGCGAACCCTGACAAGTCTTTGCTGCTGGTAACCTGTCAACGTCCTTAGACTTGACAGCGTTAACTAAAAGACATTGTTTATTATTTCTGCTTAATTGTCTTGACCGTGATTTTTTTGATTTCCATAAAATCAGCTCACCTACAGTTGACGATGTATCTTTGCCATTATGCACAGCAAGGTCGGTGCGGCCTTTAGTGTTGATGTAAAAATCAGGGGAATAGAAGGTTTCCCTGAAAAAGGAATCAATTTAGTATTATTTCACTGCTTCCCATGCTGTGATTTTTCCGTTTTTTTCTGCTGTCCCTTTTAAGATATTTTCATCTACCCGGCACTTGTAACGAACATCGCCGCAGGTAAAACTGAGGGAATCTCCCCGCAGTTTTCCTTTCGTAAAAGTCATGGTTTTTTTTCCTGTATTCATACTTCCCGAAACCATCTGGTACTTTTGCTCCAGCTTCAGTTTCCCATCGTTGAATTTCCATGTTCCCTCAACTTTTGCAGGTACAATCCAAAGGTAAGCAGTATTCCATGAACCTGACTTAACATCTGTCATTCTTTGTTTATCGTAATGCCAGTCGTTCATCGAAAATGTATTTGTTATAATTTGCGTTCCTGGTTTCAATTCAAGCAGTCTGGGGCGCAACTTCAGGTTTATTTCAGGTAAAAGAAACATGGTAATCGCGGTTGCTTTCGATAAATCATATTCATAAAAATCAGCCAGTACAAAATTTGTTTTATCGGCCACACCTTCTTTGGCCGCATTTTTCCTCGATAATTCAACCATATCGGGATTGTACTCAACACCTTCTGCGCGAATACCACGTTTTGCAGCAGCAATTACAATGCGCCCGTCACCTGAACCAAGATCAACGAGAAAATCAGCAGGGGTTAATTTCGCCATATCAATCATAACATCAACAAGTTCCTGCGGCGTGGGATACCAAATTACATCTTTTCCTTTTTGTCCCAATTCCGGTTTATAGCCATCATTTTCTGTTTGCTCCTGACAGTGCAGATTTCCCGAAAGCGACAATGCGATTACAAAAGTTACCAATGCCAATAATTTTCTGTGATCCATTGTATTCTGTTTTAATCGATTTGTTATTAAAGAATATAAGTTATGAAAAAAACAGGAATTCCTCTTTAAATTTTAAATGTTGCAGAAGATGCGGATGCCGAACCAGGAAAGTCCGGTTTCCGATTCTCTCTGTTTATCGTCTGCGCCGCCGGAATCTTTGCCACGCGGATTAAATATTTCTGTTGAAAGTTGCAGTTCATTGTTTATTTTTAACAGCAAATACTGGCTGAAATGAAATTTTATGCAAAAAAATACCTTTTATACATAAAAAGGTATGACTATTGTATGAAGAACAATCAGGACGAAAACAATAATAAAGTCTGATAATCAAATTATTAATTTGTAAAACAATTTGGAATGATGAAATCAAAATTTTTAAGTTTTGTAGCCCTTTTTTTATTGGGCGCGGTTACGGTTTTTGCAGGAGAAAAAACTGAAAAATTTAAAGTATATGGGAACTGCGGGATGTGTGAAAAAACCATCGAAAAAGCAGCTAAATCTGTTGAAGGTGTTCAGTTGGCGGATTGGAATAAGGAAACAAAAATGATGGAAGTAACTTACGATGACGCTAAAACCGATATACACAAAGTACATACGGCCATTGCAAAAGCAGGTTATGACACTGAAATGCATAAAGCTCCCGAAGCAGCATATAAAGAACTTCCGTCATGCTGCAAATATGATCGCCCGGCCGAAAAAGCTGAAAAAAGGGAGAATCTGAAAGATGAACAAGCCAATTAATTTGAATTTGAGATCAATAAAATAAGGAACTGTCGCGGAATCTTTGCGACAGTTCCTTTCGGTTTTAATATGAAAGAAATTATTTTGCAATCAGTAATTACCTGTCCTGAATGTAATTTTCAGAAGAATGAAAATATGCCTGAAAATGCCTGCAGTTTTTTTTATGAATGTACAAACTGTCATACGGTATTAAAACCCAAAGAAGGTGACTGTTGCGTGTTTTGTTCTTATGGTTCGGTGGAATGCCCGCCCAAACAAAAAAATGAAAAATGCTGTTAGTTTAATAAAGTAACTTTCACATTTATACTTCGTTGAAAAAGAAAAAAGGAAAGTCGAATGAAAACCAAAATCCTTCGGGTAGTTGTGCTAAAAATATTTTCATTGCTGATTTTATTTACCTTCAGTAGTTTAAATTCCTATTCCCAAAACAAGTGGTTTGCCGATTTGCGCGAGTGGATGGTAAAAACACAGATTGAAGCACGTGGAATTAATGATTCGGATGTACTTCAGGCATTTATGAATGTGGAGCGGCATCGTTTTGTACTGCCTGCCTATATTTCCTCGGCATACGACGATACGCCATTGCCGATTGGCGAAGGACAAACCATTTCGCAACCTTACATTGTGGCATTTATGACGGATGAACTTCAGCTGCAACCCGACGATAAAGTTCTGGAAGTTGGAACCGGCTCCGGATATCAGGCTGCCATACTTGCGGAAATATGCGATTCGGTTTTTACCATCGAAATATTCGAAAAGCTCGGTAACCGGGCAAAGCAGCTTTTTCAGGAAATGGGTTATACAAATATCCATAGCAAAATTGGTGATGGTTACCTGGGTTGGCCAAAATATGCGCCTTTTGATGCCATAATTGTAACCTGCTCGCCTACACATATTCCCGAACCATTAAAAAAACAACTGGCCGAAGGGGGAAAAATGATAATTCCGGTGGGAAAAGACCAGATTCAGGAATTGGTATTAATGGAGAAAAAGGATGGAAAAATAACCAGGAAAAATGTTTTGCCGGTTCAGTTTGTTCCCATGATTTCGGAAGAAGGGGAGAAATATTGAATTTTACAATTAGGTAAAATACATTATGTTTCAAAAAAGTCGGACATGAATTCCAACTTCACCAGGAAAATCAACTAAGTTAAATCATGATGAAAACTCCTGCCATTGCTGTAATCCAATTACGAATTGGTAATTTAAAAGATAAAAGCAACAATAGGATGTCGTAAAATTAAATATCGACATCTTATTGCTGCTCATATTTTA